>NZ_JBQQBV010000002.1:0-635045 GCF_052246355.1 Streptomyces sp. 3N207 | reverse complement strand
GGACATGCCCCATGCCGTCGTTCGCCACGGACGTGCCCGCGCTGCTGCTGCGCCTCGATCCGAACCCGTACCACCACGGCACCCTGGGCGCCGCCCGGTCGCTGGGGCGTGCGGGGCTGGAGGTGCACGCCCTGCTCGGCTCGGCGAGCGGACCCGTGGGCAGTAGCCGCTTCCTGCACCGGGTGCACACCCTGCCGAGTGCCGCGGCCCGCGCGGGCGGCTCGGGGGCGGACGATGCGCTGTCCGAGGCGAAGCTGGAACGCGCGCTGCTCGACGTCTCCGATGCGGTCGGCAGGCCCGCCGTGCTTCTGCCGCTGGACGACCACGGGGCGATCGCCGCAGCCCGGCTGGCGCCCCGGCTCGGCGGGCGCTATCTGCTGCCTGCCGTCGAGCCCGGGCTGCCCGCCCGGCTCGCGGACAAGGCCGAGTTGGCCGCCGTCTGCGCGCACGCAGGGATCGCCCACCCCACCACCGTGCTGCCTGGCAGCGCCCACGAGGCGGGCCGCGCGGCGGCGGCGCTCGGTCTGCCGGTGGTGGCCAAGTGGAGCCGCCCCTGGCTGTTGCCGACCGGTCTGCGCAGCACCGCGCTCGTCCGGACGGCGCCGGAAGCGGCGCGGCTGTTCGAACGGTCCGAAGAGGCAGGCAGCGCACTTCTGTTGCAGCGCCGACTGCCGGACGCGCCGGGTGTCGACTGGTTCTTCCACGGTTACGCGGCGGAGGGCGGCCGGTTCCTGGTCTCCGGTGCGGGCCGCAAGGAACGCTCGTGGCCGCCGTACACGGGCCTGACGGCCGTCGGCCGCCGGCTGCCCAACCCGCCCGTCGAACAGGCGGCGGCGCAGCTGTCGGCAGCGCTGGACTACCGCGGCATCCTCGACCTCGACTTCCGGCTCGATCCGGCGACCGGCGTCCACCACCTGGTGGACTTCAACCCGCGGCCCGGCGCCCAGTTCCGGCTCTTCACCGACGAAGCGGGACTCGACGTGGTCCGGGCCCAGCATCTGCATCTGACCGGGCGGCCTGTACCGGGGGCATCCGTCGGCCGGAGGCCCGGTGAGCCGCGCGGCCCTGCCCAGGTGTTCGTCGTGGAGAACTACGCGCTGCTCGCCGCGCTGTTGGGCCCGCGCCCGCCCGGCGGCCCGGCAACTGTGCACCTGCCGCGCGGGCCGGTGGAGCGTGCCTGGTTCGCCGCCGACGATCCGCTGCCCTTCGCCGCGATGGCCGCGGGCTGGCTGGGGCGCGGCCTCGGCAAGGCCCTGCGCGCCGCGACGGCCGCCCGGAGACGGACGGTGGCCGTCCCGCACCCCGCCGCCGCACACACCGCGCACCCCGTGCGTCCCACACCCCCTTCGCCCCTCTCGCACTCCCCATCCAGCCCAGAAAGCCCACCCGTACGACACCCCAAGCCCACACCGCACACAGAGAGAAGGAACCCATGTACGACCTCGTAGTGGTGGGAGCCGGCCCCTACGGACTGTCCATCGCCTCGCACGCCGCGGCGGCGGGGCTGCGCCTGCGGGTGCTCGGCAGGCCGATGGCCTCCTGGCGGGACCACATGCCACGCGGCATGTTCCTCAAGTCCGAGCCGAGCGCCTCCGCCCTCTCCGACCCGGAGGGCACCCACACCCTCACCGCCTACTGTGCCGACCGGGGTATCGAGGTGGGGCACGGCCGTCCGCTGCCGCTGGACACCTTCGCCGAATACGGCACCTGGTTCGGCCGGCAGGCGGCGCCGCCCGCCGAGGAGATGACCGTCACGCACCTCGCCCCGCACCCCTCCGGTTTCCGGATCCGTACGGATCAGGGCGAACAGCTGACGACGCGGACCGTCGCGCTGGCCATCGGCGTCATGCCGTTCGCATATCGGCCCACCGTGCTGCGCGGTCTCCCCGCCGGTCTGGTCACGCACAGCACCCAGCATCGCGAGCTGACCCGGTTCCGGGGCCAGGACGTCACGGTGGTCGGGGCGGGGCAGGCGGCGCTGGAGACCGCGGCGCTGCTGGCGGAGGCGGGCGCCGAGCCGCGCGTGGTGGCCCGCGCGTCCCGCATCAAGTGGAACGCGCCGCCACGGCCGCTGGAGCGCGGCCGGCTCTCCAAGCTGTACGACCCGCACAGCGCGCTGGGCACCGGCTGGCCGACCTGGATGTGGTCGCGGCGGCCCGGCGCGGTACGGCGGCTGCCCGCGCCCGTACGGCTGCACATCGCCCGGCACGCCCTCGGACCGGCGGGTGCCTGGTGGTTGCGGGAGCGGTTCGAGCCGACCGTGCCGGTGCTGCTGGGGCACACCGTCACGGCCGCGGACCGTACGACCGGCATCCGCCGCGTGGGCGGCGGGCCGGGCGAGCGGGTCCGGCTGTGGCTGAAGGCGGCGGACGGGACGGCACGGACGCTGGCGACCGAGCACGTGGTGGCCGCCACCGGTTTCGTCCCGGATCTGTTCCGGCTGGGGCTGCTGGACTCCACGCTGCAGGAGACACTGCGCCGGGTCGGCAACAGCGGTGCCCCCTGGGTGAGCCAGGACTTCGAGTCCTCGCACCCGGGGCTGTTCTTCGCGGGGCTGCTGACGGCGCCGACGTTCGGCCCGGCGATGCGCTTCGTGCACGGCGCCGCCTTTACCGCACCTCGTCTGGTCGCGGGGGTGTGCCGCCATGTGGCGGCGCAGCAGCCCGCGGAGGTGGTCGATGCGGCCCCGTCCGCGCGGGTCGGGGTGCCGCGGTCCGCCGCCACGCCCGAGGCGGCGGACCGGGAGGTGAGGGTCACCCGGTGATGCGGTGCCCCCGGCGCGGGGTGCCCCTGTCCGACGCTTGCCGACTGCGGGTGCATCGTGGCTGAGCGCGCAGTTCCCCGCGCCCCTTCGGGGCGCGTCCCCTGCACTGTGCTGCCAGCCCTCCATGCCGGGCAAGCGTCAGGCGAGCAGTGCCGTCAGTTCCGTCGAGCCGTCGAGAGCCGTCAGCAGCGTACCCTCGTCGGTGTGACGGGCCGTCACGTCGACTCCGTCCGGGGCGTGGGCGCGGACGCCCACGAGCAGCAGGTGCCACGGTCCGGGCGCGCCGGTCGCCTCGACGGTGATCCGGCGCCCGTACCGCCGGGTGCGGAAGACGGCGTCGGCGGCGCGTGGACGCGGCACCCGGGTGGTCACCATGGCACCGTCGCCGAGGCGGTAGGCGCGCAGAGTGACCCCGTGCGCCCAGTCGCCGTCGGCGCGCTCGTCCCGCTCGCCGTACGGAAGTACCGCGCCGGGACGTACCAGCAGCGGCAGGCTGTCGAAGCCGTACTGCTCGCGCCGCCAGCCGGGGCCCGGTATCCGCTCGCCGGACATCAGATGGGTCCACTCGCCGTCCGGTACGTAGTACTCGACGGTGCCGTCCACGGTGAAGACCGGGGCCACCAGGAGGTCGTCGCCGAGCATGTACTGCCGGTCAATGGTGTGGCAGGCCGGGTCGTCGGGGAACTCCAGCAGCATGGCCCGCATCACCGGGGTGCCGTTTGCGGCGGCCTGCTGGGCGGCGCGGTAGAGGTAGGGCATCAGCCGGTGCTTGAGCCGGGTGAAGTCGCGGGTGACGGTGACGGCTTCCTCGTCGAAGTCCCAGGGCACCCGGTAGGACGTGCTGCCGTGCAGCCTGCTGTGCGAGGAGAGCAGTCCGAACTGCACCCAGCGTTTGAACAGCGCGGGAGCGGGGTCGCCCTCGAAGCCGCCGATGTCGTGGCTCCAGAAGCCGAACCCGGACAGACCGAGGGAGAGGCCGCCGCGCAGCGATTCGGCCATCGCACCGAAGGTGGACTCGCAGTCGCCGCCCCAGTGGACCGGGTACTGCTGGCCGCCGGCGGTCGCGGAGCGTGCGAAGAGGACGGCTTCGCCCTCGCCGCGCTCCTCGGTGAGGGTCTCGAAGACGGTGCGGTTGTACAGCTGGGTGTAGTAGTTGTGCATCCGCTCCGGGTCGGAGCCGTCGTGCCAGACGACATCGGTGGGCACCCGCTCGCCGAAGTCGGTCTTGAAGCAGTCGATGCCCTGGCCGAGCAGCCCGCGCAGCTTGCCCGCGTACCAGGCGCGCGCCTCGGGATGGGTGAAGTCGACCAGGCCCATGCCCGCCTGCCACAGGTCCCACTGCCATACGCTGCCGTCCGGCCGCCGTACGAGATGGCCGAGCCGGGCCGCCTCGTCGAACAGCGGGGACTTCTGGGCGATGTAGGGGTTGATCCAGACGCAGATCTTCAGGTCCTGTGCCCCGTTGTCCTCCTTGAGCCGCCGCAGCATGCCCTCCGGATCGGGGAAGACCTCCGGGTCCCAGGTGAAGTCGCACCACTGGTAGGCGCGCATCCAGAAGCAGTCGAAGTGGAAGACGCCCAGCGGGATGTCACGCTCGGCCATGCCGCGGACGAAGCTGCGGACGGTCTCCTCGTCGTAGGAGGTGGTGAAGGAGGTGGACAGCCACAGTCCGAACGACCAGGCCGGGGGCAGTGCGGGGCGGCCGGTGAGCGCGGTGTAGCGGTCGAGGATCTGCTTGGGGGTGGGGCCATGGATGACGTAGTACTCCAGCGACTGGCCCTCGACGCTGAACTGCACCTGGCCGACGGCCTCGGAGCCGACCTCGTAGGACACCTTGCCGGGGTGGTTGACGAAGACGCCGTAGCCGCGGTTGGTGAGGTGGAACGGGACGTTCTTGTACGCCTGTTCGCTGGCGGTGCCGCCGTCCGCCTGCCAGATGTCGACGCTCTGCCCGTTGCGGACGAACGGGGTGAAGCGCTCGCCGAGCCCGTAGACCAGCTCGCCGACGCCGAGCGCGAGCTGGGCGAGGGAGTGGTGGGCGCCCGAGGCCGTCGTGGCGTAGCCGGTGCCGCGTGCCTCCACGGAGGTGAGGGTGTGGCCGTCGGCGGTGAACTCCAGCCGGTACGGCGCCGCCGTGTCGACCCGCAACGTCAGGTCGCCGCTGGCCAGTTCGAGCAGCGAGCCGTCGTGGGTGACCTTGCCCGGCGCGTCGTCCTCGTCCTGGCCGGGGCGCAGTGCGAAGTGCGGGCCGCGGTCGACCGTACCGGCGTGGTGGGTGGTGCGGACGCCGATCACGCCCTCGGCGGGTGAGAAACACTCGACGGTCAGCAGCGGGCCGTTGAGGGTGTCGCCCCGGTGCCGGACGTGCCGTACGGGGGCGTAGAGGGTGAAGCCGTCGTCGGTGACACGGGCGTCGGCGATCTCGGTGGGGTACGACGCCTGGACGCCGTCGCGCATCAGCCAGTAGCCGTCGGTGAACTTCATCGGGCGGCCTGCTCTCCGGTGTGCTGTGCGGTGGGTGCTTGTTGCCGGGTGTGGTGCCGGTGGTGGGCGGCGATCAGGTCGCGGTACCAGTGGTAGCTGTCCTTGGGGAGGCGCCGCTGGGTCGGGTAGTCGATGTGGACGAGGCCGAAGCGCTGTCCGTAGCCACGCGCCCATTCGAAGTTGTCCAGCAGCGACCACACGTAGTAGCCGCGTACGTCGACGCCGGCGCGGATCGCGTCGGCCACCGCCGCCAGGTGGCCGCGCAGGTAGTCGACACGGTCGGTGTCGTGCACCCGCCCGTCGGGGGTGACGGTGTCGGCCTCGGCGGAGCCGTTCTCGGTGATCAGCAGCGGCGGCAGCGCCGGGTAGCGCGCCGTCAGGTCCGTCAGCAGGTCGGTGAGGGTGTGCGGGTCGACGGGCCAGCCCATGGTGGTGTGCCGTACATCGTCGCGGGGGCACTCGGCGACGCGGATGTCGGTGGCCGTACGGGTTGCCGGGTCCGGGTCACGGTAGGGCGCGTCGGCGACGGTGATCGGGCGGTAGTAGTTGATGCCGACGAAGTCCGACGGGGTGCCGATCAGCGCCAGGTCGCCGTCCAGGCGCCAGGAGCCGTCGGCCTGCGGCCCCCAGGTCTCCGCCGCACCGCGCGGATAGCGCCCGGCGAACAGCGGGTCGAGCCAGGTCTCGTTGTGCAGCGTCTCGGCCCGCCGCAGGGCAGCGTGGTCGGCCGCCGAGTCGGTGGCGGGCAGCAGCCGGTCGGGGTTGAGGGTGATGCCGGCCTCGGCCACTCCTGCCGCGCGCAGGGCACGCACGGCCAGCCCGTGCCCGACCAGCAGATGGTGTGCGGCGGCGAGGGCGCCGCGGCCCTCCCGCGCGCCGGGTGCGTGCCGGCCGGTGGCGTAGCCGAGGAAGGCGCTGCAGAACGGCTCGTTGAGGGTGATCCAGCGGGGTATCCGGTCGCCGAGCCGGGCGGCGACCAGCGCCGCGTACTCGGCGAAGCGCTGCGCCGTCTCCCGCACCCGCCAGCCGCCCCGGTCCTCCAGCGGCTGCGGCAGATCCCAGTGGTAGAGGGTGGCGGCCGGACTGATGCCCGCGGCGAGCAGTTCGTCGGTGAGCCGGTCGTAGAAGTCCAGGCCACGCCGGTTGGCGGGCCCGGTGCCGGTGGGCTGGACACGCGGCCAGGCGACGGAGAAGCGGTAGCTGCCGGCGCCCAGCTCGCGCAGCAGCGCGACGTCCTCGCGGTAGCGGTGGTAGTGGTCACAGGCCACGTCACCGCTGGCAGCTCCCTCGATCCGGCCGGGCTCGCGGCAGTAGGTGTCCCAGATGGACGGCCCACGCCCGTCCTCGTCGTGGGCCCCCTCGATCTGGTAGGCGGCGGTGGCGGCCCCGAAGACGAAGTCCGCCGGAAGCGCGGGGAAGGCGTTGCTCATTTGACCGACCCACCGGTGATCCCGGCGGCGATGTACTTCTGTGCGACGACCAGCAGCACCGCCGCGGGCACCGCGGACAGCACGGCGGTGGCCATGACGGCGCCCCAGTCGCTGACGTGGGCGCCGACGAACTGGTAGATGCCGAGTGTCACCGGCTTGACGTCGTCGGTGGTGTTGAGGGTCAGCGCGAACATGAAGTCCGACCAGGCGAACAGGAAGGTGAACAGCCCTGCCGTGATGAGGGCGTTGCGGCTCATCGGCAGGACGACGCGGACGAACGCGGTGAACCGGTTGGCACCGTCCACCAGCGCCGCCTCCACCACTTCGCCGGGGATGGAGACCATGAAGGCGCGCAGCAGCACGATGGAGAACGGCAGTCCGAGCGAGGCGTCGGCCAGGATCAGTCCGAGGTAGGAGTTGACCAACCGCAGCTCCGCGTAGGCGCTGTAGAGGGCGTTGGCGATGACGATGCCCGGCACCATCTGGGTGATGAGCGTGGTGAAGACGACGGCCTGTCCGCCGCGCAGCGAGAACTGCGCCAGCCCGTAGGCCGCGGGAGCCGCCAGAGCGAGGCACACCGCCACGGCACCCAGCGCGACGCCGAGGCTGGTGAGCAGGGACCGGCCCTGGCTGTCCAGCGCGGCGCGGAAGCTGTCGAGCCCCGGCGAGGTGGGGAACCAGTCCGCTTCGATGCCCGAGGACGGCTGCAGCGCGGTGACCAGCATCCAGTAGACGGGGAAGAGCAGCACGGCGAGGATCAGCAGCGCCGCTGCGGTGTTCCAGGCTCCGCGCATCCTGCGGGCGGTCCCGGGGCCGGTGGTGCGGGCGGTTGTCGGAGGTCTCGTGCTCACTTCGCTCACTTCCCGGTGCCGAAGTCGGCGCGGTTGGCACGCAGATAGAGCACCGCGAAGACCGCGCTGATCAGGATGAGGACATTGCCGACGACGGCACCCTGGCCGAAGTCGAGGCGCAGGAACGACATCTGGTAGGTGACGGTGCCCAGGGTCTGGGTGGCGTCGGCGGGGCCGCCCGAGGTGAGGGCGAGGATCAGGTCGAGGATCTTCACCGTCGACATGAAGCCCAGTACGAGGACGACCGTGATCACGGGCCGGAGCAGCGGCAGCGTGACGGAGCGGAACACCCGCCACGGCCCGGCGCCGTCCAGCGAAGCCGCCTCGTACAACTCGCGGGGGATCTCCTGGAGTCCGCCGTAGAGGATGACCATGTTGAACGGGATGCCGATCCAGATGTTGACGAGCACGGCCGCCAGCAGTGCCACATCGGGGCTGCTCAGCCAGGGCACGCCACCGTCGGTCAGACCCAGTGTCTGCAGGGCCGCGTTGAGGACGCCGTGCTCCTGGTCGAGGATGCGCCGCCACACCACGGCGGCCACGACCATCGGCACCAGCCACGGCAGCAGCAGCACCGCCCGTACGAAGCGGGAGAGGCGGAAGCGGCGGGAGAAGAAGACGGCCAGCGCCAGCCCGAGGGTGAACTGTCCCAGCAGCGAACCCGCCGTGAACAGCGCCGTGTGCCACAGCGCGTCGGTGAACAGCGGGTCGGAGAAGACGGCCCGCCAGTTGTCGAGGCCGTTGAACGGTGCCTCGCCGGTGAAGTAGGTGGTGGGCGTGTAGTGCTGGAAACTCATCAGCACGTTGCGCACCAGCGGGTAGCCGAAGAAGGCGGCCATGTAGAGCAGCGCGGGCGCGATGAAGAGCCAGCGCAGCAGTGTGGTGCGACGGCCGCCGGCCCGGCCGCGGGCGACCGCTCCGGAGTCGCCTGCGGCCGGTGCGGAGACGGACGGGGCTGTGACGGTACTCATGCTGGGCTCCTCACTCCCCCGCCGTCGCCTGCCGCTGGGCACGGCGCAGGGCCGCCTCCGGGCTGCTGCCGCCGGTGAGTACGGACTGGAAGGCGCCGGCCAGCGCGTCGCTCACCGCCGGCCAGCGGGTGCCGACCTTCGCGGTGCGGGAGCGCGCCGTGGTCACCAGGTCGGCGAACGGGGCGAGCTTGGGGTTCTGTCGGGCGTACGTGCGCGCGGCGGCGGCACGCGTGGGGACGTTGTTGACGGCCTCGCCCCAGTCGAGCTGGTTTCCCGGTGTGTTGAGGCAGTTGAGAATCTTGGCGGCGTTCTTCTCACGCTCGCTGTCGTCGCTCTTGGGGACGGTCATCACGGTGCCGCCGACCGGGGTGACGGCCTTGCCGCCCGCTTCGGGGACGGGGAACCTGGCGACGGCCCAGTCCACCTTGTGCTGCGCTTCCAGCACCGGCACCTGCCAGGGCCCGTTGACCATCATCGCGGTGCGGCCCGCGACGAACTGGTCGTTGACGTCCTGCTGGTTCCAGTTGACGACGGCCTTGGAGACGGACTTGTCCGCCACCATGTCCTTCCACAGCCGCAGCGCCGCCTCGCCCTTGCCGCTGTTCAGCCGCGCCTCGTCGCCGCCCGCCGACCAGAAGAACGGCAGGAACTGGTAGACGCCGTCGGCGTTCGGGCTGGCGCTGAAGGCGAGCCCGTAGGTGCCGTTGCCGGACAGCTTCTTCGCCGCCGACCGGAGCTCCTCCCAGGTCCGGGGCACCTCGACGCCTGCCTTCTTCAGCAGGTCCGGGTTGTAGTACAGCGCCAGGGAGTTGACGGAGCGGGCGATGCCGTAGCGGGTCCCCTCGAAGGAACCGAGGGAGACCCCGCTGCGGGACAGCCCGGAGGTGCGCACCCCGAGGTCCCGCAGGCTGCGCAGCCCACCGGTCTCCGCGAACTGCGGCAGCTCGGACCCGTCGAGTTCGAGAATGTCGGGCAGCGAGTGCGAGGAAGCCATCCGCAGCGCCTTGGAGGACACCTGGTCGGCGGGCACGCTGTTCTGCTCCACGCGCAGCCCGAACTTCTTCGCACAGCGGTCGAAGAACTTCTGGTTCTTGGTGTGCTCGGCGGTATCGGTGGCCGAGTTGAGCACGGTGACGGTACCGGGCTCCGGAACGGCAGCACACCCGGTGAGCCCAAGAGCGACCACCGTGCTCGCCGTGAGCACGGAAAGTACGGGACGGAATTGCATAGCGGACAAATCTCCATTTCGGTACGAGACCCGAAGGGGGGCGCCCCGAAGGGGCGCGGGGCTGTGTTCATGTGCGGCTCCGCCGCGTGGGCGCGACCAGCCACAACGCACCTGAGCCGCCAAACAACAGCTCCACCCGAGCTCTCAACGCAGCGAAAAGGTGCTCAGCCGCATCGCATCCGAGAAGACCAGGTACACGTCGTGCCGACCGTGCGCACCCCGCAACCGCGCGGTGACGCTCTCGTACGCGTAGCGATCACCGGTACTCGGCACCGAAGCCGTACCGACCACACGCCCCCGCGGCGAGCCGAGCCGCACGGTGAGGCTCCCGCCGCCCCGCTCCTCCCGGGCGACCCGCGCGGTGAACTTCCGCGCACCGGACCCCAGCTCGACATCGCGGAAGACCACCCATGCGCCGTCCGCGACAGCGCCCACCGCCTCGCCGCGCGCCCTGCTCTCGTCCACCAGCCGAACGCCCCGGTAGTCATCGAAGTCAGCGGCCCGAGTGGTCCGGGACAGATCCCGCGGCGGAATCTCCGCACCGCGCACCCGCAGTGTCGTACGCCCCCGGATATCGCCGCAGGAAGCGCCCACCCGCAGCTCGATCTCCCCACTCTCCACGACCTCGTGCCCACGGGTGACGTCCCAGTGGGCGAGGTCGGCGGCGCGCAGCTTGAACCGCACGGTGGTGGAGCGGCCGGCCTTCACCCGGACACGTTCGAAGCCGCGCAACTGCTGCAACGGCTGCTTGTCGCGGGAGCCGCGTCGGCGGACGTAGAGCTGGACGACCTCGTCGCCGTCACGGCGGCCGGTGTTGGTGACCCGCACGGAGACGGTCACGGTGCCGTCAGGCCCCAGCGTGCGGGTGGAGAGCTGCGGTTCGCCGTACCGGAACGTGGTGTAGGAGAGCCCGTGCCCGAAGGGGTAGAGCACATCGCCGCGGAAGTAGAGATAGGTGCGGTCGGCCTTGATGACGTCGTATTCGAGGAGGTCCGGCAGGTCGTCCGCGGAGCGGTACCAGGTCTGGGTGAGCCGCCCGGCCGGGTTGTGCTCGCCGAACAGCACGTCGGCGAGGGCGTTCCCGGTCTCCTGGCCCGCGTGGGTGGTCCAGACGAGCGCGGGTATGTGTGCCTGCTCCCAGGTGATCGTCTCGGGGTAGCTGGTCTCCAGCACGACGACCGTTCGCGGGTTGGCCCGGTGGACGGCCTTGACCAGCGCGGCCTGCCCCTCGGCGAGCGCCATGTCCGTACGGTCGTGGTCCTCGCGGCCGTTGATGGCGGGCATGGTGCCGACCACGACGACGGCCACGTCCGCATCGCGTGCGGCCTCGACCGCCTCGGCCACGCCGTCGCGTACGGTCTCCACCTCGTACCGGGTGGCGTCCGCCTCGGCGACCAGTGTGACGGTCCCCTCGTCGCCTGCCTTGAGGTACTTCTTGGGGCCGAACCAGTCCGTGAGGGTGTCGTATCCGGCGTAGCGCACAAGCCATGTGCCCTCGCCGCGCTTCTCCAGCGCGAACTGCTGCTGGACGAACCAGCCGCCGGGCTGTTCCTGGTCGTTGCGGAAGACCTTGCCGTCGTAGCCGACGTACTTGGCGTTGGCGGCGCTGCGCAGGGTGACGATGCCCTGGCCCCAGTCGAAGACGTCGAACTGCGCAGTGCTGCCCGCACCTGTGCCGCTCTCGGTGAGGACGGCGCCGTCCGCGCCGCTGCCGGCGGTGAGATACGCACCCGTGGTGGCGTTTTTCACCGCGATCCGGTCGACGCCCTCTCCCCCGGTGACCTTTCCGGCCGAGCCGAGCCGCTCCTTGATGCCCTCGCGTGGGGTGACCTCGTACGGCAGGGAGCCCGAGTACCAGTCGGTGTAGAGCGTGTCGGCGAGCGGGCCGACGACGGCGACCTTCTTCAGTCTCTCGCCGTCCAGTGGAAGCAGCGCGCTGTCGCCCTCCAGCGGGGCGTTCTTCAGCAGCACGATCGCCTCCCGCGCCGTCTCGCGGGCGAGGGCGCGGTGTTCGGGGCTGTCGACGACGGACTTGGAGATCTTGCCGTACGGCCCGCCGTCGGGGTCGAACTCGCCGAGCCGGCAGCGGATGCCGAGGATGTGCCGTACGGCGGTGTCGATGTCGGACTCGCTGATCAGCCCCTTCTCCAGTGCTGTGGTGAGGGCCTTGACGGTCTTGCCGGGCTCCTTGCCGTCGGAGGTGAAGCTGTCGATGCCCGCCTTGAGCGCCGCGGCGTCCGCCTCCGCGAGGGTGGGGTAGTAGTCCTGTCCTCCGGTGAGGTTGTTGGGCGCGTCCGCGTCGGTGACATTGAGCAGGTCCTTGTCCGCCCACTTCCGTACGGCGTCGTCGAGGTCCGGGTTGACGGTGGCGGGGCGCCCGTTGACGAGGTTGTAGGAGGTCATCACGCCGGTGACGGCGTCGGCGGTCAACGCGGGCCTGAACGCGGCCTCGTAGTACTCGTGGCGGACCCGCGGGGGCAGCACCGAGTCGGAGGTGGAGCGGTTCCGCTCGGTGTTGTTGGCGAGGTAGTGCTTGATGGTGGGTGCTGTCTTCAGATAGCGCGGATGCTCGCCCTGGAGGCCGGTGCCGTAGGCGACGGAGATGGCAGCGGTCAGATACGGGTCCTCGGAGTAGCCCTCCTCGTTGCGCCCCCAGCGCGGGTCACGCAGCAGATTCACCACCGGTGCCCACAGGTTGAGGCCCCAGCCTTCGGGCCGCTCGTGCTGGAAGCCGCGCGCCTCGTCGCCGACGGCCGCTCCTACGCGCTTGATCAGCGCGGGGTTCCAGGTGCTGGCCAGGCCGAGCGCCTGTGGGAAGACGGTGGCCTTGCCGAGCCAGGCAAGTCCGTGCAGGGCCTCGGTGCCGGTGCGGAAGGAGCGGAGGCCGAGCCGGGGAACGGCGGGCTGTTGCTGGTGGAGCAGAGAGATCTTCTCGCCCCGGGTCAGCCTGCCCAGCAGGTCCTCCACCCGGTCCTCGAAGGGCAGTCCGGGGTCCTGGAACGGGTGGCCGGCGCGGGCGCCGACGCGGGCGGCCCGGCGAGAGCGCGCGGTGGCGGGCGCGGCTGCCACCAGACCCGTACCGGCCGCCGCCAGCGGGGCGGTGAGACCGAGGGCGAGGAGATGGCGTCTGGGGGTGCCCGGTTCCTGCATGGGGCTCTCCTTCGAGTGGGACGAGTCGAAGCGTTTCGACGAACGGCGCGGAAGTGAGCGGGCGGAGCAATTGGAACTGATGGCTCGTCAGTTCGGTGGCACTGGCGGGAGGGGGCAGGTGCGGTGGGGAGGAGCGACAGTCGGTCGACGGAATGGCCGGAGGGCGCGGGTCAGGATGGCGCTGTACGAGCGAGGGTCATGAGGCGGTCCCGCACGGTGCGGTGCTGGC
The DNA here is from genome assembly GCF_052246355.1 of Streptomyces sp. 3N207. NCBI lineage: Bacteria > Bacillati > Actinomycetota > Actinomycetes > Kitasatosporales > Streptomycetaceae > Streptomyces > Streptomyces sp. 3N207. Next base: position 621,938 of record NZ_JBQQBV010000002.1, on the reverse strand, counting down.
ACGCCGGGTCAGCCGCGGGGGCAGCAGCGTGGCGTCCGGTACGGACCGGCCGTTCAACTTGGCCATCAGCAGTTCCACGGCCCGCTCCCCCACCTCGTCGGCGGGGATGGCGACGGAGGTGACCGGCACCGCTGCGTTCTCCGCCAGCTCGTCCGGGCAGAGGGCGACCACCGAGAGGTCCTGCGGAATGCGCATTCCTGCCTGCTGGAACGCCTCCAGCAGCAGGGGCAGCGCGGGCTCGTTGTGCACGACGACCCCGGTCAGTCCGGGATGGTCGCGCAGCAGCCGCTCGACGGTCTCCCGTACAGCGGGCCTGGTGGGCTCGCACGGGAGCACGGTCGAGGTGATGCCGAAGCGGTGCGCCGCCGCCGTGAAGCCCGCCGCCGTGCGCTGCGCGAAGCCGGTGCCGCGCACATACACCTCGGGCGGGGAGCCCAGCAGTGCCACACACCGGTGCCCGAGCTGGGCGAGGTGGCCGACACAACTCTCACCGGTGGCGGTGAAGTCCAGGTCGATACAGGTCAGCCCGTCGGCCTCGGCAGGGAAGCCGATGAGGACCGAGGGCAGCGGGAGCGAGCGGAGCAGCGGGGTACGTGCGTCGCGCAGCTGGACGTCCATCACGATCAGCGCGTCCACGAGGGCACTGTCGGTCACCCGCCGCAGCCCGTCCTCGCCCTCCTCCTGGGTGAGCAGCAGGACATCGTGGTCGTGGCTGCGCGCGGCCGTCACCACGGCCCCGGCGAACTGCATCTGTACCGGCACATGGACGCCGCTGCGCAACGGCATCACCAGGGCCAGCACGTTGGAACGGCTGCTCGCCAGCGCCCGGGCCCCGGCGTGCGGGCGGTAGCCGAGTTCGCGGATGCTCGCCTCGACGCGGCGCTGGGTCGCGGCCGAGATCGAGCGCTTGCCGCTCAGTACGTAGGAGACGGTGCTGGGCGAGACACCGGCACGCCGGGCCACGTCCGTGATCTTGACCAACGCCCCCTCCTCACTGTTTCCGCGGGATTGTCGAATCGTTTCGACTGCGTACGTCGAAGCGATTCGGCGCGGAACAGTAAGGAGGGCGCCGGAGCCTGTCAACGGTTGTGACGGAAGATCTCCGCTGCCCTGCCGGCTGCCGGGCCGCCGACCACCGGCCGGGAATCAGTGCTGCGGCCTGCTCTCGTAGTGGGACGGATCAGGCTCCTCCGCGCCCTGCGGCTCGGTCGCGAGGTGAGGGGCCGTCACCAGCACGGTGGCGGCGGTTGACCAGCGCGTGCGGATGGCGTCTGGGCCGGCGGATCTTGCATACCCCCCGCCGCCTGGAGTCGGTCATTGAGCGCCGGCCGTGCCGGTGCTGCCGGAGAAGAGGATCGAGGCGAGCTCGTCGTCCAGGGACTCCCTGATGTGCTCGGTCAGCGCGCCCTGAGTCGCCTCCTCCAGGAGCTCGACCACGGTCCGGGCCTCGTGGACGGCCTTCGGGGGATCGGCTCCGGCACGCTGCGCGACGCGGTCGAAGAATTCCTTGCGGGTCATCCGGACCCCGGTCTGCGGAACGTCCGGCGCGTATTCGACGCGGCGCAGATGTTCTCCCAGCTCGGTCGGCAGCTGCGCGGCCAGGTGGTCGGCCAGTGGGGCCGGGATGCGTTCGGCCAGCGTCTCCAGCGTGGCGCGCGTTCCGCGCTCGGCCGCGCCCCGGCTGGGGAGGTGGGCCCGCGCCTGCATCTGTCCGATGAACTCGTCGTGTTGCATGGTGCTTCTCCTCACTAGAGCAGTGACGACACGGGACCCCTTCCAGCATGCGCGCCGCTCGTGCGGGTCGCACATTCGGGCGAGCCGCGCTTGCCGGTCGGTCCTGCCCGATCGCCCGGCGTACCCCTCAGCTCGCTGTTTACGCACCCGTCTCAGGGGTCACCCCGCAGCGCAGTCGTTCAGCGGTGTCGTTCAGGGAGGTCCGTGTGTCCACTGGGAGCGGCGCGAGCCGGGTCGCGGTCATCACCGGCTCGGACTCGGGCATCGGACGGTCGGCAGCCGTACGGCTGGCCGAGGACGGTCTGGACATCGGCGTCACCTGGCACACCGACCGGGACGGGGCCGAGGAGACCGCCGCGCTGGTACGGGAGGCCGGGCGGCGGGCGGCGGTCCGGCATCTGGATCTGACGCGGCTGCCGGAGGCGGCCGACGTGGTGGACCAGCTCGCCGACGAGCTGGGGCGCATCGACGTACTCGTCAACAACGCCGGCACCGGCACCCGCACCCCCTTTCTCGACCTGGACTTTCCCACCGTCCGGGACGTGCTCGACATCGATCTGCTGGGCCCGTTCCTGTGCTCCCAGCGCGCCGCGCGCCGGATGATCGAGCAGGGCGACGGCGGAACCGTCGTCAACATCACCAGCGTGCACGAGCACCAGCCACGGGTCGGCGCCGCGCCCTACTGCGCGGCCAAGGGCGGCCTCGGGCTGCTCACCCAGGTCATGGCGCTGGAGCTGGCTGAGCACGGGATCCGCGTCAACGCCGTGGCACCCGGCGAGATCGCCACCCCCATGACGGGCCAGGAGGACGAGGACGTACGCACCGCGCCCCGGCCCGGCGTGCCGCTGCGGCGGCCCGGGGACGCCCGCGAGGTCGCCGCCGTCATCGCCTTCCTGGCCGGCGACGATTCCACGTACGTCACCGGCGCCTCCTGGGCGGTCGACGGCGGCATGCTGCGGATGGGACCGCAGGCGGGCTCGCACCTGCCGGACGACTCCTGGCGCCGCGTCTAGGGCTGGTCCGGCCGGATCTTGCCCCGCCGTCGCCTGCTCCGGGCAGGGGCTGCCCCTGTCTGCCGCCCGCGGGCTGCGGCTTGGTTGTGATTGGGCGCGCAATCCCCGCGCCTCTTCGGAGCGCAGCGATGCCATTCCGGGTACGGGGTTACAGCTCGCGCACTACGCGTGCCGGGTTGCCCACGGCCAGGACGCCTGCCGGGAGGTCCTTGGTGACGACCGCTCCGGCGCCGACGACCGTGTCGGGGCCGATGGTGACTCCCGGGCAGACGATCACGCCGCCGCCGAGCCACACATTGTCGCCGAGGGTGATGGGCACGCCTTTCTCCCAGCCCGCGCGCCGCCGTTCGGCATCCATCTCGTGTGCCGGGGTCAGCAGCTGCACGTTGGGGCCGATCTGTACATCGCGGCCGATGGTGATGGGCGCCGCGTCCAGGAAGACGGCGCCGAAGTTGATGAACGTACCGGCACCGATCGAAATGTAAGTGCCGTAGTCGCAGCGGAACGGCGGGCGGATGTTGACGTCCTCGCCCAGGTCGCCGATCAGTTGCTCAAGTATCTTGCGCCGTTCGCCGGGGGCTGCGGGGTCGGCCGCGTTGTAGGCCGCGCACAGCTCGGCTCTGCGCACGGTGTCCGCCAACAGTTCGTCGTCATCGGGGAGATACCACTCCCCCGCCAGCATGCGCTGCTTGTTCTCGCCCATGCGAACACTCTCGCAGGCCGACGGGCGGCGGGGGCACCGAAGGGTGCCCGATCTGTGGCGACGGCCGGCCGTTCCGGGCGGCGTCGAGCACAAGCGAGCGCGGAGGCGCCCGACCGGGTCCCGCCCGGCGCCTCCCGTGGGTGGACTCCGGTGGCCCCTCCCTCAGCTCTCGGAGCCGGGACGCTCTCCCCTGGGGCCCCGGCCGCGTTCCGTCCGCGGCCCGGAGGGGCGCCAGTTCGGGTCGCGTTCCATCTCGCGCTTGGCCTCTTCGTTGGCCTCCTGCGCGTCGGCCGCGCCGCTCTTCTCCAGGTCCTTGCGACGCCGCGCACGGTGCTTGTCGTAGCTCTTGCTGCCGGGCTCCGGCACTGCGCTCACCTCACTCGCATCGACGCCCGCCGGTGCGGGCCGCCTGTGATCGCTCGCGCCCCGGGGTTCCCGGCGGGCCGAGGGGAAAACGCGGTGCTCGTCGGTCCGGCGCTCAGGCCACGTAGACGCCCGCTATATGCGCCCGGGCCGCCCGTAGTGCGTCACGGATGTCCCGGGTTCCCGTGGATACGCAGAGCGTGTACGAGACGTCCTCCAGCTCCTGCCGCCGCTCCGGCCGGGCACGGAGTGCCTCGTAGCGGGTGAGCAGCTCTCGCAGGGTGTCGGGGTGGGCCATCATGGCGACTCCTCGGTGGCGCGCGGCGGCGCTCGACGGGTGCGGGGACACTGCCGACGGGGCCCGTGGCGGGGGCCACGGAATCGGCGCAATCCGCCCGGTACCCCTCGCCAAAACGGGCAAAACAGCAGAAGCCGAGCACTTTCCCCGCACGTCACCTCTCGTTTCGTCTCCGCAGGCAGTGGGCACCCCGGCACGCAGGGACGGAAAAAAGAACCGAGCGAGCAAGCGCGAAAGGAACACGCAGGAGGCTTGAGGTGACGTGATGGATTCCGTACCCGGGGTGCCATGCTGGGTCAGTCTCACTGTCCGCGACCGGCGGGCCACCGAGGAGTTCTACAGCGCCGTACTGGGCTGGTCCTTCACCGACAGCTCTCTCGGCCCCGGATTCCGCACGGCCACCAGGGAAGGCGAACCGGTGGCGGGCTTCAACGAGGCCGCCGTCACCTGGCAGCTGCCCGTCCGCTGGACCGTTTTCTTCGCCGTCGAGAGCGCCGACCTCGCGTGTGAACGCGTCCGCGAAAGAGGCGCCACGGTCGCCGTGGGCCCACTCCGCGTGGGTGACGGCCGCGCCGCCATGGCCGCCGACCCCTCCGGGGCGGCGTTCGGTATGTGGCAGGGCGAACTGCCACGGGGCTGGGCGGTCGGCGCGGGGCACGCGCCCGCCTGGCTGGAGCTGCGCACCGGCGACGCCTTCGCGGCGGCGCTGTTCTACGGCGAAGTGCTCGAGTGGACGAAGAACCCCAGCCATGGGGTCAGCTACGAGGAGCAGAACGACGAGGTGCACATCCTGGTGGACGGCGAGACCGTCGCCGGACTGCGCGGCGGCGGCGTCGAGGCCGCTCCCGACCCCCAGGTGCGTACCCGCTGGGACGTGCACTTCCGCGCGACCGACATCGACGCGGCACTCGCCGCCGCCGAGAAGACGGGCGGCACGGTGGTCTCGCCCGTCCAGCATGCCTCGCACGGCCGGGTCGCCACGGTCCGCGATCCGGACGGCGGTCTCTTCTGCTTGCTGGGCCCCTGACGCCCCACCCGGAGGTGACCGTGACCGTCGCGGGTACCCGGGCGCGCGTACGCGGCATACGGCGTACCCGTACATGTCGTAGTCGCCGTGATCGGCGAGCAGGCCCGCACAGACAGCGGAGGTGTGGCGATGAGCCGGCAGCAGTCCAGGCGCGCGGGAGCAGAAGGTCAGGTCGTCGTGGTCACCGGCGCAAGCGGCGGGGTGGGCCGCGCGACAGCGCACGCCTTCGGAGCACGCGGCGCCGCCGTCGCACTGATCGCACGCGGCGAGGAGGGCCTGGCCCGCGCCGCGGACGACGTACGGGACGCGGGCGGCACGGCGCTGCCGCTGAACGTCGACGTCAGCGACCACACGGCGGTGGACGCGGCCGCCGACCGCATCGAGCGGGATCTGGGCCCGGTCTCGGTATGGGTGAACACCGCGTTCTCCAGCGTCTTCGCGCCGGTCACCGAGGTGAGCGCCGAAGAGTTCCGCAGGGCGACCGAGGTCACCTATCTCGGCTATGTCCACGGGACCCTGGCCGCGCTCCGCCATATGAAGCCGCGCGACGCGGGGACCGTCGTCCAGGTCGGCTCGGCGCTCGCCTACCGGGGCATCCCGCTCCAGGCGCCGTACTGCGCGGCCAAGCACGCCATCCAGGGCTTCCACGAGTCGCTGCGCTGCGAGCTGCTGCACGACAAGAGCGGTGTGCGGGTCACGATGGTGCAGCTGCCCGGCGTGAACACCCCGCAGTTCACCTGGGTCAAGTCACGACTGCCGCTCAACCCGCGCCCGATCGCGCCGGTCTACCAGCCCGAGGTGGCCGCGCGCGGCATCCTGTTCGCGGCCGACCACCCCGAGCGCAGGGAGCACTGGGTCGGCGGCTCGACGGTCGCCACCCTGCTCGGCGACAAGTTCGTGCCCGGCCTCCTCGACCGCTATCTGGCCAGGGCCGGCTTCAAGGGCCAGCAGACCGACCATGAGCGCTCACCCGCGCAGCCGGACAACCTGTGGAAGCCCGCGGACGCCCGCCACGACTACGGCGCACACGGCGAGTTCGACGACGAGGCGTCCGCGCGCAGCTACCAGCTGTGGGCCTCGCACCACCACGGCCTGCTCGCAGCCCTGGGCACTGCGGCAGCCGCAGCTGCGGGTGCCACGGCGGTGCGCCGGGCGCTGGACAGGGCGTAGGGCTTGCCCAGCGGCTTCTGGGTGGCCGCGCCCCGAGGAGGCGCGGGGCCCCCGGCTCAGGATGCTGCGCTGGACTGGAGCGACTGATGACAGACGGCACAGATCATCCGCCGCGCCTCACGCGAGGACCAGACCTGTCCGGTGCTCGTCGAGCGCCGTAGGGGTTCGGTTTCGCTGTGCAGATGGCCCCGGGCACACACCGGCGCCTTCCGTGGAGCAGTCGAAGCAGTACATGACGCCCCCTCTCTCGGTAACGGTGCGGGGCCGAGGTCAGTAGCCCAACGTGGTGCGAACGGCGAGGGTGGGGAGTCGGCCGGTGCGGAGGGTGTGCCAGGCGGTGCCGAAATCGGCGGTGATGTCGGTGGCGGTCGTCGGGCCGGCCGAGTGGGAGGTGAGGGTGGTGCGGGGGAGGTCCCAGACCGGGGAGCCGGGTGGTGCGGGCTCCTCCGGCAGCACGTCCAACACCGCCCGCGCCACCTGACCCAGCTCCAGCGCCTGGGCGAGCGCATCGGTGCGGACGGTCGCGCCGCGGCCGACGTTGAAGAAGGTCGTGCCGGACATCGCCCCGAACAGCCCGGGGCCGAACAGCCCGGCCGTCTCAGGGGTGAGCGGCAGCGCGTCGACGACCCAGCGCGCTGCGCCCAGTGCTGAGACCAGTTCGCCGGACGGGCCACCCGCACCGTCCGGGGTGCCGAGCGCGACGACCTCGTCGAAGCCGGGAGTCGGGCGCGGGGTACGGGCCACACCGACCGTACGGACGCCGCAGCGCTGGAGCGCGGCACCGATCCCCGCACCGATGCTGCCGGTGCCGAAGACGACGGCGAGGGTGCCGTCGGCCAGCTCGCTGGGCAGCCGGTTCCAGGTGCGGGACGCCTGCTGGTGCAGGAAGCCGGGGATGTTCTGGAGCTCGGCCAGCGCCCAGGCCAGCACGTACTGGCCGATCCGCTCGCCCATCCGGCCGACCGTGCGGGTCAGCAGCGTCTCGCGCGGCCACGGCGTATGCGCCTTGAGCAGCGCGTCGACCCCTGCGCTGGTGCTGTGCATCCACAACATCCGGTCGCCGACGGCGAGTTCCGGCATGGCGGGGCCCACATGCACCCGCGGCCCGGCGCCGGTGCCCACCGGCCGGCCGGTGATCTCCTCGACGCCCTCGCGCACCGCCGAGGGCAGGTCGGGGTCGACGGTGACGACGGCACCGTCGAGTTCCTGGCCGATCCGGTGGGGGTCCACGCCCGCGGTCGCCATCGGTTCTCCTCTCCGCTTCCCGGTCTGTGCCTCTGTCACGATGACGCGGTGATACGCCAGTTGCCGACCTCGCGGTACTGCGAGTCGTAGATGACCGAACCGTCGCCCGGCTCCAGCGCGTAGTGGCGCAGGTTGCCGCCCCAGTACCGCAGCACCCGGCCCAGCTCGGCCGCGGCCTCGCCCTCGCCGCGCATGTCGCTGGTGTCGACCTCGAGCACGAACTTCACGATCTCGTCTCCTTCTTCCGTGCCGGACGGGGCACACGCCCCGGGGGGCCGTGCCCCTGGCACCTTCCATCATTTCATTGAAGTCCTTTTGGGGACTTGCGACCGAAGACCTGCTGCCCCAGGGCCGGATGAGGGCAGCCGAACCCTCAAATGCCGTCGCGCCCCACGGGCCTGCCGGGGCGATCCCAGCTGCGACGAGGAATGACGCAGGGCCCCACCGCCGAGGGCGAGGCGGAGGGGCCCTATGTTCGGTCCGGCGAGGGTGGGGCAACCGTCACGGCCGAGCCTTTGCGGACTCGTGCCCGGTCTCGGGAGAAGGGACCGACGGGGTGTCAGGGCCGGGCCAGACCGCCGAGGCGTCGTCGCGGTGCGGCTCGGGCAGGCGGACGGGCCGGACGGGGACGGTGCGTGTGCGGCCCTCCGTGACCGCGGTCCACCGGGCGGGGTGGCCGGAGTAGCACAGGGTGGTGAGGACGAAGACGTCGTCGGCGTAGACCTCGACGTACTCGCCGACGGTGAGGATGCGCAAGGTGGCGGCGGGTGCGGTCAGGACCGTTTCCTCGAGCGGGGTGCCGTCGGGTCCGGTGACCCGGAGGTTCTTGCCGTCGCAGCCGACGGTGAGGGCGGGTCGGTCGCTGCCGGGGGCGGTGGTGCGCAGGGTGATCTCGACGGGTCCGGATATCTCGACGTCGCCGACCGCGTGCAGCGCCGGCTTGTCGGTCTCCTCGCCGAGCCAGGCGTTCAGGACGGGCCACCATTCCAGCCGGGGCGCCGCGTCCGGAGGTGTGACGAGGAGCTTGGGCTGGGCGATCACGCCCCGGCAGCGTGCGCCGGTGTCGGTGAGGCCGACGCGTCGCGGAGTGGTGTGCACGACGACGCGGGAGCCGTCCGGCGCCCCGATGATCCGGGGAGCGTACGAGCCGGTCGGACCGAGAGGCCCGCGCCGGGTCCAAGGTCCGCGCAGCCGGGGCGCGGTCCACGCCTCGAAGTTGCGCGTGGCGCCGATGGAGCCGATCAGCAGCCAACTGCCGTCGTCGAGGCGTTCCAGGACCGGGCATTCCAGTTCGTCGACGTCGCCGGGCGAGATGAGCGGCGGATGGACGGTCCAGTGCTCCAGGTCGTCGGAGGTGGCCCAGGCGACGCAGCCGCTGACCTCGACGGGGAGGGAGGCGTCGGCGGCGCAGACGGCCATCACCCAGCCGTCGCCCTCGTCGTCGCGGACGACGAAGGGGTCCCGCCAGCCCATACGCGCGCCGGTGCGGTACCAGCGCGGGTCCGCTTCGACGACCGGGGCGGTGCCGTGGCGGCGCCAGCCGGTGCCGTCGGTGCGGTCGGAGTACGCCAGGCCGACCGACTGGAGAGGCCAGCCGTCGTCGGTGAGGCCGCGGACGCCCGTGTAGAACATGGCCATTCCGTCGCCGTGCCGAATCGGGTGCATCGTCCACACGGCCTGCTCGTCGAAGCGGCCGGGCAGGCCGGTGCCGAAAGCGGTGCCCGCGGGCTGCCAGTGCACCAGGTCCGTGGAGGTGGCCCGGCCGTAGGAGGTCTCCATCCGCAGATGGTCGAACTCCGGTGTCCAGGGCCCCTGCAGGTGCAGCACCGCATACGTGCCGTCCTCGTCGCGCAGGAGGGCGAAGTCGTTCACCACGAGGCCGGGTGGGGCGTATCGCATGCACAGTTCCTGTCGGCTCACAGCGCCCAAACGTGTGCGCTGACCATTGACCATGAAGGTATCGCTTGAGAATCGGCCCAAGTAAATATGAACGCAAACGCTTGCGCAACAATCTGGCCGGGGTCTACGGTCTCGTCACCCACAGATCACACCGACGTGAAATCAACGGGAGGATGTGCGCCGTGACGGTCAGCATCACCGATGTCGCCCGTGCCGCCGGAGTCTCGGCGTCCACCGTGTCCCGCGCACTGCGCGGCCGTCCGGGCGTGTCGGACGAGGTGCGGGAGCAGATCGCGGCCGTCGCCGCCTCGCTGGGCTACACCGCTTCACGTTCGGCGTCCAGCCTGGCCAGCGGGCGCACCTTGACCATCGGGGTGGTCGTCCCGTACGTGGGCCGCTGGTTCTTCAGCACCGTCCTGGACGCCGCGGAACAGGTGTTCAGCAAGGCCGGGTACGACGTACTGCTCTACAACCTGGGCTCACCGGAGGCACGCAAGCGCTTCTTCACCAAGCTGCCGCTGCGCAAGCGTGTGGACGCGGTGCTGTCGCTGCTGATCCCCGAAGAAGAGGAGATCGCCGCACTGCGCTCGCTCGGGGTGCCGCTGGCCTCCACCGTGGGTGGGCCGCTGCCCGGCTTCACGGTGGTGGGCATCGACGACCGGGGCGGCGCCGAGAGCGCCGTACGGCATCTGGCCAATCTCGGCCATCGCAGGATCGGCATGATCTCCGGGAGCAGCGGGCCGCTGCACTGGACCACCCCCGTGCATCGGAGGCAGGCATATCTGGACGTCCTCGCCGACGCCGGGATAGAGCACGATCCCGCCTTGGAAGTGGACGGCGACTACACCGTCAAGGGCGGCGAGCGGGCCATGACCCGGCTGCTGGCCGCGTCCCGTCCGCCGACCGCCGTGTTCGCGCAGTCCGACGAGATGGCGATGGGGGCGCTGCGCGCCCTGCGACGGCACCGGCTGAAGGCGCCGGACGACGTGTCCGTCATCGGCTTCGACGACCACGAACTGGCCGATGTGATCGGGCTGACCACGGTCGCCCAGCCCGTCGCGGGCCAGGGCGCCGAAGCTGCCGGGCTGTTGCTCCAGCAGCTCGACGAGCCGGACTCCGAACCGCCCGGCCACGTGCAGATGCCCATTCATCTCGTACTGCGCGACACCACCGCCCCACCGAACCCGCACCGACGTCAGTAACGCCCTGGAAGTCCCGGGCCTGCGCTTCCCCTACGCCAGAGAACTCCCGAGCACTTCGAACGTCACCTCGCACCCACGCACGGAGGCACCAACCATGTTCCCCAGAACCAGAAAACCCCGGCACGCGGTCTGTACGGTCCTGGCCCTCGCCCTGCCGTTGGCGGCGCTGGCCGCCTGCGGTGGAGGCGCCACCACCGACGCCTCCGCGGAGGCGGGCAGCGGAAAGGGCACGATCAGCGTCTGGGCCCATCAGGGGCAGAAGAGCGAGGCCACCGCGATGCAGAACGCGGTGAAGTCCTTCAACTCCTCGCAGAACAAGATCAAGGCCAAGCTGAAGCTGATACCCGACAAGGACTACACCAAGACCATCACCACCACCGACGCCGCCAAGCTGCCGGACGTCATGGAGTTCGACGGCCCGACCATGGCGAACTTCGTCTACAACAAGAAGCTCGCCCCCCTCGACACATACGTCTCCGCCAAGACGATGAGCAACGCCACCAAGGCGAGCAAGGCCCAGGGCGAGATCAAGGGGAAGCACTACGGGCTGGGCATGTACGACTCCGGGCTCGGCATCTACGGCAACAAGAAGCTGCTGGACGCGGCCGGGGTGAAGTATCCCAAGGGGAAGTCCGACGACTGGACGGCGAAGGAGTTCACCGCCGCGCTCAAGGCACTGAAGGCCAAGGACTCCGACGGCAAGACCCTCGACCTGCAGGAGAGCGTCGGCTATGGCAGCGAGTGGGGCACCTACGGCTTCTCGCCGATCGTCTGGTCGGCCGGCGGTTCGCTGCTGAAGAACGGTAAGGCAGCCGGCGCCCTCGACACCCCCGCCGTGGTCGACGCCATGAAAACCTTCCAGTCCTGGAAGACCTACGTCGACGCCAACACCGACAGCAAGGCCTTCGCCAAGGGCCGCGTCGCGCTGAGCTGGGTCGGCCACTGGATGTACCCCGACTACAGCAAGGCCCTCGGTGACGATCTGGTCGTGCTGCCGCTGCCCGATTTCGGCAACGGGCCCAAGACCGGTCAGGGCTCCTGGGCCTGGGGCATCGGCGCCGACACCAAGAACGCCAAGGCGTCCGGCGCCTTCCTCGACTACCTCATGGGCGACACCAGCGTCACCGCGATGACGAAGGCCAACGGAGCGGTGCCGGCCACCAGGACCGCACTCGCCAAGAGCCCGCTGTACAAGACCGGCGGCCCGCTCCAGCTCTTCGCCGACCAGCTCGCGAAGCCGTGCGGTGACACCCGTATCACCAAGTCCTGCATCGCCGTCACCCGCCCGGTGACCGCCGGGTACCCCGTGATCACGTCGAAGTTCAGCGGGGCTCTGAACTCCATCTACGGCGGTGCCGACCCCAAGAGCGCGCTGGCCAAGGCCGCCCGCTCCATCGACCGGGACTTCTCGGACAACGCCGGCTACAAGATCCCGTAGACCGGAGGACGCATCGGCCGGGACGGGCACAGGCGAAGCGTGCCCGTCCCGGCCGGGAAAAGGACCCACCCCCGTGAAATCCGTGGAACCCGCGCAGTCCGCGCCCCCAGACCCGGAGCAGGCCCCACCCATGACCTCCGAGAAGCCCACGCGACCCGGGCCCTCGGCGCGCCCTAGGCGGAAGAACCGCGACTGGGTGCACGGCCTGGCGATGTCGGCCCCAGCTGTCGTCGGACTCATCGCCTTCGTCGGTGTGCCGTTCGGCTACGCCGTGGTGCTCTCCTTCTACAACGTGCGGCTCGGCTCTCCGCTGGCGCCGTCGTTCTTCGGCCTGGAGCAGTACCGGCGGCTGTTCACCGATCCCGACCTGTCGGGCCCGTTCCTGCGGGCGCTGCTCAACAATCTGACCTTCGCCGGGATCGTCGTACCGCTGCAGACCGCCCTCGCCCTGGCGCTGGCGATCCTGCTGAACCGCAAGCTCAAGGCCATCGGCCTCTTCCGGTCCTTCTTCTTCATGCCGGTGGTCTTCCCCATGGCGCTGGTTGCCGTGATCTGGCGGCTGATTCTTGCCCGCAGCGACCAGGGCATGCTCAACTCCGTCCTGGACGTGGTGAGTTTCGGCAACTGGGGGGCCTTCAACTGGCTCGGCGACGCCGCCACGGCCATGGCCTCGATCATCGTGCTCTCCGTCTGGCAAGGCGTCGGCTTCCAGATGGTCATTCTGCTCGCCGGGCTCCAGCAGATACCCACCGAGCTCTACGAAGCCGCCCGGCTCGACCGCGCCTCCCGCTGGCAGCAGTTCCGCCACGTCACCCTGCCCGGCATCCGCGGCACCCTCGTCTTCGTCGCCATGCTCACCTCGGTCCTGTCCTTCCGGGTCTTCGACCAGGTGTACATCCTCATCCGCGGCGGCGGCCTGGACGAGGAATCCACCCGCACCGTGATGTACCAGGCCGTCACCACCGCCTTCGACCAGAACAACGTCGGCCAGGCGTCGGCGATCACCGTCGTCTTCTTCGTGATCGTCGTCGTCCTGACGCTCATCCAGCGCCGCGTCGTCCGGCCCGGAAAGGAGGACTGACCCATGGGCACGAACCGCACGCATCTGCGCCGCTTCATGGATTACGCCGTACTCAGCGTGCTGGCGTTCGTCTTCACGCTGCCCGTGCTCTACCTGTTCATGGGCAGCCTCAAGCCGTCCGGCGAGGTACTCAACGGCCTGTCCGGCTTCCTGCCCACCCACCTGTCCTTCGACAACTACTTCGCCGTCCTCGACACTCTCAACTCAGAAAGCACGGGCTATTTCTGGCGCTTCATGGGCGTCTCGCTGCTGTTGGCCTTCGTGGTGGTGACGGGGGGCCTGTTCGTCAACTCGATGGCGGCGTACGGGCTGTCGCGGCTGAAGTGGCGCGGCCGGGAAGCAGTCATGACCCTCATCCTGCTGCTGATGCTGATCCCGTTCGAGTCGGTGGCCGTGCCGCTGTTCTACATGTTCAACGACCAACGCAATACGCTCCTCATCCAGGCGCTTCCGTTCGTCGCCAACGCCTTCTCCGTCTACCAGTTCCACACCTTCTTCCGCTCGATTCCGCCGAGCATCGAGGAAGCGGCCCGCATCGACGGCGCCGGCCCCTGGCGCACCTTCTTCGCCATCATCGTCCCGATGAGCAAGCCCGCGTTCGCGTCCGTCGCCATCCTCACCTTCCTCATCCAGTGGGGCTCCTTCCTGTGGCCGGTCCTGATGGTGTCCGACCCCTCGGTACGCCCCCTCCCCCTGGAAATGAGCGTCTTCCAGGGTCAAGAACCCCTTGACTGGGGTCAGACCCTCGCCTTCGGCGTCCTCCTGGTCCTTCCCGTCCTCGTGGTCTTCGCCTTCTTCCAGCGGTGGTTCGTCCAGGGCGTCGCCAGCTCCGCCGTCAAAGGCTGAACCAGCGGCACGGAATGTATGGAAGGAGCCACGGATTCCGGGGGAACATAGGCACCATGCAAAGTGATCTCTTCGCTACGAAGAACATGGCGCAGCCCAGTCCCACACCGGGGATGGAGCTGCAGAACGAGAAGTGCGTGAAGTACACGGTGAACGGCGAGTGCTACGCGCGGCAGGGGGCCATGGTGGCCTTCCGGGGGAACCTCCGGTTCGAGAAGAAGGGCCAGGGGGTCGGCAACTTCCTCAAGCGTCAGGTCACCGGGGAGGGGCTGGCGCTGATGTCGGTCAGCGGCCAGGGCGAGGCGTGGTTCGCGCACGAGGCGGAGAACTGCTTCATCATCGACATAGCGCCCGGCGACTCGCTCACCGTCAACGGCCGCAACGTGCTGGTCTTCGACGCCGGTCTGCACTACGAGATCGGCATCGTCAAAGGCGCGGGCATGGCCGGTGGCGGCCTGTTCAACAGCGTCTTCTCGGGCCAGGGCAGGCTCGGTGTCATCTGTGAGGGCACGCCGATCGTCATCCCCGTGTCGCAGCAGGCGCCGGTGTTCGTGGACACCGACGCGGTGGTGGGCTGGAGCGCCCAGCTGCAGACCTCACTGCACCGCTCGCAGAGCTTCGGTTCCATGATCCGCGGCGGTTCGGGCGAGGCGGTGCAGCTCAGACTGGACGGGGAGGGCTTCGTCATCGTCCGCCCCAGCGAGAAGCAGCCGGCTACCGCCGGTAATTGATGCCGGACGTTGTGGTTGCAGCCGCCCCCTGTTCCTCCCCCAGAATCCGGACCCGTGGAGGGGGCCAGGGGGCGAAGCCCGCTGAACCTTCTCCCGCCGCAACGGCGCGACCGGCAACGGCGCGAGTCCGGCGGCTGGAGGACGGCCGCAACCACAAGGCCGACTGCCGAACAACGGCTCCGCGAGCTCAGACCGCCGCCATTCCGGCGCGAGCCAGCTCGCGCCGGGCCCGCATGAAGGGCCGGGGCCGGTTGGCCGCGAGGACTGCCGTGGTGGTGCCGTCCCGCTCGTAGACGGCGAGGAAGCTGCGGTCCTCCGGCGAGCCCTCCACCACCCGCACGGTGTCGTCCGGGCCACGGCGGCCCGCGAGCTGGAGCCGGATGCCGTACTGGTCGGACCAGAAGTACGGCAGCGCCGAGTACGTCTCCACCGTCGTACCGGCCAGCAGATTGCGCGCGGCGACGGCCGGGGCTTCCATGGCGCTGGTCCAGTGCTCGGCCCGGTGCCCGGCGCTGCGGGCCACGTCACCCACGGCCACCACGCCCGGTACCGGGGTGACGCCGCCCGCGTCGCAGACGACGCCGTCGTCCAGCGGCAGGCCGGAGCCCTCCAGCCAGCCGGTGGCGGGGCGTACGCCGATTCCGACGACGACCACGTCGGCCGGAAGGAACCGGCCGTCGGCCAGCTCCACCCAGCCGACCCGGCGCTGTCCGCCACCGGCCGCGGCGGACCGGCCGCCGTCCGGGTGCAGTGCGCGCACCCCGGTGCCGGTGAGCAGGGTGACCCCGTGGTCGGTGTGCAGGTCGGCGCAGAACTCGGCCATGCGGGCGCCGAGTTGGGGCAGCAGCGGCTGTGCGGCGGCCTCGACGACGGTGACGCTGTGGCCGAGGGTGGCACAGGACGAGGCGACCTCGGCACCGATGAAGCCGGCGCCGATCACGACGACCCGTACCTGTCCCCGGCTGAGCTCCTCGCGGAGCGCGGCGGCGTCGTCCAGGGTGCGCAGGGTGTGCACTCCCGCCAGCGGCTCACCGGGCAGGGTGCGGGGAACCGCGCCGGTGGCCAGGACGACGCCGTCGGTGGACAGCCTGCGGCCGTCCGTGAGCGTGACCGTACGGGAGGGCGGGTCGAGGCCCTCGGCCCGGGTGCCCAGCAGCCAGTCGGCGTCCAGTTCCCCGATCTCCTCGGCGTCGGCGAGGGCCAGCCGTTCGGCGGTCAGCGCGCCGGTCAGGAATTCCTTGGAGAGTGGAGGGCGATCGTAGGGTCGATGGTGCTCTTCCCCTACGATCACCAGCCTGCCGTCGTAGCCCTCGGCGCGCAGCGCGAGTGCGGCATGGAGTCCTGCCAGGGAGGCGCCGATCACGGTGATGGTGTTCATGCGGCGCTCCCTTGTCCGGCTGCGGCGGTGTGCGGTGCTTGTGTGGTCCGGTCGGACTCGACATGTACCCATACGGTGCCGTCCAGCACGCTCACCGGGTGGGTACGCACGGGCTTGCGAGCGGGGAGGCAGGTGGGACGGCCGGTGCGCAGGTCGAATGAAGCGGCGTGCAGCGGGCATTCGACCAGACAGCCCTCGAGCCAGCCTTCCGACAGGGACGCGTCCTGATGGGTGCAGGTGTCGTCGATTGCGTAGAGCTCGCCGTCGGCGTTGAAGACGGCGATGGGAGGTTCGAGGTCGAGACGGACGGACTCACCTGCGGGCAGGTCCTCAATGCGGCAGACGGGTATCACTGTGATTCACCTCGCGAGCACGTTCGAGTGAGCATGGTCAGCCGGCCCCGGTGCCGGTTGGCCGGGAAGGTGCGGGGGAGACACTTCGCTACTATCCGAGTTCCGTATCGCGCACGATAGAGCGTGATGCGCAACAGAATCCAAGCGGGGAGGCTTCACGTCAAGCACCCGCCGACGACCTCCGCAGATAGTGGAGAGGAACGGCAGCCTCCGGAGAACGGCGCGCGGCCACGCACCGGCAACCGGGAACCACAACCAGGCCAGCAGGCGGTGACGTTGAGCAGATGAGTGAAAAGACGGAGGACACAGCGACAGGCAGGCAGCCCAGAGGCGCGGCTGCCTCGGTCCAGTCGGTCGACCGCGCGGTGAGCGTGCTGGAGATCCTGGCCCGGCACGGCGATGCGGGTGTGACCGAGATCGCCGAGGAACTGGGCGTCCACAAATCGACGGCATTCCGGCTGCTGGGCGTCCTGGAGGCCCGAGGGCTGGTCTCCCAGGAGCAGGACCGCGGCAAGTACTACCTGGGCCCGGGCGTGCTGAGGCTGGCCGGAGCCGCGGCGTCCCGGCTGGACATCTCGCAGGAGGGCGCGCCCGTCTGCCGTGAGCTGGCCGAGGACGCCGGGGAGACGGCGAACATCGCCGTTCTGGACGACGACGCCGCGGTCAACATCATGCAGGCGCGCGGCTCGTCCTCGGTCACCGCACAGAACTGGCTGGGCAGACGGACTCCGCTGCACGCCACCTCCAGCGGCAAGGCGCTGCTGGCGCACCAGCCGAAATCGGTGCAGGAGAGCGTGCTGTCGCGGAAGCTGCCACGGCTGACGGAGTCGACCGTGGTCTCGCCGGCGGAGCTGCGCTCGGAGCTGAAGTCGGTGGTCAAAACCGGTTTCGCCATGGCGAGGGACGAGCTGGAGCTCGGGCTGCACGCGGTGGCGGCTCCGGTGCGGGCGCACGACGGGAAGGTCATCGGCGCGATCAGCGTCTCCGGGCCCTCCTACCGGCTGGAGGAGGAGCGGCTCCAGGAGGTGGCCAAGCGCACGATGGCGGCGGCGCAGGACCTCTCGCGCCGGATGGGTTATGCCTACTGAGTCCACCGAAGCCGGCGACGGCCGTCCGAGGGCCGCTGTGGAACCGGCTCGAAACCGCCGCGGAACAGCCGTCGAAAAGTACAAATTTCTGATGGGGCGTCAGCGCTAGCACCGCTCCGACCTCCCATAACTGCGGGTCCGGCATCGGCCGGGCCCGCAGTGTCTTTTTCTGATGCCCTGTCATGAACCACTGATCCACAACTCTTGACGGGCGAGGTTCGGCGTTCTCAATATGTCTCCCATAGCGCAACCAGTCGTGCACTACGCAACAACTGCGAGGTCTGGGAATGCCATACGAGGTCCGCGCTGTCGTCGCGATGAAGAAGGACGCCCCGGCCGAGGTGCAGACGGTCCTGGTACCGGACCCCGGCCCGGGCGAGGTCCTCGTCTCCATCCAGGCATGCGGTGTCTGCCACACCGATCTGCACTACCGGGAAGGCGCCGTCGGCGACGACTTCCCGTTCCTCCTCGGCCACGAGGCCGCGGGCGTCGTCGAACAGACGGGCCCCGGCGTCACCGATCTGCGCCCCGGCGACTTCGTCGTGCTCGCCTGGCGCGCACCGTGCGGAAGCTGCCGCTCCTGCCGCAAGGGGCGGCCCTGGTACTGCTTCGACTCGCGCAACGCCCGGCAGCCGATGACGCTGCTGGACGGCACCCCGCTCAGCCCGGCGCTCGGCATCGGCGCTTTCGCCGAAAAGACGCTGGTCGCCGCGGGGCAGGCCGTCAAGGTCGACCCGGCAGCGCGGCCCGAGGCAGCCGGACTCATCGGCTGCGGGGTGATGGCCGGCTGGGGCGCCGCCGTGCACACCGGGGGCGTCTCCTACGGGGACACCGTCGCCGTCATCGGCTGCGGTGGTGTCGGCAACGCGGCCATCGCGGCGGCCTCGCTGGCCGGGGCCCGCCGGATCATCGCCGTCGACATCGACGACAACAAGCTGGATGTGGCCACCCAGTTCGGAGCCACGCACAGCGTCAACTCGCGCGGCACCGACCCCGTCGAGGCCGTCCGCGAGCTGACCGGCGGCCACGGTGCGGACGTCGTCATCGAGGCGGTCGGCCGCCCGGAGACCTATCTGCAGGGCTTCGCGATGCGGGACCTGGCGGGCGTGCTCGTCCAGGCCGGCGTCCCGGCTCCGGATGTGACGATCGAGCTTCCGTTCCAGGAGCTGTTCTCGCGGGGCGGCGCCCTCAAGTCGTCCTGGTACGGGGACTGCCTGCCCAGCAGGGACTTCCCGGTCCTGATCGACCTCTATCTCAGCGGCAAGCTCGACCTGGGCGCCTTCGTCACCGAGACGATCGCGCTGGACGAGGTCGAGGTCGCCTTCGAGCGGATGCAGCGCGGCAAGGTGCTGCGATCGGTGGTGGTCCTGTGAACAACACTCCTGACCCGGCTGTGCACTCCCCCACTCCGGAAGAAGCCCGGCCGCGCGACGAGCGCGTCGTCATCGTCGGCGCCGGAATCGTGGGCTGCTCGCTGGCCGACGAGCTGACGGCGCGCGGCTGGACCGACGTCACCGTCCTCGAACAGGGCCCGCTGGCGGCTCCCGGCGGTTCCACTTCCCACGCGCCCGGCCTCGTCTTCCGTACCAGCCCCTCCAGGGCACTCACGCAGTACGCGCGCTACACCGTGGAGAAGTTCAGCTCCTTGCGCAATGCGGGGCGGCCGTGCTTCCTGCCGGTGGGCGGTCTCGAGGTGGCCACGACCGAGGCCCGCCTGCTGGATCTGCACCGCAAGGCCGGGCTCGCCGCCTCTTGGGGCGTGGAAGGCGAACTCGTCTCTCCCGCGCGGTGCGCCGAGCTCTTCCCGATGCTCGACCCGGACACCGTGCTCGGCGGCTTCCACACCCCCGGCGACGGGCTGGCCCGCGCCATCGACGCCTGTCTGGCCCAGATCGAGCGTGCCTCGCAGCGCGGGGCCCGCTTCCTGGACCGGCACACCGTCACCGGCATCGAACGCGAGGGCGGCAGGGTTACCGGTGTCGTCACCGACCGGGGCACCTTCCCGGCCGACCACGTGGTCTCCGCCGCCGGATTCTGGGGGCCGGTCATCGGCGCCATGGCCGGGGTGGACGTACCGCTGCTGCCGCTCGCCCACCAGTACGCCAGGACGGCGCCGCTGCCTCAGCTGGCGGGCGCCGGGGCCGGTGGTGACGAGGCGGTCCGGCCCATCCTGCGCCACCAGGACCACGACCTCTACTACCGCGAACACCTCGACCCGACGGGCGGCCCCGGCCGGATCGGCATCGGTACCTACGCACACCGTCCGCTGCCCGTCGACCCGCACACGATCCTGCCCTACGACGAAGCCCCCAAGATGCCGTCGTCGCTGCCCTTCACGGCGGAGGACTTCGCACCCAGCTGGGACGAGACCGGACGGCTGCTGCCCGCGCTGGGCGACTCCCAGGTGGAGGAGGGCTTCAACGGCGTCTTCTCCTTCACCCCCGACGGGATGCCGCTGCTGGGCGAGTCCAACACGGTGCGCGGCTTCTGGCTGGCCGAAGCCGTCTGGGTCACGCACTCGGCCGGCGCCGCGCGGGCCGTCGCCGAGCTGATGACGGACGGCCGCACCACGGTCGACGTCCACGAGTGCGATCCGCACCGCTTCGAGAAGGCCCAGCGCTCCCCCGCGTATGTGCGCGAGCGGGGCGAACGCAGCTTCGTCGAGGTGTACGACGTGATCCACCCGCTCCAGCCGCCCGGCCCGGGCCGGCCCCTGCGCACCAGCCCCTTCTACCCCCGGCAGCAGGAACTGGGCGCCTACTTCCTGGAGTCGGGCGGCTGGGAGCGGCCCCACTGGTACGAGGCGAACGCGCCGCTGGTGGCCGGGCTCGGCCTCGAGCTGCCGGAGCGCGACAGCTGGTCGGCCCAGCACTGGTCGCCGATCGCCGCTGCCGAGGCCAAGCTGACCCGCGAGAAGGTCGCGCTGTACGACATGACGCCGCTGCGGCGGCTGGAGGTCACCGGGCCCGGCTCACTCGCCTTCCTCCAGCGGATGACCAGCAACAACCTCAAGAAGCGCACCGGCTCGGTCACCTACACGCTGCTGCTCGACGAGAACGGCGGCATACGCAGCGACCTGACCGCCGCCCGGCTGGGCCCGGACCGCTGGCAGCTCGGCGCCAACAGCCCGGCCGACCTGGAGTGGCTGCTCAGCCACGCTCCCGAGGACGTACAGGTCCGGGACATCACCTCCGGCACCTGCTGCATCGGGGTGTGGGGCCCGCTGGCCCGGGAGCTGGTGCAGCCGCTCACCCCCGCGGACTTCTCGCACGAGGCGTTCGGCTACTTCAAGGCACGTCAGACCTATGTGGGCCACGTTCCGGTGACCGCGCTGCGGGTCAGTTACGTCGGCGAGCTGGGCTGGGAGCTGTACACGGATGCCGACGTGGGACTGCGGCTGTGGGACACCCTGTGGGAGGCCGGACAGCGGCTCGGCGTCATCGCCGCGGGCCGCAGCGCCTTCAACAGCCTCCGGCTGGAGAAGGGGTACCGCGCCTGGGGCGCCGACATGACCACCGAGCACACCCCCGAGGAGGCCGGCGTGGGCTTCGCCGTCCGTCCCGCGAAGGGCGACTTCGTCGGGCGGGACGCGCTGGCCGAACGCGGCGACCCCACCCGGAAGCTGGTGTGCCTCACCCTCGACGACCCCGCCGCGGTCGTCATGGGCAGCGAGCCCGTGCAGGTCGACGGGGTCGTCGCCGGATATGTGACCAGCGCTTCGTACGGCTACAGCGTGGGGCGGTGCGTCGCCTACGCGTGGGTGCCGGCCGACGCTGCCGTGCCGGGTACCTCGGTCGCCGTCGAGTACTTCGGCGAAAAGGTGGCGGCAACGGTCGCCGCGGAGCCGCTGTTCGACCCCGAGATGGCCCGTATCCGCCGCTGACCCCCGAGGAGGCCCGCAGTGTCGCAATCCCGCGATGTCATCGTCATCGGTCTCGGCGGTATGGGCAGTGCCGCTGCCTGTCACCTGGCAGCCCGCGGCCACCGGGTCCTCGGGCTGGAGCGCTTCGGCCCGGCCCACAACCGCGGCTCCAGTCACGGCGGTTCCCGCATCATCCGCCAGTCCTACTTCGAGGACCCCGCCTACGTCCCCCTCCTCCTCCGCTCCTACGAACTGTTCGCCAAGCTGGAACGCGACACCGGCCGTACCCTCGCCACCCTGTGCGGCGGCGTGATGATGGGCCGCCCGGACAGCCGCACCGTCTCCGGCAGCCTGCACTCGGCCCGGCAGTGGGGCCTCCCCCATGAGCTGCTGGACGCGGCGGAGGTACGGCGCCGCTTCCCGACCCTCACACCGGCGGACGACGAGGTGGCCCTCTACGAGGAGCACGCCGGTTTCGTCCGCCCCGAGGCGACCGTCACCGCCCATGTGCAGCTTGCCCAGCGGGCCGGTGCCGAGCTGCGGTTCGAGGAGCCGGTGACCCGCTGGGAGGTGCTGCCGGGCGGCAGAGGCGTACGGGTGCACACGGCGGACGACGTCTACACCGCCGGGCATCTGGTGGTATGCCCCGGCGCGTGGGCACCGCGCCTGCTCGCCGATCTCGGCGTCGGCTTCGCCATCGAGCGGCAGGTCATGTACTGGTTCCACCCCCAGGGTGGCACCGCCCCGTTCGCGCCGGAGCAGCATCCCGTCTATGTGTGGGAGGACTCAGACGGCGTGCAGATCTACGGGTTCCCGGCGATCGAGGGGCCGGACGGAGGGGCGAAGGTCGCTTTCTTCCGCAAGGGCTCGCTGTGCGACCCGGAGACCGTCGACCGCACGGTGTCCGAGGCGGAGGCCGAGGCGATGGCGGCGCAGTTGCGGCCCCGTATCCCCGATCTGCCGGGGCGGCTGCGCAAGGCCGTCACCTGTATGTACACCACCACCCCCGACGAGCACTTCGTGCTGGCCCGGCACCCGGAGCACCCGGACGCGGTGACCGTGGCCTGCGGATTCTCCGGGCACGGCTTCAAGTTCGTACCCGTCGTCGGGGAGATCGTCGCCGACCTGGCGCTCACCGGCACCACCGAGCACCCGATCGCTCTGTTCGACCCGCTCAGGGAGCCCCTGAGGGCTCCGCACCGCCAGTTCGCCACTCCCGAGGGAGAAACCACGACATGACGACCGTTGTCGGCAGCCTGCTGGCGACCCTGCCAGGAGACCGCTACACCGATCCGGAGAACTTCCGGCGCGAGCAGGAGCGCATCTTCGAGACCGAGTGGTTCTGCGCGGTCCGCTCGGCAGACCTGGACAAGCCCGGTGCCTACCGCACTGTTCAAGTGGGCCGGGAAAGCGTGCTGATCACCCGCAACCGGCGCGGCGAGCTGCGGGCCTTCCTCAACGTGTGCCGGCACCGCGGCGCCCGGCTGTGCACCCAGCAGGCGGGCGAGGTACGGCGCAGCCTGCAGTGCCCGTACCACGCGTGGACCTACGACCTGGACGGCAAGCTGACCGCGGCCCCCAATCTGACCCGGATGCCGGATGTGGACCGTACCGAGTACGGGCTGCACACGGTGCAGCTGCGCGAGTGGCTGGGCTATGCGTGGGTGTGCCTGGCCGCCGAGCCGCCCTCGTTCGAGGACTCGGTGATGGGGGATGTCGTCGACCGGCTGGGCGGCACCGATGTGATCGGGCACTACGCGATCGAGTCGCTGGCACTCGGCCGACGGCACACCTACGACGTGGCGGCCAACTGGAAGCTCATCATCGAGAACTTCATGGAGTGCTACCACTGCGCCACCATTCACCCCGAACTCACCGAAGTGCTCCCGGAGTTCGCCGACGGATTCGCCGCACAGTACTACGTGGGACACGGTCCCGAGTTCGCCGCCGAGGCCGAAGGCTTCACGGTGGACGGCAGCGCCGGCTTCGAGCGGCTTCCCGGCGTCCCGGACACGCACGACCGCCGCTACTACGCCATCACCATCCGGCCGCAGGTGTTCGTGAACCTGGTGCCCGACCATGTGATCGTCCACCGGATGTTCCCGATGGCCGAGGACCGCACGGTGATCGAGTGCGACTGGCTTTACGCACCGGAGGTGATCGCCTCCGGCGCCGATGTCTCACACTCGGTGGAACTGTTCCACCGGGTCAACGTCCAGGACTTCGACGCCTGCGAACGCACCCAGCCCGCGATGGCCTCCCGCGCCTACCGGAACGGCGGGGTCCTGGTCCCCAGCGAACACCACATCGGTGAGTTCCACACCTGGGTCACCGACCGGCTGACCGACCCGGGCTGAGCGCCCACGCGGCGGCGTGATGGGGTGGGGCGTATGGACAGTACGCCCCACCCCTCCCCCGCTGCCCGGGCGCTCGCGGCGGCGCGGCTCGTCGTCTTCGACTGTGACGGGGTGCTGGTCGACACGGAGCGGATCGGACCCGAGGTGATCGCCGCGATGGCGACGGCGGCGGGATGGCCGCTGACCCCGGCCGACGTGCTGGAGAAGTTTCTGGGCACCCCTGAGCCGTATCTGCTGGCGCAGGTGCGGGCGCACGCCACGGTGCCCGTGGACGACAGCTGGCTCGTGGAGTACCGCTCCCGGGTCGCCGCCGCCTTCGACGCGGCTCCGCACACGATGCCGGGCGTCCCTGCGCTGCTGGACGCGCTGGATACGCGTGCCCTCCCGTACTGCGTCGCCAGCAGCGGCAGCCACCCGCGCATCCGCCACTCGCTGACGGCAACCGGCCTGTGGGAGCGCTTCACGGGCCGCGTCTTCAGCGCGGACGACGTACGCGAGGGCAAGCCGGCACCCGATCTGTTCCTGCACGCGGCAGCCGCCTGCGGGATACCACCCGCGGAGTGCCTGGTGATCGAGGACAGCCCGGCAGGCATTCGTGCAGCGCGCGCCGCCGGCATGCCGGTGCTCGGCTACACGGGCGGCCCCACCCCGGCGGCCTGGCTCGCGGATGCGACAGCGGGCACTCTGGAGGACCTTCGCGACCTGCTGGCGGAACCCATCCAGGAGAGTCGCTCCTGAGCGGGGCGCGCCTCAGTTGAAGGCGCCCGCGCGGGCCGCTCGGGAGGCCACCTCCGCCAACCGGTGCGCGAGGGAGGGGTCGACCGGCTGCTGGGTGACGAGCAGCCGGTAGTAGACCGGTGCGCTCACCGCCTCGATGACCTCCAGCGGGTTCGTCCTCCCGGGCACCTCTCCGCGGGCGATGGCACGCTCCACGATGCCGGCCACCTGCCGGGTCCGTGCCGCGAAAAAGTCGCGCATCACCTGGGTGCTGTCGGGGTGTTCACCGACCGCGGCGACCATGCGGGTGAGCAGGTTGCGGTTCCGTGTGGAGGTGTAGAGGGTCAGGACGCCCTCGGCCAGCAGCCGGAGATCCTCCTCCAGGCTGCCGGTGTCCGGGACCGCGATGTCCTGGGCCACGTACTCGAAGAGGTCCATCACCACCCCCTGCACCGAGCCCCAGCGGCGGCGGATCGTCGTGGCGTGCACCCCCGCGCGAGCCGACAGCTTCTCCACGCTGAGCCCCCCGTACTCCCCCCTTCCCAGTTCCTCAAGTGCTGCCTCCAGCACTGCTGCCCGCGTCCGGGCCGTCCGGCCGCCGGGCCGTACCGATCCGTGAGCCGGCCGTTGCTGCACAAATCCACCCCGCACGCTTCCTCTGGTCCACCAGACCTGCCGCGGTCCCACGGCCTGGCCCGGACGCTGCCGTTCCGCGGCACCGCGGGAGCCAGTGTCCCGCACTCGGCGAGTCAGCTGTGTGCTAGCGTCCACAGCCATTAACGCACTATTCCACGCGTTAAGTTCGCAGCCACGCCGCGCTGTCCCCTGCCCCCCTGTTCATGAATGAGACTCACCGATGCGTACCAAGCTCACGCTCGCCCTCGTTGCGGCGCTCGTCTCCCCTCAGCGTCGTCACCGGCTGCGGCCCGGACTCGGAAAGCGACGCGGAGACCTCCGCCAAAGGGCCGGCGGGAGACCCGTCGAAGCGTGAGAAGGACGGTGCGGCGAAGCCTGCGACCGGGCTGCCGCGCGTCGGGTCCCTCAAGGAGGTGGAGACCTTCATGGGAAAGACCCAACTGCCGTGCTACGGAATGAGCACCGACCAGATGGACGACCGGCTCCCCGCCGACGGCTTCGTCGACGACGTCTCCGAGAGTGCTCCGCCTTCCGAACAGCAGGAGGCAGCAGCCTGGAGCATCAAGGAGGAGGGCGTCTGCGGCGAGGACTGGACCAACAGCTACATGGTCTACCTCACCAAGAACATGAAGGCCTTCCAGCAGCGCTACAAGGAGTACGTCCTGGACAACGACAGGTCGGGCGGCAGCAGTTCGCTCACCTCAGGACGCTTCCTGGTCGGGGACAACTTCGCCGTCGACCCCGCCGCGAAGATCAGGGACAGCGGACTGCTCTCCACGAAGCTGCTCCTGCTGAACTGCGACCCGGAGCTGAAGGTCCCCAGCGGCTACACCAAGCGGCCCGCCCTCGTCGAAGGCTGCGTCCTGACCAACTACGTCGCCACCTGACCCTCACACCACACCGACCCGGCAGGAGGAAGGACGCGGCGCCGGACCACCAGGTCATGACGTTCCCCAGCTCGTCGCCTGTCCGACGACCGGCTTCGCTGTGGCGTACGTGGCCGGCCCGGCGCTGTGGACGTACGCGAGTCGGCAACGGCTGCTGTCAATGGCGGACATGGCCGAACGCCGCTTCCGCTCCTGGCCGGTGGGGATATTGGTGGCGGTCACGGCGACCGTTTTCATCGTTCCCTACGCACAGGTGCAGATCCGGGGATGCTGGTGGGGCTCGGGGGCGACCGCCCGTTCCCGGAGCAGAAATCGGTGAACCCCAGGAGGAGCAAGCGTGGACGTGACCAGGTTCGAGGTTCCCGGACTGACGCAGCCCGTCGAGATCCTGGTGGACCGCTGGGGCGTTCCGCATCTGTACGCCGCCTCGCGGGCCGACCTGTTCCTCGCGCAGGGCTTCAACGCGGCCCGCGAGCGGCTCTTCCAGCTCGACCTGTGGCGGCGGCGGGGGCTGGGGCTGCTGGCCGAGGTGTTCGGCGAGAGCTACGTCGAGCATGACCGGGCGGCCCGGCTGTTCCTGTACCGCGGCGACATGGCCGAGGAGTGGGCGGCGTACGGGCCGGGGACGGAGGAGATGGCACGCTCCTTCGTCGCGGGGATCAACGCGTATGTCGCGGCAGTGCGCGGAGCCGACTCCCTCCCGCCCGAGTTCGCGGCCCTCGACTATGCACCGTCCTACTGGCACCACGACGATCTGGCCCGCATCCGCACACACGGCCTCTTTTACAACCTCCGCGAAGAGGTGGCCCGGGTCCGTACGCTCCGCGACTTCGGCCCCGAGGTGGAGGAACTGCGCAAGGTCCGCGAGCCGGAGGGCCACGAGCTCCGCGTTCCCGAGGGCCTGGATCCGGACGTCATCCCGGACGACGTGCTCCGCGTCTACGATCTGGCCACCACCCCGCCCTGGGCCACCGACACCCCGCCCCGCCAGGGTCTGGACGGCAGCAACAACTGGGTGCTGGCGCCCTCCCGCACCGCCACCGGGCGACCGCTGCTGGCCAACGATCCGCACCGGGCCGTCACCCTCCCCTCGCTCCGCTACCTCGCCCATCTGTCCGCACCCGGGCTGGATGTGATCGGTGCAGGCGAACCGGCCCTGCCGGGGATCTCCATAGGGCACAACGGCCACATCGCGTTCGGCCTGACGATCTTCCCGATCGATCAGGAGGACCTGTACGTCTACCGGACCCGTTCCGACGACCCGCGCTCCTACGCGTACCGGGACGGCTGGGAGCGGATGACGTGCGTCACCGAACAGATCCCGGTCCGGGACGCGGAGCCGGTGCCCGCCCGGATGTGGTTCACCCGGCACGGCCCCGTCATCCGGGAACACCCCGAGAAGCAGGCCGCCTTCGCGGTGCGCGCCGCGTGGCTGGGGCCCGGGATGGCGCCGTATCTGGGCAGCGCGAGCTATATGGGCGCCGAGAGCCCGGACGCGTTCACTGCGGCAATGCGGCGCTGGGGCGCACCGGGCGAGAACCAGGTGTACGCGGCACCCGACGGGACGATCGGCTGGCGCCCGGCCGGGCGCGTCCCGCGGCGGCGCGGCTGGGACGGCACGCTGCCGGTGCCGGGCGACGGGCGCTTCGAGTGGGACGGCTTCCTGGCAGCGGACGAGCTGCCCAGCGAACGCGACCCGGCCCAGGGCTGGTTCGCCACCGCCAACCAGCTCAATCTGCCGCCTGACTATCCGCACGCCGAGCGGCCCGTCACCCACGACTGGTACGCGCCCTTCCGCTACCAGCGGTGCGCCGAGGCCCTCGCGGCACGGGACGACTGGAGCACCGAGGACTGCGTACGGCTGCAGACCGACTACGTCAGTCTGCCCGCGCGTCAGGTCCTGCCGCTGCTCGCGGAGCTGGAGAGCGCCGACCCCCGGGTACGGACGGGGCTGAGACTGCTCCGCGGCTGGGACGGCACGCTGCGCGCCGACTCGGCCGCGGCAGCGCTGTTCGAGGTGTGGTTCCGCCACCATCTGCGGCCCGCGCTGCTGCGGCGGGCGCTGCGTGGACTGGTGCCGGCGGCGCGGCTGGAGGAGGCGCTGGCGCGGGTGCAGCCCGTGGAGAGCGACTCGGGCGATCCGCGGGTGGAGTTGCGGCTGCTGGCCGCGCCCGATCCGGACGGCACACGCGGGCAGCTGCTGTCGGCGAGCCTCGGGGAGGCGGTGACGGCGGTCGCCGGGCTGCTGGGTGAGGACCCGGCCGGCTGGTCCTGGGGCGCCCTGCACCGCGCCGAGCTGCGCCACCCGGTGGCCCAACTGCTGGCCCACCAGGGGGTGACGGAGGCTCCCGGCTGGTGCGGCCTCGGTCCGCTCCCGCGCGGCGGCAGCGGCGACACGGTGGGCGCCGCTGCGTATCTGCCGGACTTCCGGCAGAACGGCGGGGCGAGCTTCCGGATGGTGGTGGACGTCGGCGCGTGGGACAACTCCCTCGCCATGAACTCCCCCGGCCAGTCCGGCGATCCCCGCTCCCCGCACTACGGGGATCTGTTCGCCGCGTGGGCCGCGGACGGCGCCTTCCCTCTCGTCTACTCCCGCTCTCGCGTCGAGGAGGAGACGACGCAGCGGCTTCTCCTCCACCCCGGTGCCGGGTAGGGCTGCCCCTGCCTGATGCTCGCGGGCTGCGGGTGCGTTTGTGGCTGAGCGCGCAGTTCCCCGCGCCCCTTACGGGGCGCGTCTACCTGCTGTGCTTGGGCAGTCTGCGCCAGGGGCGCAGGGTGGGCAAGCGCAGCCCTCTATGCCGGGGATCACTCCTTCGCGGAGCCGGTCAGCATGCCCTGGATGAAACGGCGCTGCAGCAGCAGATAGACCAGGACGACGGGCAGCGCGATCAGCGTCGCGGAGGCGGCCAACAGGGCCGTATCCGAAGCGTGCTGCCCCTGGAAGAAGGCGAGGCCGAGCGGGACCGTACGGTGCGCCTCGTCGCTCACCATGACCAGCGCCATCAGAAACTCGTTCCAGGTCCACATGAAGACGATGACGGTCAGCGTGGAGAATGCAGGCCGCCCCATCGGCACCAGGATGCGGGTGAGCGTCGACCAGGGGGTGGCCCCGTCGAGGCGGGCCGCCTCCAGCAGGGAGCGCGGGGTGTTGCGGAAGTACGTCCGCATCCAGAAGACGCCGAAGGCGAGGGACTGGGCGGTCTGCGGCAGGATCAGGCCCCAGTAGGTGTTGGTGAGGCCCCAGTGCCGCAGGTCGAAGTAGAGCGGGACGATCACCGCTTCCTGCGGCAGGGTGAGCCCCGTCACGAACAGGTAGAACACCCAGTTGGAGCCGGGGAAGCGCATGGTGCCGAAGGCGTAGGCCGCCAGCGTGGCCAGCACCGTGGTGGCGGCCACCACCGCGACGGCCACCAGTACGGAACTGAGCAGATAGCTGCCGAAGTGGCCGCGGGTCCAGGCGTCTGCGAAGTTGTGCCAGTTGAGGCCGTCCGGCAGGGCGAAGCCGGTGTCCAGCGAGTCCTGGCCGGCCAGCGCGGTGGAGAGGATTCCGGCGACGGGGGTCAGGGCGATCAGCGCGAACAGGCCGAGGATGCCGTAGGTGACGCCGCGTTCGGTACGGGAAGTGTTCATCGGCTCCGGCCCTCCACGAGCCTGGTGACCACGATGGTCAGCGTGAAGATCACGGCGGTGAGGGCGATGCCCATGGCCGACGCCGAGCCGACCTCGCCGCTCTCGAAGGCGCGGCGGTAGACCTCGTACGCCGGCACGGAGGTGGCATTGCCCGGGCCGCCGCTGGTGGTGATGTAGATCAGGTCGAAGTTGCGCAGCGCCGCGACCATGGTCAGCGTGAGCGCGACGGCGACCTCGGCCCGCAGCCCCGGCAGGGTGACGGTGAAGAACTCCCGTACCGGGCCCGCGCCGTCGATGCGGGCCGCCTCGTACAGCTCGCGCGGGATGCGCTGGGCTCCGGCGAGGAACAGCACCAGACACAACCCCGTCTCCACCCAGGTGCCGACTGCGCCCACGGCGGGCAGCGCCCAGGTGTCGTCGCCGAGCCAGGACCGGGCCAGGCCGCCGAGGCCCAGGGCACCGAGAATGTCGTTCAGCAGCCCGTCGGGAGCCAGCACCGCGCGCCAGGCGACGCCGACCACGACCATGGCCAGCACCTGTGGCAGGAACAGCACGGTGCGGAAGAAGGTCATACCGCGGATGCGGAAGCGGGTCAGCGCCGCGGTGAGCAACAGCCCGATCGACACGGGCAGTACGGCATAGAACAGCAGCAGCACCGCGGCGTGCGCGAACGGGGCGCGCAGCTCGGGGTCGGTGAGCAGGTCCCGGTAGTTGTCGAGACCTGCCCAGCTCGCGCGGGTCAGCCCGTCCCAGTGCAGCAGCGACAGCCAGGCGGTCTGGCCGAGCGGCCACAACAGGAACACCCCGAACACGGCGAGCGCGGGCAGGACGTACAGATAGCCCACCGCCCTGGGCTCGCCGGGTGCCTGCCGCCGGTAGCGGGCGGCGACACGGCGCAGCACGGCGGGTCTCTCCTGGGTCCCCGTGCTCATTTCTCGTCCTCGCCGTCAGCACGCTGCTGGGCGCGGAAGTCCGCGTATTCCTTCTGCATCCGCCCGGCGAATCCGTCGGGGCTGAGTTTGCCGCTGAGGACGCCTTGGAGGTCGGCGGAGAGGGTGTCGTAGAAGGTGGGCGTGGTGTAGTCGAGGTAGGGCACCAGCCCGTCGGCGGCGTTCAGCTTTCCCCAGCCGGCGAACATCTGGCCGCTCGCGGTGTCCGGGTCGAGCTTCTCGGCGGCCTTGCCGGGCACGACGGGCAGCACGCCCTCCTCGGTCATCACCTTCGAGGCGTGTGCGTTCGTGAGGAAGTCGAGGTAGGCGGCGGCGACTTCGGGGTGGTCGGACTTGGAGGTGATGGACCAGGGCAGGCCCTCCCCGCCGGTGGTGACCGGCTGCTGCCCGGCGGCCGGGGGCGGTGGCATGAAGCCGAGGTCCTCGCCCATGGGCTTGCGCAGGTCGGCGAGCTGCCAGGTGCCGGTGATCAGGAAGGCGCCCTTGCCGTCGGCGAACTGCTTGGCGGCGTCGTCGTAGCCCTTGCCGTTGGCGCCCTTGGGGAAGTAGCCCTTCTCTGCCCAGTCGGCGAGGGTGCGGGCCGCGTTGCGGGTGGCGTCGGTGTCGAAGCCCCCGCCACGGCCGAAGACCGTCTCGCGGACCGGCTCGGCGCTGCCCGCCGCCTGGCCCTGGAGCACGCCGAAGGTGTGGATGGCGGGGTACTTGTCGAGGTTGCCGAACTGCACCGGCAGCTCACCGTCCCGCTTCAGCTTCGGCAGCGCGCCGGTGAGGTCCTGCCAGGTCTTCGGCGGCTCGACGCCCACCTTCCGCAGCACCTTCTTGTTGTAGTAGACGCCGATGTACTCGCCTTCCTGGGAGATCCCGTACAGCTGGCCGGTGCCGAACCGCTTGCCGTCGGGCGAGACCCGGTTGAGGTTGAGCAGGGTCTGCGGGAAGCGGGTGTTCCAGCTGTAGAGGCCGGCGTAGCTGTCCAGCGGGGCGAGCATCCCGGCGCGGGCGAAGGCCACCATGTCGGAGTAGCCCTGGTTGGCCTGGACGACGTCGGGCGGATTGTCGCCGCTCAGGGCAAGCTTGAGGGTCTTCTTCAGGTCGTTGAAGCTGCGTGCCACGCGCTTGATGGTGACGTTGGGGTACTTCTTCTCGAACTCCTTGTTGAGGCGCTCGATCTCGGCGTTCGACCCGCCGCGTACCTGCTGGTCCCACACCGTGAGGGTGACCTTGCCGGCCTTGCCCGGGTCGGGTATGGCGGTGGCTGCCGCGCCGCCGGAGCCTGCGGCGCCGGAACCGTCCGTCCCCGGCACGCAGGCGGCGGCCAGCAGCAGGGCGCCGAGCGCGGTGATGGAGCGGCGCAGTCGCCCCCTCCTGTGGTGCTGGTGCGCGTTCATCGTTGTACCCCCTCCTTGATGCTTCGCCTGCTGGGTTGGGGCTGTCCCTGACTGTTCGTCGCAGACTGCGGCTTTCGTAGTGGCTGAGCGCGCAGTTCCCCGCGCCCCTTCGGGGCGCTTTGCCCTCTCATGAACGGAAGCCGATGGTGGGGGTGGCGCGCAGCGGCCAGTCGCTGCTGCCGCCGGGCAACAGGTCGTCCAGGAAGGAATAGCGCCGCATCACTTCCTGGCTCTGGCCGCCGATCCGCCGCGCGTACTGCCACCAGGCGGCCACCTCGCTCCAGCCGGGCGCTGAGAGGGAGCCGCCGAAGTGCTGTACGGACAGCGCCGCGGTCAGATTGGCGAAGGCCAGCCGGTCGGCGAGCGGCCAGCCGGCCAGCGTCGCGGTGGTGAATCCGGCCATGAACACATCCCCGGCGCCGGTGGGATCGAGCGCGTCGACCTCCAGCGCGGGTACGTCGGCGTGTTCGCCGGTGGTCCCGTCGACGGCGACCGCGCCGCCGGAGCCCTTGGTCACCACGGCGACGGGCACCAGTTCGGCCAGCGCCCGCACGGCCGCCTCGGGGCTGTCGGTGCGGGTGTAGTGCATGGCCTCGGTGGCGTTCGGCAGGAACGCGTGGCACAGCGACAGATCGGCCAGGGTGTCCGGGTCCCAGGCGCCGGTCTCGTCCCAGCCGGTGTCGGCGAAGAGCAGGCTGCCTTCGGAGTGCGCCTGCCGCACCCAGTCCCCCACCCGGCCGGGCGACAGCGAGGTGACGCAGGCCCGGGACCGTGGCCGGGAGGCGACGCTGACGCACGGTTTGGGCGCCGCGTGGCCGTGGCTGACCATGGTGCGCTCGCCGTCGTACGCCATCGAGACGGTGACCGGCGAGTGCCAGCCCTTCGCCCGGTGGGAGGGCGCCAGGTCGATGCCCTCGCTGCCGGAGAGGGCCTCCCAGCAGTAGTCGCCGTACATGTCGTCGCCGAAGGCCGCCGCGAGCGCGGTGCGCAGCCCGAGCCTGCGCAGCGCGGTCGCCATGTTGGCGACTCCGCCCGGGCTGGAGCCCATGCCGCGGGCCCAGGTCTCGGTGCCGCGCACGGGGGCGTGGTCGAGGCCGGTGAAGACGATGTCGAGGAAGACCGTTCCGGTGAGGAACACATCGGTCTCGGGGCCGCCGTCCGAGCGGAGGGCGGCGAGCGGGTCCAACCAGCTCCCGGTCGGTGCAGGTTGGGCGCTCCCAGTGGTACTCAAGGCCGCTCGCCCCTCTCAGCTATGGCCAGAATTCAGCTTTTCCGTGATTGGTTTGAGCGATACCTTGCACGCTTTCCGGCCCGGATTGCAAGAGGTCGGTCACACTCGCGCAAAGACGCTCAAGCGCGCTAGGGTGCTGGTCATGTTGCGCGAAACCCGGCACGAGAAGCTGCTGCGGATCCTCCGCGAAGAGGGAGTGCTGCCCGTCGTCGAGATCGCCCGGCGGCTCCAGGTCAGCGAGGCCACCGCGCGGCGCGACGTGTCCGACCTCTCCGGGGCCGGACGGCTGCGCCGGGTGTACGGCGGCGCCATCGCCCGCGAACCCGTCGAGCGGCCCTTCGCTGAGGAGGAGGTGGACGACCTTCCGGCCAAGGAGGCCGTCGCAGCCGGCGCCGCACAGCTGATCCAGAACGGCGAGACGGTGCTGCTCGACATCGGCACCACCACCCTGCAGCTCGCGCGGCTGCTGCACGGCCGGAAGATCACCGTCGTCACCTCCAGCCTCGCCGTCTACGAGGAGCTCCGCTCCGACGCCGAGGTGTCCCTCGTCCTGCTGGGCGGCGAAGTGCGGCGCAACTACCGCTCCCTGGTCGGCCAGCTGACCCAGGCCGCGCTGCGCGAGATCTACGCCGACCGCGTCTTCCTCGGCACCAGCGGAGTGCTGGCCGACGGCCGGGTGCTGGACACCACCGAGGTCGAGGTCCCCGTCAAACGGGCCATGCTGAGCTCGGCCCGCCAGGCGGTGCTGCTGGCCACCCCGCGCAAGTTCCCCGGCACCGGCAGCGCCCGCGTCTGCCAGGCCGGGGACATCGACATGCTGATCACCGGCCAGGAGACCGACCCGGCCACCCTCGCCACGTTCCGCGAGGCCGATGTGGAGGTAGTACAGGTATGACGGGAATGACGGGTGCCACGGGCACGGCCGGTGCCGACGGGATGCGGCTCACCGTGCTCGGCGGTGGCGGGTTCCGGGTTCCGCTGGTCCACCGTGCGCTGCTGGAGGACGCCCAGGGGCCCGACACCGCCGGGCGCTGCACCGAGCTGGTCCTCCACGACACCGATCCCGGCCGGCTGAACGCCATCGGCGCCGTCCTCGCCGAGCAGACAGCGCAGCACGCGGGCCCGGCGCCCGCCGTACGCACCACCACCGATCTGGACGAGGCGCTGGCAGGCACCGACTTCGTCTTCAGCGCCATCCGCGTCGGCGGCCTCGCCGGACGGGTGCGCGATGAGCAACTCCCGCTGGCCGAAGGGCTGCTGGGCCAGGAGACCGTCGGCGCCGGCGGAGTACTCTACGGGCTGCGTACCGTGCCGGTGGCCACCCACATCGCCGAACGCGTCGCAGCGGTCGCCCCGCAGGCGTGGGTCATCAACTTCACCAACCCGGCCGGCATGGTCACCGAGGCCATGAGCCGCGTGCTGGGCGACCGCGTCATCGGCATCTGCGACTCGCCTGTCGGACTGTGCCGCCGCGCAGCACGTGCCGTCGGCGCCGACCCGGACCGCGCCGACTACGACTACGTGGGCCTCAATCACCTCGGCTGGCTGCGCCGCATCGTGGTCGACGGCACCGACCGGATGCCCGCGCTGCTGGAGGACGCCCCGGCGCTGGAGTCGTTCGAGGAGGGCAAGCTCTTCGGCGCCGAGTGGCTGCGCGCGCTGGGCGCCCTGCCCAACGAATATCTGCACTACTACTACCACCACCGCGAGGCCCTCACCGCGATCCGCGAAGCGGACGCCACCCGGGGCGAGTTCCTCGCCCGCCAGCAGCAGAGCTTCTACGCGAAGCTGTCCGGCGGAAACGGCGGAAACGGCGAAAACAGTGGAAACGGCAAAACCGGTGGAAGTGCCGGGAGCAGCACCGGCAGCGCCTTCCAGGCGTGGGACGAGACCCGCCGCGAACGCGAGGAGACGTACATGGCCGAGAGCCGCCAGGCGTCCGGCGGCTGGCAGCGCGACAGCTGCGACCTCGACGGCGGGGGCTACGACCGCGTCGCCCTCGCCCTGATGCGGGCCATCGCACGTAACCAGCGCACCACCCTGATCCTCAACGTCCGCAACCGCGGCGCCGTGCCCGGCGTCGACGCCGACGCCGTGGTGGAGGTGCCGTGTCTGGTCGATGCCGGCGGGGCCCGCCCACTGGCGACCGGCCCGGTCGCCCCGGACCAGCTGGGGCTGATGCTCCAGCTCAAGGCCGTGGAACGCAGCGCGATCGAGGCGGCGACCGGCAACTCCCGCCGGGCCGCCCTGCGCGCCCTGGCCCTCCACCCCCTGGTCGACTCCGTGCACGCCGCGGGGCGCCTGCTGGACGCGGCAGGTCCGCTGCGGGCTTAGAACCGGATGCCCAGGCATATGCCGACTTGCCTCCGCAATCACTCTCCGCGCTCGTTTTGCCCACCGACCACCTCCGGTCCCACTAGGCTCACCGGTCGGATCGGGGCACGTGCTTGGCCGTCGACGCGGAGGAGAAGAAGGTGCGCAGGGCAGTCTCGGGAGTGGCCTTGGTCATGGCTGGTGTTCTGCTGACCGGCTGCGGCAGTGTTTCGGGGGACGGAAAGGGCGGTGGCGACAAACCGGCCTCGGCCGCGAAGTCGAAGAAGAAGGCCGGGCCGCCCGAGACCCACGAGGTGACCCTCGAGGTGCAGGGCACCGGCTCCTCGCAGATCGGCTGGGCAGCGGGCTCCAGCCACTTCGAGACGGCCACGCTGCCCTGGAAGAAGACGACCGAAGTCACGCTCAAAGGGGCCGAGTTGAAGGTCGGCGTACAGCTGTACGTCACCCCGCAGGCGGTGAAGGGGGCCGGCGGCAAGTTCGTCTTCCCCCCGTGCGTTCTCAAGGTCGACGGCAAGAAGGTGAATGCGAACGCCGGTGGTAAGAGCTCGCAGGGCTGCAAGTACACATTGAAGGGTTCCTGAGCCTCTGAGAGCGCATGTGCGCTACTTGGAGCGGGCCCGATGCCCACCGCCCGGCTTGAGGGACGAGATCCGGGCCCCGCCCGGTTTGCGGCCGGGAGCGGTGTGCCGGGGATGCAGCGGGCAGTGCCCCGCCTTGTGCTTCTTGGCACGGGTCCGCATCACATGGGCCATCGCCTGGTGGTTGGCGTCGCTGATGACGGCCAGCAGGCCGCCCATGATGGCGGTGTTCTTGCCGAAGTGGATCCGCTGGGCGGCGCGCTGCCCGGGATCCTCCTCCTCCCAGAACGAGTGCCCGGCCAGGGTGGTGGGCAGCAGTGAGGCCGCCAGCGCCAGCGCGGCGGTCCGCGGGATGCGCCCCGTGG
This sequence comes from Streptomyces sp. 3N207, assembly GCF_052246355.1. NCBI lineage: Bacteria > Bacillati > Actinomycetota > Actinomycetes > Kitasatosporales > Streptomycetaceae > Streptomyces > Streptomyces sp. 3N207. Next base: position 585,437 of record NZ_JBQQBV010000002.1, on the reverse strand, counting down.
TGAGCAGCGCACCGGCCACCACCTGTACGGCAGCGTTCACCCGTACGAGCGTCACATCGTCGCCCGGCAGCGGGACCTTCTCACGCAGCTTGTCCAGGAAGGGCGCCGCCATCCCGGCCGGGGGCTCGGGATCGCTCAGCGTTCCCACTCCCGCATTGACGAAGAACACGCCGAGAAGCGGGCGGGAGACCAGTTGCAGAGGTGTCATGCGGGGTCCCTTGGGTGCGGGCGGACGGAGGGGCGGCGGAGGTGCCGTCATCGCCATGTCACGCGTACCACGGCCAACCCGCAACCCGGAACCCTCCGTACGGCGCACGGCTCACTCCCGCGGGCCGCCCGGCGCCCGCCCGCGCAGGCCGTCGAGGGGCCCGCGGGGTGCTCACCCGGATGCCGGTGGTGGCGGTGCGGCCCGGGGTGCCGGGGTGGAGGGTGGCCGGGAGCGGACAGTGAGCGGGAGGTCGAACGGATGGGCGGCGAGTTCGAGGGCATGGCCGCGCTGGTCACCGGCGCCGCCTCCGGTATCGGACTGGCCGTGGCCCGTCGGCTCGCGCAGGCGGGTGCCTCGGTCCTCGTCGCGGACTACGACGAGGACGGCGCCCAGCTGGCGGCGGGCGAGCTGGAGACCGCGGGGGCGCGCGCCGAGGCGCTGGTCGTCGATGTCACCGAGCCGGACTCGGTACGCGACGCCGTGCGGTTCACCACCGAGACCTTCGGCTCGCTCGATCTGGCGGTGAACAACGCGGGCGTGTGCGGTCCTTCGTTGCCGACCGGCGAGTACGAGGTCACCGCCTGGGACCGGATCATCGCCACCAACCTCAGCGGCGTCTTCTACGGGCTGCGGTACCAGCTGCCCGTGATGTCCGCGGCGGGCCGGGGCGCGATCGTCAACATGTCGTCCGTCCTGGGCAGCAACGGCTTCGCCGGCAGCCCCGCCGAGTCGGCCGCCAAGCACGGCATCGTCGGCCTCACCAAGACGGCTGCGCTCGAATACGCCGACAAGGGCGTACGCATCAACGCCGTCGGCCCGGGCTTCATCGACTCGCCACTGCTGCGGGAGACGGACAACCCGATGCGCGAGCGTCTGGTCTCCCTGCATCCGCAGGGGCGCCTCGGCACGGCGGAGGAGGTGGCGGAGCTGACGGCTTTCCTCCTCTCGGACCGCGCCTCCTTCATCCAGGGCAGCTACCACCTCGCGGACGGCGGATACGCGGCGCAGTGACGGCCCGGGGTCTCACACCGGCCCCAGGCCGGCCTCCGCGAGGTGGCGGGCCACTTCGGCGCGGTCCTCGTCGGTGAGGGGGCGCATGGGCAACGGGGTGGTGGCCGTGGCGATGACGCCGCGTCGGCGCAGGGCCTCCTTGAAGGCGCCGATGGCCGCCGAGTAGTTGCCGATCCGGGCGGGATCGCCCACCCGGGTCAGCCCGAACAGCCGCCGCAGCCGGGCCTGTTCCGCCGCGACGTCCTTGGCGTCACCGCGCCGCGCCGCCCGGTGGAGGGCGAGATAGCCGTGCGGGTCGACGTTGCCGAGGCCCGGCACGATGCCGTCGGCGCCCAGCGCGAGGCCCGTGTCGGCCATCGTCTCGGAGCCGGTGAGCACCGCAAAGCCGTTGCCGCGTGCGCCGTTGGCCTCGGTGAGTTCGAGGAGGGTACGCAGTTCGTCGAGGTCGCCGCTGCTGTCCTTGAGGCCGGCGAGCACCCCGTCGGCGGCGAGCTCGGCCGCGACCTGGGCGGGCAGCTTGCGCTGCACGTTGCCGGGGATGTCGTAGGCCCACAGCGGCAGTTCGACGGCGTCCCGCACGGCGCGGAAATGGTCGGCCATCTCGCCCGGATGGGTGGGCGAGTAGAAGGGCACGGTGGCAACGACGGCGTCCGCACCCGCGTCCCGCGCGGCGCGCGCCTGTGCGATGACCCGGTTGGTGGTCATGTCGACAGCCCCCGCCAGTACGGGAACGGAGCCGTCGGCCACCCGCCGTACGACGCGCAGCGCCGCCAGTCTCGTCTCGTCCGTGTGGTAGGCGAGTTCGCCGGTCGACCCGTTGACGAACAGCCCGTCGACCCCGGCATCCAGCAGGAACCCGCACAACCGCTCCAGCGAGCCCACATCCAGCTCACGGGTCTCGGTCAGCGGCGTACACAGCGGCGGGATCACCCCGCTGAGGGCCGTACGGTCCGCAGTCCCGGATCCGGGCGAGGGCTGGACGCTCATGGGTCAGTGCCTCCTCAGTCGTGTTCGGCAAGATTCTTCCCGCCGTCACGGCGGGAACCCCGACGGCGAGGGTGTGGCGGCACCGCCCGGCCGGAAGCCGGGGGAGGTGGTTCGACGGCAGCAACCGGAACGTCCGCCCGGACCAACCGCTGCATCCGCAGCGGTGCGTCGACCGCGATCAACACGATCACCACCAGGGTGAGGGAGAACGTCAGCCAGGCGAGGGAGGGACCGAGGCTGTGTCCGCCCGCCAGCGAGGCGCCCAGCACGGGCGCCACCGCACCGCCGAGCGAGCCGACGTTGTAGGTGAAGCCGAGCCCGGCCGCGCGCTCCGTGGTACCGAAGTAGCCGCCGATCAGCTTCGGCAGCAGACCGGAGATGCCCTGCGCGAACATCTGCTGGAAGAACAGCAGCAGCGCGAGCCACACCGTCTGGCCGCGGTCCATGGCGAAGACCGGCAGCACGAAGAGCATCGACACGCACAGCGAGGCCACATAGGTGCGCCGGGTGCCCCATCGGTCGCCGAGGAATCCCACCAGCACACAGCCGGCCACGTTCCCGAACCCGGCGAAGAACAGCATGTCGCTGACGGTTCCCGGGGAGAAGTCCAGGTCCTTCTTGAGGTAGGTGGGCAGCAGCGCCTGGATGGGCCAGGAGTACAGGAAGGCGCAGAAGACGGTGACCATCAGCATCACCATCATCGGCGTACGCCCCCGGGCGAACTGCGCGGCGAACAGCACGAATCCGACGGCGGCGAGCAGGGCGAGCGGCCAGGCGAAACCCCCGGCGCGCTCGGTGAACAGCAGGAACAGACCGAGTCCGACGGCAACGGTGAGGGCGTGGTTCAGCGGGGCGCGGCGGCCGCGGTAGAGGATGGTGACGAAGTCCCGCCGCGTTCCCGGCCGGTTCGCCGCGCTCGCCGTCTCCGTTCCGGCGGCGGCCGTGGCGCGGGCCTGCTCCCAGTCGTGGGACTCCTTCAGCCCGCGCCGCATCCACAGGGCCAGCGCGATGGGGACGACGCCGAGGATGAACATCGCCCGCCAGCCCCAGGCGGGCACCACGAAGCGGTAGACCTGCCCGGCGATGATGGCCCCGACCGCGTACCCGGAAATGAGCAGCGCGCTCGCGCGGTTGCGGGCCGCGGCGGGCCAGCTCTCGATGACATAGGTGGCGCTCGCGGAGTACTCACCCGCCATGCCGAGGCCGAGCAACAGCCGCGCGGCGAACATCGACCAGTAGCCCCAGGAGAGTCCGCAGGCCAGCGAACCGACGGAGTACAGCAGGATGCTGAGGATCATCGCCGGCTTGCGGCCGTACCTGTCCCCCACCGCGCCGATGGCCAGCCCGCCGAACCAGCGGGAGATGAAGGCGGCGGAGACGAGCGTCGCCGCGGTGACGGTCGACAGCTCGAAGGCGTCGGCAACTTCCGTGAGCACCAGGGTGATCAGGACGAAGTCGAAGCCGTCCATGAGGTAGCCGAGCCAGGCGGCGAAGAGCGTCTTGCCGTCACGTCTCGTCAGTCTCGCCATCGCGGGGCGCCCTCCTCGGCGGCCGGAAAGGATCAGACGTAGGACATGGGATGTCCTGTCGTTGCGGGACGCTACATGCGCCTGCCGGACGGGGACAAGGGGTTGTTCCGGCCCCCGGGGCACGGGAGTTGGCCCGACGGGACCGCGGGAACGGCTCAGCCGGTCGTGGCCGGCGCCACCGCCTCCGCCTTTCTGGTCCGCCACAGTTGAGCGCCGACGCCGGACGCGAGCACCACGACGCAGGCGGAGAAGACCAGCCCCGCGTTACGCAGCCCGAGCCCGGTGCTGAGCGCACCCACCCCGACGACCGGCAGCGAGATTCCCAGATACGCGACGACGAACAGCGCCGAGATGGTGCCGCCCCGGTGTTCCTCGGGCGCCCGGGTGCTGACCGCCGCCATGGCCGACCGGAACGCGAGCCCTTGCCCGACTCCCCCGGTGACCGCCCCCGTCACCAGCAGCACCAGCGAGCCGAGCAACAACGACAGCCCCACCTGCGCCATGCCGACGACCAGCCCCAGACAGCCGAGCGGCAGCGCCACCGGGGCGCCGATCCGGCCCGTCAGCGACTGCCCGAGCAGCGAGGCGCAGAAGACGGAGAAGACGACAGCACCGGATGCCGCCAGATTGCCGATGTGCAGGGTTCCGGTCATGAAGCCCGGCGAGACCGCGGTGAACAGGCCGAAGACGGCGAAGCCGGTGAAGCAGGCCAGCCCGGCGGGGACGAACACCGGCCGCACCTCGCGCGGCACTTCCATCCCGCGTGGCCGCAGCCGGGGCCGGGGACTGCGCGTACGTACGGTCTCGGGCAGCGCCAGGGTCAGCGCGAACCCGATGGCCAGCAGCGCCAGATGAGTGACGAAGGGCAGGGTGAGCGGGCGGGGCGCGTACTGCGCGAGAAGGCCCGCCAGCAGCGGTCCGCAGCCGAGCCCTCCCATGTTCGCGGCGGTCGCGGCGAAGCCCCGGCTGCTGCTGGGCGCCAGTTCGAGGACGGCCGCGGTCGCCGCTCCGCTGAACAGCCCGGCGGCGAACCCGGACAGCAGCCGTCCGGAGAACAGCAGCGGCAGCCCGCCCTCCAGCAGGAAGCACCCGGCGCTGGCCGCCGAGAGGACGAGCGCCGCGAACAGCACGGGCCGGCGCCCGAGTTTGTCGGAGAAGTCGCCGGCGACCAGCAGCGAGGCGATCACGCCGACGGCGTAGACGGCGAAGACGATCGTCACCATCAGTTCGCCGAATCCGAGCTCCTGCCGGTAGAGGCCGTAGAGCGGGGTCGGCAGCGTGGTGCCTGCCATTCCGACGGCGAAGACGAAGGTCGCCGCCGCGTACCACAACAGGCCACGCCGGGGCTCGTTGTCGTGTTCAGCGCTGTGCGATGTCACAGCCGTGCCCCTGAAAGATCACTGCCGCCGCTCCGGCGGCCCCCTACCCGGCCCAGGTGTAGCGGACCACGCCCGCGATCCTGCGGTGCTCGGCCAGCGCACCGTCGGCCACGAAGACCACCTCGGCCTCGGTGGACAGCGCCGACTCCACCGTCTCGTCCACGATGTCGTCGCGTACCTCGCCCGACTCGTCACTCACCGCGTCGTCGGCGACGGGTGAGAGGTGACCGCCGGTCAGCCGCACCTTCTGCCGGTACGGTTCCTCGACGGCCAGCAGCGCCAGCCGGCCCTCCTGGGCCGCCCGCCACACCTCGTCGATCCCCGCGGCGAACTCCTTGCGGCCGATCGCGTCGCCGAGCCGGCGGAGCGCCTCGTCGGCCCGGCCCTGCACCAACTCGGCGCGCGCAGGAGCGACGGCGTCGTACACCACCGAGGCCCGCGCATTGGCCAGCCCGCCCTTGGGCACGGTGGCCAGCGCGTTACGGGACGCGTGCGCACCCACATCGGCCAGCGCCGTCAGCCCGTGCTGGAGCCCGGCTACGAGCAAGGGCCTGGGCTCGGTCTCCAGCACCTTGGCCACGCCGGCATCCACGTCCCGCAGATGCTGCAGCTCGGCCTCGTCGCGGTAGCCGGTGGTGAAGTCGCCGGTGCGGGAAGCGCGCTCCCGTTCGGAGACGTTGGGCTCATGTTCGACGGGGAAGCCGTAGCGGTGCTCCTCGGTGAGCTGTTCGCCCATCCCGTTCCACAGCCTGGCCTTCTCCTCGTCGAAGGTGAGCACCCAGTACGGGCGGTTCTGGGCCCGGGCAGCGACGAGGTTGCGGGTGAGGAACGTGTCGTTGATGACGATGCGTTCGGTGTCGGCACGCCGGGTCAGATGCCAGAACTGGTGCTCTCCCTGAGCGGCGAAGACGACCAGCGTGTCGAGCGCGTACATCAGGTCCAGCTCGTTCTCGGCCTGCTCCAGCTGCTTGATCACATCGGCCCGCACCGCCGCCGGGACCTGCGGGTCCTCGGCGAGCCGCCGCCCGGTCTCGGCGATGAGATTGCGCAGCCGCACCGGGTCCTGCAGCTTGTCCGGCTTGGTGCGGTGAGTGGGAAGCACCAGGGTGACCGCGGGGTAGGGGCGCGGCTTCCGCAGATTGGCGAGGACCTCGTTGGTCAGGTCGTTGGTGCGCATCCGTACCTCGTTCCGGAAGGGGACGACGACCGCACCCTCCAGCATCTCTCCGGACCCCGCGCTCCGCACCTCGGAGCCCGCCGCGAGGCCGGGCCACCAGGCAGGATGCCGCGCCGGGAGTACGGACGTAACCTGGATGGGGCGCCCTGTACGTGGGGGAAGGAGCGACTTGTGAAGTCTGATACTCACCCCGACTACCACGAGGTGGTCTTCCGTGACCGGGCGGCCGGTTTCGCGTTTCTGACGCGTTCGACGGCCACCAGCGACACCACGATCGAGTGGGACGACGGGCACATATACCCCCTCGTCGACGTGGAGATCTCCTCCGAAAGCCATCCGTTCCACACCGGTAAGGCGCGAGTCGTGGACTCCGAAGGCCGGATCGCCAGGTTCCGCCAGCGCTACGAGGGAACGACGCCGGACAACATCCTGCACGCCGCTCCCGACAGCGAGCCCACCCCCGAGGACCTCGTCCTCGCCACCGGCCGCGATCTGTCGGAGGAGAACCTCCGGTGGGCCCGCGAGCGCATTGCGGCCGAGGGCAGGGCCGCGCTGGATCGGCGCTTGCCCTGACCCTCATGGGCTTACCCGGCATCGGGGGCTGCGCTTGCCCCTGCGCCCTGGGTATCCCCTGCTCGAAGAGCTCGGGGGAGCACCCGCAGCCCGCGTACATCGGGCAGGGGCACCCCGCGTCGGGAACTCAGTCGGCGACGGTGAAGCGCTCCCTCACGTGCCTCGGGTTCTCGATCTCGTCGAGGACGGCGACGGCGTAGTCCTCCATGGAGATGTGGCTCTCGCCGTTCTCGTCCACCACGAGGTCGTCCTTGCCGATGCGGTAGGTGCCGGTGCGGGCGCCGGGTTCGATGGTTGCGGCGGGGCTGATGTTGGTCCAGCGGATGTCGTGGACGCCGCGCAGATAGTCGAGGGCCTCACCGTGCGCGTGCATGATCTGGAGGATCGTGTCGGGCAGTCCCTCGGTGTCCCACACCCGGGAGCCGTCGGGCTTGCGCAGCGACCCGGCGCCGCCGACGAACACCAGCGACGGCGCTCCGGCACCGAGCGAACGCAGCCCGGTGACCAGCGACTCGGCGGCGGGCCCGATGGTGGCCAGATGACCGGGGCCGTTCTTGCCGCCTACCGCGCTGACCACGACGTCCGCGTTCCCGCCGACAGCCGCAACGGACTCGGGCGAGAGCACATCGCCGGTGAGGACGGTGACGGCCTCCCTGGAGGCGACGAACTTGCTGGGGTCGCGGACGACGGCGACGACCTGGTGGCCACGGTCCAGCGCCTCGCGGACGATCCTGCTGCCGATGTTGCCGTTGGCCCCGAAGACGGCGATGTTCGCCATGGTGGTACTCCTGTTGCGCTGTGCGGACGAGGGTGGGGGGAGCGCCGAACGGGTGGCATATTTCCGCCACTGTTCGCACCGGGTTCTCCCTGCCGGGAGGCCGACACCTCGAAGCTAACCGGGCAGCGAGCACCCCGCGAGGTAAGGTCACGACCAGCCATGGTGAGAACCGGACACTCCACCGCATCCGCGTCCGCCGCTGTCCCCGAGCTCCCGTACGCCCCGCCGCCGGGCGTCGCGACCACAGGGCTGGAGGTGATGACGCTGTCCGAGCTGCGCGACCGCGCGGCGCGCGCCGGCCAGCGGCTGGCCGACCCGCAGCGGCCCGGCTTCCACCAGCTCTTCGCCGTGGAGTCGGGGAGGCTGCGCCAGTTCGTCGACTTCACCGAGCACACCACCCCGGCCGGCGGATGGCTGTGGGTCCGCCCCGGGCAGGTGCAGCAGTACGACGACCTGGACGACGCCGAGGGCACGCTGATCCTCTTCCAGCCCACCTTCCCCGACCCAACGACGGCGGCGTTCGTGGGCCTGGACGAGGCGTCGGGCGCGGTGGCCCGGCACCCGTACGACGAGTACGCCCGCGCGGTCCGGATCGCCCTGGATCATCTGCGCTTCGAGTTCGCCGCGGAACGCCGCCCGGCCGCGCAGGGTGCCCACACGGAGGTGCCCGCGCAGGGTGCCCACACAGAGGTGCTGCGGCATCTGCTGGCGGTCCTGCTGCTGCGGCTGGTCCGGCTGGTGGAGCCGGACGGCCGGGCGGCGGACGCGGTCCCCTCGGAGACCTTCCGCCGGTTCCGCGCCGCCGTCGAGCAGGACTTCGCCCGCACCCGCCGGGTCGCCGACTACGCGCATGCCCTCGGCTACTCGCCCCGTACCCTCTCCCGGGCCACCCGCGCCGCGGTCGGGCTGGGCGCCAAGGAGTTCGTGGACCGCCGCGTCGTTCTGGAGGCCAAGCGGCTGCTGGCCCACACCGACCGCTCCGCGGCGCGGATCGCCGCCGCCCTCGGCTTCGCCGACGCCACCAACTTCGCCAAGTTCTTCCATCAGCGCGCCGGCACCGCCCCGGGCGCCTTCCGCGCCTCGGTACGGCGCTGAGGAAGGAGCCCCTGCTCGATGCCCGCAGACTGCGGGTGCTTCGTGGCTGGGCGCGCCGTTCCCCGCGCCCCTTCGGGGCGCACACGTTCCCCTGCGCGCGGACCAGCTCTACGCCGGGAGCTTCAGCTCCAGTTCGGCCGTCAGCCGGATGTCGGCCGCGCTGCGGCCGACGGCGAAGTGCTGCGGGCCCGGGCACGGGTGCCAGGTCAGATGGGTGTCGTCCCAGGTCTGGACGACGCGCAGCGGGACCTGGAGGTGTGCTTCGACCGCGCCGCCTGCCGGGGCCTCGACCACCGCGAAGGACGCCAGCCTGCGGTCCGGGCCCTCGGGACCGAGGTAGAGCTGGACGACCTCGCGGCCTGCGCGGGGGCCGATGTTGCGGACGCGGACGGTGGTCCGGGCGACCGGCCGGTACGGATCGCCGTCGGCGGCGGCCTCCAGCGCGGTGATGTTCAGGGACTCGTACTCCCACCGGGTGTAGCCCAGCCCGTGCCCGAACCAGTAGGCGGGCTCGGGCCCTGCCGCATGCCTCCAGGCGCGGTAGCCGATGTACGGGCCTTCGGCGTACGGCAGTTGGCCGTCGCTGTCCGGCACGACCTGGCGTACCGGCACATCGTCCTCCGCGTCCGGCCAGGTCGTCGGCAACCGCCCGCCCGGCTCGGCGGCACCCAGCAGCACGTCGGCAAGGGCTTCGCCGCCCGCCTCGCCCGGGAACCAGCACAGCAGTAGGGCCGCCACGTCCTCGCGCCACGGCATCAGTACGGGGGCGCCCGCGTTGACCACCACCACGGTGCGGGGGTTGGCATGGGCGACGCGCGCCACCAGTTCGTCCTGGCTGCCCGGCAGGGCGAGGGTTTCGCGGTCGACGCCCTCGCTCTCGGTCTCGTCCGTGGTGCCGACGAACACCACCGCGCAGTCCGCCTCGGCCGCCGTACGCGCCGCCCGCTCGATCAGCTCCTCCTCGGACACGGCGGGCGCGCCGTAGCCGAGTTCGAAGGAGACCAGCCCGAACAGGCCGCCCACGCCATGCGCGGGGACGGAGTGCAGCAGGCGGACGGGCAGCGGGGCTTGTTCCGCCTCCGCGTCCAGCATGAACGTCCGCTGCGGCGGGTGGAGGAAAGCGGCGGCCGGGTCCTCGCTCTCGGCCTGGAGCTCCGCGTCGTACAGCACCCGGTTCCCCGCCTCCAGCCTGAAGTGGCCCACGCCGCGCACCGCGAGCCGGTGGGTGCCGCTCTCGCGTGGTGTGAACTCGCCGACCAGTTCGACGCGGCCCAGGTCGGCGAAGGAGACCCCGCCGGGCAGGCTGCCCATCCACCGCACGCTGCCGTCGCGCTGCTCCGCGCGGGCGAGTTCGGCGTCGTCCAGGCCGTGCAGGACGGCGGTCAGCCGGAAGCCGTCGGCGTCCGACGCCGGGGCCAGCCGCGAGCGGGGGTCGGGGCCCGGTTCGTAGGTGACCTCGGTACCGGCCGGGACCGCGGCGCGCAACGCGTCCAGCGGGGTGCTGACCTGTTCGGGGAAGACCTGCGAGCTGCCTCCGCCGCCGAACCGGGGTGCGGAGGCGTGCAGTCCGCTGACGGCGATCCGGCGTACGGCACCGTCGGGAGACTCCGCGGAGCCGCCCGTTCCGAGCGGGAGCACAGCGTTTCCCGCGTACTCGTTGCGCAGCAGGACGAAGGAGCGCGCGGCCAGGTCGCGTACGGTGGCGGGGCCGTCGAGCGGTGCGGGCAGCGCGGGGCCGGGGACGGCGGGCGGCGCACCGTCCAGGAGGCCGACGCGGGCGGCGAGCAGCAGCACCCGGCGGGCGAGCACATCCACCGTCTTCTCGGCCACCCGGCCCTCGCGGACGGCTGCGACCAGATGTTCGCCGTAGACGGTGTCCGGGCCCGGCATGGCCAGGTCGAGGCCGCCGCGTACGCAGCCGAGGGTGGAGCGGGCGCCGGTCCAGTCGGAGACCAGCGCCCCGTCGAAGCCCCACTCGCCGCGCAGCACCCCGTTGTTGAGCACATCGTGCTCGCTCATCGTCACGCCGTTGACGCTGTTGTACGCCGCCATCAGGAGCCAGGGCCGGGTGGAGCGCACAATGCGCTCGAAGGGTTCGAGATACAGCTCGCGCAGGGTGCGGCCGTCGGCGCGTACGTCGACGGAGAAGCGGTCGGTCTCCGCGTCGTTGGCCACATAGTGCTTGGGGGTCGCGGCGACGCCGCCCTGCTGGAGGCCCGCGACGAGTGCGGCGCCCAGCACGCCGGTCAGCTGCGGGTCCTCGGAGTACGCCTCGAAGTGCCGCCCGGCGTAGGGCGTGCGGTGCAGATTGACGGTGGGGGCCAGCACCGCGTGGGCGCCCTTGCGGCGGGCCTCCTGAGCGAGCAGCAGCCCGACGGTGCGGGCGGCCTCGGTGTCCCAGGTGGCGCCGATCGCGGTGGGCGACGGCAGCGCGATGCTGGGATCCTCGGGCGTCCAGTTCTCGCCGCGCACCCCGGCCGGACCGTCCGAGAGGACGAGCCTGCCGAAACCCGTCGCCGACCCGGCCCCGACCGGGCCGACCGACCACATGTCCGCGCCCCCGAGCAGCGCCACCTTCGTCGGCAGGTCCAGCGCGGCGAGCGCGGCCTCGACGGCGGCAGCACGCTGGAGGTCGGCATCCCGGGAATCGGCGGCATGCCGGGGAGCACAGTCCATACGACTCACATCGCTCATGTCGCTCTTGTCGATCACTGGTTGCCAGCCTCTCAGATCCGGTGCTCCGGAGCCCTGCGAAAGCAGTCGGAGTCGTCACGACGCAGGACGGGTCGGCAGCCGCGCGGACCGTATGGCACAGCCCGGTCCCAGCCGGTCGTGACGACAACGGAAATCATGAAGAATCCGCAGGTCACAGCGGTGTTATCGGTTTTGACAACGGTCACCGATGCAGCCTTTGCACCCCCGGGGTGCGGTGGGTTTCACTGCACTCAGCCCGGCACCGCGAGGGGGCGGCGCACCTCGGTCGGCGCGGAGCGGTGGGACCCCCGACCGGGGGCCGGGGAATCACGAAGGGTGACCGATGGGGAGGACTGACGTGGACGCGAGAGACCAGCACGACAGCGCGCAGCCGGGCCATGCGCACGGGCACAGCGGGCACGGGCACGCGCACGCCGGGCACACGCACGGCATCTCGGTCGGGGCCGACCGCCGCTGGCTGTCGATGGCGCTGGCGCTGATCCTCGCGTTCATCGTCGTCGAGGCGGCCATCGCCGTGCTGGCGGGCTCCCTCGCGCTGCTGTCGGACGCGGCACACATGCTCACCGACGCGGTCTCGATCGTGCTGGCACTGGTCGCGATGCGGCTGTCGGCCCGGCCCGCACGCGGCGGTTACACCTTCGGGCTCAAGCGGGCCGAGATCCTCTCCGCCCATGCGAACGGGCTCACCCTGATACTGGCCGGCGGCTGGCTGGGCTACGAGGCCGTACGCAGGCTGATCAGCCCGCCGGAGGTGACCGGCTGGCTGGTGGTGAGCACGGCGCTGGTGGGCATCGCGGTGAACCTCCTGGCCACCTGGTTCCTGTCGCGGGCGAACCGCTCCTCGCTCAATATCGAGGGCGCCTACCAGCACATACTCAACGACCTGTTCGCCTTCATCGGCACCGCGGTGGCCGGTCTCGTGATCCTGGTCACCGGCTATGCGCGGGCCGACGCCATCGCCACGCTGCTCGTCGTCGGGCTGATGCTGAAGGCCGGCTACGGGCTGCTGCGCGACTCGGGCCGCATCTTCCTGGAGGCGGCACCGGTCGGCCTCGACCCGGACGAGGTGGGCGACGAACTGGCCGCTGCCGAGTCGGTGACCGAGGTGCACGACCTGCACATCTGGACGATCACCTCGGGGGAGCCCGCGCTGTCGGCGCACGTTCTGGTGGAGCCGGGCGGCGACTGTCACCGGGTCCGCCGCGACCTGGACCGCATGCTGGCCGAGCGGCACGGACTGACCCACACCACGCTCCAGATCGACCACGCGGACCGGCTGCCGGCCGGCGCCCACGCGCTGTCCGCCGCCCCGGCCGCTGCGGGGCACTGCGCGGCCCCGCACGGCCCCGTGCACCACGACGGGCCGCACGAGCACTGAGGCGGCGAGGGCCGCGCGCACCGAGGCCGCGCGGAGAGGGCCGTTCGGCCCCTGCTGGGCGGGGCGGGCGTGGGGCACTCTGAGGAAGTCCCCGGGCGTCTCCCCGTCAGACGCCCGGGCCTGTGCCACCGCTGGGCAGCCGCCCGCGGCCTGTGGGGGGTCCGCGGGCGGCATTCAGCGGCCCGATCCTCGGCGGGCCTGCTCCCAGCAGCGGCGCATCTTGCACGGGCCTCGCTGCCAGTGGGGGCTCGGCGTGGATGACGGCGATCCGGAGTCGGGGGGCTCGGGCCACCGGATCGCCGGTCCGCGTCCGCCGTTGCGGCCCTCAGATCCTGCGCACCCGGCATGGGTGCCGCGCTCCGAAGGGGCGCGGGGAACTGCGCGACAAGCCACAAACACAGCCGCAGCCTGCAGGCATCGGACAGGGGCACCCCCTTCCCAGCACCAGGCGAAGGGGCACCCTCTCCGCGGCTCGGCGGCACCCCTGCGCATCTCCCTTTGCCGCGGGCATTGATTTCTCCTTACGCGTGAGTAAGTTGACTGTCCTGTCACCAAGCGCGGCGCACGCAGCGCATCGGCACCACACCCGCACCCGCGAACAGGAGCCGAAGAGATGGGCGTCTGGAAGGACCTCAGGACAGCGAAACGGCGCGGCGACCTGGCGTCACGTGGCCCGGTGAAGGTGATCAAGGAGGACGGCACCGTACGCGAGGCACGCGCCGAGCCCCTGGTCCCGCCCGTCACCTCCGGAAGCCTCGCCGACCTCCCCTTCACCAACGCCGAAGAAGCACCCGACACGGTCGTCATCCGCCGCAAAGCCGGGGAGGCATGGCTCCCGGTGTCCGCCGCCGAGTTCGCCCGCGAGGTCGCCCGGACGGCGAAGGGTCTGGTCGCGGCGGGGCTGGAGCCCGGGGACCGGGTCGGGCTGATGTGCCGTACGCGGTACGAGTGGTGTGTGCTGGACTTCGCCGTCTGGGCGTCCGGCGGCCAGACGGTGCCGATCTACGCCACCTCCTCCACCGAGCAGATCGAGTGGATCCTGCGCGACTCGGACGCCGCCTTCCTGTTCGTCGAGACGGCCGAGCACGCCGCCACCGCCGAACCCGCGCTGGCGGCGCAGCCGCGGCGGCCACGGCTGTGGCAGATCGACCCGGTCGCGGGCTCCCGGCCCGCGCTCGCCCAACTCGCCGACGACGGGCGGCAGATACCCGACACCGAGCTCACCGAGCGCCGCGCCGCCCTCGGCCCCGACACCGTCGCCACCCTCTGCTACACCTCCGGCACCACCGGCAAGCCCAAGGGCTGTGTGCTCAGCCACGGCAATCTGCACGCCGAGGCCGCCAACACCGTCGAACTGCTGCACCCGGTCTTCAAAGAGGTCACCGGCCAGACGGCTTCCACCCTGCTCTTCCTGCCCCTCGCGCACATCCTGGGCCGCACGATCCAGCTCGCCTGTCTGTACGCCCGGATCGAGTTCGGGCACTTCCCCAGCATCAAGCCTGACGAACTCCGCCCCGAACTGCGCTCCTACCGGCCGACGTTCGTCGTCGGCGTGCCCTACCTCTTCGAGAAGATCCACGACACGGGGCGGGAGACGGCGGAGAAGCTGGGGCGCGGCTCCTCCTTCGACCGTGCCGACCGGATCGCGGTGCGCTTCGGCGAGGCGTATCTGCACAAGTTCCTGGGCACCGGCAACGGGCCTTCGCCGGGGCTGTATCTGGCCTGGGGCCTGTACGACCTGCTGGTCTACCGGCGTATCCGCAAGGAGTTGGGCGGCAGACTGCGCTATGCCATCAGCGGCGGCTCACCGCTGGACCGCCGTCTCAACCTGTTCTTCTACGCGGCCGGCATCGTCATCTACGAGGGCTACGGGCTCACCGAGACGACTGCCGCCGCCACCGTCACGCCTCCGCTCGGCCCGCGCCCGGGCACCGTCGGCCGTCCGGTACCGGGCACGGCGGTACGCATCGCCGACGACGGCGAAGTACTCATCAAGGGCGGCATCGTCTTCGGCTCGTACCGGAACCGGCCGGAGGCGAGCGCCGAGGTGCTGTCCGACGGCTGGTTCGCCACCGGTGACCTCGGGGAGCTGGACGAGGACGGGTATCTGACCATCGTCGGCCGCAAGAAGGACATTCTCATCACCAGCGGTGGCAAGAACGTCTCCCCCGCTCCGCTGGAGGACCGGCTGCGCAGCCGTCCACCGGTGGCGCAGTGCATGGTCGTCGGCGACGGCCGCCGTTACGTGAGCGCGCTGGTCACCCTCGACCCGGAGGCGGTCGCACACTGGCTCCGGGTGCGCAAGCGGCCCGCCGACACCCCGCTCGCCGAGCTGCGCGACGACCCGGAGCTGGTCGCCGCGGTGCAGCGTGCCGTCGACTACGCGAACGAGGCGGTCTCCACCGCCGAGTCCATCCGCCGATTCCGCATCATCGACGGCGAGTTCACCGAGGAGAACGGGCTGCTGACCCCGTCCCTGAAGGTGAAACGGCAGGCCGTGGCCGAGGCGTACGCGGCCGAGATCGACGCCCTCTACAGCGAACGGGGTCCCGAGCAGTAGGGCGCGCGCGTTCCCGGGTCACGGACCGAGGAAGGGATGGGCATGCGTGCTCGGATGCGGCTACGTCCACGTGTACGTTCCCTGCGTCCCGTACGTCCGGCACCATGGCTGGTCCCCGCGCCGGCGACGGCAACCACTCTCGCGGTTCCAGGACGAGTCGCCGCCCGGCCGGTGAGATGCCGTGCGCGGGCCTCACTCCGGGAGGGGCGGCATCGGTGTGCTCAGCGGGAGGCCGAGGCTCGCCCGATGGGTGAGCCAGGGGGTGGGGCGGTAGCGAGGGTCGCCCGTTTCGGTGTGGAGGGCCCGCAAGAGGGAGCACATGCGGGCCCCTCCCACCGTGTCGGCCCAGGCCAGCGGACCCCGCGGATAGCCGAGGCCGAGGGTGACGGCCACGTCGATATCGGCAGGCGCGGCGATTCCGCGCTCGGCGATACCGGTGGCGACATTCACGATCGACGCCAACAGCCGCTGAGCGACGGAGCCGGCGGTGTCCCGTACGACGGACACCGCATGACCGTCCCGGGCGAGCACGGCGACGGCGTCCCGTACGGCGTCCTCCCGCGTGGCGGCCGTCACCGCCAGTACCCGGCGCGGGGTGCCGAGCGACAGCGGGTCCACCCCCAGGGTGCGTTCCGCGGGCAGTCCGTTCTCGGCGATCGTGGTCGCCACCGAGGTGCCCCAGGCCGGCACCAGGACCAGGGCATCGTTCGGCGAAGCCGCCGCGGAGGCGAGGTCGGCGAGTTCGGCGCCGGTGACGCGAACGGCCCGCGCGGGGTCGCCGCCCTCGATCCGGGGTTCGGGGAGCGAGGGCCCCGCCTCTCCCTCGCCGTACGCGTAGAAACCCCGCAGGGACTTGCGCCCGTACCGCCCGGCCGCGACCCGGTTGGCCGGCAGATAGGAGGGGCGCAACCGGTCGGCGTGGCGGAAGCCGTCCCAGACGGTGTCCATCACGGAGGCCGTCACATCCAGCCCCGTCAGGTCCATCAGCTCGAACGGCCCCATGCGCAGCCCGAGCACGTCACGCGCGATCCGGTCGATCGCCGCGTGCCCCGCGACGGACTCCTCCAGCAGCGCGAACGCCTCGGTCACCAGTCCGCGCCCCGCGTGGTTGACGAGGAAGCCAGGGGTGTCGGCCACTGTGACCGGCCGGTGCCCCGAGTCCGCCACGAGTGCGGCCAGCAACTCGGGCACGCCCTCGCGGGTGGCGGCACCGGGCACCACCTCGACCAGCTTCATCAGAGGCACGGGATTGAAGAAGTGCAGTCCGGCCAGCCGCCCCGGGTCGGCGAGCCGGGCGCCGATCCGGGTGACGGACAGCGACGAGGTGTTGGTGGCGAAGACGGTCGCGTCGGGCAGCACCCGCTCCAGGCCGGTGAACAGCTCCGCCTTGACCTCCAGGTCCTCCAGCACGGCCTCGATCACCAGCTCCGGAGCCTCGCCGTCCGCGGCGGAGTCGGACGCGGAGTCGTAGGGCGAGTCCAGTGCCACCAGCGCTGCCGCCGCGCGGTCGGCCGCCGCGCGGCTCGTCCGGCCCTTCTCCACCGCCCGCTCCAGCATGGCGCGGGTGAACGAGACGGCGTCGGCCACCGCTTCGGGCCGCGCGTCGGCAAGTTCCACCGTGTGTCCGGCCGTCACCGCCCACTGTGCGATGCCGCGCCCCATGGTGCCGGCTCCGACCACCCTGATCCGCATGAACGGCTCCCTCTCCTCACTGCGCGCGGTCCCACGTCGGCAGCGACCATTGATCTGCATTCAGGGCCAAATTAGAGTCTTTTCAAGACGAGCAACAGATGAGTGGCCTCCGGGCCGCCCTCTCCGGAAAGTGAGCCCGCCGTGGAGCTGCGCTACCTCGCCGCGTTCGTCGCCGTGGCCGAGGAGCTGCACTTCGGCCGGGCCGCCATGCGGCTGAACATGGCTCAGCCGCCGCTCAGCCAGCAGATCCGCCAGCTGGAGAAGGAGCTCGGGGTGCAGCTGTTCGAGCGCAGCACCCGCTCGGTGCGGCTGACCAGCGCGGGCGATTCCTTTCTGGCGCCGGTCCGCAAGGTGCTGGCCGATCTGGATGCCGCCACCCGGGTCGCCAAGGCCGCGGGGCGCGGTGAGTTCGGCCGGGTGAGCGTGGGCTTCGCAGGGGCCTCCAGCCACACCGCCCTTCCCCTGCTGACCCGTGCGGTCCGCACCGCGCACCCCGGTATCGAGCTGGTGATGCAGGGCCAGAACTATGCGAACCGGGCCCTAGCCCGGGTCGCCGAGGGCTCCCTCGATCTCGGTTTCGTACGGCTTCCGGTGGCCCGGCCGGGCGTGGAGACCCGGGTGATCGCCGAGGAGGAACTGCTCTGCGCGCTCGCCTCCGACCATCCGCTGGCCCGCCAGGAGCGGGTCGACGTCGCAGACCTGGCAGGCGAGCCGTTCGTCAGCTTCCCGGCCGACACCGGCTCCAGCCTGCGCGATGTGACGTTCCAGACCTGCGAGCGCGCGGGGCACATCCCCCGCGTCGTGCAGGAGGCGCCGGACTCGTACACGATTCTCGCGCTGGTCGCGATGGGCGTCGGGGTGACCCTCACGCTCACCTCCTGCACCCACATCCAGCAGACCGGCCTGGTCTACCGCCCGCTCGCGGGGCCGCCCGTGGTGCTCCGTCCGGCGCTCGCCTGGCGCCCTGACAACCCGTCCGCCGCGCTGCGCAGCGTGCTCGATGTGGCCCGCGAGGTCCTGCCCACCCCTCCCGCGCGCTCCAGGGACCAGCGACGGGGGACCGAGTGACCGACGCAGCCCGCCCCTTCATCGAAGCCGGAAAGGCCCCAGCATGTCCGTCAGCTCCGACAGCCCCGACATCGTCATCTGCTCACCCCTGCGCACCCCCATCGGCCGGTTCGGCGGCGCACTGGCGGGGCAGCGCCCGCAGACGCTGGCAGCCCTGCTGATCTCCGAGATCGTGTCGCGTACGGGCATCGATCCGGCCCGGGTCGACGAGGTGATCCTCGGCCACGCCTACCCCACCTCGGAGGCTCCGGCCCTGGGCCGGGTGGCGGCGCTGGACGCGGGCCTGCCGGAGTCGGTGACGGGCACTCAGGTCGACCGGCGCTGCGGTTCAGGGCTCCAGGCGGTGCTGGACGCCGCGATGCAGATACGGGCCGGGTTCAGTCAGGTCGTCATCGCGGGCGGCGCCGAGGTGATGAGCGCGGCGCCGTACTACACGCACGAAGGCCGCTGGGGCATCCAGGGCCCGGGGCTGACACTGCACGACTCCCTCGCCCGCGGCCGGATCACCGCGGGCGGCGAGAACCATCCGGTGCCCGGCGGGATGATCGAGACGGCCGAGAACCTGCGCCGGGAGTTCTCCGTCAGCCGCGAGGAGCAGGACGCGCTGGCGCTCCGCTCCCAGCAGCGCGCCGGACGGGCCCTGGCCGAGGGCAGGTTCGAGGCGGAGACGGTGCCGGTGACCGTACGGACCCGCAAGGGCGAGACGCGGGTCGGGACGGACGAGCACCCCCGCCCGGACACCACCGCCGAACAGCTCGCCGCGCTGCGGCCCGTACGGCTCAGGGAGGACCCGGAGGCCACCGTGACCGCGGGCAACGCCAGCGGCCAGAACGACGCAGCGGCCGGCTGCCTGGTCACCGGCGCGGAGACCGCCGAGCGGCTCGGGCTGCGGCCGCTGGTGCGGCTGGTCTCCTTCGCCCGGGCAGGCGTGCCCGCCGCGACGATGGGCCTGGGCCCGGTACAGGCCACCCGGGACGCGCTGGCCAAGGCCGGGCTCGGACTGGCGGACATGGACCTCATCGAGCTGAACGAGGCGTTCGCCGCGCAAGTCCTCGCCTGCACCCGCGCTCTCGGGCTGACCGAGCGGGACCACGAGCAGCGGATCAACGTCAACGGCTCCGGGATCTCCCTCGGCCACCCGGTGGGCGCCACCGGCGCGCGCATCCTGACGACTCTGGCCCATGAGATGCGGCGCGGTGGCGCCCGCTACGGCCTGGAGACGATGTGCATCGGCGGCGGCCAGGGCCTCGCCGCGATCTTCGAGCGCGTCGCCGCTCCAAACTGACTCCGAGAACCCTGCGTACCCCGCGTGGGGGCTGCGCTTGCCAGCCCTGCGCCCTGGGGGTACCCCCTGCTCGAAGAGCTTGGGGGAGCAGACCTCCCAAGCGCAAGAGCTGGCCCTGAAAGGGGCGCGGGGAACTGCGCGACCAGCCACAACTCACCCGCAGTCTGCGGATGTCAGCAAGGGGCAGCCCCTCCCCAGCACCGGAGAGGGCGAACAAGCGCTAGCGCGAGGCGAGGCGGCGCACGGCTGGCTCCGCGGACCCATCGCCCGGCAGCTCGTCGGCGATCTGCCGCAGCATGTCGCGCGTCTGCGACGGCGGCATCGAGCGGGTCACCAGGCGATCGGTGACGCGGCGATACGCCTCGATGTCGGCGTCGTCCTCGAGGTAGGTGGCGCTGTGCAGCTGCTCCAGGTAAACGATGTCGGGCAGTTCGCTCTCGGGCAGCCGCAGCAGCGTGACGGGGCCACCCGCTGCTGCGTGTCCGCCCGCGCTGAACGGCATGATCTGCACCGTCACATGCGGCAGCTCGCTCATCGCGCTCAGGTGCCGCAGCTGGGCCCGCATCGTGGCGGCTCCGCCGACGGGGCGGCGCAGCGCGGCCTCGTCGATGACGGCCCATACATGCGGGGCGCGGGGACCGTAGAGGATCTGCTGGCGCCGCATCCGCAGGTCGACACGGCGCTGGATGCCCGCCTCGGGCTCCTCCCCGTGGGCCAGTTCGATGACGGCGCGGGCGTACCCGCTGGTCTGGAGAAGGCCGGGTACGAACTGCACCTCGAAGGTGCGGATCACGCTGGCCGCCTGTTCCAGGCCCAGGTAGCTGTGCAGCCAGCGGGGCACCACCCCTTGGAAGGAGTGCCACCAGCCTGGCGTATTGGCCTGCTGGGCCAGCGCGGTCAGTACCGCGCGCTCGCTCTCGTCCGTGACGCCGTAGATGGTGAGCAGGTCCGCGACGTCCCGCAGGGCACAGCCGATGCGGCCCTGCTCCAGCTCCTGGATCCGCTGATGGGTGACCCGAATGGCCTCCGCGGCCTCTCGGCGGGATATGTACTGTGCCTCGCGCAGCCTCCGCAGCCTGATCCCCAGCACCATCCGGGGCACCGCCGGGGATGCGCCGCCCCCTTCCGTCGTACCGTTCTGCACGGCGTCTCTGGCGGCCGGCTCACCGCCAGTGACGTCAGTGATGCGCATACCGCTGCTCCCGTACCGTAGCCGCATTGGTCTCGCCACCTTCCAAGTTTCCCTCCCCGCTCCGATGTGGCCTCATTGGGGTACCTGCCCAACTAGCCCTGAAGTCAGGCACGTCGTACCCAGGCTTGTTGCCGTTGGCACATCCCGGGCGGCTTGAGGGCTCCCGGCGCACGGCGACTTGCCCTGATCGCGAACGGGGAGTAAACGCCTCGTGCATGGGAACGACACGGCGGACGCCGGGCGGCGAAACAGACACCGCATCGCGGACCACAGCGGACAAGACGGGGCAACCCGGCCGGCGACGGGAGCGGGACCCCGGGCGTGCCCAGGAGCGGGCGCGTGCCGCCGCGGCGCGGCTCACCCGGGCCGGAGTGCACGGCACGGCGCTCACCTGGGTGGACAACGCGGGGCTCACCCGGGTGAAGGCCGTACCGGCGAACCGGCTGCCGCAGGCCGTCGGCGCGGGCGTGGGCATGTCCCCGTGCTTCGACGTCTATCTGGTCGACGACTCCATGACGGCCAGCGAGCACATCGGTGGCCCTGACGGAGATCTGCGGCTGGTTCCGGATCTGGACCGACTGACGGTGCTCTCGGCGCAGCCCGGCTGGGCCTGGGCGCCGGTGGACCGCTACGAGCAGGACGGCCGGCCGTACGCAGCCTGCCAGCGGGGATTCGCCCGGCGGATGGCCGAACGAGCGCTGGCCGAGCACGGCATCGAGCTGCGGACGGGGTTCGAGACCGAGTGGGTGGCCGTGCGCGGCCCGCTGCCGGGAGCGGGCGGCGAGCCGGCGTATCCGACGAGCGGCCCGGCCTACGGCATGGCGCGGCTGGTGGAGACCTCGGACTATCTGCGCGACATCCTCGCGGCGCTCACCTCGCAGGGCGTCGAGGTGCTCCAGATCCACCCTGAGTACGCCGCGGGCCAGTTCGAGGTGTCGGTCGCACCCTCCGACCCGGTGGGCGCCGCGGACCTGGCGGTGCTGGTGCGGGAGACGGTACGCGCGGTCTCGCTGCGGCACGGGCTGACCGCGTCGTTCGCGCCGGTGGTCGACCCAGGCGGGGTGGGCAGCGGCGGGCATCTGCATCTGAGCCTGTGGCGGGAGGGCCGGAATCTGTGCGCGGGCGGCGAGGGGCCGTTCGGGATGACGCGGGATTGCGAAGCGTTCCTGGCCGGGGTGTTGCGGGAACTGCCCGCGCTGCTGGCGCTCGGCGCCCCCTCCCCCGCCAGCTATCTGCGGCTGCGCCCGTCCCGCTGGGCGGGCGCCTTCCAGTGCTGGGGCCTGGAGAACCGGGAGGCCGCGCTCCGCTTCATCGCGGGCAGCGGTTCCGCCGCGGACAGCGCGAACGCCGAGGTCAAGTGCGTGGACTCGGCGGCCAACCCGTATCTGCTGGTGGGCGGCGTCATCGCGGCGGGGCTGGCCGGTCTCGGCGACCTCGCCGGCGCCGACCCGGCCGCCGCCCGATTGCCCGCACCTGTGACGGGTGACCCGGTGCAGTTGGACCCCATGCCCCGGCGGCTGCCTGGCTCGCTCGGCGATGCACTGGCACGCTTCGAGAATTCCCAGGTGCTGCGCCCGGCCTTGGGTGAGCCACTGTTCGGCGCCATTCGCGCGGTGCGCGCGGGCGAGATCGAGCTGTTCGAGGGGACGAGCGAGCAGGAGATCGCCGCGGCGACCCGGGGGAGGTACTGAATGCCGACGTCTGCGCCCGCGTTTCCGCCGCTGATCGATCAGCACTGCCACGGAGTGCTCCGGGCCGGCCCGGACCCGGCCGCGTTCGAGGGATATCTGACGGAGGCCCACGTCCCGCGGCGCCCCGCCCCTGCCGCCGGCTCCACCGCGGAGGAGACCGGCCCTCCGGTCAGCTACTTCGACACCCAGCTGGGCTTCGCCGTACGGCGCTGCTGCGCACCGGTGCTCGACCTGGATCCGCACTGCGACCCTGCGGCATATCTGCGCCGGCGCGCCGAGCTGGGCACCACGGAGGTGACCGGCAGGCTGCTGCGCGCCAGCGGTATCTCCGCGTTCCTCGTGGACACCGGGCTGCCCGGCTCGCTGCTCACCCCGGGCGAGCTGGCCGAGACCGCGACCGCCGAGGCCCACGAGATCGTCCGTCTCGAACGGCTGGCCGAGCGAGCTGCGGACACCGCTCGCGACACCCACACCTTTCTGGCCGAGGTCTCCGACGGCGTACGCGAATCGGCCCGCACGGCACGCGGCTTCAAGTCCGTGGTCGCCTACCGCTGCGGCCTGGACCTCGACCCCGCGCCTCCCGGTACCTCGGAGATCTACGCCGCGGCCGACGGCTGGCTGGCCTCCCGGGTGCAGGGCGGCAGGCTCTCCGACCCCGTACTGGAGCGGCATCTGCTGTGGTCGGCCGTACGGACCGGGCTCCCCCTCCAGCTGCACACCGGCTTCGGCGACCCGGATCTGCGGCTGGACCGCTGCGATCCGCTGCTGCTGACCGACTTCATCCGCGCGGTAGCCCCCTACGGTGCCCCGCTGATCCTCCTCCACTGCTACCCCTACCACCGCGGCGCCGGCTATCTGGCCGCCGTCTTCCCCCACGTCTACGCCGACTTCGGCCTCACCCTCAGTCACACCGGCGCCCGCGCCCGCCAGGTGCTCGCGGAGCTGCTCGAACTCACCCCGTTCGGCAAACTCCTCTTCTCCACCGACGCCTACGGCATCCCTGAGCTGTATCTGGTCGGCGCCCGTCTCTTCCGCGAGGCGATGACTGACCTGACGGAGCAGTGGGTCGCACGGGGCGAGTGGTCACCGTCGGACGCGGAAAGGGTGACGGCCATGATCGCGGGCGGCACCGCGAGGCGGCTGTACGGACTGTGAACCCTCCACAGAGGTGCCCCTCGCCACCAGGGAGGGGCGAGGGGCACTCAGAACTCAGGCGTCAGCCGATGTTGACGTCGACACACGCATAGAACGCGTTCGCTGTGTCGGCGACGTTCCACACCGCCAGCACGGTCTGCCGGCCCGAGTGGTTGCCGAAGTCGACGTTGTGCGACAGCTGCGACGGCGGCTGCTCGCCGCCCTGGTCGAACTCCGCGATCTTCTGGCCGTCGATGAAGTACTGCCAGGTGGTCGTGCGGTGTGCCGCGGTCAGCGTCCAGTTGAAGGTTGCGGACTTGCCGACATCGGCCACGTTCCAGCCGTGGTTGTCGTCGCGCAGCTCGGCCCACTCGTCGTGGCCGCCCGCGCAGTCCTGGAGCCCCTTGGGACCCTCGACGCTCTGCGGCTCGTACTTGATGGAGCCGCACTCGACGACTCCGGCGGCGCACTGGGCCTGCCGGCTGGCCGGGTCGCTGACGTAGCCATGGGCGCTGGCGGGGGTCACGGAGAGGCCGAGGACGAGCAGGGGGGAGAGTCCGGCACCGATGAGGGCGGCCAACTTCCTTTTCTTATGCATGTCAACTCCTTCGGCGGCAGGACCGGCCCGCCGAGGCGCACACGCGCCGGGGCATACGCATGCCGAGGCTCGCGCGGCCGGTCCCGGTGGGGGCATCCGATTGGTCTAGACTTTAACCACTGTCTG
Organism: Streptomyces sp. 3N207; assembly: GCF_052246355.1. Lineage (NCBI taxonomy): Bacteria > Bacillati > Actinomycetota > Actinomycetes > Kitasatosporales > Streptomycetaceae > Streptomyces > Streptomyces sp. 3N207. The sequence goes on along the minus strand of NZ_JBQQBV010000002.1, from coordinate 561,261 downwards.
TCCACGGTCAAGACATCGGACACCACCGATGACGGACAGCCGGGAAGCCCTCTCACATACCGCGGGTGAGCACCAACACGGCCATATCGTCCTGCCGTTGGCCTCCGGTCCACTCGGTGACCGCCTTCACCAGCACGTCGGCCAGTTCGTCCGCACGGCGCAGTCCGGTGCCGCCGAGCCCTCGCTGTACGTCGAAGAAGTCGCCCTCGGCGTTGCGGGCCTCGGTGACCCCGTCGGTGACCAGCACCAGCGAGTCGTCGGGCGCGAACGGGAAGGTCTCCTCGACGGGCGCGCCGTTCGGGGAGTCGAGCCCGGTGGAGAGCGGCAGTTCGGGGTGGGTCGGCTCCAGACAGGTGACGCAGTCGTCATGCAGCAGATAGGGCGGCGGATGGCCCCGGTTGAGCACGGTGATCGTGTCGCCGCTGGGCGGGATCTGGACGAGCAGCGCGGTGACGAACCCCTCGATGTCGTCATCCGTGTCCCGGCGCCGCTCGCCCTCCCGGTCCAGGGCCCGGTCGAGCCGGTCGGCCAGGTCGTGCAGGGTCGGGGCGTGCTCGGCGGCCTCGCGGAAGGCACCCACCGCGACCGAGACGGCGGAGACGGCGGGCAGCCCCTTGCCGCGCACATCGCCGATCATCGCCCGGATGCCGAACGGGGTCTCCTGGAGCGCGTACAGATCACCGCCGATCGCGGCACCGATCTGGGCGGCCACATAGCGGTCGGCCACGGTGAGCGGCCCCACGTCGGTGGGCGGCGCGGGCAGCACCGCACGCTGCGCCGCCTCGGCGACGTTCAACGCGACGGCCAGATTGCGGCCCTGCCGGTCGACGAGCCACTTGATCCACAGTCCCACGAGACTGACGACCAGCACCGCGGCCACATCGGTGAGCAGCGCCGACGGGTCGCGGCCCGCGTATCCGGCCGCGCCCGCCGTTGCCAGGCTTGCCGCGAGCGCGAACAGCACGCTGGACCGGAAGGAGTAGCTCATGCCCGCCACCATCGAGGTACAGGCCAGCAGCGGCAGCCCGTAGTACGGCTTAGGGCCGAACACGTTCGCCGCCACACCGCCGAGCAGCAGCAGCGGCGGCGCCACATACGGCACTCTGCCCAGTCCATCCGCGGGGCCGCCCACCCTGCCCTCCCTGTCCCTGTCCGTCCGACGCGTACGCAGAGCCGGCGCCCTGTCGTGGCGATTCTCCCATTTGAGTACATTTCCGCACGGTCATGGAGAAACGGGAGGACAGCACAGGCCGGCGGTGGCGCCCGCGACCCCTGGGCCTGCCGGGGTGCGGGCGCCGAGATTCACCCGTTCGGTCCGCGAGCCGCTCCGGGGCTCACAGCAAGGGGCGCAGCTGCTCCCAGGCCCAGGAGCCCAGCGTGGTGGGCGTGGTGGTCAGCGGCGTCCTGACGTCCTCCGGTTCGAAGCCGTCCCGCATCCACGCCGACATCCCCACGATGCCCTCCACCTGCTTGTCCCCCAGACCCGCTGCCCGCAGTGCCGCGCGCAGCTCGTCGTCGGAGATCCGCTCGGCACGCACCGGGCGCCCGAGCACGGCGCCGAGCACAGCGGCTGCCTGCACATAGGTCAGATCCTCGGGGCCGTGCACCGCTTGGACCTGCCGTCCGCTCCAGGCGCCCGACAGCAGCCGCGCGACGGCGACGTCGCCGATGTCGCGCGGGTCGACCCAGGGCATCGGGTGGTCCAGCGGCAGCGTCGTACGCAGCACGCCGTCCTCGCGCAGCGCGGCCACCTCGCCCAGCAGATTGGTGTAGAAGAAGCCGCAGCGCAGGTGGAGCACCGTCGCCCCGGTCGCGTCCAGCAGCTCCTCGGTACGGCCCAGCCCGTCGATCTCCCCCGCACCCGACCGCACCTCGGCGCCGCCGCTGCTGAGGAAGACGGTGCGGCCGATGCCGTTCTCGCGCACTGCCCGCGCCGCGTTCGCTCCCATCCTGGCGTACCCGGCCACCGGGTCCTCGTCGCCGGTCGGCGGGTCCACCCAGAACAGCGCCTCGGCGCCCTCCGTGGCCCGTACGACCGCGTCCCCGTCGCCCTGGTCGCAGCGGACGACATCCGCGCGCTCGCGCACGTCCGCCGCCAGCCGGGCCGGGTCGCGTACCAGCAGGGTGGGGCGGACCCCGGCCTGGAGCAGCAGCTGGACGACGCGTGAGCCGACGTGCCCGGTAGGTGTGGTCACCGCGATCTTCATGATCCTCATCATCCTGTTCCGGATCGTTCGTGGTCTGTGCCGTTGGTGGTCTGTGCCGATCGTCAGCCAAGACGATCCGGCGGCGGACCACGACCGGGTTTCCGGCCCGGCGCGGCGGTCCGCTACCCCCGGCCGGGGGCAGCGGACCGGTTCGTACGGCAGATATGTGTGACGCACGACACCCGACAGACCTCGTGGAGGCCCACCGTGCCCGCACCCGCACCGCACCGTGCGCACCACGCCGAGCGCAGTCACGCCTCAGGACCGTCGACGACCCCGCTGCTGGGCAACACCAACGGGGAGAACCTGGACCGCACCGTCGCCCTGCACCCGGACCGCGACGCGCTGGTGGACGTGAGCAACGAACGGCGGTGGAGTTACCGGCAGTTCGCCGCCGACGTCGAAGCGCTCGCACCCCGCACCGGGAACGGCCCCGGCCACGCCACCGAACGGATCGCCACGGGAGGGCACGCGGGCCCGCGACGTACTGGACGGCATCGCCGCCACCCTCTCCGCCGACGACCCGGTCAACATCCAGTACACAGGGCCGGGCACTCGCCGCGCACCTGCTCGATCATCGCCGCGTAGTCGGAGCCCTTGTGTACCCCGCAGGACGCCGGCCAGGGCAGCGCGGACCGCCCGCGTCTGACGCCGCGTGAGCTCGATGTCCTCTCGTACGTCGCGCTCGGCTGCACCAACGCCGAGGCCGCCTCGTATCTGGACCTGGAGCCGGAGACGGTCAAGGCGTATCTGCGCAGCGCCACCCGTAAGCTCGGCGTCCCCGGGGTGGTGGTGAGGGCGGCTGGGGAACGGGGAGAGAAATCGATTTCCCGCCGCCGCTACGTCCATGCACCTGCTTCTTGCCGCAATTGCCGCCGAGCGGCGGAAGGTTGTCCGGCGACCGGTTGAAATCCATTTCAGGCGCAGTAAAGTGCACTCGGCGTCGAAAGTGAGGGAGACCGGTGGCAACCATCAGTGATGTGGCGCGCGCTGCCGGGGTCTCCCCCGCGACGGTCTCCCGCGTCTTCAACGGGGGCCGGGTCACCGCGGACCGCGCGCGGCGGGTGCGCGAGGCGGCCGACGCGCTCGGCTTCTCGCCCAACCGGGTCGCCCGCTCCCTGCGGGTCCAGCGGGCCAGCGTCATCGGCCTGCTGATCCCCGACATCGCCAACCCGTTCTTCACCGCTCTTGCCCGCGGGGTGGAGGACGCGGCGCAGCGCACCAATCTCTCCGTCGTCCTCTGCAACACGGACGAGGACGTGGACAAGGAGCGCCGCTATCTGGAGGTCGCCCTCGCCGAACAGATGGCCGGTGTCGTCGTGGCCGCCGCGTCCCGTAAACACACCGATCTCTCGGCGGCGGCGGCGCGCGGTATGCCCGTGGTCGCCGTCGACCGTCGGCCGCGGGCGGCGCAGGTGGACGCGGTGATGGTCGACAACCAGCACGGCGCCGAGGAGGCCACGGCCCATCTGCTGGAGCGGGGCTACCGCAGGATCGCCTGTGTGACGGGCCCGGCGGGTGCCTCGACCTCGGAGGACCGGCTGGCGGGCTACCGCGCGGCACTGCGCGAAGCGGACGTGCCCGACGACTGGATCCGCGCCCACACGCGGCACGCCGACTTCCGCGAAGAGGGCGGCTGTACGGCCATGAAGGAGCTGCTCGGCCTTCGCACACCGCCGGACGCGGTGTTCGTGGCCAACAATCTGATGACCGTCGGCGCGCTGCGGGCGCTGCACGAGGCGGGCATCGAACCGCCGGCCTTCGGTGTCCTCTCCTTCGGCGACGTGCCCTGGGCCTCCCTGGTCCGCCCGTCGCTGAGCACCGTCCATCTGCCCGCCTACGACCTGGGCGAGGCCGCCGCGACACTCCTCCAGGAACGCATCGCCGGTTCCGCCAAACCCCTCCAGACGGTGGTGCTGCGTACCGCCCTGGAACCCCGAAACAGCACCGCGGGCCCCGGCTAGCCCCGATCGGCGGATCGACTCGGGGCGGGGTCGTTCGTTAACCCCCACATGATCACTGCACAACGACACCCCCTTGCGTCCCTGGCGACACCGCTGCACCACGGAGAGGCGGGCGCGCGATGAGCAAGCGGCAGAAAGGACGCAAGCACCGCAAGGTCAACCGCACCCCGCGCCCGGTCGGCTCCACCACCCCGGCGAGGGCCACCCGGGCGACAGCGACCAGCCGGGCGGCGGCAACCCGGGCCCCGGCCGCCCGCCCCGAAGCACCCACGCCCCGCCCGGCACCGGCACCGGAGTCCGCGCCCGCCCCTGCACCGGAAACTGCACCCGTCCCCACATCGGCATCCGCGCCCGAATCCGCAGCGGCATCCGCGCCCGGATCCGCAGCGGAGTCCGCGCCCACCACCGAGGCGGTGAGCGAACTCTTCCGTACGCCCGCGCGTGACGGGGGGCTCGGGCAGAGTGCGGGCCGTACGTGGGACCGCGTACGGGCGGCGGGCGCGTCGGGCAGGACAGTCGAGGAGCTGTCGGCCAGCGTGGGTTATCAGGAGCGCACCGTGCTCAAGCACCTCCAGGGCCTGGCCGAGCACGGGCTGGTCGAGCGGTACGACGCCGACCGCTGGCGCGCCCTGCCCACCGGCGGCACCGGCGGGCAGGGCGCCGCAGCGGACGAGGCCCGGGTGCCGCAGCGCGCCTGAGGTCTGTGTCCGTCCCCTTCCGCGGTTCGGTACGGCGCCGGACGCCGTGCCGAACCGCCCGTCCCGGAGCCCGTATGACTGCCCCTCACTCCCCCGAACCGGCCGGCCGCATCCTCGTCGCGGGGATCGGCAATATCTTCCTGGGCGACGACGGTTTCGGCGTCGAGGTCGTACAGCGGCTGGCGCGCCATCCGCTGCCCGCATCCGTCGAGCTCCTCGACATCGGCGTGCGGGGCGTCCACCTGGCCTACCAAGTGCTGGACGGCTGCGACACGTTGATCCTGGTGGATGCCGTGCACCGCGGCGGCGCGCCCGGCACGGTGCGGCTGATCGAGGTGACCGGGCAGGACCGTGCTGCGCCGGCCGGGGTGCCGGTGGTGGACGGGCACCGTATGTCGCCGGATGCCGTGCTCGCTCTGCTGGAGACGCTGCGCGAGGGCACCGGCGGCTGCGTGCCCCGGCGGGTGTTCGTCGTCGGCTGCGAACCCGCCGAGCTGGCGGAGGGCATCGGGCTCAGCCCGCCGGTGGCCGCCGCGGCGGACGAGGCGGTGGAGCTGGTGCTGCGGCTGCTGGAAGACGGACCGGCCGCCCCGCAAGGCGGGGCGGCCGAACGGCGGACGGCCGCGCCGGACAGCGGCGTGGCGACGAAGGGGCGGCCGTCGGCGCCCCTGTAATGGTGCGGGCCGCAGCCTGGTCCGCACCGCGCAGGGGAAGTGACCGATGCACGAGATGTCCATCGCGATGGCAGTGGTCTGCCAGGTCGAGGAGGCGGCACGGGCACACGACGCCGTGGGCGTCGAGGCGGTCACCCTGTGCGTGGGCGAGCTCGCCGGCGTCGTCCCCGAAGCACTGCGTTTCTCGTTCGGCCTCGCCTGCGAAGGCACCGTGCTGGCCGGCGCCGAGTTGGTGACCGAGCACGTGCCGGGGCGCGCACGGTGTACGTCCTGCACGGACGAGTGGGCCACGGGCATGCCGCCGCGGCTGTGCTGTGGGCAGTGCGGCGACTCCCGTACCGAGCTGCTGTCCGGCCGTGAGCTGCGGATCGCCACCGTGCGGTGGGCCGAGGATTCACGGCGTGCCCTAGCCCTTGAGGAGCTGTGAAGCCATGTGCCGCCTCGCCGATCTGCAACAGGCCGTGCTGGCGCGGAACGACGGCCGCGCCGAGCGGCTGCGCGCCGAGCTGACCGCGCGTGGGACAGCCGTCGTCAATCTGCTCTCCAGCCCGGGCAGCGGCAAGACGGCGCTGCTGGAGGCGGAGTTGCGGCTGGCGCGGGAGCGGGGTGTGCCGGCGGCCGCGCTGACCGCGGACCTGGCCACCGAGAACGACGCACGGCGGCTGGCGCGCTCCGGGGTGCCCGTCAAGCAGGTGCTCACCGACGGGCTGTGCCACCTGGAGGCGGAGATGCTCGCCGGGCATCTGAGCGGATGGCTGCCCGAGGGAACACGGCTGTTGTTCGTCGAGAACGTAGGCAACCTGGTGTGCCCCGCCTCCTACGACCTGGGCGAATCGCTGCGTGTGGTACTGGCCTCGGTCACCGAGGGCGAGGACAAGCCGCTGAAGTACCCCACGGCTTTCGGGCTGGCGCAGCTGGTCGTGATCACCAAGCAGGATCTGGCGCAGCCGGCCGGTTTCGACCGGGAAGCGTTCCTCGCCAACGTACGGCAGGTCAACCCCGGCGTGGAGGTCCTCGCCACCTCGGTACGGAGCGGGCTGAACCTGGGCGTGCTGCTGGAGCGGGCGCTCGCGGTGCGGGAGGGTGCCGCCGCGCACCGGCCGGTGATGGCCCGTCAGCCCACGCCGCACTCGCACTCGCACCCGCACTCGCACCCGCACCCGCACCCGCACTCGCACCCGCACGCCGAAGAGCACGCGCATGTCCAAGGCTGAGGTCTCCGAGGCCACCGGCACATCCACCGCGGGGCGCAGCCGCATCGAGGTCCGGGGCGTGGTGCAGGGCGTGGGATTCCGCCCGTATGTGTACGCACTCGCCGGGCGGCTGGGGCTCTCCGGCCATGTCACCAACACCGGAGAGGGCGTGGTGGCCGAGGTGGAGGGTACCTGGGAGGCGGTCGCCGCCTTCCGGGAGCGGATCGGGGCCGAGGCGCCGCCGCTGGCCGTCGTCGAGTCGGTGACGCACCAGCCGCTGCCTCCGCAGGGCACCTCGGGGTTCCGTATCGTCGCCTCCCGCTCGGGCGGGGCGCGCCGCACGCTGGTTGCGCCGGACACCGCCACCTGCGAGGCGTGTCTGCGGGAGATGACCGACCCCCGGGACCGCCGCTACCGGCACCCCTTCCTCACCTGCACCGACTGCGGGCCGCGCTTCACCATCGTCACCGGCCTGCCCTACGACCGGGCCAACACCACGATGGCGCGGTTCGCGATGTGCGAGCGGTGTGCCCGCGAGTACGACGACCCGGCCGACCGGCGCTTCCACGCCCAGCCGGTCTCCTGTCACGACTGCGGGCCTCGGGCCCGGCTGCTGGTGCCCGCGGCGCCGGATCCGGGCTGGACCGAACTCCCCGGCGACCCGGTCACGGAGGCCCGGCGGCTGCTGGCGGGCGGCGCCGTCGTGGCCGTGAAGGGGCTGGGCGGCTACCACTTGGCGTGCGACGCGGGCAACGAGGAAGCCGTACGGCTGCTGCGCCGCCGCAAGGCACGCGGGGACAAGCCGTTCGCGGTGCTGGCCCGCGCGGTGGCCGACATCGAACACCTCGCCGTGGTCGGACCGGCCGAGCGTGCGCTGCTGACCGGCAGCCGCCGCCCGATCGTGCTGCTGCGCCGGCGTGCGCAGGCTGCCGTCGGCGGACCCGCGCTCGCCGCCGCTGTGGCACCCGGGAGCCCTGATCTCGGCGTCATGCTCCCCTACACCCCGCTGCACCATCTGCTCCTGGGCGGGCTTCCCGGCGACCCACCGGGGCCGCGGCTGCTGGTGCTGACCAGCGGCAACCTCGGCGGCGAACCCATCGTCACCGGCGAGGAGGAGGCACTGGAGCGGCTGGCGCATCTCGCGGACGCCTTCCTCACCCACGACCGGCCCATCCAGGTGCCGTGCGACGACTCCGTGGTGCGTGTGTGCGCGGGCCAGGAGCTCCCGGTACGCCGCTCGCGGGGGTACGCGCCGCTGCCGCTCACCCTGCCGGTGCCGGTACGGCCCTCGCTGGCGGTCGGCGGGGATCTGAAGAACACCTTCTGCCTCGGCAAGGGGCGGCTCGCCTGGCTGTCGGCCCACATCGGCGATATGGACGACCTCGCGACCCTGCGGGCTTTCGAGCGCGCCGAGCAGCAGTTGGAGGGCATCACCGGGGTCACCCCGAAGCTGCTGGTCGCGGACCGCCACCCCGGGTACCGGTCGGCGCGGTGGGCGGAACGGAACGCGGGCGGCCGGCCGCTGCACCGCGTCCAGCATCATCACGCCCATATCGCCTCCGTCCTGGCCGAGCACGGGCTGGACGGCTCCCGGCCCGTGCTCGGCGTCGCCTTCGACGGGACCGGGTACGGGGACGACGGCGCTGTGTGGGGCGGTGAGTTCCTGCTCGCGGACTACGACGGCTTCAGCCGGTTCGCGCATCTGCGGTATGCGCCGCTGTCCGGCGGTGACGCCGCCGTCCGCCGCCCCTACCGCACTGCGCTGGCCCGGCTGTGGGCCGCGGAGCTCCCGTGGGATGCGGACCTGCCGTGCGTGGCGGCCTGCCCGGATGCGGAACGGCGGGTGCTGGAGCGCCAGTTGGAGCGCGGCATCGGCTGTGTGCCCGCCTCCAGCATGGGTCGGCTCTTCGACGCGGTGTCCTCGCTGGTGGGGGTCTGCCATCGGGCCGGTTACGAGGCGCAGGCGGCGATCGAACTGGAGGCGGCGGCTGCGGCGTGCGGTGAAGTCGGGGCCTACGCCTTTCCGCTGCGCCCTGGGGGTGCGGACGGTGCGTTGCTGGCCGATCCCGGTCCGCTGCTTGCCGCCGTGGTCGACGAACTGCGCGCGGGGGTTGCGCGGGAGGTGATCGCGGCGCGCTTCCACGCGGCCGTCGCGGCGCTGGTCCGCCGTACCTGTGCGGCGGCGCGCGAGCAGTACGGGGTCGACACGGTGGCGCTGAGCGGCGGTGTGTTCGCCAACCGCCTGCTGTCCGAAGCCTGTGTGAGCGGGCTGCGCGCCGACGGCTTCACGGTGCTGCGGCACCGGCTGGTCCCACCGGGGGACGGCGGGCTGGCCTTGGGTCAGCTCATGGTCGCGGCACGCGAGACGGCGGACGAGACCGCACGCAGGGCAGGTTCCCCGCCGCCGGCCGGTTCAGCGGCGCACTGATCCACCGTCGATGAGGAGAAGCCATGTGTCTGGCGGTACCCGGCAAGGTCCTGCAGATCGAGGAGCGTGACGGCACGCGGATGGCGTCCGTCGACTTCGGCGGCGTGATCAAGGAGGTGTGTCTGGAGTACGTGCCAGACCTGCGGGTCGGCGAATACACGATCGTCCACGTCGGCTTCGCGCTGCAACGGCTGGACGAGGAGTCGGCCCGGCAGACCCTCGAACTGTTCGAGAATCTCGGACTGCTGGAGGAGGAGTTCGGCGATCCCTGGCAGGCGGCGGAGGACGCACAGCGGGCCGAGGACGCACAGCGGGCCGAGGACGTACCGCGGCCCGGCGGCGCACAGCAGCCCGGCGACGACGCACGGCGGGAGGTACGGCTGTGAAGTACATCGACGAGTTCCAGGACCCGGAGCTGGCCGAACGGCTGCTGGAGGACATCCACGCCACCGTCACCAGGCCCTGGGCGCTGATGGAGGTGTGCGGCGGACAGACGCACTCCATCATCCGGCACGGCATCGACCAGCTGCTGCCCGACGAGGTCGAGCTGATCCACGGCCCCGGGTGCCCGGTGTGTGTCACCCCGCTCGAACTGATCGACAAGGCGCTGGAGATCGCATCCCGGCCGGAGGTGATCTTCTGCTCGTTCGGCGACATGCTGCGGGTGCCGGGGACCGGCAGGGATCTGTTCCAGGTCCGTTCGGAGGGCGGTGACGTGCGCGTCGTCTACTCACCGCTGGACGCGCTGACCCTCGCGCGGGAGAACCCGGACCGCGAGGTCGTCTTCTTCGGCATCGGCTTCGAGACCACGGCCCCGCCGAACGCCATGGCTGTGCACCAGGCGGCGAAGCTGGGGCTGCGCAACTTCAGTCTGCTGGTCTCCCATGTGCGGGTACCGCCGGCCATCGAGGCGATCATGAGCGCGCCGGACTGCCGGGTGCGGGCCTTTCTGGCGGCCGGACATGTGTGCAGCGTGATGGGCACCGAGGAGTATCCGGCGCTGGCGGAGCGCTTCGAGGTGCCCATCGTCGTCACCGGGTTCGAGCCGCTGGACATCCTGGAGGGCGTACGCCGGGCTGTACGGCAGCTGGAGGCGGGCCGGCACACGGTCGAGAACGCCTATCCGCGCGCGGTCGTGGCACAGGGCAACCCGGCGGCCAGGGCGATGCTGGACGAGGTGTTCACCACCACCGACCGCGGCTGGCGCGGCATCGGCGTCATCCCGGACAGCGGCTGGCGGCTGGCGCCGCGCTACCGGGAGTACGACGCGGAGTACCGCTTCAGCGTCGGCGGCATCACCACCCGGGAGCCCGCGGCCTGCCGCAGCGGCGAGGTGCTGCAAGGACTGCTGAAGCCGTACGAGTGCGAGGCGTTCGGCACCGTCTGCACCCCGCGCACTCCGCTCGGCGCCACGATGGTCTCCAGCGAGGGTGCGTGCGCCGCCTACTACCTCTACCGCCGGCTCGGCGGACCGACGACCGCGCCACTGGAGGCGAGCACCCTTGACTAGCACCGAGGCCATCGAGCCGGCGGCGGACGCCGACGGCGCCGCGCGCCCCGCACCCGACTTCTCCGGCTGGACCTGCCCGGCACCACTGCGCGGCGGGCAGCGGATCGTGCTGGGCCACGGCGGGGGCGGCGCGCTCTCGGCGGAGTTGGTGGAGCACGTCTTCGTGCCCGCGTTCGGGGGACGCGCGCTCTCGACCCTCGCCGACTCCGCGGCGCTGGAGATCGACGGGGCCCGGCTGGCGTTCTCCACCGACTCCTTCGTGGTGCGGCCGCTGTTCTTCCCCGGCGGCAGCATCGGCGACCTGGCCGTCAACGGAACCGTCAACGACCTGGCGATGAGCGGAGCGCGGCCCGCCTATCTCTCCTGCGGCTTCATCCTGGAGGAGGGAGTGGAGGTCGGGTCGGTGGCGCGGATCGCCGAGGCGCTGGGCGCGGCGGCCCGTACGGCCGGGGTCGAGGTCGCCACCGGGGACACCAAGGTCGTGGAGGCGGGGCGTGGCGACGGTGTCTATCTGAACACCGCCGGGATCGGGGTGATCCCGCACGGCGTCGACATCCGCCCGCAGCGCGCCGCGCCCGGCGATGTGGTCATCGTCAGCGGAGCGATCGGCCTGCACGGGGTCGCGGTGCTGAGCCGGCGCGAGGGGCTGGAGTTCGAGGTCGGCATCGAGAGCGACTGCGCGGCCCTGGGCGGTCTGGTGGCGGACATGCTGGCCGTCACCCGCGAGCTGCATGTGCTCCGCGACCCCACCCGCGGCGGTGTCGCCGCGGCCCTCAACGAGATCGCGGCGGCCGCCTCGGTCGGCGTCGTCCTCCAGGAGCGGGCGGTCCCGGTGCCCGAACAGGTCGCCGCCGCTTGCTCGATGCTGGGACTGGACCCGATGTACGTGGCGAACGAGGGCAAGCTGCTGGCGTTCGTACCGCGCGCGGAGGCGGACGCCGTGCTCGCCGCGATGCGCCGCCATCCGCTCGGTGCGGAGGCGGCGGTGATCGGCGAATGCGTCCCGGACCACCCCGGGATGGTCGTGGCCCGCACCGGGCTGGGCGGCACCCGGGTTGTGGACCTGCCGCTGGGCGAACAGCTCCCCCGAATCTGCTGAGCGGCAGCTGCCGAGCCGTAACTGCTGAGCCGTATGTGCCGAGTCGTATGTGCCGGGTCGAGCCCCGAAGCACACGAACGAACCATCACCAGGAGGTCGTGGTGCGGATCCTGCTCATCGCGAGCGCCTTCAACAGTCTGACCCAACGTGTCCAGGCCGAACTGCGGGACGCCCGCCACACCGTCGCCACCGAGGTGGTCCGCGACGGCGACGAGGTGCGCCGCGCGGTGGACCGGCACGCCCCGGACCTGGTGGTCGCGCCGATGCTGCGGACCACCGTGCCGCGGGACGTGTGGTCGCGGCTGACCTGTCTGATCGTGCACCCGGGCCCACCGGGTGACCGCGGCCCCTCCTCCCTCGACCGGGCCGTGCACGAGGGCCGCATCCGCTGGGGGGTTACGGTGCTCCAGGCCGAGGCGGAGCTGGACGCCGGGGCCATCTGGGCCTCGGCGGAGTGCACCCTGCAGGAGGGGATCAGCAAGAGCGATCTGTACCGGGGCGAGGTGGCCGACGCGGCGCTCGAAGCGCTCCGGAACGCGGTGGCCCGGTTCGCCGCCGGCGGGTACCGGCCGCGGGCGCAGGACGACATCGAGGCGTCGGCCGCGCCACAGCTGCGCCAAACCGAGCGCCGGATCGACTGGCAGACCTTCCGGACGCTCGACGTACTGCGGACCCTGCGCGCCGCGGACTCGCAGCCCGGCGTGCTGGACGAGCTGCTGGGCGAGGAGTGGTACCTGCACGGCGGGCACGCCGAGGACCAGCTGCACGGCACCCCGGGCGAGATCCTCGCCACCCGCGCGGGCGCGATCTGCCGGGCCACGGTCGACGGTGCGGTGTGGATCCCGCAGCTGCGGCCACGCCGCTCGGCCGACGGCCGCAGGACGTTCAAGCTCCCCGCGACGCTGGCGCTGGGCAGCCGGCTCCCGGACGTACCGGAGCGGCCGGCGCCGCTCGAACTCGCGCCCGAGCGGCTGACGCACACCGAGATCCGCTACCGGGAGCGGAACGGCGTCGGGTTCGTCCGCTTCTCCTTTCCCGGCGGGGCGATGAGTACGGTGCAGTGCCGCCGGCTGCTGGCCGCCTACCGGTACGCGTGCACCCGGCCGACCCGCGTGGTGGTGCTGGGCGGCGCGCGGGACTTCTTCTCCAACGGCATCCACCTGGGCGTCATCGAAGCGGCCCGGGACTCCGCCGCCGAGGGCTGGGCCAACATCCAGGCCATCGACGACGTCGTCGAGGCGGTGCTGACCACCACCGACCGGCTGGTGGTGGCCGCGCTGGGCGGCAATGCGGCAGCCGGCGGAGCGATGCTGGCCGCCGCAGCCGACGAAGTGTGGTGCAGGGCGGGCGCGGTCCTCAATCCGCACTACCGGCTCATGGGTCTGCCGGGTTCGGAGTTCTGGACGTACACCCTGCCGCGCCGCGTCGGACCCGAGATCACCGAGGCGCTGATGCGGGACGCCGAACCGATGAGCGCCGCAACCGCGCGCCGGATCGGGCTGGTGGACCGGGTGCTGCCGACCTCACCGAGCGGGTTTGCGCCGCGGGTCGCGGAGCTGGCGGCGGCGCTCGCCGAGGACCCGGCCACCCACCAGCGGCTCGCGGTGAAGAAGACCAACCGTGCCCGCGACGAGGCCACCGAGCCGCTGGCCGCCTACCGCGACCGGGAGCTGGCCGCGATGCACCGCGTCCTCTTCGACCCGGCAGCCCCGCACCACGCACTCCGCGCGGCGTTCCTCCGCAAGGAGCCTCCACCGACCGCGGCACCCGCCCTGCGGGGGTAGGCCGTCCGGCCCCCGCCTGTACTGGGTAGGGGCTGCCCCTGTCCGGCGTCCGCAGGCTGCGGCTTGCGTTGTGGCTGTTCGCGCAGTTCCCCGCGCCCCTTACGGGGCCCGCGCCGGAGGGCCGGGTGCGCGTCGGAGGATGGGTGCATGCTCGACGACTTGGACCGTGCTCTGATCCACGCGCTGCACATCGACGGCCGTGCGCCCTTCAGCCGGATCGCCGCAGCCCTCGGTGTCTCCCCGCAGACCGTCTCCCGGCGCTACCGGCGGCTGCGCACCGAGGCGGGGCTCCGGGTCGTGGGACTCCCGGACCCGCACCAGGCGGGGCAGACCCAGTGGCTGGTTCGGCTCACTGCCGCAGCGCGCTCCGCGCAGGACCTGGCGCACGCGCTGGCCCGCAGGGCGGACACCTCGTGGGTGAAGCTCACCGCCGGGGGCACCGAGATCGTCGCGGTCATCCACACCCGGACCGACACCGGTCACGCCCGCACCGACGCCGGTCACACCCGCACCGACGCGGGTCATACACGGTCCGACGCCGCCGCCGGCAACTCCTTGCTGCTGCACGACATCTCGCGGACCAGCGCCATCACCGCGGTGTCCGCGCACTGTCTGCTGCACACCTATCTCGGCGGCCCGAGCAACTGGCGCCGCAGCTCCGAAGCGCTCGATACGGAGCAGCAGCGCATGCTGCGCTCGCCGGCGGTGGAGACGTCGTACGTTCCCGTACCGCGCCGGGTCGGCGAGGGCGACGCCGCGTTGCTGCTCGCGCTGCAGAAGGACGGGCGGGCCGGCCATGCGGAACTCGCGCGGGCGACCGGCTGGTCCCCGGTCACCGTGGCGCGCCGGCTCGCAGATCTGCGGGCGGGCGGCGCTCTCTTCTTCGACGTCGAGGTCGATGCCGGGCTGTTCGGCGCGAACACCAGGGCTCTGCTGTGGATGTCGGTGAGCCCGGCACGCCTGGAGCGGGTGGCGACGACGCTGGCCGGCCACGACGAGCTGGCCTTCGTGGCCGCGACCACGGGCCCCACCAATCTGGTGGCACAGGCGCTCTGCCGCGACCCCGCCGACCTGCACCACTACCTCACCCGGCGGCTCGGCTCCCTCGGCGCGATCCGCACCCTGGAGTCGAGCCCGGTGCTGCGGAACCTCAAGGCGGCGAGCCCGGTCCTCTCCGCCCAGGCCCGTGCCGGGCACCGGGCCGCACCGGCGCGCGGCCGGACCTGAGGGCAGGCCCCTCAGCTGCTGCCCGAGGCTGCCCGCGGCCGATGGGCTGTCCCGGCGTCGGCTGCGGCATCCTCGCGGGTCATCGCCCGGCTCGTGGCGTAGCTGACCACCACCAGCGCAACGGCGGACCAGAAGGCGACCTGTACGGCGTGCAGTGCACCCGGAGCGCCCCTGGACCCGGCGCTGCCGAGGTAGACGCTGCCGAGGGCCGCCACCCCGAGTGTGGCGCCGAGTTGCTGGACCGCGTTCAGCAGCCCGGCGGCCGAGCCCACCTCCTGCGGCAGCAGCGGCTTCAGGGCGAGGGTGAAGAACGGGGGGGTGAACAGCCCCGCACCGAGCCCGACGACGCCGAGCGCACCCAGCAGCAGCGTCGGAAAGTCCCTCGGGTCGGCGGTGTGGTAGACGGCGACGGCGGCGAGCATGCCGAGCAGCAGTACGGCGAGGCCGAGGGACATCACGCGGTGCCCGTAGCGACGCACCAGATGCGCACCGGCCACCCAGGACGCGAGGGCAAGGCCGACCGACCACGGGGCGAGGGTCAGTCCCGCCGTCAGAGCGTCACTACCCAGTCCCAACTGGAGCTGGAGCACGACGACCAGCAGCAGCCCGTTGGTCACCGCGAAGAAGGACATGGACGTCAGCAGGGCGGCAGGAAAGCCGCGGTGGGCGAACAGGCTCGGCTCCACCAGCGGGCTGCGGCCCGCGGCTGCGGCCCGGCGCTGCTGCCGTACGAAACCGGCCAGCAAGCACAGCCCGGCCGCCACGGTCCCCCAACTCCACAGGGACATCGCGGCGATGTCCGCACCGATCAGAGGGTGGACGACGAGCCCGGTGCCGAGCATCGCCAGCACGGTGCCGGTCACGTCGAGGCCGGGCCGCTTCGGGGCGCGGTCCTCCTTGAGCTTGGGCGAGAGCCCGAGGACGACCAGCGACACGGGAACGTTCACCAGGAACGCGGCCCGCCATGACGAGCCGAACAGGTCGGCGTGCGTCAGCACCCCGCCGAGCACCGGTCCGCAGACGGCCGCCAGGCCCATCACGGGCCCGATGCTGCCGAGGGCCTGGGACACCTCGGGGCCGGAGAACATCGCTTTGATCAGGCCGATCGTCTGCGGAACGATCATTGCGGCGGCTGCTCCCTGCACCACCCGGCAGGCGATCAGGACGCCTGCTGCGGGCGCCAGGGCGCAGGCGAGGGACGCGGCCATGAACGCCACCACGCCGGTCACGAACAGCCGCCGCCGGCCCGCGATGTCGCCGAGTCGGCCACCGGTGATCAGCAGCACCGCGAAGGGCAGGGTGTAGGCCGTGGTGAACCACTGGATGTCGGAGACGGAGCCGCCCAGGTCCGCATGAATGGCCGGGGCTGCGACCTGTACGACGGTCGCGTCCAGCAGATTCATCGCCTCACCGAGCAGCAGCGCTGCGAGCCCCGGCCAGCGCCATCTGTACGCCGTGGAAACAGAGATCGGCGCGGGCGTGTGCTCAGCGGTCATCGTGGTTCCTCTCCACCGTTCGACTCCACCGTTGTTCGACACCGGCCCGGCCTGCCTGTCGGTCAGCAGATCATCGGGTCGGCCACGAGCCAGCGTGGAGCCGGACTCCCGGGGGCTCCAGCCAGGGCCGGGAGCGGGAAGATTTCTTCCGTCGGAGAGGTTCGCAGCAGCGATTTACGCCACCGGGGAGGTGTGTAGGCACACGAACGCCCCGCCGGGGGCGGGGCGTTCGGTGTGACAACGGCGAAACCCGCGCGGATCGGCGGGCGGGTTGCGTCAGTCGGAGACGCAGCTGTTGCCGAACGCCGGGTTGAGGAGTCCGACGATGTTGACGGTGTTGCCGCACACCTGGATCGGCACGTGCAACGGCACCTGCACGACGTTGCCGGAGAGAACCCCCGGTGACTTCGCTGCGGCGCCCTGAGCCCCGGAGTCGGCGGACGCGGCCGTGGCCCCGCCGAGAACGGCGGTGGCGGCCAGACCAGAGGCGACAACCGCGGTACGGATGCGCATGGTGATCCTCCCTTGTTCTATGTGCCAGACGCGGACAAGGGTGCACCCGCCCCCGAACCCGGTATTCCGTCGCCACGCCCAACAGGGCGGCCGCCCACCCGATCGGAGGAGTTCCCCGCCAACAGCACGCCACCGCCCCGCCGCTGCGCGGCCACCGGTGTTGCGCAGCCGTACGCGCGCCGTCTCGGCCGTAGCCGTCAGCGACGCTACTCCCGGTCGGTGCGGCCGAGTCCGTGGCCGAAGGGGAAGGTGGGGGCGGCTGCACCTCGTCGCGCCAGGCCAGCTCCACCGGGGAGCCGGAGTTGACGACGACGGTGCGTGGGTTGGCGGCGGCAATACGCGGGACGAGTTCGTCCTGCCGTCCGGGAAGCTGCCCCTCGCCTGCACGCACCCGGCCAACTGCGGTACCTCGGCGGGGAGTTACCCGTCCCGGCCCAGGTAGTGGACGCTCCGCGCGAAGCCGTTGCGGGCTGCGGGATTCCCGTGCGGGGGTCGGCGCCCATGGCGTGGTGGACCTCGACGTCGTCGGGAGCGCGGCACGCAGGCCCGGTGCCGCGGGCCACCGTCCAGTCGGAGACGTTGCAGCCGCCGAAGCCCCACTCCCTCCGCGCGGCGGGCGGGCGGCGAGGACGGCACGGAGGACGCCGTAGAGCCGGAGTGAGCCTCAGCTGACGGGCCGGCTGCGCCATTCGAGTCCGTTCTGCCGTGTCATTCATATATTGCTCTGTAATGCCCGGTCGACTGACGAGGATGAGCGCGTCCCTGCTCTTCCGGACCTTCACGGAGGTTTCATGCGCACGCGCCTTCCCACGCGCTCCCTCGCCGTCGGCCTGGCCGCTCTCGGCCTCGCCGCCGCCGGTGCCGCCTCGGCTTCGGCCAGTGAAGAGGGAAATCACCACAAGCCCCATAAAGGGGTAAACATCCACGTCACAGACAACGACCACATCATCAACGACTCCGTCTCCCAGTTCAGCATCAACGGCCCCTTTGGCTCCAACTTCTCCTGAGCCGACCGCACTTCTGATCCGGGACGTCGGCTGCACACCCGACGGCCGCACATGACGGGCGTGGAGAGGCCACTCCGAACCTCCAAGGACGAGCCTCTCCACGCCACTTGCCTCTTCAGCAGCGCGTCACCAGGAGGACTTGGTGACTCCCGGCAGATAGCCGGCGTGCACCTGTTCACGGAAGCGCACGCGGGAGAGCCCGAAGGCGCGCAGATGGCCGCGGGGACGGCCGTCCACACTGTCCCGATTGCGCACCCGGGTGGCGCTGGCGTCGCGGGGCTGCCGCCGCAACTCCGCCAGCGCCGCGCGCCGTTCGGCGTCCGTCGACGCGGGGGCGCGCAGGATCTCCTTGAGTTCCGCCCGACGGGCCGCGTAGCGCTCCACCGTCGCCCGGCGCTGCTCGTTCTTCGCGATCTTGCTCTTCTTCGCCATCAGACCCGCCCTCCTCGGGCGCGGATGCGGGCCACGGCCCGCTCGACGCCGATCACGTCCACGGTCTTGATGCCCTTGGTGCTCAACGTCAGCCGTACGTAACGGCCTTCGCTCGGCAGCCAGTAGCGCTTGCGCTGCACGTTGGGGTCGAAGCGGCGGGATGTGCGCCGGTGGGAGTGGGAGACGGTCTTCCCGAAACGCGGTTGCGCTCCGGTGAGCTGACAGTGGGCCGACACGGGTGTTACCTACCTCTCGCTTGGCTCAGTTGGAAATGATTTCCATTAACAATATAGTGGCCGTCATGGCTCGCAACGAACTACGCCCCCTCGTCAAGCTCCGCTCCACCGCGGGCACCGGCTACACCTACGTGACCCGCAAGAACCGGCGGAACGACCCCGACCGGCTGACCCTGCGCAAGTACGACCCGCGCGCCCGCCGCCACGTCGACTTCCGCGAAGAGCGCTGACGCAGCCGACCGATCCGAGGGAGAGGCACCCCATGAAGCCCGGAATCCACCCCGCGTACGGCCCTGTCGTCTTCCGCGACAAGAGCGCCGACTTCGCTTTCCTGACCCGCTCCACCCGCACCGGCGAGCAGACGATCCAGTGGGAGGACGGCAACACCTACCCCGTCATCGACGTGGAGATCTCCTCGCGGAGCCACCCCTTCTACACGGGCACGGCCCGCGTCGTGGACAGCGCGGGCCGCGTGGAGCGGTTCGAGCGCCGTTACGGCCGCAACGGACAGGACGGACGGGCGGGAGCAGGCCGGTGACCAGCGACGAGCGACCGCAGCTGCCCGTGGTCCTCGTCGCGGGCATGCACGCCGAAGCACGCCGCCGGGTCGTCGGCCGGCTCCTCGCCGCCGTACCGGGCAGTGTGGCGCTGCACCACGATCTGGCGTCCGCTGCGGACGGCACCGTGACGCGTACCGTGCGCGACACCTCGGGCACCGTCTCGTGCGGTGAGGCGCCGCTCGTCAACGACTGCGCCTGCTGTGCCCTGCGCGAAGACCTGATGCCGGAGCTGTTCCGGCTGGCCGGGACCGCGCAGCTCGCGATCGTGGAACTGTGGGACTCCGTCGAGCCCAAGGCCATGGCCGAATCCGTCGCGGCGCACGGTGGGGACACCGTCGGGCTGACCAACGTGATCACCGCGGTCGACCCGGCACTGGTGCTGCCCTGCCTCGCCAACGGCGACGACCTGGCCGAGGCCGGGCTCGCCGCCGCGGCCACCGATCAGCGCACGATCGCGGACACCCTGGCCCGGCAGCTGGAGTACGCGCCAGTGCTTGCGCTCGTCGACGAGCACGAGGCGGACGACGAGGACCGGGCACTGCTCGGCCAACTCCACCCCACGGCACGGCAGGTGTCCGTCGATTCGCCGGAGCTGGCCCGGCTCGTCTTCGCGGGCTTCGACATCGAGGCGGCCGCGGCCGCCCAGCACCCGTCCTGCGCGCTGCTGCCGCAGGAGGCGGACGAGGCGGGCGTGGCCACTCTCGTCTGGCGGGGCCACCGGCCCTTCCACCCGGGCCGGCTCTACCAGGCGCTGGAGGATCTGACCTGCGCGGCGGCGCGCAGCCGCGGCCGATTCTGGCTCGCGGACCGGCCCGACACCCTGCTGGGCTGGGACGCGGCCGGGGGCGCCCTGAGCGTGGAGACCGCGGGGCCGTGGCTCGCCTCGCTGCCGGACGCCGCATGGGAGCTGGTGCCTCCGATGCGCCGGGCCGCCGCGGCGCTGGACTGGCATCCCCGGCACGGCGACCGCTGCCAGCACCTGGTCTTCACCTCACCGGGACTGGACCGCGAGGGACTCACCCGGCTGCTGGAAACCTGTCTGCTGACCGACGCGGAGTACGCCGCGGGGCGCGAGGGCTGGAAGCGCTTCCCCGCCGCCTTCGACGACCTCCTCGACCCCGTCTCCTGACGTCCACGAACACGAACACGCACGAACACGAAGGAAGTCTCATGCCCCGCCGCAGCCCCGACCGCAAGCAGCAGCGCCCCCGTCCCAATCCGCTGGACGCGGCCGGTATCACCTACATCGACTACAAGGACACCGACCTGCTGCGGAAGTTCATCTCCGACCGCGGCAAGATCCGCAGCCGCCGCGTCACCCGCGTCACCTCTCAGCAGCAGCGTCAACTCGCCAGGGCCATCAAGAACGCCCGCGAAATGGCCCTCCTCCCCTACTCGAGCCGCTGATCGCTGCTGCTGACCGGCCGTCTTGCCCATCGTCACCGGCTGCTGGGTGCGGCGGCCGTCCCGGAGAGCGCACGCAGCGTGCGTGAGCGCAGCTGTCCGTACACCGGTCTGCCGATCGGGCCATAGATACGGCGGCAGGGGGTACCGCGTGACGGGAGAGAGCACTGGTCCAGCGGCACGAAGGAGCTGACCATGAGGTACGACGAGTTCCTGGCCCAGGTCCGCGAGCGCGGCGAGTACCAGAACCGGGCGGAGGCCGAAGAGGTCACCAAGGCGGTACTGAGCGTCCTCGCCTCCCGGATCACCCCCGTCAAGGCCGAGGAGCTGGCCGCCCAGCTGCCCGGCCCGCTGGGACCGGTCGTGGCCGAGGCCGGCGAGGATCCGCCGGAGACATACGGCGTGGAGCAGTTCTGCGCCCACGTCGCCGAACGCACCCACGCCCGGCCCCGCACCGCGGAGTGGGACGCCAGCGCGGTCCTGTCCACCCTCGCCGACGCCGTATCCGGCGGCGAGCTCAACCAACTGCTCAGCCAGCTGCCCAGCGGATACGCTGCGCTGTTCGGCAAAGTCGAACTGAGCCGGTGACCATGCGTCGAACACCGGCCCACTACCGGCGGGCGGCGAGCGTGGCGAGGGCGCTATCGATCTCGGCGCGGGCATGCGGAGCGGCAGCGGCGCCGGTCTCGACGGTGACCGTGACGCGCACCCCGCGGGGCCGCGCGTCGGTGACGTAGAGCTGGCCGGCGCAGTCGCCGTCGGGCCCGGAGGACCGCCAGATCGCGGTGCGGCTGTCCGGGTCCACCTCGACCGGCACATCCCGCTGCACGAGCTGACCGGCGACGTACGCGAACACCGCGTCCGCGGTCTCCGCGTCAACGGTGGTGGTCCGTTCGTACCGCACCCTCACAGGATGCGCACTGCGGCCCTCACGACGCGACCGGAGCGGGGAGGGCGAGGCTGAGGGCGAAGCGGTGCCCGGGGTCGGTCCACCAGCGGTGCAGCCGCATCCCGGCGGCGGCGAGCTCGGCGCGTACGCCCTGTCGCCGGAACTTCGCCGAGACCTCGGTGCGCAGCTCCTCACCGGGCTGGAAGTCGATGCTCAGATCGACGGCGGGCAGCTTGACGCCGAGCGCCCTCCGGGCCCGCAGCCGCATCTCGATCCACTCGTTCTCGCTGTCCCACACGGCGACGTGGGTGAAGTCGTCCGGGTCGAAGTCGGCGCCGAGTTCGCGGTTGAGAACGTGGAGGACGTTCTTGTTGAAGGCGGCGGTGACGCCGTCCGGATCGTCGTACGCGGCGACCAGGGTGGCGGGGTCCTTGACCAGATCCGTACCCAGCAGCAGGGCGTCCTGCGGGCCGAGGCGGGTCCGCAGGGAGGCCAGGAACCGGGCGCGCTCGGCGGGCAGCAGATTGCCGATGGTGCCGCCGAGGAAGGCGATGACCTTGGGCTCCGGGCAGCGGGGCAGTGGCAGCCGGTGCTGGAAGTCTGCGACCAAGGCGTGCACGGTCACCCCGGGATGGTCGGCGAGCAGGGCCTGCCCGGCGTCGGCCAGCGCGGACTCGCTGACGTCGACGGGCACATAGGTCAGCGGGGTGCCGAGTGCGTCCAGCAGCAGCCGGGTCTTGTACGAGGAGCCGGAGCCCAGTTCGACCAGCGTGCGGGCGCCGGTGATCCCGGCTATCCCGGTTGCCGCCTGCTGGAGTATCCAGGCTTCTGCGCGGGTGGGGTAGTAGACGGGGAGCGTGGTGATCTGTTCGAACAGTTCGCTGCCGCGTGCGTCGTAGAACCACTTGGGCGGCAGTGTCTTGGGGAAGCGGGTCAGCCCTTGGGTGACGTCGGTGGCCAGTGCGGCCGCGGTGGCGTTCGCGGGCAGGGTGCGGGTGAGGGTGAACCGGGAGTTGGGGGTCACGCGTGAGACTCCTTCAGGGCGGTCAGTTCGATGCCGCCGGGGTCGCCGGTGAGCAGATGGGCGTCGGGGACCGGTCGCCAGCCGGGGTCCGTGTCGTGCGGTTCGGAGGCGACGGTGAGCGAGCAATCGGGCTCCAGCAGGTACCAGAGCGTGTCGCCGCAGGCGGTGGCGGCCAGCGTGCGGCCGTCGGTCAGCAGGAAGTTGAGGCGGGATCCGGGCGCCGCGGCGGCCAGTTGCGCGGCGGCCTCGGCGAGGGCCGCACCGGGCCCGGTACCGGCCCGCAGCAGGTGCAGGACGAGCGCCCAGGCCAGCGCCGAGTCGCAGCGGGCCTCCAGGCCCAGCAGCTCCTGCGGCGGCAGCTCGCCCGCGATCCGGGCGACCGAGGCGGGCCAGCCGGCCAGGGCTCCGTTGTGGCTGAAGAGCCACGGTCCCGCGGTGTAGGGAGCGGCGGCCGACTCACCCGCCGCGCAGCCGGTCGTCGCGTCCCGTACGGCGGCCAGCAGCGCGGACGAGCTCACGACCCGGCACAGGTCGGGGAAGAAGCCGTCCGCCCAGATCGGCCCGGCGCGGCGGTAGCGCGCCGGTACCGGATCTCCTTCGGCGTACCAGCCCACGCCGAAGCCGTCGGCGTTGACGGTGCCGTGTTCCTGACGGCGCGGCGCCCACGACTGGCGGTGCAGCGAGTACGGCGGCGCCAGCAGCAGCTCCCCCAGCGGGCGGGCGGGGCCCAGATGCCCCAGGTGCCGGCACATCAGCGGCCGCCCGGCGCTCGGTCCTGAACGCGTCGGGCGCTCACGCCAGTTCCTCCGGAAGGGGGGTGCGGGCGGTGCGGAACCCGGCGAAGATCTGCCGGCGCACCGGGTAGTCCCAGTTGCGGAAGGTCGCGCGGGCGACCACCGGGTCCGTACCGAAGCAGCCGCCCCGCAGCACCTTGTAGGAGGGGCCGAAGAAGACTTCCGAGTACTCCCGGTAGGGAAAGGCGGTGAAGCCCGGGTAGGGCGCGAAGTCGCTGGACGTCCACTCCCACACCTCTCCCATCAGCTGCCGTACGCCCAGCGCCGAGGCTCCGGCGGGGTAGCCGCCCACGGGTGCGGGGCCCAGGTGCCGCTGGCCCAGGTTGGCGCGGTCGGGTCCGGGGGGTGACTCGCCCCAGGGGAAGCGGCGGCTGCGGCCGGTGTCCGGGTCGTGGCGGGCCGCCTTCTCCCACTCGGCCTCGGTGGGCAGCCGCCGGCCCGCCCATCGGGCGTAGGCGTCGGCCTCGTACCAGCTCACATGCATCACCGGTGCCGCCTCCGGTACCGGTTCGCGCACTCCGAAGCGGCGGTGCCACCAGCCGTCCTGCTCCCGTTTCCAGAACAGCGGTGCCCGCAGCCCGGTGCGCCGCACATGGTCCCAGCCCGCGGGAGTCCACCAGCGTGGGTCTGCGTAGCAGCCGTCCTCGATGAAGCGGAGGTAGGCGCCGTTGCTGACCGGCAGGGTGTCGATGCAGAAGGCCGGCACCTCCCGGCGGTGGGCGGGCCGCTCGTTGTCCAGCGCCCATGGGTCGTCGTCGGTGCCCATGGTGAAGGGGCCCGCGGGAACGAGCACTTCGTGCGGGAGCACCGTCGTCCCGGCCGGCGCTGCGGGTGGCGGCGGCGCGGTCAGCG
The DNA here is from genome assembly GCF_052246355.1 of Streptomyces sp. 3N207. Lineage (NCBI taxonomy): Bacteria > Bacillati > Actinomycetota > Actinomycetes > Kitasatosporales > Streptomycetaceae > Streptomyces > Streptomyces sp. 3N207. The sequence continues at coordinate 537,270 of NZ_JBQQBV010000002.1, read as the reverse complement.
CTGCCGGGCCGCGCCGCAACTGGTGGGTGATGAGCATGGTCTCGGCGTGCTGCTGCTCGTGCTGGGCGATCATGCCGAACGCGAACCCCTCCGCCACCAGCGGGTGCCCCGCCAGTTCCGCGTGCTCCAGTATCCGGAAGACGTGCCCGCGGACCTTCGCCAGGTAGGCGCGGGCCTCGTCGGGCGGCAGCAGCGGCAGCGAGGGGCGCTCGGCGCGGGGGTGTTCGAAGGCGTCGTAGAGCGAGTCGATCTCCGGCCGCAGCGGCGCCTGACCGCCCACGGCACGCAGCAGCCACTGCTCCTCCTGGTTGCCGATGTGCGCCATGTCCCACACCAGTGGGGACATCAACGGCGAGTGCTGCGCCGTCAGTTCGGCGTCCTCCACACAGTCGGAGAGCGCCAGCGTGCGCGTACGGGCGCGGGTGAGGGCATCGAAGGCGTGGGCGCGCAGCGCGGCGCGCCCCTCAGCAGCGGTCACCATGGCTCTCCCTGCTGTCCGGGGTGGTCTCGGGCTGTCCGGGGGTGGTCTCGCGGCGCCCTTGGGCGGTCTCGGGCTGTCCTTGGGGGGTCCCGGGCTCGTCGAGCCGGTCGTCGGCCGGGCATCTGCCGGGCACCACGTAGCGTGCGGTGAACTCCTCGACGGCAGCGCGCACCTGTCGTCCCGCGCCCAGCCGGGGCAGTGCCCGGCGGGCGAGGTCGAAGCAGTCGCGGGCTGCGGCGTGCAGCTCGGGGTCGGTCAGCGCGTCCCGGGCTGCGCGCTCCCAGAGGGCGTTGCGGGGGGCCGGTCCCTCGGCTGCGAGGTCGGCCAGCGGCTTGACGACGCGGTAGGCGCTCTCGCTCGCCTCTGCGTCGTCGAAGAGCGCCGTGGTCACCGCGAGGGGCACCATCCAGCCGTCCGGGCCCGGCTGTGCGTCGATCATCCGCAGCTCCAGGTGTCCCCGGGGACGCACGGGCGGAAAGAGCGTCGTCAGGTGGTAGACGAGATCGTCCAGCCGGGGCGGCCGGAGCCGGTGGCGGCCGGGCCCGGCGCGGGTGCTCCGCCGGATCCACTGCCGGAACGTCATCCCGTCCCCGGGCACCGTCCATGGGCCCTGAGCGGTACGGACGCAGAGCAACGGCGCGTCCAGCACGTACCGCGCCCAAGCTTCCCGTGGGTTGCGGCCGTTGCCGGGCGGCGCGAGGTTGCGGTAGCCGTCGAGCGAGGCCCATACGCCCTGCCGGGCCGAACGCCATCCGGGCCAGGGTCCCTCGGTGGTCGGCGAGTTGGCGAACGCCGCCGTGAGGACGGCGCCCAGCAGATGCGCCAGCAGCCAGCGGCGGCTGTAGCCGAACGGTCCCGGCTCGGCGGTGCCCGCGTCGAGGCAGATCTGCACGGAGGCGGAGGAGCACATCATTGCGCGCCCTGCCGGCCCTGTGCGGTCGAAGTACGCCTCCATGGCGCGATAGCGCCGGTCCTCCAGCAGCCGGAGGGGCGGGCGGGGATCGAGGCCGTGGCCGACGAGGGCGATGCCGTGCCGGCGCAGATGTTCGCGGGCGGCGGCGAGATCGGTGGCGACCGCCCGGACGCAGGCGGCGAGCGAGGCGGCGGGCTGGGAGCTGAACTCCAGCTGTCCGCCGGGCTCCAGGGAGATCGCGGAGCTCAGCGGTACGCCGCGGAGCGCGGTGGCGGCGGCGCGGAGGCTGCTCGCCCCGATCCGGACGCCGGACTGCGCGGGGACCCGGGCCGGATCTTCGGGGGGCGGGGACGGAGGGGGCGGGGTGTGCGGTGCGGTGTGCTTGCCGAGACCGCCATGTGCGGGCGGCAGCGGACGGACCAGCCATTCGAGTTCGACCCCGACGCGGTGCGGTGGCCCGGTCTTGAAGCAGATGCCGTGTACGTATGCGAGCGCCGCCGCCTCGCTGAGCGGTTCGATCGCGTGCTGGTTTCTTCTGCCGGTCATCGTCGGCCACCCCTCGCCGAGCGGTTGGTCTTCCGGAGCCGTTCGGCGCGGAACGCGAGCTGCCCGGCTCCACCAAAGCCGGTCCCCATTCCTGCCCTGGAGAACACCTCACCGGCTGCCCCACCGCTCAAATCCGGCCGCAGCACAATCGCCCGCGGCACAGGCCACGGGGACGCCAAGAGGGGTCGGGCCCGGCACCGGGTCCTGTCAGGACCCGGTGGAGTACGCCGCAGGCCCTCGCGGGTCCACGCGGTGCCGGAAGGGCTCAGCCCGGAACGTCCATGCGCTGGGTGCCGATGACCGACAGCAGCCGCAGGGCCTCCTCGGGCGGTCAACAGCCTGACGGAGTCGGCTGGGGTCACCTACGGTCCGGAGGGCATCCGGGTCAACGCCATCGCGCCGGGCGGCACCCTGACCGAGATGGTGCGCGCCTGGGAGGAGAGCTCCCCCGGCATCGTCGAGCGTATGAAAGCGGGCACTCCGCTGGGGCGCACGGCCGACCCCGAAGAGATCGCCCAGCTGCCGCCTGGCTGCTGAGCGACCGCTCCTCCTTTGTGACGGGCACGGTCCTGCGGGTCGACGGGGGTGCCCTGGCCTGAGCCGCGTTCCCGGTCGGCCTCCCCCAGGGCCTGTTTAGCCGTACGGGCGGGGGCCACCCGACGGGAGTGGTGGAGCAGCAGACACGGCCGGAGCGTGCCGGCCCGGAGCTGATTGTGCTGGTCGGCCTACAGGCTGTCGGAAAATCCGCCTTCTACCGGCAGCGCCTCTCGGGCGGTGACAACGGCGGTCACATCCTGGTGAGCAAGGACCGGTTCCCCCGTTCCGCCAAGCACAAGCAGCAGCGTCAGCTGCGGCTGATCGACGAAGCGCTGGCGGCCGGGCAAGCCGTCGCGGTCGACAACACCAACCCCTCACCGCACGAGTGGCGCCCTCTGGTGGCCCTCGCCCGTGCCCACGGCGCACGGGTGACGGCGTACTGGTTCCCGCCGGACCTCGCCGCCTCGCTGCGCCGCAACGCCGCACGGGAAGGCCGTGCCCGCGTACCGGACGTCGGCGTACGCGCCACCCACGAGCGGCTGCGCAGGCCGTCCCTTGCGGACGGGTTCGACGCCGTGCTGGAGGTGCGGTTCGACGGCCGCGGCGGTTTCGACGTACGAGAGGCGCAAGACGTACGAGAGGGGCGATGAGGACGGCGAAGCCCTTCCGTTCACCGCTGTTCCGTTCAGCGCTGCGCCGCCCACCTGCCCGGTGGGTGGTCCGGCAATGTCAGATCGGCGACCAGTCCGTAGTGATCGCTCGCCTGCACACCGTTCACCGGTTGCACCAGGACCCGCTCGCAGGAGGAGACCCGGAGGGTGGGCCCGTGGGCGCCGCAGCGCACCAGGATGTGGTCGATACGGCGGTCCACCGCGGTCGGCATGTCACCTTGCCGTACGAGGGGATTACGGGGGCTGAAAGTGGGCCCGGGCTCGCCGGGATGCACGGCCGACCAGGCGTCCTGGAAGCAGACCCCGCTGCCGTCCAGCGACTGCAGTCCCCGCAGGAACCGGAGGCTCGCGGCGTCCGGCGTGGCGTCGAGATCTCCGAGCAGGACGGTGTGGCGTACGCCGGGCCGGGTGGCCTGCTCGGCGAGACGGGTGGCGGCGAGGGCCTGGAGCTCCCGTTCACGCTCATAGTCGTAGGGCCAGCTCGGCTTGTGGTGGACCACCAGGAGCGTGCCGAGCGGTTCGGGGAGCGGCAGCTCGGCGGCGACGGCTCCGCACCATTCGGTGTCCGCCGTGCGTCCGGTGACCTGGAGCGGGTCCGTCGCGACGGGGCCGAAGGGGCTGCGCGCTGCCAGCACGGCTCCCACGCCGTCGGCGGACCACCGCGGGTGCGGGGCGGTGTACCAGCCGTCCTCGGCGAGGGCTGCCACGTCCTGGCGGGTGACCTCCTGGAGTGCGAGCACATCGGGGCGCAGCCGCCGGAGCTCCCGGGCCAGGACCGCGCGCCGGGCGGTGCCGTCGGCGTACTGGGGGGCCAGTACGTTCATCGTCATCACCCGCGTCCCGAGGACCACGTCGCTCACTCCTTCACCAGGCCGACGGAGAGGTACCTGCCGGGTGCGTACCCGGCTGCGCCGGCACCGGCCCGGGTGTGTTGCCATGGCTGTGCCGGGAACGGTCCCGGGAATGTGGACCCGGACAAGATTGTTTTCCGGCGCCAGGGCGCGGCCCGTCCTGATGCCCCCATGGCAGGAGACAGCATGAGCACGATCGAGCTGACCAAAGAAAACTTCGAGGAGACGATCTCTGACAACGACTTCGTCCTGATCGACTTCTGGGCCTCCTGGTGCGGCCCGTGCCGCAGCTTCGCGCCGGTGTACGAGGCCGCGGCCGAGCGGCACTCGGACCTGACCTTCGCCAAGGTCGACACGGAAGCCCAGCAGGAGCTCGCGGCCGCCTTCGAGGTGCAGTCCATCCCGACCCTCGCGATCATCCGGGACCGCACCCTGGTGTTCTCGCAGCCCGGCGCGCTGCCCGAGGCAACGCTGGAGGACCTGATCGGCCAGGCCCGGCAGCTGGACATGGCCGAGGTACGGCGCGCCGCCGAGGCCCAGGCAGCCCAGGCCGACGGCGGCCCGGAGGGCACCGGCGCCTGAAGCGCGCGGGTGGCCGTCGCGCACGTTCCCGCCGCAACGCTGCCCCAGGGCCGTCCGGCGGTGCCGTAGTACCCCCGACTGCGGGCACTGCGGCACCGTCGGCCGCGCTCACGTAGCGCTGGGCCCGCCGACCTGAGCGGGAAGGGCGCGTCACCGGCCGCCGAGTGCCTCTTCCAGGTCGTAGCGCACCGGCTGCTCCAGCTGTTCATAGGTGCACGAGCCGGGTTCGCGGTCCGGGCGCCAGCGGCGGAAGAGCACTGTGTGCCGGAAGCGCTGCCCCTCCATGTGGTCGTAGGCCACCTCGCACACCCGCTCGGGCCGCAGCGGCACCCAGGAGGCGTCCTTGCCGCCGCTCCATCTGCTCGGGGCACCCGGCATCCGGCCCTCCTCGTGCGCGGCTCCCCTTTCTCCGGCGGACTCCCAGCGGGCCCATGGGTGCTCCTCGGGGCGGTCCATGCCCAGCGGTGCCAGCTCACGCATCAGCTCACGCCTGCGGGTGGCCGGGAAGGAGGACGAGGCGCCCACGTACTGGAGCGCTCCGGAGGCGTCGTAGAGGCCGAGCAGCAGGGAACCGAGCGACTCGGAACCGCTCTTGTGCGGGCGCAGTCCGGCCAGTACGCAGTCGGCCGTGCGCTCGTGCTTGACCTTGAGCATCACCCGCTCCCCCGGCCGGTACGGCAGGTCGGTGCGCTTGGCCACCACGCCGTCGAGCCCGGCGCCCTCGTACTGCGCGAACCAGTCCCTGGCGACCGCGCTGTCATAGGTCACCGGCGCCAGATACAGCGGAGGACGGGTCCGCTGGAGCGCCGTCTCCAGCATCCGCCGCCGCTCGGCCAGCGGCGCCGCCATGACGTCGGCGTCGTCCAGGGCCAGCAGGTCGAAGGCGACGAAGGAGGCCGGCGTCCGCTCGGCCAGCAGCCGCACCCGGGAGGTGGCCGGGTGGATGCGCTGCTGGAGCGCCTCGAAGTCCAGCCGGCCGCCCAGCGGCAGCACGATCTCGCCGTCCAGTACGCAGCGCTGCGGCATCCGCTCCTGGAGCCCGTCGACCAGCTCGGGGAAGTAGCGGACCAGGGATTTCCCGGTCCGGCTGATCAGCTCCACCTCGTCGCCGTCCCGGAAGACCAGGCAGCGGAAGCCGTCCCACTTGGCCTCGTACTGCATGCCCTCCGGGACGGCGGAAACCGGCTTGGCGAGCATCGGTTTCACTGGCGGCAACACCGGGAGATCCACACCCTCGATTCTGCGCCGGACGGACGGGGCCCGCATGTGGCGCGGACCCGTGAGCGCTGCCGTCCTCGATGGGCGACCATGAAGCCATGCTGCTGGCAGACATCGCCCGGACGTCTGCTCGGATCGCGCAGGCCGCCGGCCGCAACGAGAAGGTCACGCTGCTCGCCGAGCTGTTCCGGCGGGCCGAGCCCTCCGAGGTGCCCGTTGTCGTCACCTACCTGGCCGGACGCCTCCCGCAGCGCCGTACGGGTGTGGGCTGGCGCAGCCTGCAAGAGCTGCCGCCGCCCGCCGCAGAGCCCACCCTGACCATCACCCGCACGGACACGGCGTTCTCCCGGATCGCCGAGATCGGCGGCAAGGGCGCACAGGCCGAACGCAAGCGGCAGCTCGACGCGCTGCTGGCCGCGGCCACCGGCGACGAGCAGCGCTTCCTCGTACGGCTGATCGGAGGCGAACTGCGGCAGGGCGCACTGGACGCCTTCGCCGTCGAAGGGCTGGCCGCAGCCGTGGCGGCCGACCCGGTCGAGGTACGGCGCGCGGTGATGCTCGGCGGTTCGCTCGGCACTGTCGCACAGGCGCTGCTGGCCGAGGGCCCCGACGCGCTGGCCCGGTTCCGGCTGGAGGTGGGCAGGCCAGTGCTGCCGATGCTGGCGCACACCGCCAAGGACGTCGACGAGGCGCTCGACAAGCTGGGCCCGTGCGCGGTGGAGGAGAAGCTGGACGGCATCCGGGTGCAGGTGCACAAGGACGGCGACGAGGTACGGGTCTACACCCGCACCCTGGACGAGATCACCGACCGGCTCCCGGAGGCCGCGGAGGTCGCCCGCAGGGCCGACGCTGCGCAGGTGGTGCTGGACGGAGAGGTGATCGCCCTCAAGGAGGACGGCTGGCCCCGGCCGTTCCAGGAGGTCTCCGGGCGTGTCGCCTCCCGCCTCGACGTGGCGGGAGCCAGCAGCGAACTGCCGCTGCACCCGGTCTTCTTCGACGTGCTCTATCTGGACGGCCAGGACCTGCTCGACCAGCCGTCGATCGAGCGGCACGCCGCGCTGGCCCGGGTGCTGCCCGAGGAGCTGCGGGTGCGCCGGGTGCCGGTGCCCGACCCGGCCGATCCGGGGACCCGCACCGCCGTACGGGAGTTCGCGGACGAAGTGCTGGCCCGCGGGCACGAGGGTGTGGTGGTCAAGGCGCTCGACTCGGGGTACTCCGCCGGCCGCCGCGGGGCCTCGTGGCTGAAGGTCAAGCCGGTGCACACCCTCGACCTGGTGGTGCTCGGCGCGGAGTGGGGGCACGGGAGGCGCGCGGGCAAGCTGTCGAACCTGCACCTGGGGGCGCGGCGCGCGGACGGCACCTTCGCGATGCTCGGCAAGACCTTCAAGGGGCTGACCGACGCGCTGCTGGCCTGGCAGACGGAGCGGCTGGGTCAGCTGGCCGTTCAGGAGAAGCCCTGGGGGGTCCTGGTGGCGCCCGAACTGGTGGTGGAGATCGCCTTCGACGGGGTGCAGCGCTCCACCCGCTATCCGGAGGGCGTCACCCTGCGGTTCGCCCGGGTGGTGCGGTACCGGGACGACAAGCGCCCGGAAGAGGCCGACACGGTGGAGACGGTAACCGGGCTGCTGCCGTGAGGTGTCACAGCTCCGCGCGGATGCGGGCGGCCACCTGGCGGGCCTCCGACTCGTCCGCATAGCGGTTGCGGGGCCAGAAGAAGCCGCGCAGCCCGTCCTTGCGCCTGCGCGGCACCACGTGCATGTGCAGATGCGGTACCGACTGGCTGACGCGGTTGTTGCCCGCGACGAACGACCCGTCCGCCTCCATCGCCCGCTCGACGGCGCCCGTGACGCGGCGTACGGCGGTGAAGTACGGACCGACGGACTCCTCGGGCAGGTCGGTCAGCGTCTCCACATGGCTGCGGGGCACGACCAGGGTGTGGCCGGGGAAGAGGGGGCGCTGGTCGAGGAAGGCGACGACCTCGCCGTCCTCATGGACGCGGTGGGCGGGTGCCGTGCCTGTGACGATCCGGCAGAAGGCGCACGCGCTGTCCTGGGCCTCGGCGTCAGCTCCCATGGCGGTCAGCTCCCATGGCGTCAGTCCCCATGGCGTCAGTTCAGCGTGCGCGGGTCGGGGCCGACGCGGGTGCCGGTCTCCAGGCGCTGGATCTCCCGCAGGTCCTCGCCGTCCAGCTCGAAGTCGAAGACGGCGATGTTCTCCCTGATCCGGGAGGGGGTGACGGACTTGGGGATGACGACGTTGCCGAGCTGGATGTGCCAGCGCAGCACCACCTGCGCAGGCGTCTTGCCGTGCTTGGCGGCGGCCTTGCGGACGACGGGGTCGTCCAGGACGCCGTTGCCGCGGCCCAGCGGGGACCACGCCTCGGTGACGATGTCGTGCTTCGCGTCGAAGATCCGCAGCTCCGGCTGCTGGAGCCGGGGGTGCAGCTCCACCTGGTTGACGGCAGGCACCACGCCGGTCTCGTCGAAGAGCCGCTGGAGGTGCTCCGACTCGAAATTGGAGACGCCGACGGCCCCGGCACGGCCGCTGTCGTGGATCTCGGCCAGCGCCCGCCAGGTCTGCACGTACAGCTCCCGGCCCGGCGCCGGCCAGTGGATGAGGTAGAGATCGACGTGGTCGAGACCGAGCCGCTCCAGCGAGTCGTCGAAGGCACGCAGTGCAGTGTCGTGGCCCTGATCGGTGTTCCAGAGCTTGGTGGTGACGAACAGTTCCTCGCGCGGGATGCCGGACTCGCGCAGCGCCTTTCCGGTGCCGCCCTCGTTGCCGTAGAGGGCCGCCGTGTCGACGCTGCGGTATCCGGCCTCCAGCGCGGCGGAGACGGTGGCCGCTGCCTCGTCGTCCGGCACCTGGTACACGCCGAATCCGAGCTGCGGCATCTCCGTTCCGCTGTTCAGCAGGACGGAGGGGACGTGTGCGCTGCTCACTGTGCGACCTCAGCTCTCTTCGGGGCCTTCGGGCGTCGTCCGTCAGCCGGGGTATCCGGTCTGCCGAGGTCCATTCACGCATACGACCACCGGGCTTGCTGGGTCTCTCGTCCCCGCAAGCCCGGTGGTGTGTTGTGGTGCTGTCCCGGCGCTACGGCCTCCGGGCCTGCCCGGCCTGTTCAGCCCTCCTGGGTCTGCACGGTCGCCTCGCCCGCACGGGCCCCGGGGACCGGCGCGGCGGTCTCCCTCTCGCGGGGCACGGGCAGCACCGCGTACAGCAGTGCGGCCAGCAGGGCCGTGGCCGCCCAGCCCAGGCCGTTCTCGCCGATCCAGGTGGAGACCAGCGGGCCGGTGAACCAGTCGCACTTGGTGAAGCCGAGTCCGAGCAGCAGCGCGACGCCCCAGGCCGTCATGGCCTGCCAGCAGTAGCCGCCGACGTACCAGTAGCGGCTGCTGCGCGAGGTGTCGACCAGCCCGGCGGGGTCGTAGCGGACGGCCCGGTTGCGGCGCCGCAGCATGTCGATCCCGTAGACGCCGACCCAGGCGGAGAAGGAGACCGCGAGCAGCGAGAGGAAGGAGATGAACGAGCCGTAGAAGCTCTTGGCGACCAGCATCAGCAGCAGACCGCCGACCAGGCTGATGACCGCGTTGACACTGACGGCCCACGCACGCGGCAGCTTCACACCCATGGTCTGCGCCGTGAAGCCTGCGGAGTACATCGACAGGCTGTTGATCAGCAGCATCCCGATCACCGCGATGACCAGGTACGGCACGGCCAGCCACATCGGCAGCGCCTCGCCGAGGAAGGAGACCGGGTCGTCGGTCTTGGCAAGCGCCGGGTTCTTCACCGCCATCACGCCACCCATCAGCACCATCGGCACCAGCACCAGCAGCGCGCCGGAGAGGGTGGTGCCGAAGATCTTGCCTCCGGAGGCGCTGTGCGGCAGATAGCGGGCGAAGTCGGGCCCGGTGGGGATCCAGCTGATACCGCCGGCCGCGATGGTGCCGATGCCCGCGATGAGCATGGCGGTGCTGCCCGCGGGCCGGGAGAACACCTCGCCCCAGTCCATGGTGGTGATCAGATAGCCGAGGACGAGAACGGTGAAGAGCCCGAAGAAGTAGGTCGACCAGGTGTTGCAGAAGTTGAGGACCTTCCGGCCCATGCCGCTGACCAGGAACGTCACGCCTACGAACAGCAGCAGCGTGACGACGATGAGCGGAGTGTTGCTCCGGATGCCGAAGAGCAGCCGGAGCACCGTGAGGACCGCATAGGTGCCGGTGACGGCGTTGATCGTCTCCCAGCCGAAGCGCGCGACCCACAGGATCATGCCGGGGAAGTAGTTGCCCCGCACCCCGAAGGTGGCCCGCGAGAGCATCGCGCCGGGTGCGCCGCCCCACTTGCCGGAGACGGACAGCAGCCCGACCAGCCCGAAGGAGACGCCACCGGCGACGGCGGCGGCGAGCAGCACCTGCCAGAAGTTGAGTCCGTTGAAGACGACGAGCCCGGCGCCCATGGTGAGCAGCAACACACTGATGTTGGCGGCCACCCAGGTGGGGAACAGCTCGCGGACCCGGCCGCGCCGTTCGTGGTCAGGGACGGGCTCGATGCCGCGGCTCTCGACGGTCTCGTCGACAACGGCTGTCTCCGGGGTGGCGGAGGGGGACGTGGGGACGGAGGAGTGCGCCTGGGCGGCGCCGTCGGCGTTGGCAACGCCGGGGGAGACTGCCATGGGTGAGGCTCCGTGCGTGGTTCTCTGGTGCGACGTGCGTCATTGCAGGGTCGTGACCTGGGGGCACCCCGCGGCGGAAGGCCGGGAGGCGACTGAGGGGGGACTCTACGCGCGTTGCAAGACGCCCCCTATCGTACAGAGTCACACGATCGGCCCCCTCGAAGTCGGGTGATCGTCCAAGGGGGCCGGGTGCGGGCCCGTCGGATCCGGAAGCGGATCCGACGGGGCACGGGCCACGGGCCACGCCAGGGCAGGCGGCTCCGCCAGGGCAAGCTGCTCCGCCGGGGCACGGGCCCGCCGGGGCACGGGCCCGCCAGGGCAAGCTGCTCCGCCGGGGCCTGATCCGGCTTTCCGCCGGTGCGGGCCGGATCAGGGCACGGGTATCAGCGCCACCGAGCATTTGGCGTGCTGGAGGACAGCGTTCACGACGGGGCTCACCTGGAGGCCGAGGCGCCGGTGGTCACGGCGTGCGCCCAACACGATCAGATCGGCGGTTTCGCTCAGCTTGATCAGCTGCTCGGCCGCCGAGCCCTGGTGCTGCTCGGCCGACACCTGAACGTCCGGGTAGCGGTCATGGAACGGCGCGACCGTCTGCTCCAGGAGCCGCTCCGCGCTCCTGGTCTCCTCCGTCGGCTCCTTCGGCGACAGCCGCTTCGACACGCCGGGCAGCATGGGATAGGTCCAGGCGTGCACCACCCACAGCGTCGAGCCGGTATCCCGCGCCGAGCGGAAGGCGAACTCGACCGGCTCCAGCTCCCCGGCCCGCTTCAGTCCCACGACCGTCTCACCGGGAGTCGCACCGGCCTCGGGTACCTCGCCGCGTACGACCATCAACGGTCCTGCGGCGTGTGCGGCCAGCCGCAGGCTGACCGAGCCGAGCAGCAGCCCCCGGAAGCCGCCGTGACCGCGGGTGCCCACGACGGTCAGGTCCGCGGTGCGGCTGGCACGCACCAGTGCATCGGCCGCCGGTTCGCTCGCCCCGGTCGCGATCACCGTCAGCCCCGGTACGCGCTCCCGGGCCCGCTCGGCTCCGTTCTCCGCCACCTCCCGGGTGGCCTGGCGCATCCGCTCCCGGTCGGCGTCCGTCTCGGGGACGACACTGCGCCGGGCCGGCACCGTGCCGCACAGCACCTCCAGCTCGGCGCCGCGACGGTTCGCCTCGTCGGTGGCCCGGTCCAGCGCGCGGAGAGAGTGCGGGGAACCGTCGACGCCGACCACCACACGGGCGGATGCGGGCGTTCCTGCGGGGGGCTCGTTGGTCTCCGACATGTCCGTCCGTCCTCTCGCGTCGTCCTCACGTCCCTGCGCGGGTACCCCGTGTGCTCGGGGCACACGGGGTACCTACCCGCGGGGCACCTTCTCCCCAAGAAGAAGGCACGGCACCAAGGTGCGGCGGCGGGCGGTCAGGTCGGCCCTCGTGCCGTCGCGACGGAAAGGCCACCGCCTCTCTCGACGCGGAGCTGGAGAGCGTCGTCCGCGACCTCGGCCACGAGCTTGTCGCCCGGCGCCACTTCGCCGCCGAGGAGGAAGGAGGCGAGCCGGTTGTCGAGCTCGGTCCGGATGGTCCTGCGCAGCGCTCCGGCACCGGACTCGGGCTGGTAACCGTGGTCGGTCAGCAGCCGCTCGGCGGGCTCGGTGACCTCCAGGGCGATCTCCTGGGCCCGCAGCCGGCGCACGCTCGCATCCAACAGGAGCTCCACGATCTGTCCCATATTGTCCTCGGTGGGCGACCGGAAGACGACCGTGTCGTCGATACGGTCGAGGAACTCGGGCGGGAAGTGGGCGCGCAGCTGCTCTCGGAGCTGACCCCGGATCCCGTCCACATCGCCCTGATGGGCAAGGAGCAGCGGGGAGCCGACGCTGCTCGTCATGACGACCAGCGCGTTGCGGAAGTCGGCGGTGCGGCCCTGCGCATCGGTGAGCCGCCCGCCGTCCAGCAGCTGCTGCAACGTGCTGAAGACCTCGGGGTGCGCCTCGTCCACGTCGTCGAACAGCACGACGCCGGAGGGGCGGCGCCGCACCCGCTCGATGAGGCGGGAAAGGGTGGGCCGTTCCCGGAACTCGCCCATGTCGATACGGATCAGCCGCTCCTCGGAGCCGAAGAGCAACTCGGCCAGCACCTTGGCCAGTTCGTTCCTGCTCACTCCGGTGGGGCCGAGGAACAGGAAGGAGCCGGCGGGCCGGTGCGGATCGGCCAGGCGGGAGCGGTTGCGGCGTACGGCCTCGGCGACGGCGGTGACCGCCTCCTGCTGGCCGACGACGCGGGAGCGCAGTGTGTCCTCCAGCTTGAGCAGCCGCTCCTTCTCGCTCTCGGCCAGCGGGGAGGCGGGAAGACCGGTGTGCCGGGAGAGGACGTCGGCGATGTCGTCGACTTCGACGGTCAGCACGCCCTCGCGGCGCTCCTCGACCCCCGCCAGTTCTGCCTCGGCCTGGGCGATCCGCCGCTCGCGTTCGGCGGCCCGGTCGAAGTCCTCGTCGGCAACCGCCTCTTCCTGCTCGCGGCGGAGCTTGACCAGCCTGTCCTCTCTGCTGATCACGTCCACGGAACGACCCAGCGAGCGCAGCCGCACTTGCGCTCCTGCGGTGTCCACCAGGTCGACGGCCTTGTCAGGCAGCAACCGGTCGATGAGGTAGCTGTCGGACAGTTCGGCGGCGGCCCGCAGCGCCTCACGGGTGAAGCGCACCTGGTGGTGCGCCTCGTAGGAGCCCCGCAGTCCGTCGAGGATCTGCACGGTCTCCTCGATGCCCGGCTCGGCGACCAGGACCGGCTCGAAGCGCTGCTCCAGCGCCGCGTCCCGCTCCAGGTTCTGGCGGTACTCACCCAGCGTCGCCGCGCCGACGACCTGCAGCTGGCCGCGGGCCAGGGCCGGTTCGAGGACGTTGCCGACGTCCATGGCTCCCTCGCCGCCGAAGCCGGCGCCGAGGACGGTGTGCGGCTCGTCGACGAAGAGGATGACCGACGCGGACTCCTCCTGGGCCTCGTCGACGACCTTCCGCAGCCGCTCCTCGAACTCGCCCCGGTCCCCGGATCCGGCCACCAGCCCGGGCAGATCGAGCTCGACGACCCGTGCACCGACGAGGCCGACGGGGACGTCGTCCGCGGCGATGCGCTGTGCGACGCCCTCGACGACGGCGGTCTTGCCCACGTCCGGCTCACCGAGCAGTACGGGGTTGTTCTTGGTGCGCCGGGAGAGGATCTCCAGGGCCTGGTCCACCTCGTCGGCGCGTCCGACCACCACGTCGGGCCCGCCCGTGCGGGCCTCCTGGGTCAGATCCCGGCCGTAGGCGTCCAGCGTGGGGGTGCCGCTCCGGATCCGGAACGGCACCGTACCGCCCTCCCGGCGCCCCGCGGCCTCCGCGTCCCTGCCCAGCCGGCGAAGGTCGCCGCCCTGGCTCTCCAGCAGCCGGCCGGCGCCCGAGTCCGGGTCGTCCAGCAGTGCGCGCAGCAGGTGCTCGGGCCCACTGTGGGAGACCCCGGCAGCTCTGGAGTACCCGTACGCGGCGAGCAGTGCGCGCTTGGCCGCGGGGGTGAGTCCCGGCTCGGCGGAGGGGGTGCCGCTCTCGCCGGGGAGCGCCGCCGCCACGGCCTCGGCGAGCTGGTCCGGGTCGATCCCGGCGCGGCTGAGGAGCCCGCGGGAGGGGTGGGTCCGGGTGGCGGCCCACAGCAGGTGCTCGGTGTCCAGTTCGGCGCTGCCGTCCTGGCGGGCGCGGGACGAGGCCCTCACGAGCAGTTCGCGGGCGGAGTCGGTGAGCAGCCGCCCGCTCGGCACCGGCCCGGTCGTGGGCGGTTCGGAGGGTGGCGAGGTCCCGAAGAAGCTGTCGAGCAGGTCGGAGAACGGGTCGGCACCGCCGGGGGCGCCGAAGGGCGACATGGTCATGGGTATGCCTCCGCTGCCGCGGACCGGTGTCCCTGACGGGGTTCGCTCCGCTCCACTACAGCAGCAGCGCCCGGGGCCCGCAAAAGGGACGGAGCTCAATGAAAACCGAGGAACTAATTTAACCGAGTTACATTTTCTCTGATACGGTCGCCGTATGACCGAACACCCCGCCGGGCTGCGCGAGCGCAAGCGGCAGCGCACCTACCGGGCGATCTCCGACGCGGCCGTCGCCCTCTTCCTGGAGAAGGGTTTCGACGCCGTCTCCGTCTCCGAGATCGCCGAGGCCGCCGAGGTCTCGAAACCGACCCTCTTCCGCTACTTCCCCGCCAAGGAGGACATGGCCCTCTACCGCTTCGCCGACCACGAGGACGAGGCCGCTCGTGTGGTCGCCGGACGGGGCGAGGGGGTGCGGCCCCTCACCGCGCTGGAGGACCACTTCCTGGCCGGGCTGCAGGCCCGCGATCCGGTCACCGGACTGTGCGACGCACCGGAAGTGCTCGCTTTCCACCGGCTGCTGTACGGCACCCCGAGCCTGGTCGCCCGGCTGCACTCCTACACCGCACGCTCCGAACAAGCCCTGGCGGCCCGGCTGGCCGAGGAGACGGCAACGGACAAGGACGCATCCGCGGACCAGGACGCATCCGCGCTGACGGCACAGCTGGCCGCCGGACAGATCGTGACCACCCAGCGGGTGCTCGCGATGGCGAACTGGCGCCGCATCTCGCAGGGTGCGAGTGCCGACAGTGTCTTCGAGTCGGCCTCCGAGGACGCCCGGCACGCCTTCGCGCTGCTGCGCACCGGGCTGACGCCGTTCGCCTGACCCGAACCGATCACGGCCCGTAGAAGAGAAGGGAGCACCGCCCCATGCCGGGGGAGCACACCGCGGAGCACACCGCCGAGGAGGAAGCCCTCCACGCCGAACTGGCCGCAGAACGCGCCTACACCGACCGCTGCCGCGCCACGCTGGACCGTACGAACGCCGCAGCACAGCACCGGGTGCTGGAGGGTGCCGGGGTACTGACCAGGCAGCACTCCGGCGAGGCGGCGGGCGAGGGTGTCGCGGGCGACGGAGCCGGTGCGGAGGCGCTGGGCCGCTATCTGCGCAGCCAGGCCAAGGAGTTGCGGGAGGAGCCGGACGGGCCGCCCTTCTTCGGCCGGCTCGACTTCAGCGACGAGGGAGCCGACGGCGAGGAGGCCGGCGAACACCGCGGCCAGCGCTACTACATCGGCCGCCGCCGGGTCAGCGAACACCCCTCGGCCCCGCCGCTGGTACTGGACTGGCGCGCCCCCGTCGCGCGCGCCTTCTACCAGGCCACCGCCCTGGAACCGCAGGGCGTCCGCTCCCGGCGCCGGTTCGGCTGGGCGCCGGGCGGTACGGGCACCGCAGCGGACCTGACGGGACTGGAGGACGAAACCCTGGAAGAGGCGGGAAGCGGCGATGCAGCAGCAGCCGGATCGGCTCTCAGCTCCCGCATCGTCGCCGTCGAGATCGAACGCCCACGGGTGGGGCCGATGCGCGACATCGTCGCAACCATCCAGCCCGAACAGGACGACCTGGTGCGCTCGGGCCCGGACCACTCGCTCTGTGTGCAGGGCGCGCCCGGCACCGGGAAGACCGCCGTCGGACTGCACCGCGCCGCGTATCTGCTCTACACCTATCCGCGCCGGATCGAGCGCGGCGGCATGCTTGTCGTCGGCCCCAACCAGGCGTTCCTCGGCTACATTTCGGCCGTACTGCCCGCGCTGGGCGAGGTGGGGGTGCACCAGTGCACGGTGCGGGACCTGCTGCCGGACCACCCGGTGCGGGCCGAGGACAGCCCGGAGGCGGTGGAGCTCAAGCACAGCGCACGAATGGCAACCGTGCTGCGGCGGGCCCTCTACGCACGCGTACGGCTGCCGGACGGGCCGGTGGCGGTGCCGGACGGCTCCTACCGCTGGCGGCTCGCCGAGGACGACCTGCGCGCCGTCGTCGAAGAGACCTTGGCACAGCAGCCGCCGTACGAGGTCGGCAGGGAGCGGGTGCGGGCGCGTACTGTGGCGCTGCTGCGGAACCAGGCCGAGCGCCGCGCGGGGCCGCCCGGCGGCGAGTGGCTGCGCCGGATGGGCAGGAAGAAGGAGCTCACCGGGTTTCTCGACTCCGTCTGGCCGCGGGTGAAACCGGAAGAGGTCGTCGCCGGACTGCTGGGCGACGCGGGGGACTTGGCCCGCGCTGCCGACGGACTGCTGAGCGAGGACGAACAGCGGATGCTGCTGTGGCAGGGGCGCCGCCCCAGGTCACCGCGTACGGCACGCTGGTCGGACGCAGACGTGCTGCTGCTGGACGAGGTGGCCGGACTGATCGCCCACCCCGAGGAGAGCTACCGGCATGTGGTGGTGGACGAGGCGCAGGACCTCTCCCCCATGCAGTGCCGCGTCCTGGCCCGCCGCTGCCGCTTCGGCTCGCTGACCGTGCTGGGCGATCTGGCGCAGGGCACCACGCCCTGGGCGGCCCGCGACTGGCCGGAGCAGCTGGCACACCTCGGAGCCCCCGAGGCAGCCGTCACCCCGTTGACCACCGGATTCCGGGTACCGTCCGAACTGCTGGCGGCTGCCAACCGGTTGCTGGATTCGCTGGCGGTGCGGGTACCGCCCGCGCGCTCGCTGCGTACGGGCGGGAAACTGGAGACGCTGCGGGTACCCAGCGCTGCACTGACCGGGGCTGTGGCGGAGCGGGTCGCCGCCGCCCTCGGCCGGGAGGGCTCGGTCGGGGTGATCGCGGCCGGCGAGCGGGTCGCGGCCGTGCGTGAGGCGCTGGAGACCGCCGGGATCGCGGCCGGAACGCCGGGCGGGGACGGGGAGTTGGCACGGGTCACGGTGGTGGGCGCCGAGCTGGCCAAGGGCCTGGAGTACGACCACGTCGTACTGGTGGAGCCTGCCGAGATAGCGCACAGCGGTCCGCGCGGACTCCAGCGCCTCTATGTCGCGCTCACCCGCGCGGTGTCACGGCTGGAGATCCTGCACGCGGCCGAGCTGCCGGAGGCCCTGCGTGGCTGAGGTGACACCGGCAGGGGTACGGGCAGAGGTGCAGGCGGGCGCCGTCAGACCACGGAGCCAGTCCGGCCGATCGGCGATCTCCAGCAGCAGGAGCAGCCGGGTGAGCGGGTGGTCGCAACTGGGGCCGTCGTCCGCCAGGTCCGCAGGGGCGGGGAGTTCGGCGCCTGGTGTAGTCACTGGGACTCCTGTAGACGGACGGAAGATCGTGAACTCCGTTGACCGCTGGTGCAGTTGAGTCGCGCTCAAGGGCCGCGGGTGGAGTACGACGGGCATTGTGGCGGTTCCGTACTTACTTCTGCAAGTACATCTGCAAGTACATCTGCAATCACGCTCGGCTGTGAGACGCTTCCAGACGTCGCAACCGCTCACGGGGGAAGCAAGTGACGTAGGGAGAGACGTACATGCAGATCGAGAACGGTATCGAGGCCACGAAGATCGAAGGCGCGGTCTGGCGCAAGAGCCGCCGCAGCAACCCCAACGGCAACTGTGTCGAGGTCGCCACTCTTCCCGGCCAGGGAGTCGCCGTCCGCAACTCCCGCTTCCCGTCGGGCCCCGCCCTGGTCTACACACCGGCCGAGATCGCGGCGTTCGTCCAGGGCGCCAAGGACGGCGACTTCGACGACCTGCTGGACGCCCAGAGCTGACCGCCCCCACGGCGGTTGCCCACGGCTCAGCCGTGAGGCACAACTGAACAAGCATCACGGGCGCCGCCGCCGCACGACACGGACGTGTGGCGGCGGTTCATGTACACCAGATCCCTGCGCACGGTGCGGCCGAGCCGGTTCACCTGCGGTGGTTCAGATCCTCGCCACCCGGCCTCGAAAACCGGCCGCGTAACCGGTATGGCTGTACGCTCGATCGGCGGAGTGGGACACTGAGCATCCGTACAGTCACTCAGGGAAGCAAGGCGGGCGAGATGGGAGCACAGCCGCGACGCGAGGCGTCGCCCGGACGCATCCTGGTCCACCCCAGAGGTGGGCCCACGATTCTGCGCATCGTCCTGGGCACCCAACTGCGCCGGCTGCGCGAGGAGCGGGGCATCTCCCGCGAGGCGGCGGGCGAGGCGATCCGCGGCTCACACGCCAAGATCAGCCGCCTGGAGCTGGGCCGCGTCGGCTGCAAAGAGCGCGATGTCGCCGATCTGTTGACGCTGTACGAGGTGTGGGACCAGCAGGAGCGCGAGGAGTATCTGGAGCTGGCCCGGCAGGCGGGCTCACCGGGCTGGTGGCAGAAGTACAGCGATGTGATGTCGCCGTGGTTCGACCGGCTGCTCGGGCTGGAAGAGGCCGCCGCCATGATCCGCACCTACGAGGTGCAGTTCGTGCCCGGCCTCCTGCAGACCCGGGACTACGCCCGCGAGGTCATCCGGCTCGGCCACCCCCGGGACGACAGCCGGCGCAGCGAGCGCCGTATCGAACTGCGCATGGAGCGCCAGGCAATCCTGGAGAAGCCGCATTCGCCGCGCCTGTGGGCCGTGATGGACGAGGCGGCGCTGCGCCGCCCGCTGGGCTCACGGCAGGTGATGCGCGCTCAGCTGGAACGGCTCATCGAGGCCACCCAACAGCCGAACATCACGCTGCAGATCGCCCCGTTCAGCATGGGCGGACTCGCCGCGGCCGGCGGACCGGTCACCATCCTCCGCTTTCTGGAGCCCGATCTCCCGGACATCGTCTACCTCGAACAGCTGACCTCTTCCCTCTACTTGGAGAAGCGCGACGAGGTCGAGGGCTATCTCGTGGTCATGGACCGGCTGTGCGCAATGGCCGAGCCACCCTCCGGAACGGCCGCGTTCCTGGAGAAGTTGCTGGCCGAGTACTGAACGTACTGGTACCGAGCGGGCGCGATGGTGCCGCGCCCGCCGGCTCCCGGCCGGTTACGGCTTCCGTGCCACGCCGCCGAACTCGAACCAGGTCTCGTCCTCCAGCTGGCGCGCGCACAGATCGGAGTCGGGACGCCAGTCGTTGATCTCGACCAGTCCCGGTTCCAGCAGCTCCAGCCCCGCGAAGTACGGCTCGACGTCCTGAGGTTCACGCACCCGGCCCCAGTTGCCGTTGGTGCTGCTGTTCATGAAATCGGTGACGAAGTCGCGGGTCTCCTTGTCGTGGCTCACCAGTTGGTTGAGCACGACGAAGCTGCCGGAGGGCACCCGCTCCAGGGTGCGGCGTACGACGGCGGCCGGATCGGAGTCGTCGGGGATGCAGTGCATCACCGAGATGAAGAGCAGCGCGACGGGCTCGGACAGGTCGATCAGCCGGCGCACCTCGGGGCTGTCGAAGATTGTTTCCGTGTCGCGCATATCGGCCTGGATCACCGCCGTGTTGGCGTTCTCCTCCAGCAGCGCCCGGCCGTGGGCGAGCACGATGGGGTCGTTGTCGACGTAGACGACGCGGGCTTCCGGATCCGTGCGCTGCGCGACCTGGTGAACGTTGTCCTGGGTGGGCAGCCCTGAGCCGTGATCGAGGAACTGGCGGATGCCATAGTCCTCCGCCAGGATGCGTACGACCCGCTGGAGGAAGCGTCGGTTGTTGCGCGCGAGAGCCCCGGTACGCGGCACTTTCTCGTCCAGCGCCGCGACAGCCTCGCGGTCGACGGCGTAGTTGTCCTTGCCGCCCAGATAGTGGTCGTACATCCGGGCCACGCTCGGGACGGTGATGTCCACCCCGTGCATCGCATTACCGGTCGTCTCTTCCCGCATGTGTGCCCCACTGTTTTCACCGGCGCACCGCACGCCGGCCGTGCGGACGCCTGTCCTCGCGGGGAAGCATGCCATGGGAGTCCGGCCCGGACCAACGTCAAGTCGCTTTTACACACCGGAAATTGACACGACGGGGTACAGGATGAGAGGGCCGACCGAGGCCCCGGGAGATACCCGGCGCCCGTGCGCCGGGATCCGGAGCGGCGGGCGGTGACAGTGAGTGATCAGCTGGAGCAGACGGTCATAGGACGCTGGTCATGCCCAGTTCCGCCCAGACGACGCGGCCGCACCGGCCGCCGTGCGCCGAGACGCCCCAGCGCTGGGCGAGGGCGCCGACGAGCTGCAGTCCGCGGCCGTTCACCTCGTCCGAGGTCGCGCTGCGGGGCTGCGGCGCGCAGCTCTGCGTGCCCTCGTCGGTGACCTCTATCCGCAGCCGGTCGCCGTCCAGGTGGATACGGCAACCTATGCGGACGGTGTCCGTGTGCAGTACGGCGTTGGTGACGAACTCGGAGATGACCAACTGCGCTGTGTGGCCGAGGTCCTCAGGAAAGCCCCAGTGGTGCAACCGGCTGCGGAGCCGGGCGCGGGCCCGGGCGACCGACGAGGTGTGAGCGGGGAGCTCGAATCCCTCCTGACGCGTTTCCACGGCCGGTACGGCCGACGGGGCGGGCAAGGAGAGCTGCGCAGGGGGATACGAGGAGGCCACGGGTGAACGCCTTCCGTCTACCTGTGAGGGGAGGGGACGGCTGCCGGGAGGTGCTCCGCACAGGGCCCGGGAGGGCCTGCACACGCGCGCACCCGGGGGGCCATCGCCGGCCGGCCCTCCGGTGACGCGAGAGATACTGTGCGGCTCTGGTGCCGGAGCCTCATGAGCTGGGTCACGCTGTTCACTATGCGCAGCATCTTTCACAGATGGCAAGGGGAGTTCTGCAATTCGCAGAATCGCACGGGCAGTATGGCTGCTGCATTGGAGCCATGGCACACTGCTGACGCCAGGGTCCGCCAGGGGAGGCAGTCAAGGAGGCAATAGTGGCCGAGGCTCGTTCCGCGCCAACTGTGGGGCAGATAGTGCTCGGTCTACGCCTGCGTGATCTCCGTGAGCGGGCAGGTTGTTCCTTTTCAGAGGCCGCATATGCACTCAGTGTCAATACGACCACGGTGCGTCGTATGGAGAAGGCGGAAGTCGGCCTCAAGCCACCGTACGTCGAGAAGCTGCTGCGTATGTACGGCCTCTCCGACGAGGAGACGGCCTCGTTCCTGTCCCTGGTGGACGAGGCCAACCGGCCCGGCTGGTGGCACAGCTTCCGCGACGTCCTGCCGTCCTGGTTCAGCCTCTACGTGAGCCTGGAGGGCGAGGCCAGCCTGATCAGGGCGTACGAACCGCACTGCGTCCCAGGGCTGCTCCAGACCGAGGCATACGCGCGGGCTCTGCTGCACACCGGCTTCCCCGCGGCCGACGAGGAGGAACTGGACCGACGGGTTCAACTGAGGATGGGGCGCCAGCGGCTCCTCCACGATCCCGACGCTCCGGTTCTCTGGGCCGTACTCGACGAGCAGGTGCTGCGCCGCCACGTGGGTTCCCCTGCGGTTATGCGGGAGCAGATCGACCGGCTCATCGAGCTGTCCAAGCAGCAGAACATCACGATTCAGATCATCCCGTTCACTTCAGGTGCGCACCCCGGAATGTTCGGGCCCTTCCAGCTCTTCCGTTTCGATATTCCGGAACTCCCGGACATCGTCTACACGGAGGGCCTGACGGGCGCCACGTACCTGGATCAGCGTCCCGACACCGCCGCATATCTGGAGGTGCTGGACCGCATGGGCGCGCAAGCCGCGCCGGTACCACACACCGAGGCTGTTCTCGGTGAGATCCGCAAGGAGTTCTGAAGTATGGGTCATTCAGGCCACCCCCCACACATATACAACGGCATGCCTGCGAAGCACCTCGGTAACGAGGGCTGGCAGAAGCCCTGGAGCGGCACCAACGGCGGCAGTTGCGTCGAAGCGATGAAGCTCGGCGACGGCCGGGTCGCACTGCGGCAGTCCACAGATCCGGAAGGTCCGGCACTCATCTACACCACCCACGAGTTCGAGACCTTCCTGAAAGGCGCAAAGCAGGGCGTGGCCGACTTCCTGCTGGCCTCCGACTGACCGCACCACGACCTGGACCGGAGAACGGAGAGGCTGCATGACTGCAGAGGGGAACCTCCCCGGTATAGACACCACCAAGCCACACTCGGCCCGGATGTACGACTACTACCTTCGGGGCAAAACCCACTACGAGGCGGACGTGCAGGCGGCCGAAGCGGTCGTCGCGACCGTGCCGTTCGCCGGTGCCATGGCCCGCGCCAACCGTGACTTCATGATCCGGGCCACCCGCTGGCTGACGGCCGAGGCGGGCATAAGACAGTTCCTGGATATCGGCAGCGGCATTCCGACCGAGCCCAATCTGCACCAGGTGGCACAGTCGGTGGCCCCCGAGGCGCGGGTCGTCTACACCGACAACGACCCCATCGTGCTCCAGTACGCACAAGCACTGCTGCACAGCACGCCCGAAGGCCGTACCACCTATCTGCAGGCGGATGCCGCCAAGCCGGAGACGATCGTCGGCTCCGACGAGCTGCACTCCACGCTCGACCTCGGCCTGCCGGTGGCGCTCTCGGTCAACGCGCTGTTCCACTTCGTCCCCGACGAGTGGGGCCCGTACGAGATCCTCACCGGTCTGCTGGACCGGCTGCCCTCCGGCAGCTATCTGTGCCTCTCGCACGCCACGGCGGACGTCGACGACCCCGCGCTGGAGGCGCTGGGCCGCGAGGTGGTGGAGATCTACGCGAAGGGCGGCACCGCGCTGCGGCCCCGGGACCGCGCCGAGATCGCCCGCTTCTTCGAGGGGCTGGAGCTGGTGGAGCCGGGCCTGGTGATGGCGCACGACTGGCGCCCGGAGCCCGGAGGGACCGCCGAGCTCGAGGAGGGCCTGCCGAGCATGCTCGCCGGCGTGGCCCGCAAGCCCTGACCAAGGACCACGACAGGACTGCTGAGGGGGAAACCGCGATGTCCGAGCAGGGCGACGCACCACCGATCGACACGGCAAAACCGCACTCCGCACGCATGTACGACTACTACCTCGGGGGCAAGACCCACTACGAGGCGGACGTACAGGCGGCCGAAGCGGTGGTCGCCAAGCTGCCGGAGATCGTCACCGCGGCCCGCGCCAACCGCGATTTCATGGTCCGTGTCACCCGCACGCTGGCGGCCGAGTACGGCGTGCGGCAGTTCCTGGACATCGGCAGCGGCATTCCGACCGAGCCCAATCTGCACCAGGTGGCACAGTCGGTGGCCCCCGAGGCGCGGGTCGTCTACACCGACAACGACCCCATCGTGCTCCAGTACGCGCAAGCACTGCTGCACAGCACGCCCGAAGGCCGCACGACCTATCTGCGCGCGGACGTTACCCGGCCCGACAGCGTGCTGGAGGCGGCGGAACTGCACCACACGCTCGACCTGGAGCGCCCCGTCGCCGTTTCGGTCAACGCGCTGTTCCACTTCATCCCGGACGAGCAGCACCCCGAGCGGATACTGCGTACGCTGCTGGACCGCCTCGCACCGGGCAGCTTCCTGGCGCTGAGCCACGGCATCGCCGACGTGCCCGAGCAGGAGGGAGTCGACCGGATCAAGGAGGTCGTCGAGATCTACAAGCGGAACGGTACGGTCCTTGCGCCGCGGAGCCGTGCGCAGGTCACCGGGTTCTTCGACGGGCTGGAACTGCTGGACCCCGGCATCACCCAGGTGCACCTGTGGCGCCCCGACACCGACCCGCACGGCGGGCTGCCCGAGGGCACCATGACGTTGTACGCGGGGGTGGCGCGCAAGCCGTGACATGGGATGGCGCGGCGCAAGCCGTGCCGCGGGCGCGGCCCCCGGGCTGGTCCCGGGGCCGTTGACAGGGAGGGCCCCCGGGGCGACCATAAGCAAGCGCTTAGGAACCGAGCGCTCCATGCTCGCTGCCCCCGGGGATCGGACCACCCTCATGCCCTCACCCTCTCTGCTGCTCTCCCGCCGCGACCTCGAATTCCAGCTCTACGACTGGCTGGACGTCGAGTCGCTGACCCGGCGCGCACGCTACGCGGAGCACTCCAGGGAGACCTTCGACGACGCCCTGGAGCTGAGCGAGCGGATCGCCACCCGGCACTTCGCGCCGCACAACAAGAAGAACGACCAGGAGGAGCCCTGGTTCGACGGCGAGCAGGTGCACACCGCCAAGGAAGTGTCCGAGGCGCTGGGGGTGTTCGCCGAGTCGGGACTGCTGGCGGCAGCCATGGATGAGGAGTTCGGCGGCATGGGGATGCCGCAGACCGTCGAGACCGCCTGCTTCTCCTACTTCCAGGCCGCCAACGTCGGCACGTCGGCGTATCCGTTCCTCACCCTCGGCAACGCGCGCCTGCTGTGCGCCCACGGCACCCGCGAACAGGTCGACGCCTACGTCCGGCCGATGCTCGAAGGGCGCTTCTTCGGCACCATGTGCCTCTCCGAGCCGCACGCCGGCTCCTCGCTGGCCGATGTCACCACGCGCGCCGAGCGGCAGCAGGACGGCACCTACCGGCTGTTCGGCACCAAGATGTGGATCTCCGGCGGTGACCACGAACTGTCCGAGAACATCGTCCACCTCGTGCTGGCCCGCGTCCCCGGCGGACCGGCGGGCGTCAAGGGCCTCTCGCTGTTCATCGTCCCCAAGTATCTGGTCGCGCCGGACGGCACGCTCGGCGAGCGCAACGACGTGGTGCCGGCCGGGCTCAACCACAAGATGGGCTACCGGGGTACCACGAACGCACTGCTCAACTTCGGCGAGGGCGCGCACCACCGTCCCGGCGGCGAACCGGGCGCCGTCGGCCATCTGGTGGGCGAGGAGCACCGCGGACTGGCGTATATGTTCCACATGATGAACGGCGCCCGGATCGGCGTCGGCGCGGGCGCGATGGCGCTGGGCTACACCGGCTATCTGAAGTCCCTCGCCTACGCCCGCGAACGGCCGCAGGGCCGCCCGCCGACAGCGCGCGGCAAGGACGCCACGGCGCCACAGTTGCCGATCGTCGAGCACACGGACGTACGGCGGATGCTGCTCGCCCAGAAGTCCTATGTGGAGGGCGCGCTGGGGCTGCTGCTGTACTGCTCCCTGCTGGTGGACGAGCAGCGCTCGGCCGCCGCCGAGGAGGACCGGGCCCGCGCCGGGCTGCTGCTGGACGTGCTGACGCCGATCGCCAAGAGCTGGCCCTCGCAGTGGTGCCTGGAGGCCAACAGCCTCGCCATCCAGGTGCACGGCGGATACGGCTACACCCGCGAGTACGACGTCGAGCAGCACTACCGCGACAACCGCCTCAACCCCATCCACGAAGGCACCCACGGCATCCAGGGACTCGATCTGCTGGGCCGCAAGGTGGTGCAGGACGGCGGGGCCGGGCTGCGTGCGCTGGAGGGCGCGGTACGGGAGACGCTCGAGCGCGCCGAAGCCGCGGGCGGTGAAGCCGCAGAACTGGCGGCGACACTGCGCACGTACTGGGAGCGGGTCACCGCCGTGACGGCACGGCTGTGGGAGAGCAGCGATCCGTCGGTGGCGCTGGCGAACTCGACGGTCTATCTGGAGGCGGTCGGGCACGTGGTGGTGGCGTGGATCTGGCTGGGGCAGTTCCTCGCCACGCTGTCCAGCGGTTCGGGCGCCGAGGACGACGCTTTCCTCCAGGGCAAGCGGCAGGCGGCACGCTACTTCTTCCGCACCGAACTGCCGCGTACGGGCCCGCAGTTCGACCTGCTGGCGGCGTTGGACACCGTCGCGCTGGAGACCGACCCGGACTGGCTGTGAGCACGGCCGGACGCGGGGCGTGACCCGGACCGGGCATGCCCCGGCCAGTAGCGTGACCCGGACGGGCTCACACCTCGCCCAGGTCCCGCTGCTCCAGCGGCCGGGTCGCCGGGCCCTGTATCACCGAGCCGTCGGTACCGAAGCGGGAGCCGTGGCAGGGGCACTCCCACGCCGACTCCGCGTCGTTGAACCGCACCAGACAGCCCAGATGCGTACAGCGCGGCGAGACAGCGCGCAGCTCGCCCTCGGTCGTGCGATGCACCGCGCAGCGCCGCCCCTGCACCCGCACGATGGCGCCGGTCCCCGGCGGGATCTCGTCCACCGAGTCGACGTAGCTGGGCCGTAGCCGGTCTCCCACGAAGCGCCGGGCCACCGCCGACTGGAGACGCAGCAGCGCGGGCGCCTCACGGGGCCGCAGCCGCACCGGGTCGTACAGCCGCGCCCACGGCGGCAGCTGCTCACCGGTCAGATGTGCGGCCAGCAGCTGCCCGGCCAGCACTCCCGAGCTCATCCCCCAGCCGCCGAAGCCGGTGGCGACATAGACGTGCTGGGCGCCCGCGTGGAAACGGCCGATGTAGGGCACGCGGTCGGTGGTCTCGTTGTCCTGGGTTGCCCAACGGTGGGCGAGCCGGGCGCTGGGAAAGCGCTCGTACGCCCAGGCCGCCAGCCGTTCGTAGCGGGCGCCGACCGAGCCGATGCCCGGCATCCCGGGGGTGAACTTCTCCCCCGTGACGATCAGCAGCCGCCGCCCCGTGCCGAACGGGTACGGCGCGGTACGCACCGAGCGGGTGCCGCGCTCCGGCGAGAGATAGGTGCCGCCCGGGTCCTCGTCCTCGGGCAGCAGCGCGGAGATGACCAGCTCCCGGCGCGGCTCCAGCCGGGAGAACATCAACGCCCTGTCGAAGACCGGGTAGTGGGTGGCCACCACCACGTCACGGGCGACGACCTCACCCCCGTTCTCCGCACCGAGCAGGCATGGATCGCCCTCGTCGAGCGCGACGATGCGGGTACGTTCGAACAGCAGCCCGCCGTGTCGCAGGATGTCGTCCGCCAGTGCCAGCAGGTACTTGCGCGGGTGGAACTGTGCCTGGTTCTCGACCCTGACGGCAGCACGCACCTGGAAGGGCAGCCCTGTGTCGGTGACGAACGAGGCGGCCAGGCCCGCCTCGGCGGCGGCCTCCGCCTCGGCGCGTACCTCGTCCACATGGTCCGCCGACTCGACAAAGGTGTAGGCAGGCACCCGCTCCAGCTCGCACTCGATCCCCAACTGCCCGCCGACCGCGGCCAGATGATCGACGGCACCCTGCTGCGAGAGGGCGTAGAGCTGCGCCTCCTCCGCGCCCCGGTTGGCCCGCAGCCAGCTGTAGGTCAGCCCGTGCAGCGCGGAGAGCTTGGCCGTGGTGTGTCCGGTGACGCCGGCCGCCAGCCGGTCGGACTCCAGCAC
Organism: Streptomyces sp. 3N207; assembly: GCF_052246355.1. Classification (NCBI taxonomy): domain Bacteria; kingdom Bacillati; phylum Actinomycetota; class Actinomycetes; order Kitasatosporales; family Streptomycetaceae; genus Streptomyces; species Streptomyces sp. 3N207. Next base: position 509,895 of record NZ_JBQQBV010000002.1, on the reverse strand, counting down.
GGCGACGCTGCGGCCCGCGCGGGCCAGCTCCCAGGCCACCGAGAGACCCGCGATGCCGCCGCCCACCACGGCGACATCGACCTCGATCCGGCTGTCGGGCGGCAGCGGGGGGCAGGGTGCTCCCGCCGCGGAGAGCATCCAGTAGGACTCGTATCCGACGGGCAGTGTCGTCACCGCCGCCTCCCTTCAGCCGCGGATCGTCGTACCTGTGGTTCCCGTTGGCATGCCGCTCACCCCCGACGTTCCTCCGGCATAACGCATGGATTCGGCTGAAAAAGCGCTTCGCTGAAGGGTTTCCGGCAGCGGAATTCCCCCAACTCCTCCCCCACGGCGCTGTGGGGGCGCTACGGTTTGTGCGCGCGGGGACGGTCGGTTGTTTGCTGCACGCCGGGAGGGTTCCGCGATGGGCAACAAAGGGCACCTGACGCCTGTTCAGCACCTCGAAGAGCTGCTGACCCGCGCCCAGAACCCGTTCGACGTCCGCGACGAGGTGCTCGACCGACTACGCAGCGCTGTGATGTTCCAGGTGGAGCTGTACGGCTGGCGCCACCGCAATTCCCCGCCGCCCGCCTTGCGATGCAGCAGTTTTCGCCATGTCTTCCTGCTCGCCGACGGCAGCAGTCTACTGCTGTGGGAGCTGTGCTACGACAGCCCCGACAGTGCGGGCGAGCTGCACGAGGTGTACGACGACGCCGAGGCGCTGCGCCGCTCCGAACGCCGGGTGCACCGCCGGATGGGCGAGGAGTGCGAACCGGACGGTGCGGGCCATGGCGCCGTCTCGTTCGACTTCCTCACCGGCGCTCCGGGCACGGCCTACCCACGCCGGGAGTACCCGGAGGGCGACTCGGCCGAGCACGCTCGCAGGCTGCTGCGCCGGGCCGAGAACCCCGACCGGCCGGGCGAGGAGACGCTGCGGCTGCTCTCCTCGGCGCTCGGGCACCACATCATGCACGTGCCCGGGCCGCGGGTGCATGCCGGTGACTGCCAGGTGTGGTGCTCCGTCTACGAACACGCCTTCCTGCTCGCCGACGGCACCGAGCTCAGCCTGTACGAGCTGGAGCACAACATGACGGGCAGCGGGCGTCTGAAATGCGAGGTGTATCTGGACGAATCAGTCGCCGACCAGGCAGCGCACCGCCTCGCCAGGGAGCGGGGCTTGGACCTGTAGATCCCCGGCCACGGTTGTCCGTAGGCCGCCGACCAGCGAATCAACGGAGGTACCCCCCATGTCCATACGTGGACGCCACCGCCGCTATCAGCCTCGCGCCGTCTCGCGCGCCACCTTGAAGGTGACCGCGGGTGGCGCGGGGATAGCCATGCCCCTCGTCGGGGCCCAAGTCGCAGAGGCAGCGCCCGCAGACGTGTGGGACAACGTCGCCGAGTGCGAGAGCAGCGGCAACTGGAGGATCAATACCGGCAACGGCTTCTTCGGCGGGCTCCAGTTCACCCAGAGCACCTGGGAGGCATACGGCGGTACGGCCTACGCCGCACGGGCCGACCTGGCCACCAAGAGCCAGCAGATCGCGATAGCCGAGAAGGTGCTCAAGGGCCAGGGGCCGGGCGCCTGGCCCAACTGCGGCCCTCGGGCCGGGCTTTCGCGCGGCGACGCGGATCCCGGCGGCGCCCCTGCCGGCGGTTCGCAGGCCGGTGACGGGCAGGCGGGTGACAAGGCCGAGAAGTCGGAGTCGGAGAAGTCACAGGCCCAGAAGGCCCGCGCTGAGCAGGCTCGGGCGGCGAAGGCCAAGGCGGACCGGGCCAGAGCCGAGCGCAGCAAGAAGCAGACCACTTACGAGGTGGTCAGCGGCGACACCCTCTCCAGCATCGCCGATGAGCTGGGCCTTCAGGGTGGCTGGCGCTCCCTCTACGACGGGAACCGCACCACCATCGGCGACGACGCCGACCTCATCATGCCCGGCCAGCGGCTGAGCGTGAACGGCGCCCCGCAGGGCGAGGAGCGCGAGAAGTCACAGCCCACGAGGTCCGAACGCGCCTCCAAGACACCGTCCGCACAGCAGCAGACGCCGCAGAAGCAAGCCCCCAAGACGCAACCGCAGAAGCCGGCGCCGAAACCGGCCCCCAAGCACAGGGCCCCCTCCTCCGCCGCCACCGCGCCGGTCGCCGGCGTCAGCCCCGGCACTCCGTACGGTGCGTCGGGCGGCAGCTGGTCCTCCGGGTACCACACAGGCGTCGACTTCCCTGTCGGCACCGGCACTCCCGTCAAGGCCGTCACCAACGGCACGGTCGTCTCGGCGGGCTGGGGCGGCGCCTACGGGTACGAGGTGGTGGTGCGGCACAAGGACGGCAAGTACAGCCAGTACGGCCATCTGTCGGCCCTCTCGGTGCGCTCCGGACAGGCTGTGGAGACCGGGCAGCAACTCGGCCGCTCCGGCTCGACGGGCAACTCGTCAGGGCCCCATCTGCACTTCGAGATCCGCACCGGCCCGGCCTACGGCAGCGACATCAATCCGCTGACGTATCTGCGGGCACACGGAGTGCGGATCTAGGAGCCGTACCGCCCCGGGCGCCGACCGGCTGGTCCAGTTCGACCGTGCGGTCGCACCAGCGCTCCAGCAGTGTGCGGTCGTGGCCGACGGCCAGCAGTGCCGCGCCGGAGCGCTGCCGGTAGTCCTCCACCACGGCGACGAGCGCCGCCGTGGTGGAGGCGTCCAGCATCGCGGTCATCTCGTCGCAGACCAGCACCCGGGGCCGCAGCACCAACGCGCGTGCCACGCAGGCGCGCTGGAGCTGTCCGTCGCTGACCTCGTGCGGGCGGCGGCCCAGCAGGTCGCCGCCGAGGCCGACGGCGTCCGCCAGCTCCGCGACACGCTCGGCCGCCTCGGCGCGGCGCCCCGTGGCGCGCAGCGGTTCGGCGATCAGCGGGGCGAGGGTGAGGCGGGGATCGGCGGCGAGCCGGGGCTGCTGGAAGACGACGCCGACGGCGGTGCGCTGGGCGCGCGGCGCCCGGTGCCGCCAGCCCCTGGCCGGTTCACCGCCGAGCCGTACGGTGCCCGCGTACGGGCGGTGCAGCAGTGCCGCGACCTTGGCCAGGGTGGACTTGCCGCAGCCGCTCGGCCCCAGCAGGCCCACCGCCTCGCCCTCGCGCACGCTCAGCGAGACCTCGCGCAGCACGGGCGCGCGCCGCTCGTACCCCGCGGTGATGTCGTGCAGTTGCAGTGCGGGATGGGGTGCCTTGGTCATACGCCGCTCCCTTCGCGCACGCCGGAGGGGCAGCCGTCCATGACCGGGTGGTGGCAGGCCACACCGTCGGCCGGTACGGGCACCTGGGCGCACTCGGCGCTCGTGCGGGTGCAGCGCGGTGCGAACGCGCAGCCGTCCGGGAGGTCGCCCAGCTCGGGCGGCATACCGGGGATGGGGGTGAACGCGCGGTCCGGCAGCGCCGCCAGCAGGCCGCGGGCGTAGGGGTGGCGGGGTCCCGGCTCGCCGAAGAAGTCCCGCGCTGCGGCGAGTTCGACGACGCGGCCCGCGTACATCACCGCCACCCGGTCGGCGACGCGCTCGGCCGCCGCCAGGTCGTGGGTGATCAGCAGCAGGCCCCGCCCGTCGTCGGTGTGGGCGCGCAGCTCGTCGACGGTGCGCTCCACCAGATCGCGGTCGAGTCCGGTGGTCGGCTCGTCGGCGAGCAGCAGCGGTGCGTCGCCGACCAGCGCCAGTGCGGTGGCGGCCCGCTGGGCGAGCCCGCCGGAGAGCTGGTGCGGATACCGGTCCAGATGGTCGGCGGGGAAGGCGGCGCGGGCGGCTGCCGCAAGGGTCGCCTCGGTCAGCTCCCTGCCCCGCGCTCCGGTCAGCTCCCGTACGGTCTCGGCGAGTTGGGAGCGGACCGTGCGGACGGGGGTCAGATGGGCCGCCGGGCTCTGCGGTACGAGGCCGATGCGCCGTCCGCGCACCGTACGGGCGAGGGTGGCCTCGTCGGCCGCGAGCAGATCGAGGGGCTTGTCCTCTCCTGCCCGGCCGGGAGCGGTGTCCTTGCCGGGGCCGTGCAGCAGTGCGCTGCCGCTGGTGCGGGAGTTGGCCGGGAGCAGCCCCAGCAGTGCGGAGGCGAGCACCGACTTGCCGCAGCCGCTCTCCCCCACCAGGGCCAGGCACTCCCCCGCCGCCAGGTCGAAGGAGACGTCGCTGACGGCGGCGATCTCGCGACCGCCCCGCATCCGGAAGCGTACGGACAGCTCCCGTACCCGCAGCAGCGTGCGCACGGTTGCGCCCTCCCCGCTCACAGCATCAGCTCCGATCGGCGCCTGGGGTTGATCCGTTCCCGCCACACGCCCGCCAGCGAGGCGATGGCGAGGGTGGGCAGGATGAGGAACAGACCGGGGAAGAGCGTCGGCCACCAGTCGCCGGCCAGCAGGGTGCCCCGCGCGCTCTGGATCATGTTGCCGAGGCTGGCGCGGTGGGTGGGCAGTCCGAGCCCGAGGAAGGAGAGCGCCGATTCGTGCCAGATGGCGTGCGGCACCATCAGTACGGCCGCCAGCCCCGCCTGCGGCAGCACACCGGGCAGCAGATGGCGTACGGCGATCCGCCGGCGCGAGGCTCCGCCGGAGACGGCGGCGTCGATGAAGTCCCTGGAGCGCAGGGACAGCACCTCGGCCCGGACGATCCGCGCGGTGGACAGCCAGTGGGTGAGCCCGACGGAGGCGACCACGGGCCAGACGCCGGGGCGGAACATCGCCACGATGAAGATGCCCAGCAGCAGGTGCGGTACGGAGGAGAAGACATCGACGACGCGCATCACCAGCCGGTCCGTCCGACCGCCCGCGCCACCGGCAGCCGCGCCCACGGCGGTGCCGATGACGGTCGCGGCCAGTGCGGCGACGACGCCGACCAGCAGCGAGACCCGCAGTCCGTAGACGCAGCGCAGCAGCACGTCGCGGCCCACATCGTCGGTGCCGAACGGATGGGCGGGCGAGGGCGGCTGGAGCTTGTTGGCCAAGTCGACGGCCTGCTCGTCCAGCGGGAACAGCAGCGGCACAAGAAGTACCGCCCCGAGCACGGCCACCAGTACGGCTGCCGAGGCGCGCAACCGCAGGGTGCGACCCGTCCCGGCTCCCGGTGCCGCGCCGCCCTTCAGTACGGCGCTCACATCTCCTCCAAGGCGACGCGCGGGTCGGCCAGTCCGTACAGCAGGTCGGAGAGCAGGTTCCCGGCGAGCACCGCCACCGTGGCCAGCGTGGTGAGGGCCGCCAGCAGCGGGAAGTCCGTCGCGGTGGCGGCCTTGACGGTGGCCGAGGCGATGCCGGGCCAGCTGAAGACGGTCTCCACCAGCAGTGCGCCCGTGATGAGTTCGGGCACCCGCGAGCCGACCAGCGTCAGCAGCGGCAGCAGCCCCGAGCGCAGCGCGTGCCGCAGCAGCACCGTGCGCTCGGCCAGCCCCCGGGCGCGGGCCCCGCGTACGGCGTCCTCCTCCAGCGCGTCGCCGACGCCCTGTCGTACGTACAGCAGGAACCACGGCACCTGCGAGATGCCCAGCACCAGTGCGGGCAGCGCGAGATGGCGCACCAGCGCGCCCGCGGTGACCAGGTCGCTGCCGGAGTCGGTGAGCCCGCCGGCGGGCAGTACGTCGAGCTGGACGGCGAACAGCCAGATGCCCAGCAGCCCGAGCCAGAACGGCGGTGCGGCCTCCAGGGTGTAGGCGAGCGAGGTGACGGCCCGGTCGAACACGCCGCCCCTGCGGCGCGCCGCGGCGACCCCCAGGGCCGTGCCGACCAGCACGGCGAAGGCGAAGCCCACCGCGCACAGCAGCACCGACCAGCCCAGCCGTTCGCCGATGACCTGCGCGACGGGCTGCCGCAGCGAGGTGGAGTCCCCCAGGTCCCCCACCAGCGCGCCGGTCAGCCAGTCCCACCAGCGCTGCGGAAACGGCCCGTCGACGTTCAGGTTGCTGCGCAGCTGGTCCAGCGTCTCCTGCGAGGCACTGAGTCCGGCGGAGCCGGCGTACTGCTGTACGGGGTCGAAGGGCGATGCGGCGGCAACGGCGAACACCCCGAAGGTGACCGCCGCCAGCACGGGTATCGCGGCGAGCACTCGCCGCCCCACCAGCCGTGCGGCGGCGCGTATGACTGTGTCAGTCACTTCTCCGGCTGCCAGTCCTGGAGGTCCCACCAGGGGCCCGCGCCGATGCCGTGGTCGTGCGGTTCCAGCTGGGTGGTGAGGCCGCGCCATTTGTCGTCGATGACGTAGACGTGATCGATGTGGGTGAGGAAGGTGTAGCCGGGGTTCTTCGCCAGAGCGCGCTGCACCTTGTCGTAGGCGGCCTTGCGCACCCCCGCATCGCGGCTGCGGCGGCCCACGTCCAGCTGTTCGTCGACGGTCTTGTCGTGGTAGTGGGCGAGGTTGTTCCAGCCGTCGCCGATCTGCGAGGAGTGCAGGGTCGGGTAGAGGTCGAAGTCGGGATCGGCGGGGAAGCCGTTGCCCATCAGCATCGCGTCGTGCTTGAGCTTGGGGCGGACGACCTCGCGGCTGCCGGCCTGGACCTTGATGTCGATGCCGGCTTTCTTGGCGTCGGAGGCGTACGCCAGGGCGTGGTCCTGGCGGAGCTTGTCGCCGGAGAAGTACCAGAGGGTGAACGCGGCGCGCCTGCCGCTCTTCTCGCGGATGCCGTCCTTGCCCGGCTTCCAGCCCGCGTCGGCGAGGATCTTCTTGGCGCGGGACAGATCGTGGCGGCGTTCGGTGCCCTTGGCGAACCAGGGGCTGTCGGTGGGCAGCGGGCCGTACGCGGGCTTGCCGGCGCCACCCAGGACGGACTTGACCATGGCCTTGCGGTCGACGGCGAGGTCGAGGGCGCGGCGGACGGACTTGTCCTTCGTGACGGGGTTGCCGCTGGGCAGGGTCACGGCGCGGTAGTCGGCGGTCTGGGCGCTGAAGGTGCGCTTTTCTGGGTCCTTCTCGTACGGCTTGGCGAGGTTGGGCGGGAGGATGGCGCCGTCCAGGTCGCCGGAGCGCAGCCGGGTGGCGCGTACGTCGTCGTCCTCGATGACGGCGACGGTGAAGCGCTTGATCTTCGGCTTGCCGCCCCAGTAGTGCGGGTTGGCCTTGAAGCTGAGCTTCTCGCCCTTGCGCCAGCTGGTGAGGACGTACGGCCCGGTGCCGACCGGCCTGGTGTTGTAGGAGCCGGTGTTGACATCGGTCTTCGCGGCGACGGCCCGGGAGGCGATGGGCAGGACGGTGCGCTCGGCGAACGCCGCGTAGGGGTACTTGAGCCGGAAGACGACCTGGTGTCTGCCCGCTGCGCGGACGCTCTCGACGGCGTCCAGCTCACCCTTGGAGGCGTTGTTGGTCTTCTTGTCGAGGATCGTCTCGTAGGTGTAGACGACGTCCTCGGAGGTGAAGGGCTTGCCGTCGCTGAAGGTGACGCCCTTGCGCAGCTCGTAGGTGTAGGTCCGGCCGTCCTTGCTCACCTTGGGCAGGTGGGCGGCGAGTGCGGGCTTCAGATTCATCTTGGCGTCGTGGGTGAGCAGGCCGTCGAAAATCTTCGAGTTGCCCTCCTTGCCGTACCCCAGCAGCGGGTTGAGGGTCTCCGGCTCCTGCGCCACACCTACCGTGAGGGAGTCCGTGCCGCCGGGACCGTCGCCGTCGCCGGGCGCGGAGCACGCCGTGGCCGCCGTGAGGACGACGGCGGCGGTGGCCATCGCGGTGGCTGTCCGTACCGTCCGGGCAGTCATGTGTGGCACACTCCTTGTTAAAGACCACTCGCTCTTGCAATCGATTCGCAATTGGCTTCGATTAAATCATGGCCCGTGCGGTGCGCTATGCCCCGATACCTCCCGGCACAGTTGTCAAGGGCGGGGCAAGATCCAGCCCCAGTAACGCTGTTTCCTTCCACGCGCCGCTTCTCGGTCAGTAGCCTCATGGGCCCGACCGGAACTCCCCGGTGAATGAAGCGAGCTGGAGACCCCTCGATGCAACGTCCCGCCTGGGCCCCGCAGGGCATCGATCTCACGGTGCCGAGCGTGTCGCGGATGTACGACTACTACCTGGGCGGTTCGCACAACTTCGAGGTCGACAGGGAGACGGCGCGGCAGGCGATCAAGGCGTGGCCAGGACTGCCGAAGATCATGCAGGCCAACCGGGCCTTCATGCGCCGGGCGATCCGCTTCGCGGCCCAGGAGGGGCTCACCCAGTTCCTCGACATCGGCTCGGGCATCCCCACCTTCGGCAACGTCCATGAGGTGGCCCATGCGTTGGACCGCGGCGCACGGGTCGTCTACGTCGACAACGATCCGGTCGCCGTCGCGCACAGCCGCGCGGTACTGGAGGGCGACAGCAGGGTCGGCATCGTCTCGGCGGACTTCCGCTCGCCGCAGGACATCCTCGAGAGCCCCGAGGTCGAGGACCTGCTGGACCTGGACAAGCCGCTGGTGCTGATGCTTGTCGCGCTGCTGCACTTCATCGAGGACCGCGACGAACCCCGCAAGTGCGTCGCGGAGCTGGCCCGCCATCTGGCGCCCGGCAGCCTGCTGGTGCTCTCCCACGGGTCCACCGAGGGCGGGCCCGTACGGGACGGCGGCCTCGCCCTGCAGGAGGTCTACAGCAGTGCGAGCGCCCCGCTGATCATCCGGTCCAAGGACGAAATCGCGCAGTTCTTCGAGGAGTTCGAGATGGTGGAGCCGGGTCTGGTCGCGCTTCCGCGCTGGCGCCCCGACAGTCCCATGGAGCACGAGGACCCCGTCGTCTTCAGCGGGTTCGCCGGAGTCGGCCGTAAGGCGGGACTCGCCGAGTGACCTCCCAGGACGAGACCGACGAACACGAGGGGCATACCAGCCCGGCCCAGGACGGCACCGGCGCGGCGAAGGGAGAGGACGGCCTACGCCGCTTCGCGCGGATCTGGAGCCGCGCCGTCTACCCCGCCACCCAGACCTCGCTCTCCCGCGCCGAGTTGGAGGACTTTCTCCATCCGCTGGCCGGCATGCTCGGAGAGGCCCTGCACGCCTACCCGTTCAGCCCCATACCCGGCCGGGAGGTCGGCGAGGTGCTGGTGAAGGAGGCACACTGCACCAGTTCCGACGCGCTGCCGCACATCCTCGGCGTCGTCGAGTCGTATCTGGTGCTCTACGCCGGAACCCCCGGCACGCTCGGCGTCGACGAGGCCCGCTCGCGCTGTGCCCGGCTCCAGCACGCCATCGCCGCCGGGTTCACGCTCGCCGTACAGGAGCGCACCCTGGCCGAGCAGGAAGCCCTCTCGCGTGCCGCGCTGGCCGCGCAGACGGCCGTCGAGGAAGCCCTGCACGCTTCGGAGACCCGGTTCCGCGCCGTCTTCAAGGAAGCCACGATCGGCATCGGCATCGCCGACATGAACGGCCGGCTGCGGGACGCCAACGGCGCCCTCGCCAGGATGTTCGGGCACTCCGAGGAGGAGATGCGCCGCCGCAACATCAACGACTGGGTGCACCCGGACGACGCCCCCGACGTCTGGCGGCTGCACCGCGAGCTGGCCGCCGGCCGGCGCGACCACTTCCGGGTGGAGAAGCCCTACCAGCGCCCCGACGGCACCGTGCTGTGGACCAACCTGACCGTCTCGCTGCTGCGGGACGCCGAGGGTGAACCCCGCTATCAGCTCGCCCTGATGGAGGACATCACCGAGCGCCGCCTGCTGCATCTGCGGCTGCGCTACGAGGCGACCCACGACGAGCTGACGGGGCTGCCGAACCGCACCCTGTTCGCCGAGCGTCTGGACCGCATCCTGACGCCGGGCAACGGGGTCGGCCGGTTCGGGCTGTGCTATCTGGACATCGACGGCTTCAAGACGGTCAACGACAGTCTGGGGCACGCCGTGGGCGACCAGCTCCTGGTCGCCGTCGGTGAGCGCCTGCAGTCCTGCACCACCGCGCCCGCGCATCTGGTCGCCCGGATCGGAGGTGACGAGTTCGCCGTGCTCATGTCCGACCCCGAGGGTACGGAGGAGGTCACCTGCCTGGCCCGGGCCCTGTTGGCGACGCTGGCGACCCCGATCTCGGTGGACGGGCGCGAGCTGTCCGTCCGCGCCAGCATCGGGATCGTGGAGGGCGCCTCGGGGCAGCTGGAGCCGGCCGAGGTGCTGCGCAGCGCCGACATCACCATGTACCGGGCCAAGGACGCGGGCGGCAACCGCTACGAGCTGGCCGACCCGGACTCCGAGGCCCGCGCGATAGACCGGCACAGCCTCACCAACCGGCTCCCCGCGGCACTGGAGCGGGACGAGTTCTTCCTGGAGTACCAGCCGCTGATCCGGATGAGCGACGGGAGTGTGGACGGTGCCGAGGCGCTGGTGCGGTGGAAGCACCCGGTGCACGGGCGGCTCGGCCCCGACCGGTTCATCCCGCTGGCCGAACACACCGGGCTGATCGTGCCGTTGGGCCGCTGGGTGCTGGAGCAGGCCGTGGCGCAGACCTGCGCCTGGTCGACCGGTCAGCCGCTGCGGGTCAACGTCAATCTCTCCCCCCGGCAGCTGCACCACCCGGACCTGGTGCCGGACACCATCGCCGTACTGGAGTCGGCGGGCGTGCAGCCCTCCTCACTGTGCCTGGAGGTCACCGAGAGCGCGCTGATCGGTGCGGACGAGGACGAGCTGAAGCCGCTGTGGCAGCTGGCCGAGATCGGCGTCGACATCGCGCTGGACGACTTCGGCACCGGCTACTCCAACCTGGCCAACCTGCGGAAGCTGCCTGCCACCACGCTCAAGCTGGACCGCTCCTTCACCCAGGGGCTCCAGCAGCACCCCGCCGACCCGGTCGACCTCACCTTCGTGGAGGGCATCGTCTCGCTCGCCCACGCGCTCGGCCTCGCCGTCACCGTCGAGGGGGTGGAGACCGAGAGCCAGGCCGACCAGTTGCGCGACCTGGGCTGCGACACCGCGCAGGGCTGGTACTACGCGCGCCCGTCCTCGCCCGGGGAGTTCGCCAAGGACTGGGCGACGGCGGGCTGACGGCCGACCGCCCGGGGCTAGGGCGCCAGGTCCAGGTGGCTCTCGAACCACTCCACGAGATCGGCCTCGACCTCGTCCCGGACGGTTTCGTTGAGGATCTCGTGCCGCGCGTCCTCGTACGCACGCCAGCTCAGATCGTGCGTGCCCAGGTGGCGGAAGTCCTCCAGCAGCTCGTAGACGAGCGTCATGCGCTGGTTGCACGGGTCCTGGTCGCCGACGGCGATGTGGACCGGCAGTGCGCGCGGAATGCGGGCGAACTGCTGCGGGTCGTTGATCTTGCGGGAGCCGAGCACCCAGTCCAGCGACAGCCCCGCGCTGAACGGGAAGCCGCAGCGCTCGTCCTGGGCGTAGATGTCGACCTCGACCTCGTCGCGGGAGAGCCACTCGAAGCCGGTGCGGTGCTCGAAGGGGTCGTTGAAGGAGCTGAACAGTACGGCGGTGAAGTCGGACGGTGCGTCCCTGCCCCGCTCGGCGATCTCCCGCTCCAGCTGCTGCACAGCGGTTTCGGTCTCGCAGCCGGGCAGCGAGCGGAACGTGCCCGACAGCACCAGCCCGGACAGCCCGGCGCCGTACTCCTGGGCGTAGTCACGGGCGAGCTGCGAGCCCATGCTGTGCCCGAGGAGGAAGAACGGGGCGTCGGAGGGCAGATGGGCGCGGGCCCGGTCGCCGATCTCCTTGAGATCGTCGACCGTGGCCCGCCAGCCCTCGGCACCCACGGCGCCGTAGCCGCCGGTGTGGGACGCCGTCGCACCGTGCCCTCGGTGGTCGGAGGCGACGACGGCATATCCGCCTGCCGTCAGCCGCCGGGCGAACCGGTCGTAGCGCAGCGCATGTTCGGCGGCGCCGTGTGCGATCTGGACCAGGGCGCGTACATCACCCTCCGGCAGCCAGGTGTAGGTCGCCACCGGTGTCCCGTCCGCCACGGTCGTGAAGTCGTCCCGCCGTTCCGCCACGCCCGGCTCCTTCCTTCTCGTCCTGCCTGCCGTGTGTGCTGCCGCGCGCGGATCACGGCACCGCGCGCAGGCGGTAACCGTAGCGGTAGGTGCGGTCGGCGTGAAGGAGGTGCTTCTCCAGCGCCGCTGCGCCCCGCGAACCGTGCGGCCTCAGGGCTGGACGGACTGCCGGGCGGGCGCCGTCAGAAACGGCCGCACCCGCTTGATCAGCATCGTCATCTCGTACCCCAGCACCGCGGGGTCCGCCTCGCGGGCGGCCAGTACGGCGAGGCGGGTCCCCTGGCCCGCCCTCGACACACACAGCAGCGAGTGGTCGAGCTCCACCACGACCTGCCGGACCCCGTCGCCCCCCGCCATCCGCAGCCCGAAACTTCGGGCCAGCGAGTGCAGTCCGGAAGCGAGTGCCGCCAGCTGGTCGGCGGCGTCGGGCTCCAGCCCGTGCGCGGACTGCGTCAGCCCGTCCGCCGAGAGCAGCAGCGCGCCGGTTGCATGCGGTACCCTCCGCACCAGATCGGCCAACAGCCAGGAAAAGTCGGTGTTCCGCCCGCTGTCCCGCTCGCCGCTCCGCCGCTGAGGGGCCTCATTCACCATCATCGCGCTCTTCTCCTTGAGGGCGCGCATGCCGCGCCACGGCCGTACGGTGGCGGCGGGGCGACTCCCCCGCCGCCACGGCCTCTTCGGGGTGAGGGTCGGTGTTGTCCGCCAGACTGCTGCCCCGCCGGAATGCGGCCATCAGCCCTGGATCGTGCGGCTCTTCGGACGGGCTGCCGTCAGCCCGACGCGGCCGTCCGGGCTTGCCCAGCTCCGGGAAGAGATGCTTGTGACGGCTCCGTACGGGCAGCGGCGGGCGATCCGCCTCGGCCCCGCCTTCCGTACGAGCACCGGGCGGCCCCAGCGGCAACGGTGTGGCAGGCCCCCGCTCCTTCCCACGGACCCGGGCCCGCGGCCGCGGATCGGGCCCGGACTCCGCGCCCGGTCGCGGAGCCGTCTTCGGGCCGGAGCCCGGGGTGAGCTCCGTATCCGGGCCGGGGGCGGTTTCGGGCGGCAGGGGGGCGCCTTGGTCGCGGCGCCGGCCGAGGATGCGCCGGGGCAGTACGGCGACGGCCTGCACTCCGCCGTAGATGTTGCTCTGCAGCTGGACGACGATGCCGTGGCGGCGGGCCAGCGCCGAGACGACGTAGAGGCCGATGCGACCGCCCCGCACCAGCTCGGGGACGTTGATCCGGTCCGGTTCGGCGAGCACCGCGTTGAGCCGGTTCTGTACGCCTGGGTCCATGCCTGGCCCCCGGTCCTCGATCTCGACCGCGAGCCCGGCGGTGACGCACTGGGCGCGCACCAGTACCTGGGTGTCCGGTGCGGAGAACACCGTGGCGTTCTCGACGAGTTCGGCCAGCAGATGGATGACGTCGGCGACGGCGTACCCGCGCACGGTGCCCTCGATCGGGGGCACCAACTGGGTCCGGGTGTAGTGCTCGACCTCCGCGACAGCGGAGCGCAGCACTTCGGAGAGGGAGACGGGGCGCGTCCAACTGCGGTGTGCGACGGCGCCGCCGAGTACGGCGAGGTTCTCCGCGTGACGCCGGGTGCGGGTGGCGAGGTGGTCGACGTGGAAGACGCCTTTGAGCAGTTCCGGGTCCTCGACCTCGTTCTCCAGCTCGTCGATGAGCTCGATCTCCCGGTACACCAGGGACTGCAGCCTGCGGGCGAGCCCGAGGAAGACCTGGGCCCGCTCCTCGTTGCCGCCGCGCGCCCCCTCCGCCGTCAGCGCGACGGCCTCGACGACAGCGGACTCCGCGGTGCACTGGGCGAGTGCGGCCTGGTGGCAGAGCAGGTCGAGCGAGTCGCCGACCGGCTCGGTTTCGGTCACACGGGTGCGGGTCACGGGGCGTTCGCCGTGCCGCAACGCCCACAGCATGGAACGGAGTTCGGCCTGTCCCCGCACCAGGGATTGCCGCAGTGCCGCACAGCGCGCGGCCGTACCGCGTGCTTCGGCCGCGGCGAGCACTCCCGCAGTGCCGAGCACCCCGCACACCACCAGTGCACCGACGGCCAGCACGGCCCACAGCGCGGCGCCGATCGGGTCCGAGCCGTCGCGGTCCGCCAGCAGACACCCGACGACGACGGCGCCGGTGACCGCGACCAGTCCCGAGGGCAGCACGGCGAGCCGTACCAGTCGGTGGCGTACGGCGGCGTCGCCCACGCTCTCGCGCGCCCGGGCCTGCGCCGGGGTCCTGCCGTGCCGCCGCCGCGCCGGAACGTTCCCCTCGGGAGGGCCGGACGGTGGGGCGGTCATGGAAACGGAGTTGGACGATCCTCTTCCGTTTTGCGCCGCGTTACTGGGGGGTTCGGCCATGGGTTCCTCGGGAGAGTTGAGGCAGGTGAGATGGGGAAGCGACAGGACGGGGAAGGCAGCGGGGCGTCGACGCCGTGGTCACGCTAGCCCGCGGCCCGGCCCCTCCCTGACCCCTACAACGAATTCGCCACGGTTCGCCAGCTCCCAAAGAGTGAACCCGTCCGGCTTCCGCTTGACAGGCCGCACGCGCTCAACTCGCCACGCCCCGCGCCCATTTCGTACGCGGCTCCGGCGGTCAGTACGCCCGGACGGTGACGTTCACCCGCCCCCGCAGCCCCAGTTCGGGCGGCGCCGAACCGGGCTCGGTGCGGGGGACGCCGTGGTACGCCGGCCGGGCCGGCCCGCCGAAGACGAAGGCGTCCCCGCTGCGCAGCTCCACGTCCCGCCACGGCCGGCCCCGCCCCTCGGTGTTCCCGAACCGGAAGACGCAGGCGTCCCCCAGGCTGAACGAGACGACAGGCGCGGCGGAGCGCTCGTCGCTGTCCCTGTGCATGCCCATGCGTGCACCGTCACCGTAGAAATTGACCAGCGCGATGTCGTACGGGACAGCACAGGGCCCCGCGCCGTACACCGGCTCCCCGGCCACCTCGGCCGCGGCGTCCACCGCGGCCCGCGCCCACTCCCCCAGCCAGCCGGGGAACGGCTTCACGGGCTCGCCGCCGCCGTCCACCACGGTCGGCGCGTAGCCGTACGGATACCAGTGCCGCCCCAGGCTCAGCTGGCGTACCGACATCTCGCCGCCGCTCGGCAGTCGCACGGTTCGCAGCCCGGCGGGCGGCTTCGACCACTCCCGGCACGCCGCAAGCAGCTTGTGCTGCTCCTCCTCGGACAACCGGTCCGGCAGGTGCACCGCGCCAGGAGCGACCTCCTCCGCTTCGCGCGGGAACAGATCACCTCGACCCATCCGTCGATTCTGCCGCAGCTGACGTCGAGCCGTTTTCTCGGACCTCGTCCTCCCCCGGCTTGAGCAGTGCCGGCAGCGCAGTCTTCGGTCGGTCGGTGGCAGTGGCCAGCAGCCGCGTGAATTCCTGAGCCCAGAACGCGATCGTCGCGGCGTCGAAGAGGTCTGTGGAGTACTCGAAGGTCACGGTGATGCTGCCGTCCCGGGGTTCGAGGACGACATACAGCTCGTTGCGGGCGACTCCGACGGTGGGCAGGCTCCGGATGGTTGTGGAGACTCCTCTCAGGTCGAGGGCCGGTGGCGGGGTGGTGACCACGGTGAACAGAACGGTGGGGTAGAGCCCGTCCGCCTCCTCGGGCGCCAGCAGCCGGACGACCTCGTTCAGCGTCAGTGCCTGGTGGTCGAGGGCGTTGAAGAGAGTCGGTCCCAGACTGGTGACGAGGTCCGCGAAGTCGGTGGCTTCGGAAAGGCGTGCGCGCAGCAGCACGGCGTCTCCCAGCAGGCCCACTGCTTCCTCGTGTTCCCGGCGGCCTGCGCGGTTGGCGCTGGAGGCGGCGAACACCACGTCGGTGGCGTGTCCGCAGAGCCGGGCGGCCCAGGTGGCGAACGCGGCGGCGAGGACCGTGTAGGGCGTGGTGCCGAGACGGGTGGCGGTCTCCGCGACGCGGCCCGCTACCGCGCCGTCGATGACCTGCTGGTGCAGGGCTCCCGCACCGGAGAGGGTGTCAGGGCGTGGGTGGTCGCAGGGCAGCTCCAGGCGCAGGGGTACGCCGTCAAGTTCGGACCGCCAGAATGCCTCGAGCCGTCCTCGGCGCTCGCCGTCGAGCTGTTCCCGTTCCCAGCGCGCATAGTCCGTGAACTGGGCGGCGGGCGGCGGGAGCTGCTGTGCGGAGCCGCCGTTGTAGAGCGTCTGCAGTTCCTGCCACAGGACGCCCATCGACCAGCCGTCACAGATCGCGTGGTGCAGGACGACGACCAGGACCCATCGGTCGTCGGCCGCTCTGCCGAGCCGGAAGCGGAACAGCGGCGCCTGGTCCGTCGCGAACGGGCGTCTCGCGTGGTCCTGGCACCATTGGTCGATCCCCGGGGAGTCGAGCCCGGTGAGGTCGCTGACGGGGAGTTCGACCGGCACCTCGGCCAGCACCTCGACCGCGAGCTCACCGTCGCGCCGCGCGGCCCTGCTGCGCAGCGCGTCGTGCCGTCGTACGAGTTCTTCGAGTGCGCGGGACAGAGCCTGCGGGTCCAGCGCACCCCGTAGATCGACCCGGTGGGCGACGTTGTAGACGCTGGGGTCGGCGCGCTCGTGGTGGCGGCGCCACAGCCTGCGCAGTGTGGCGGGCATGGGGACCGTCTCCGCCGGCCGCCGCGGTCCGGGATCGACGCGGTGGGCGACGGCGCGGATGGTCGGTGCGCGGAAGAAGTCCGCCATGGACAACTCGATACCGTGTTCCGTGGCCATCCGGTTCAACAACCGTACGGCGCTCAGGGAATGGCCACCGAGCTCGAAGAACGAGCGGGTCAGAGGCACACGGCGGGAGCCGAGTTCGGTGCACCACAGGTCGTGCAGTGCTTTCTCCAGCGGGCCTGCCGGTTCCTGGTACTCCTTCTCCGGCCCGTCCGCGGTGTCGTGGGGGTCGGGCAGTCGGCCGCGGTCCAGTTTCCCGGCGGCGTTCACCGGCAGCCTCGCCAGCCGTACCCAGCGCCGGGGCACCAGATGGTCGGGGAGCTCGGCGGCCAGGGCGGTGCGCAGTTCTTCGGTGGCGTCCGGGCGGTCCGGGCCGGCGAGTGCGACGTAGGCGACGAGTTCGCTCTCGCCGTGGCTGTCGGCGCGGGCCAGCACTGCGGCCTCGCGTACGCCGGGCTGCCGCGTCAGTGTCTGCTGGACCTCGGCGGGTTCGACGCGATGGCCCCTGATCTTGACCTGGTCGTCGATGCGGCCGAGATACTCCAGCGTCCCGTCGCTGCGCCATCGGGCCAGGTCTCCGGTGCGGTAGTACACCTCCTCGCCGGCGCCGAGCGGCTTGAAGGCAGCGGCCGTCTCCGCGGGGCGGCCGTGATAGCCGTACGACACCGCCGTACCGCCTACGTGGAGCTCACCGACGGCGCCCACCGGGACTTCCCTGCCCTCCGCGTCGAGCAGCCGGATCCGCACCCCGGGGATCGGTGTGCCGATGGGCGGGCGCGTCCCGTGGGCGGGGTCGACCTGGTGCGAGGTGACGATGACGGAGGTCTCGGTCGGCCCGTACTGGTTGAAGAGGGCGCACTCGGGATGGGCGGTGAGGAAGTTGTGGAACGCCGGCGTGAGCCGCAGTGCCTCGCCCGCGGAGAACAGCTCGCGCAGGGCGGGCATCCGGGGGGCGGTCTCCATCAGATACGTCAGCGGCGTGCAGGGCATGAACATCCGCTGCACGCCGTGGCGGCGTACAGCCTCGGTCAGTGCCGCGGGGTCGTGGCGCAGTTCGTCGTCGATGAGCACGAGAGCCGCCCCGGATGCCAGCGTCGTGAAGATCTCCTGGACGCTGACGTCGAAGGCGGGCGAGGTCCACTGCAGGGTCCGCAGCGCCGGATGCTGCTCGAGGTGGCGCAGCACCAGGTTGACGGGGCCTCGGTGGGGCACGACGACGCCCTTGGGACGCCCGGTGGAGCCCGAGGTGTAGATGCAGTACGCGGAATCCTCAGGGCGTACGGCGCAGACGTCCTCGTCCGGACTCCGGTCCGGTGTCTGCTCCTGGCGGGCTGCCTGCTCCATGGTGCGTACGGGCCACCGCTGGAGTGCGGGATGCCGGGTGAGCAGTGCCTCGGTCGTCAGGACCAGGACGGGACGGCCGTCGTCCAGGAGCTGTTCGATGCGGGCGGACGGCAGCGAGGCGTCGAGCGGCAGATAGGCCGCACCGCTTTTGAGCACGCCCAACAGCGCGCCGATCAGCTCGGGGCCGCGCGGCAGCAGGACCGCGACGCGTTCGCCACGGCCTGCCCCGTGCGGGCGGAGCCACTGGGCGAGCCGGTCGGCACGCTGGTCGAGCTCCCCGTATGTGAGCTGCCCGTGATCACAGAGCAGCGCGACGGCGTCGGGTGTCCGGCGCGCTTGCGCTTCGAACAGCCCGTGCAGGGTCTCCTCGACGGCGGGCAGGGGCTCCTGTTGCCGGCCGAGCCGCGCCAGGGTGCTGCGGTCGGCGTCGGTGAGCGCGGTGAGCGCCGAGAGCGGGGCACCGGGGTCGGCGAGGGCCCGCCGCAGTACGTGCTCCACATAGTCCACGAGCCGTCTCACGTCGCTCTCCCCGAACAGCTCCGTGTCGTACTCGACCATGAACCGCACGCCCTCGCTGTGGTGCGTCAGATAGATGCCGAGGTCGAAGGGTGCGCGTGCGGAAGGCGTGTCGAGAAGTGTGGCGGTCAGCTGCGGCGGGTCGAAGTCCACCTGCCTTTCGTTCTCGTACTCCACCATCACCTGGAAGAGCGGGTTCCGGCTGGGGTCGCGACGCGGATTGAGCGCGCTGACGAGTTCGTCGAAGGGGACGTCCCGGTGTTCGTACGCCGCCGTGCTGCGCTCGCGCACGCGGTGCAGCAACTCGGTGAAGTCCGGGTCGCCGGACAGGTCGAGACGCAAGGCCACGGTGTCGAGGAACATCCCGATCTCGTCCGCGGCCTCCTCCGGCCTGGCGGCGACAGCCGTGCCCACCACGATGTCCCGCTGCCCGCTGAACCGGCCGAGCACGGCGCCGATCGCACCGGTCAGCACCATGAAGAGGGTGGCGTGCCGCTCGGCGGCGAACTCCCGCAGCCGGGACGTCAGCCGGGCGTCCAGCTCATGTGTGAGGCTCTCGCCGGTGCCGGAGCGCACGGGTGGCCGGGGCCGGTCCGAGGGGAGGGTCAGCTCGGGTGCGTCCGTCAGCTCGCGCCGCCAGAAGGCGAGCGCCTCGGCCACCCGGGCAGGGTCTGCGGGCACGATCGGCCGCGCGACGAGAGGCCGCAGGCCGGGGTCGCCGTCCGGCCCGCAGCGGTAGTGGGCGGCAAGCTCGCGGGTGAACACCTCCGTGGAGGAGGAGTCGAAGATGATGTGGTGGGCCAGCAGGAACAGCAGGTGCCGCTCGTCGGACAGGCGCAGCAGCCGGGCCGAGAACAAGGGCCCGGTGCTCAGGTCGAAGATCCGGCGGCCCTCGGTCTGCAGAACGGCGCGCAGGGCCTGCTCCTCGGTCGCTCCGCTGTGGTCCTCCACCGGGCAGTCGACCGCGACGTCCTCCCGCGTCTCCTGGTACGGGACCCCGTCGGCGGTGCCGAAGACGGTACGCAGAGCGGGCTGGCGGGCCACGGTCCGGCGCAGGGCCCAGCTCAATCCCGGTACGTCCAGCGGGCCTTCCAGCCGGATCGCCTTGGGCTCGTGGTACATGCTGGTGCCGGGGTGCAGCTGCTCCATGAACCAGATCCGTCGCTGCGCGGGCGACAGGCACCTTCTGGCAGGCTCCACCGTGGCCGCGGGCGCCGCGCGGCCAGTGCGGGCGCGTAGGCGGTCGATCCTGGGAAGGGCGGCGAGCACCTTGTCCGCCGGGACACCGAAGTCCACGAAGCAGGCGATCTCGTCCGCTCCGGCTTCCGTCAGCCGCCGTACCGTCCCGGCCGCCGACTCCTCATCGCCGATCAGTGCACGCGAGTCGCAGTAACGCTGATAGGCCCGGCCGAGCAGGAAGTCCACATCCTCCTCCGGGGTGTTCTCCAAGTCGACTTCGAAGCCGAGACTGTTGGTGACCTGGTCGAAGAGGGAGAGCGAAGAACGAAGGTAGGAGACGAACGGCCGGTACGCCTCGGCACGTGCGGTCTCGGTGTCCGCGCCGAGGTAGGTGTGCACCAATACCACCACTCGCCCCGCGGCGGGATCATGACCGTGCTCGGCCCGGGTGCGCCGGTAGAGCGCGATGTTCTCGGTGAGCTGTTCCACCGACTGCGCCATCAGATTGGTGACGATTCCGAGGCCCTCCGCCGCGGCCCGGCGGTAGCTGTCGGGGTTGCCCACCACCGCGATGTACAGGGGCGGTTGGTCCTGTACGGGGCGGGGGCGCAGCTGGATCTCGACGGGTTCGCCGTCGCCGCCGGTCAGGCTCAGCGGCTTCCCCGACCAGAGGGTGCGTACGGTCTCCAGCTGCTCGTACAGCACCTCACGGTGCCGGCCGAAGTTCTCCGGAGCGAGCGCGAAGTCCGCGGCATGCCAGCCACTGGCGAAGCACAGGCCCGTGCGGCCGCCCGAGAGGTTGTCGACGACCGACCACTCCTCGGCAACGCGCACCGGATGGTGCAGCGGCAGCACCACGGAGCCGGCATGCAGCCGGACCCTGCTGGTGCGCGCGGCCAGTGCGGCAGCGAGCACCGAGGGGTTGGGGAACGGCGCACCGAAGGAGTTGAAGTGCCGCTCAGGAAACCACAGGGCGTGCAGACCATGGCTGTCCGCGAACTCGGCGGCCTCCATGATCAGTGCGTAGGTATCGGCTGTGCCGGTCTCGGGGTAGTCGCCGAAGAAGTAGAGGCTGAAATCGCATCCGGCCGAGGCGGATCGGGCCGGAGCGGACGAGGGCCGTGGCTCAGGGACTGCGCGTGGCACCTGCGGTACGGGGGCGGCGGTTGAGGGTGTCGTACCCGAGATGATCTCCAGTTGGCGGGACATCAGGCCGGTGACCTGGTCGACAAGCTGCCCGGCGAGCCGCAGCTGCTGCGTCAGGACGTCCTGAAGCTCGGCATCGTCGCCGCGTGCGGGTGCCGGTACTGATGCGGGTGCCGGTACCGATGCGGGGGCGTTGCGCGCGGTTCCGGTGTCCGGGGCCGGACCGCCGCGCTGTCGTACGACGAATTCGGCGAGCTTGCGCGGAGTGTCGGACTCGGTGAACAGCTCCCGGACCGGGACCCGCACTCCATACAGCCGCTGCAACTCCGTGGTCATGCCCAACAGGGCCAGTGAGTCGGCGCCCAGCGCGAAGAAGGACGTATCAGGCGCCACGTCCGCCTGGGTGGATCCCAGCTTCTGCGCTGTCAGTTCGCGAATGCTCTCCACGGCCTCGTCCAGTACCGGACTCCCGGCAGCCGGCGCCGCCGCCGATTCGGACACCGGTGGTGCGGCCGCACTCGCGGCTGCGCCAGCAACCGGGAAGCGGCGTCGGCGCAGGGGATGGCCGGGCAGCGGGACGCGACCGCCGTCGCGGGTCACCGCCCGCCAGTCGATGTCGGCGCCCCGGCTGTAGAGCTCGCCGAGCGAGGCCAGCACACCGTGCCACTGCCCCGTACCCGTACCGGTCTCCGGATCGGTGCCCTGGCCGGGCAGCCAGCGGCTGTCGGGCAGGCAGTGCATGCCCAGGCCGGTGAGTACGTTGCCCGCGCCGATCTCCAGGAAGTCCGTACAGCCTTGCCGGGACGCGGTCGCCATTGCCAGGTCGAAGCGCACCGGTTCGCGCGCCTGGCGTACCAGGTAGTCGGTATCGGCGGTCCAGCCGACCGGACGCAGTACGCCGTCGAGCGCGCCGGCCAGCGGAACCCGCAGCGGGTGCAGATCCAGCCGCTCGACGTATGAGCGGAGTTCGGGCAGTACGGGGTCGAGCGCGGCGGAGTGGAAGGCCCGGTCCACGGGCAGCGACCGCCATCGAATGCCCTCCTGGTCGAGCAGGCGCTCCGCCTGCCGCAGGGTTTCCGCCGGGCCTGAGAGCACGTGGGCGCGCGGCCCGTTGACCGCCGCCAGTTCGGCTCCGGCCGCCTGTGCGATGCGTCGCGCGGTCGCTGCGTCGGCGCGTACTGCCAGCATCGCCCCGGGCGGGCAGCCGTGCTGCATCAGCCTGCCGCGCCAGGCGGTGATCCGCAGCCCGTCCTCGACGGACAGCGCACCGGCCGCGCAGAGCGCCGCGTACTCCCCGGCGCTGTGTCCGAGCAGCAGTGCGGGGCGGATCCCGAAGGCGCGCCACAGCTCGGTGAGCGCCATCTGGTGGGCGAAGAGCGCGGGCTGGGCGGTCTCCGTCGGCCAGGGCGTATCGGGGTTCGCATCGGGTTCCGCGCCGGAGTCCGCATCGGGGTCCCCGGCGTTGTCGTCGAGGAGCGGAGACAGCAGGGTGCCGCCGAACTCCTCGGCGTAGACCTGCTCGCACAGGTCCAGGACCCGGCGGGCCTCGGGGTGGGCGGCGTAGATCTCGCGAGCCATGCCGGCGCGGGCACTGCCCTGCCCCGGATATGCGAGGGCCTGCGGTCCCAGCGGAGGGAGGGTGACGGCCGGACGTTCCAGAGCCCGGGTCAGCTCGCTGCCCGTGCGCCCCACCGCCGCCGTCCGGTGCTTGTGGTGGGGTCTGCCGAGGGCCAGCGTGGCGGCCAGGTCGGAAGGGTCGAGCCCGGGGTGTTCCCGGAGGTGTGCGCGCAGTGCGCCGAGGAGTTCGGCCAGGGCCTGCGGGTCCCGCGCGGAGACGGGCACGACCACCGGGCGGGCGGGAGTTCGCGGGTGGTGCCGGGGCGGTGCCTCCTCCACTACGACGTGCGCGTTGGTCCCGCCGACGCCGAGCGCGCTGACCCCCGCCCTGCGCGGCACGCCTGGCCGCGCGGCCCAGGGTTTCAGTTCCGTGCCGAGCACGAACGGGCTGCCGTTCAGCCGGAGGCCCGGATTGGGCCGGCGCAGGTGGAGCGTCGGTATGAGAGTGCGGTGCTTCAGCATCAGTACGGTCTTGATCAGCCCTGCCATGCCGGCGCAGCTGTCGAGGTGGCCGATGGACGGCTTCACCGAGCCGAGGGTGCAGAACCCGGTGCGGTCCGTGCCCTCGCCGAAGGCCCGCGACAGTGCCTCGAACTCCACCGGATCCCCGAGCTGGGTGCCGGTGCCGTGCGCCTCCACGTACGACACGGTGTCCGGCGGGACCGCGGCCTTGCCCAGCGCCTGCCGTACGACCTCGATCTGGCCCGCGACCCCGGGGGCGCTGAACCCGGCCTTGCCCGCCCCGTCGTTGTTGACGGCCGAACCGAGGATGACCGCGTGCACGGTGTCACCGTCGGCCAACGCCCGGTCGAGCCGCTTGAGCAGTACGGCGGCGACTCCGTTGCCGCCCACCGTGCCGTCGGCGTCCGCGTCGAAGGCCCGGCAGCGCCCGGTCGGGGACAGGATGGAGCCCGGGTGGCTGCGGTAGCCGGATTCCTGCGGGGTGTGCACAGCGGCAGCTCCGGCGAGCGCCAGGTCGGCGTCACCGCTGATCAGGGCCTGCGCCGCGAGATGGACGGCGACCAGGGAGGTCGAGCAGGCGGTCTGCACGCCGATGGCGGGCCCTGTGAGGTCGAGCCGGTAGGCAACTCTGGTGGCGAGAAAGTCCGGTTCGCGTCCCATGGCCGTCAGCAGGCCGGTGGCCGGGTCGCCGTCCGGGGGCGGGGATGTGGCGCCCGGCGCGTCCTGGTGGTCGTACAGATTCATGCCGGAACCCGCGAACACACCGATGCGGGTGCCGGGCGCCGAAGCCGCGTAGCCCCCTTCCTCCAGCGCCTGGTGGCAGCATTCGAGGAAGAGCCGGTGCGCGGGGTCGGTGAGCTGGGCCTCCTTGGGGCTGATGCCGAAGAAGTCCGCGTCGAAGCCCTCGATGTCGTCGAGGACACCGCCGACGGGTACATGATCCGGCTCGCTGCCGCGCGCGGTGAACGCGCTGACGCTGTCGACGCCTTCGCGGAGGTTCGCCCAGAACGCGGCGACGGACGGCGCCCCGGGAAAGCGCGCGGACATCCCGATGACCGCGATGCGCTGCTCCGGCGCTTCCGGGTCCGAGGTCTGGAACCGGGGCACTTCCGGGTCCGATACCGGGCCCCGGGGAGGTTCCGGCTCGGCCGCGGCCAGATACGCCGCGAGCGCGCCGACCGTGGGGTGTTCGAAGAAGGCCGACTGCGGTATCGGCCGGGCCAGCCGCGACTCCAGCCGGCCACGGAGCCGGGTGAGCGCCGGGGAGTCCATGCCCAGTTCGTAGAACGGCGTGTCGGTGTCCACCGCGTGCCCGAGCAGGGCGGCGGCGTCTTCGCGTACCGCGTGCAGCAGCTCGGTCCCGTCCCCCGGACCCGTGTCGAAGGCACCTGCCAGCAGCCGGTCACGCAGCTCCGCACGGCGTACCTTCCCCGCCGGGGTGCGCGGGAACTCGGCAGCGGCGGTCGGCACGGCGCGGGCGACGGTGAGCCGGAGTCCGGTGAAGACGGCCGCCTTGATGCCCCGGGCGATGCGCTCGTCCGCCTCCGCATCGCCGTGGCTGACGAAGAACACGACGAGCGACTCACTGCCGGTGTCCGGGTCGGGCACTCCGCAGGCGGCAATCTCCCCCGCCCGTACGCCGGGCACGGCGGCGGCCGCGTCCTCGACCTCGTGGCCGTAGACGTTGTGCCCGTTGAGAATGATCAGGTCCGTGCTTCTGCCGGTGATCGTCACCTGGCCGTCGGCGAGGAAGGCCAGGTCGCCGGTGTCGAGCCAGTCGGGTCCGTCAGGGAACGCGGCCCGGTCCGCCTCGGGGTTGTTGACGTATCCGGGGGTGACGCGGGCCGCCGACCGTATCTGGAGTCTGCCGATCCGCTCCTCCGGGAGGGGCTCCCCGCTGTGGTCGACGACGCGCACCTCCGCCCGGTGTGCGGGGGCTCCCACGGCGACGAGGGTCACGCGGTCCCGTTCCTCGGTGTCCTCGCCGACGCGCACCAGATCCCCGCCGAGACTGTCCTTGCGCACATGGTTCACGCCGCCCGCACCGCTGAGCCTGCCGTGGGTGATGGCCGTGACCGTCTCCGCCATCCCCCAGACGGGCACGATGTGTTCGTCCCGCACGCCGAACGGTCCCGTGGCGGCGAGGAACCGTTCCATCACCGGCAACGGGATCTGCTCCCCGCCGGATACCAGCGTCCGTATCCGGCCCAGGTCCCACCGTCTGTCCGGGTGTTCACCGACCGCGTCGGCGATCATCCGGTACGCGAAAGCGGGCGCCCAGCCGTGCTGCGCTCCGTGCTCCTCCAGCAGGTCCAGCCAGCGCAGCGGTGCGGCCAGCACATGGCCGGTCGTCGCGTGGACATTGGTGCAGCCCACGAACACCTCGAGGAGGTGGTAGAGCAGCAGCGCCCCGCTGTGATCCGCCGGAAGCCAGTTCACGGTCGTATCGCCGGGCCGCACATCCAGGATCCGCCGGCTGCTCGCCGCGAACTCCGTCAGCCCTCGGTGCGTGAGCTGGGCCGCTTTGGGCACGCCGGTGCTGCCCGAGGAGAGCATCAGCAGCGCCACATCGCAGCCGTCCGGCTCCACCAGATCCTCCGCGGGCGGGTGGCCCAGACAGTCCTCGGCAACCACCACCCGTACGGACACGGCTGCCCCGGCCACCATGGCCGCGCCCGCGCGGTCCGTCACCACCAGCGGATCGCCGAGCAACTCACAGGTGTGACCGAGGCGTTGCAGGGCCGGGGAGTCCGCCTCGGCCCGCTCCGCGATGGCGACCGGTCTGGCGCCGCCGAGCACACAGGCCCAGAACGCGGGAAAGAACTCGTCAAGGGGTAACCCGCACAGCACGATGTCGGCGCCGGGACGCAGGCCCCGTTCACGCAGCCCTGTGAGCATCCGGCGTGCCGTGGACAGCAGTTCCGGATACCTCTGAACGGTCGTGCGGCCGTCGTCCGCTACG
The DNA here is from genome assembly GCF_052246355.1 of Streptomyces sp. 3N207. Lineage (NCBI taxonomy): Bacteria > Bacillati > Actinomycetota > Actinomycetes > Kitasatosporales > Streptomycetaceae > Streptomyces > Streptomyces sp. 3N207. Next base: position 484,145 of record NZ_JBQQBV010000002.1, on the reverse strand, counting down.
GTCACGACGCCCGCGTCCGCAGAGCGCTCCGCCGCACGCAGCAAGGCGCTGACCGCGTTCTGCGGATCGTCGTCGGTCAGCTCCAGCTCAGGCCCTCGGTACAGAGCCGGTCCCCGTGCACGGGCCATGGATGTTCGCTCCTTCACTGTGTGACGGCTGTTCATACGGTTGCTCGTACGGTTGCTCGATCACCCGGCGCCGGGCGGCGGCGAGGGACAGCAGGAGAAACGCCAGCGCCCCGCAGAGCGCCACTCCGTGGAAGAGGCCCACGACCGCGAGCGCCGGCCAGGTCTCCAGCGCTGCCGCCGCGGCCACCATGCCGAGGGCGAATCCGGAGGTCTCCGCCGCGGCGGACAGCCCGAACAGCCGGCTGCGTTCCCGGTCCGGAGCCGCCTGCAGCCGTGAGGTGTACACGATCTCCGTGAACCCGTCGGCCAGCCCGGCCAGCCCGGCGACGGCCACGAGTACGAGGGGCGCCGGACCGGTGAAGGCCAGCACGAAGGAGAGCGACATCACGCAGGTGCCCACCGCGAAGGCATACGCGCCCCACCGGCCCTCCGACCACGACGCGTGCCGCCGCTTCAGTAACTGGTGGGCCAGGAAAGTGCCCACCGCCCAGGAGGCCCAGAACTGCGTCATGAACATGGCCGGGTCCCCCGGCGACTCCACCTCGGCCACCATGGGAAGAGCCACGTTGTGTGACGAAGAGGCGAGCGCGTCGACGCCCCGCAGCAGGACCATGCCGAGCAGCAGGGCGGGCACCGCGCTCAGCACCTGCCGCAGAGATGCGGCTCCCGGCTTCGGCACGGTCTGCGGAGCCGACCGGTCTTCCTCCATACGGGGCCGCAGCAGCGACAACGCCACCGCGGACACCAGGAAACTGGCCGCGTTCACGGCGAACGCGGCGCTGTGGCCTGCCAATTCGATGACCGGGGCGGCCGAAGCGAAACCCGCCACGGTGGCAAGAGAACGAGCCGTAGCCAACTGCCCGTTGGCCCGAACCCGCGCCTCCTGCCCCACAATCACCGGGACCGCGCTGCGCAGTCCGACGGTGAAGAACGTGTTTCCGGCACCGAGCACCACCACGACGACAGCCAGCAGCCACACCGGAGCCGACCCCGTCGCACACAGCGCGAGAACCACCATGGCCGCCGCCTGGACGAGATCCGCACCGATCATCAGGACTCTGCGCCCCACCCTGCCCGCCAGCGCCCCGGCCCCCAGCCCCGCCAGCACACCCGCGAACAACCGCAGCGCCATGAGCAGGCCCAGACCGAGACCGCTCCCCGTGACCTCGTAGGTGAACAGGCTCAACGCGATCAGATTGAGAAAATTGCCGTAGACGGACACCGCATACGCGCCCACAAGAGCGCGCACACGCCAATGCAGGTGACTCAATCCAGACTCCTCGCATGTAGGGCGTGAGCCGAATACGCGGCAGTGCAAAGGGAGTTGGGCGATACGCGGAGGCTACCGCGAGCCCGGCGTTCTGCCGCCGATGCTCATGGAATTGTTCACATCCGAACCACTGCGGCATGGGGGTGGTGAGCGTGGCTGTATCGCCATCGATCGGCGCCGCGTACGGGGTGAATCACACCCGGCCTCATCATCACCCTGAGTCACCGTCAGGCTACGGTCGGGTGCACGCATCCAAGGGCTGATCGCCTCAGGCATCCATGCCTTATGGTCGAACGGACGGTCGTCGCAAATGCTAGGAGCGCGCGTGAGTGTGGAGTCCGCCGATACGGTGCTGACCGGGGTACGGAATTTCCGGGACGTCGGGGGTCTGCCGACGGTGGACGGGCGCCGAGTGCGGCGCGGGATGCTCTTCCGCAGCGGGCACCTGGCACACGCGACGCCGGAGGACGCCGCCTTCCTCGGCGAGCTCGAACTGCACACGGTCTTCGACTTCCGCAACTCCACCGACCAGGCGCTCGACGGCCCCGACATCGAGCTTCCGGGCGTCCGCAACGTCAATCTCCCGCTCTCCGACCCGGCCGACGGGGCCGAGTTCTGGCGGCTGGTGCGGGACGGCGAGCTGGACCAGCTGCGGGCGATACTCGGGGACGGCCTCGCCGCCCAGCGGATGACCGACTCCTACCGCACCATGATCCGCGAGCGCACCGCCGAGCACAGCCGCATCCTGCATGCCCTCGCCGAGGACAGCGTGCCCGCCCTGATGCACTGCGCCGCGGGCAAGGACCGGGCCGGTCTGTCGATCGCCGTCACGCTGCTGGCGCTCGGCGTCGAGCGGGCCGCCATCGAGGAGGACTACCTCCAGTCCAACCAGCCGCACCGGCGCTACAAGATCTACCGCAGCAGCAAGTCCAAGGCCGGAATGTCCCCCGAGGTCCTGGAACTCCTCGCCCCTCTCTTCGACGCCCGCGCCGCCTACCTCCACGCGGCCTTCGCCACCATCGACGAGACCTGGGGCGACGCGGACACCTATTTGACGGAGGCCCTCAAAGTCTCCCCCGCCACCCGCACCAGGCTGCAGTCCCGCCTGCTGGAACCCTGAGCCAACTAGCTTGTGGGCAGGCGTTCCGCAACGGGCGGAACGGGTGGGCACAAGCGGCCGCACCCGCGCGACGGCCGCACCCCGCACCCCGCAGCGGGCGCCCCTCGGGTGCGGCCCGGTGGCCGGTGCTGCGCTTGCCCACCCTGCGCCCTGGGGGCACCTCCCGGCCGGAGGCTGGGGGAGCAGACTGCCCAAGCGCAGCAGGGGGCGACCCCGCACGGGAATCGCGGGCCAGCCCTCCCGCGACGGCCCCCCAGCTATGCTGGGCCGCGCAGCTGGTTCGCCCCGTCCGCCAGACGGGAGGCGTCGTAAGAGGGAACCCGGTGCAAATCCGGGACTGCCCCGCAGCGGTGAGTGGGAACGACCGCCGTCATACGCACTGGACCGACGGTCCGGGAAGCGACGGCCAGTAGGTGCCCGCCGGGAGACCGGCAGGCGCGCCCGCGAGTCCGAAGACCTGCCCGCTGCCCGTACGCGTCCACACGCGTACGGTCCTCCCGGAGACCTCGAGGGCGGGTCGGAGAGCACAGCGCACAAGGCGGCGGACACCAGCCACGCGTCGGCTCCGTCTTCCGTGCGGTCTCCCCCTTCGCATCCTCGTCCCGTTCTTCCGGGAGCGCTGGAGACATCTCGCGAAGGAGAGTTGCGTGACAGCGACAGCAGCGAACCCGGCCACCACTCCCCCGCCCGCACCGGTGCGTGCCACGGTGCACGGCTATCCCCGCCAGGGGCCGAACCGCGAACTGAAGAAGGCGATCGAGGGCTACTGGAAGGGCCGCGTCACCGCCGAGGCCCTGCACTCCACGGCCGCCGGACTGCGCAGCGCCAACTGGCGGCAGCTGGCGGAGGCGGGCATCCACGAGGTGCCCACCGGAGATTTCTCGTACTACGACCACATGCTGGACACCACCGTCATGGTCGGCGCCCTCCCCGAGCGGCACCGGGAGGCCGTGGCGGCGGACCCGTTGGCCGGGTACTTCGCCATGGCCCGCGGCACGCAGGACGCCGCGCCGCTGGAGATGACCAAGTGGTTCGACACCAACTACCACTACCTGGTGCCCGAGCTCGGACCGGGCACGGTCTTCCGCGCTGACGCGAGCAAGCAGACCGCCGAGCTGAAGGAAGCCCTCGCGCTGGGCCTGAGGGCGGCCCGGCCGGTGCTCGTCGGGCCCGTCACCTACCTTCTGCTGGCCAAACCGGCGCCGGGCGTCGCCCCCGACTTCGAGCCGCTGACACTGCTGGAGCGGCTGCTGCCGGTCTACGCCGAAGTGCTCGCCGACCTGCGCGCCGCGGGCGCCCAGTGGGTGCAGCTTGACGAGCCCGCGCTGGTGCAGGACCGTACGCCTGCCGAGCTGGAGGCGGCAGCACAGGCATACCGAGCGGTCGGTACGCTCAGCGACCGGCCCCGCCTGCTGGTCGCCTCCTACTTCGACCGGCTCGGCGAGGCGCTGCCGGTGCTGGCGAAGGCACCCGTGGAGGGCCTGGCGCTGGACTTCACGGGCCCGGCCGCCGGCAACCTGGACGCGCTCGCCGCGGTCGGCGGGCTGCCCGGGAAGCGGCTGGTCGCGGGCGTGATCGACGGCCGCAATGTGTGGATCAACGACTACGAGCGGTCCATCGCCACCCTCGCCACTCTGCTGGGCCTCGCCGAGCGGGTGGATGTGGCGGCCTCCTGCTCGCTGCTGCACGTGCCGCTGGACGCCCGCGCCGAGCGCCATATCGACCCGCAGGTGGCCCGCTGGCTGGCGTTCGCGCGGCAGAAGGCGGCCGAGGCGGTCACGCTGGCGCGCGGGCTGTCCGAGGGGACCGGCGCGATCGGCGCCGAGCTCGCCGCCAACCGCGCCGATCTGGCCTCCCGTGCGGCCTCACCGCTCACGCACGACAAGACCGTACGGGCCCGCTCAGCCGCCGTAGCCGACGCGGACACCCGGCGGGCGCTGCCGTACGCACAGCGCACGGCGGCGCAGCGCACCCGGCTCGGTCTGCCGCCGCTGCCGACCACCACCATCGGGTCGTTCCCGCAGACGGCCGAGCTGCGTGCGGCCCGTGCCGACCTGCGGGCCGGCCGGATCGACGAGGCCGCCTACGAGGAGCGGATCGCGGCCGAGATCCGCGAGGTGGTCGGCTTCCAGGAGCGCGCCGGGCTCGATGTGCTGGTGCACGGTGAGCCCGAACGCAACGACATGGTGCAGTACTTCGCCGAACAGCTCACCGGCTACCTCGCCACCCGGCACGGCTGGGTCCAGTCGTACGGCACCCGCTATGTGCGCCCGCCGATCCTCGCGGGCGACGTCGCGCGCCGGCGGCCGTTGTCGGTCCGCTGGACGCGGTACGCCCAGTCGCTGACCTCCCGCCCGGTCAAGGGCATGCTCACCGGCCCGGTGACCATGCTCGCCTGGTCGTTCGTACGGGACGACCAGCCGGTGTCCGAGACGGCGCGCCAGGTGGCCCTGGCGCTGCGCGACGAGGTCTGCGAGCTGGAGGCCGCGGGGACCGCCGTCATTCAGGTCGACGAGCCGGCCCTGCGCGAGACGCTGCCGCTGCGCACCGCCGACCGGCCCGGTTATCTGGCGTGGGCGACGGCGGCGTTCCGGCTCACCACCAGCGGTGTGCGCCCGGACACCCAGATCCACACCCATATGTGCTACGCGGAGTTCGGCGACATCATCGAAGCGATAGCCGCCCTGGACGCCGATGTCATCAGCCTGGAGGCCGCCCGCTCCCATATGCAGGTCGCGGACGAACTGGCCGGCCACGGCTACCCGCGTGAGGCGGGCCCCGGTGTGTACGACATCCACTCACCGCGGGTCCCGGGAGCCGAGGAAATGGCGGCGCTCCTCCGCAAGGGCCTGGAGGCCATCCCGGCCGAACGGCTCTGGGTCAACCCTGACTGCGGCCTGAAGACCCGCGGCTGGACCGAAACCAGGGCCTCACTGGAAAACCTGGTGACCGCGGCCCGCACGGTGCGGAAGGAACTCCCCCGCCAGAGCTGATCCCCTGCTCTGCTGGCGCAGTTCCCCGCGCCCCGAAGGGGCGCGGGGAACTGCGCGACCAGCCACGAACAACCCGCAGCCCGCAACCGACCGCCAGGGGCAGCCCCCTCAGCGATGGGCCACCGCTTGGCGGACCAGCGTGCGCCCGAAGTCCCACATGAGGCCGCCACCACTGTGCGCATCGTCCATGACCTGGGTGAACGCGTCCACAAAGCGGTCCACTTCCTCCTCGCCGATCACCAGCGGCGGGATCAGCTTGATGACCTCCAGATGGTCCCCGGAGACCTGGGTGAGGATGCGGTGCTTCTGCAACAGCGGGACCACGACCATCTGCGCGAACAGCCCCTTGCGCGCGGCCTGGAGCATCGCCCAGCGGCTGCGCAGCTTCAGCGACCGGGGCCTGCCGAACTCGATGCCGATCATCAGCCCGCGGCCGCGCACCTCGTGCAGCAGCTCGTAGCTGTCCACGAGCGCCGCGAGCCGGGTGCGCAGCAGATCGCCGGTACGGCGGGCGCTCTCGGTGAGGCGTTCGTCGTCCATGACGGCGAGGGTGGCCAGGCCCGCCGCCATGGCCTGCGCGTTGGAGCCGAAGCTGGCGGAGTGGACGAGTACCCGGTCCATGGACGAGTAGACCTTCTTGAAGATCCACTCCTTGCCGAGCGTCGCACCGACCGGGACGTAGCCGCCGGAGAGCGACTTGGCCACACACACCAGATCGGGGTCGACGTCCTTCTCGTACTGGTAGGCGAAGAAGTCGCCGGTGCGGCCCAGCCCCGTCTGCACCTCGTCGGCGATCAGCAGCGCCCCGTACTTGTGCAGCAGTTCGCGGGCAGCGCGCAGATAGCCGGGCGGGGCCGCGTGCACGCCCTTGCCCTGGATGGGCTCGACGACCAGCGCGGCCACGTCCTTCTTGCGCAACTCCCGCTCCAGCGCGGCCAGGTCGCCCAGCGGAACGGGGGTGTCGGGCAGCAGCGGTGCGAACCCGTCGCGGAAGCCGTCCTCGCCGTTGACGGAGAGCGAACCGGTGGTCAGCCCGTGGAAGGCGTGGGCGCAGTACAGCACTCTGGGCCTGCCGGTGGCGTAGCGGGCGAACTTGAGCGCGGTCTCCACGGCCTCGGTGCCGCTGTTGCCGAAGAAGACCCGGTCGAGCCCGGGCGCGTACGAGAGGAGTTTCTCGGCCAGCAGCCCGGGCAGCGGCTGGCAGTCGAAGCGGGTGAGGTCGGCCAGCTGCGCGTCCAGCACATCGTGCAGCGCCTGCCGTACGACGGGATGGTGGCGGCCCACTCCCATGACGCCGAACCCGGCGAGCATGTCGAGATAGTCGTTGCCCTCGGCGTCGTAGAAGTAGGCGCCCTCGGCACGCTCGTAGACCTTGTCGAAGCCGATGGTGTGCAGCATGCGCGGCAGCTGGTGGTTGAGATGGCGCATGTGCAGCTCGTAGCGCTCGGCGCTCCGCTCGGCCAGCAGCTTCGTCAGGTCGAAGCCGGTCACGCCATACTCCCCTCACCCGTGCGCGCCACGCCCACCCGTGCCGCGCCCCGCCGGCCGCTCCCCCGCTCCAGCTCCCGGTGGGCGCGCCGGGCCCGGTCGCGCTTCTCCAGCTGCTCTTCGGACAGTGCGTCGAGGTCGCGTGGCCCGTCGATGGACTCCAGCAAGGACATGGTCGGCCCCCCTGCTCCGGCGAATTGTCAGTGTGACGCGCTGCCTGCAGTCTCGCGGGCAGCGCGCAGGGACTCCCTGAGGGAGCCCATGGTGGCCAGCACAGCGGTCGGCTCGTATCCGCAGTGCGCCATGCAGTTGGCGCAGCGGGGGTCCTTGCCGCGGCCGTACTTCTCCCAGTCCGTCTCCTCGACCAGCTCCCGGTAGGTGGGCACATAGCCGTCGCTCATCAGATAGCAGGGGCGCTGCCAGCCGAAGAGGGAGTAGTTGGGGATGGCCCAGGCGGTGCAGTCGAAGTCGGCCTTGCCCTCCAGGAAGTCGAGGAAAAGCGGGCTGTGGTTGAGCCGCCACCGCTCCCTGTTGCCCCCGGCGAACGCCTTCTTGAACAGCTCCCTGGTCTGCTCGACGCCGAGGAAGTGCTCCTGGTCGGGTGCCTTTTCGTAGGCGTAGGCGGGCGAGACCATCATCTCGTCCACCTTCAGTTCGTCGTTGAGGTAGTTGAGTACCTCGATGACGGTCTGCGCGGTGTCGGTGTTGAAGAAGGTGGAGTTCGTGGTGACGCGGAATCCGCGTCGCTTGGCCTCCTTCATCGCCGCGACCGCCTCGTCGAACACGCCCTCCTTCGCCACGGATTCGTCGTGCCGCTCACGAAGGCCGTCGATGTGCACAGCGAACGCGAAATAGGGAGAAGGCTTGAACTCGTCCAGCTTCTTGCGGAGCAGCATGGCATTGGTACAGAGAAAAACGTATTTCCGCCGGGCAACCAGCTGCCGCACGATTTCCCCGATCTGCGGGTGCATCAGCGGCTCGCCGCCCGCGATGGAGACCATCGGCGCCCCGGACTCCAGTACGGCCCCCACCGCCTGCGCCACCGGCATCCGCTGCTTGAGCACCCCGGCCGGGTGCTGGATCTTTCCGCAGCCCTCGCACTTGAGATTGCACGCGAAGAGCGGCTCGAGCTCGACGATGAGGGGGAACTTCTCCCGCTTGCGGAGCTTCTGCTGAAAGAGATACGTCCCGATACGGAGTGTCTGGCGGAGCGGCATGGCCATTTCTGGCTCACCTCCAGGGGAGCAGCAGGGATCGGTGCCATTCAAGGAATGCGGGCAGGACACCGCGAAGGACGCGGAATGCCGATATTCCACCCCGCAGTGTCCCGATGCGGATCAGTTCATGGCCCGGAGCGTCCACCACCACCCGTACGGCCGCAACCGGACGCCGGGCCGTGCCCGCGGCGGCGGCGTCCAGGGTGGCGGCGGACTCCATATCGGCGGCAATCGCTCCGGTCTCGTGCAGCGCGGCCCTGGCCCGGCCCCGTACCACGTGGTCGGTGCCGGCCAGCGGGCCCACATGGACGGTGCCGTACCCGGAAAGCGCGGTGGCCAGCAGTTCGGTTCCGGTGCAGGGCGTGTGCCCGTGCGGGTCGCGGGTCTCGGCGGCCACCACCAGGTCGCCGGGGCGCATTCCGGACACCAGCCCCGCGCAGAAACCGGTGGCCAGCACGGCGGTGCCGCCGTGCACGGCCTCCTGGACGAGAGCCCTGGTCATGGCGCGCCGGGCGGCCTGCGCGCCCATGCCGGTGCGGAGGAGCCGCACGTTGTCGGGGCCAGTTCCCCCGTTCGGGTCGTCAGGGCCCGGGCGGCGCCCCGGCCCGCGCCGCAGTGCAAGGTGCTCGATGCCGAGCGCACACGTCAGCAGCAGCGGGTCCGGGGCTGCCGGGCTCGCCATCAGACCTCACGCCTCACGACCCGCTCCAGTCCGTCACCGTGCAGATAACGGCCCAGTGCCGTGAGCGGGAAGACCATCCGGTAGAGGTGGTAGTTGATGGAGAAGTCCCAGGGGAAGCCGGTGCCGGTGAAGTACGGCTCGTCCCAGTAGCCGTCCTCGCGCTGGGTCTCGGCCAGCCAGCCGATGCCCCGTTCGACGGCCTTGCTGTCCTTCTCGCCGGCCGCCAGCAGCGCCATCAGCGCCCAACCGGTCTGCGAGGCGGTCGAGGCGCCGCCTGCGATCCACTCGGCGTCGATGTAGGAGCGCAGGTCCTCGCCCCAGCCTCCGTCGTCGTTCTGGACCCTCTCCAGCCAGCTGACGGCGCGCCGGACGGCGGGGTGGGAGGTGGGCAGTCCGGCGGCCACCAGCGCGGGAACGACCGACCCGGTGCCGTAGAGGTAGTTGACGCCCCAGCGCCCGAACCACGAGCCGTCGGCCTCCTGTTCGGCCAGCAGCCAGGAGATCGCCTTGCGGGTGCGCGGATCGTGCTGCTTGCCCTCGGCCGCCAGCATCTCCACCACGTGCGCCGTGACATCGGCCGACGGCGGGTCGATGACCTCGCCGAAGTCGCAGAACGGCAGCCGGTTGGGGAACTTGCTGGTGTTGTCGACGTCGAAGGCGCCCCACGCGCCGTTGCCGGACTGCATACCGAGGTTCCAGCGCACGGCCCGGCTGATCGCCCGCTCGACCCGCTCGGGGTCGGGGTGCTGGATGCGGCGCAGCGCGAGCGCGACCTCCGCGGTGTCGTCGGTGTCCGGGTAGTTGTCGTTGTGGAACTCGAACGCCCAGCCGCCCGGGATCAGCTGGGGTCGGCGTACGGACCAGTCGCCGGGGCGTACGACCTGCTCGCCCAGCATCCAGTCGGCGGCCTTCACCAGTGCCGGGTGGTCGCGGGGCAGTCCGGCGTCGGCCAGCGCGATGGAGGCCAGGCAGGTGTCCCAGACCGGGGACTGGCACGCCTCGATCATCCTGGTCTGTTCGTCGGGCCAGACGGCGAAGCGGTCCAGCGATTCCAGCCCGGCCCGCATCACGGGGTGGTCGAGGTCGTAGCCGAGCAGCCGCAGCGCGATCAGCGAGTAGACGGCGGGCGGCTGGATGCCGCCCCAGCAGCCGTCGTTCTCCTGGCGCTCGATGATCCAGCGCGAGGCTTCCTTCAGGGCCGCGCGGCGCAGCCTGCGGGACGCCACCTTGCGGTAGGCGTGCAGGGCGCGGTCGATGCGCTGGAAGGCGCCGTCCCAGGTGGTGGCGGGCGCCATCGGGCCGGGCGGCAGCGGGCGCGCCGGATCGCGGTGCAGCTCGTCCAGGCGGAAGCCCGCGGGGTGGACGGGGCGGAAGGCGGAGACGACGGTCAGCGGCACGATGGTCTGCCGGGCCCAGCAGCCGAAGTCGTAGATGTTGAGCGGCACCCAGGTGGGGAAGTAGATGATCTCCGGGGGCAGTTCGGGCAGGTCCTCCCAGCGCCACCAGCCGAACAGTGCGAGCCAGATCCGGGTGAAGACCCTGCTGCGGGCCACTCCCCCGTGTTCGCGCACCCACTGCGCGGCGCGCGTCATATGAGGGGCTTCGGGATCGTCACCGGCGAGCTTGAGCGCGACGTATCCCTCGACGGTGGTGGACAGGTCGCCAGGGCCGCCGTAGAAGGTGGCCCAGGCGCCGTCCTCGCGCTGCTGGGAGCGGATGAACCGGGCGGCGGCGGAGAAGGTCCGCTCGTCGCGGATGCCGAGGAACTCGCGCAGCAGCAGGTCCTCGGCATCCATGGTGATGTTGGTTTCCAGGTCGCCCTTCCACCAGCCGGCCTCGTCCTGACGGGCGAGCAGATGGTCGACGGCGCGGGCCGCGGTCCGCTCCGCCAGGGCTGTGATGTCGCCGGTGCCCGTGGGGGCAGAGGCGGGAGTTTCGCGTTCTTTGTTCTTCGTTCCGGAGACGCCGGGTCCAGCGGGTCCGTCCGTGGTGGCTGTCATCCCTTCTCCTTCCGAAGTGTCCGATTACTCGGAGCCGCGAGTGGGAGTCGGCTCACCCCCGCCGTACGACGACGAAGTCGGCGAGCGCGGCGAACCGGTCGCGCACCCGGACCGGCATCTCGACCGAGTCGAGCGCCGCCAGAGCCGTGGTGTGCTGGCGCTGGGCCTCCTGCGAGGTCCACTCGCGGCCCCCGGCCTCCTCGATCAGCGCGGCCCGCTCGGCGAACTCCGCCTCGTGGAAGTCCTCGAACTCCGCCTGGCTCTTCTTCGCGTCCTCGGTCATCAGCTTCGCGAGCCGCGCCGCGGCGGGGCCCGGGGAGCCGAGTGCGGCGGCGACCGGGAGCGACTTCTTGCGCTGCCGCAGATCGCTCCAGGTCTGCTTGCCGGTGGCCTGGGGGTCGCCCCAGATCCCGAGCAGGTCGTCGACGGCCTGGAAGGCGAGACCCAGGTGGTGGCCGTACGCCTCCAGCGCGTCCGCCGTGCGGTCGTCGGCGCCGGCGAGCACCGCACCGATGGAGGCGGCACAGGCCAGCAGCGCGCCGGTCTTGTTCCCCTCCATCTCCAGGCACTCCTCCACGGTCACCAGATCGCGGTGTTCGTAGGAGATGTCCTGTGCCTGGCCGTCGATGAGCTTGCGGGTCGCCAGCGTGAGCCGCCGGGTGGCACGCCCGGCCTCCGCCGTGCCCAGCTCCAGCAGTATCTCGCCGGCGAGTGCGAACAGCGCGTCACCGACGAGGATGGCCTGGGCCGGCCCGTGCACCTTCCAGACGGTGTCACGGTGGCGGCGCTGCTCGTCCCCGTCCATCAGATCGTCGTGCAGCAGGGAGAAGTTGTGCACCAGCTCCACGGCGACCGCACCGGGGATACCGGTCTGCGGTGCGCCACCGGTCACCTCCGCCGACAGCAGCGCGAGCGCGGGCCGTACCGCCTTGCCGCCCGCAGCGTCCGAGGGGCGGCCCTCGGCGTCGATCCAGCCGAAGTGGTAGGCGGCGACGGTGTCCATCGGGGAGGCCAGCCGCTCGACGGCCGCGCGCAGTACGGGGGTGGAGAGCGTGCGCCCACGCTCCAGCAGTGCGCTTACGTCCCTGCTGCCGGCCTCTTCGCCCTTCACGCCCTCGTCGTCCTCGTTCACGAGTTGTTGGTTCGGCGGGGTCACAGGGTCTCCTCTGTGCGGTGCTGTGGTGCTGGCTGTACCGCCCGTGCTGCCTGGGCCGGCCGGACGTTCTGCGTCAGTGGTGCTCATGGGCCCTTCCTTCGATGCCGGGGACCGGTTCCGACCCGTACGGGCGGCCCAGTGCGACAAGGGCTTCGTGCGCGGCTGTCACCCCGCTGCGGACAGCGCTCTCCATGGTCGCGGGCCAGCCGGTCGCGGTCCACGCCCCCGCGAGGAAGACGCCGGGAGCCAGGGTGCGCGCCGGGGGGCGCAGCCGGCCGACTCCGGGCGCGGGCGCGAAGGTGGCGGTGCGTTCCCGGGTGACGAAGAAGTCCCGCACCCCGGCGCCCCTGGCCGCGGGCAACAGCCGCTCCAGCTCGGGGAGGTAACGCTCGCGCAGTGCGGCGACCGGCTGGTCGATCTCCTCGTGCGCGACCGACTGGGAGAGCGCCAGGTACTGGCCGCCGCCGGTGAGCCCGGAGGCGGTGGTGCGGTCGAAGACCCACTGGACCGGGGTGCCGAGCGCGGCGAAGAAAGGTCTGCGCAGCACCTTGCGGTCGTAGATCACATGCACGTTCAGGATCGGCTCGGTGCCGATGTCCAGCAGCCGCCCGGGATCGGCCAGCGCCCCTGGGGGCAGCAGCCGGTGGGCCTCGCGCTGCGGTACGGCGAGCACGACCGTGCCCGCCGCCAACTCCTCGGCGCCGCTGCCGCCCTGCTCGACCGTCACCCGCCAGCCGCCCTCCCCTGCGGGCTCGACGGCTCGCGCGCGGGTACGCAGCAGGGTGCGCACCCCGGCCTTCCGCAGCGCCGCATAGGCGAGGGTGTCGTGGATGTCGCCGAGCGGGACATGCGCCCAGCCGATGTCGGCGGCGCCGGGCTCGGAGAGCAGTCCGGTCTTGAAGACCATCGCCGCGAGCCCCATGGACGCCTGGGGCGCACGCGCGTTGAGGGTGGCGGTGCCGACCAGGTCCCACAGCGCCTCGACGGTACGGGCCGACTGACCGTGCCGGTGCAGCCAGGTGCCGAAGTCGATGGCGTCGAGCGCCGGGTCGGCCGGGTCGAGCCCATTGAGGGCGAGCGCCGCACGGACCACCGCGCCCCGCTCGGCGAGCGAGAGGTGCGGATAGGTCGCCAGGCTCGCGGCCAGATGCAGGGGTACGGGCAGCGCGGTGCGGCGCAGCCGTCCGAGCCGGGGGCGGCTGCCGCCGACGTCGAGCACCGGTACGTCCAGTCGGTCCTGGAGCGGGGCGAGCCCGGCGGCGCCGACCCGGTGGAGGAACCAGCTGTAGGCGGTGCAGCAGCGCAGATAGACGTGCTGGCCGTTGTCCACGGTCAGTGGCCCCGCTGCGGAGTCGCGCCGGAAGGAGAAGGCGAGCCCGCCCAGCCGGGGGCGGGTCTCGACGAGGGTGGTCTCCAGGCCCGCCTCTGCCAGCCGTAGCGCGGCCGTCGTACCCGCGAGGCCGCCGCCGAGAACCACGGCGCGCCGTGCGGCGCCGGGCCGCTCACCGGACCGCACATCGTCCGCCGTCATGGACGCTCCTCCCCTGAGTACGGTGCGTGGGTGTGGTCCGTACCCGCTGGGACGCCCCCGCAACGGCGGTGGGTTGCCCGGCGCGGCAGCGGCATCAGGGCCATCAGGCGCTCCGCCGCGACGCCTGGCGGGAGACCAGCCGCGCGTCGAAGCCGGACAGGCCGCGCACCGCCACGTACGCCTTCTCGTGTCCCGGCAGCGAGACCCGGCCGCGCAGCACAGCGGCGGGGTCCGCCGCGATGCGGTCCAGCAGCCGGTGGTAGATCCCCGCCATGGCCGCGACGCAGGCGCCCGAGCGCCGGTCGAGCATCGGCAGCAGTCGGTATCCCTCGGCGAACAGCGCACGTGCGCGGCGCACCTCGAAGTGGACCAGTCCGGTGAAGTCGGCACCGGGCGGCACCGAATCGGTGGTGAAACCCGCGGCGCAGCCAAATTTCTCGAGATCCTCCGAGGGCAAATACGTTCTTCCGCCCTCCGCGTCTTCCCGTACGTCCCGGAGGATATTGGTCAGTTGGAGGGCGAGCCCCAAGGTGTCGGCGTACTCGGAGGCGCGGGACGTCTCGCGTGCGCCGGGTACGGTGCCGAAGACCCCCAGCGAGAGTCGGCCGATGGCGCCGGCCACACAGCGGCAGTACACCCTCAGGTCGTCCCAGGTCTCGTAGGTGGTGCCGCGGACGTCCATCAGCACGCCGTCGATGAGTTCGTCCAGCGCGTCGAGCGGGATCCGGAACCGCCCTGCGGCGTGGCTGAGCGCGACCGCTACCGGGTCGGTGTCGTCCCAGGAGATCGCGCGGCTCTTGATCCGGGCGAGCAGTGCCCGGGTCTCCTCCAGCCGCTGCTGCTTGGCCTCCCCGGACAGTTCGCCGTCGCCGATGTCGTCCACCCGCCGGGAGAACGCGTACAGCGCGGACATGGCCTGCCGCTTGGGTGCGGGCAGCAGCCGGATGCCGTAGGCGAAGTTGCGGGCCTGCGCTCCGGTGACGGCCTCGCAGTAGCGGTAGGCGGCGGACACCTGCGCGGGGAGCTGCAGCGAGGACCCGGCCTGGGCCCGGTCCGCTCTGGCGGCCTTCTCCGTCTTCCCCACCGTCCCGGTCACCCCTCTCCTCGCAGGCTCGCCCAGGACTCGCGCAGCACGCTCGCGGTGCCGGCCCTGGGAGCCCCTGCCAGTACGTCGTACCGTGCGGCTCGCAGGGCTGAGGCGGCAGCGCGTCCGCCGCCGGTGAATCCGGCGAGCAGCAACCGGAGCCTGCCGTGGACGCTGCGCGCCAGCGGCGTGCCCTCGTCCAGCAGACCCAGCGCGCGCTCGGTCTCGTAGGCGATCAGGGCACGCACCGAGGCACTGGCGGTCGGCGCCGCGAGGTCGGCCTCGCTGACGCGGAACCGCGCCATGTCCTCGGCCGGCAGGTAGATCCGGTCGCGGCCCAGGTCCTCGGCGACGTCCTGGAGGTGTTCGATGATCTGGAGCCCGGTGCAGACCGCGTCCGAGCGGCGCACCCGCTCAGGTGTCATGGTGCCGGTGATGGCCAGGACGAGACGGCCGACCGGGTTGGCCGACAGCTCGCAGTAGGCCAGCAGTTCGGCATAGGTGGCGTAGCGACGGACCTTCTGGTCCTGCCGGTTGGCCTCGATCAGGGCGAGAAAGGGCTCCGGGGTCAGCCCCCGGCGGCGGACGGTGGGGACCAGGGCACGCAGTAGCGGGTGGCCGGGCCCGGGCCGGTCGGTGGACGGGCCGCTCGGCGCGGGGCCGCCCCACGAGGTGTTTTCGAACACCCGGTGGACATCGGCCTCGAACGCGTCCAGCATGGCGAGCGGATCGTCGGCCTGCTCAGGTGCCAGGCCGAGGGAGGAGGCGTGCGCGGGGCCGGAGGCTCCCAAATCACCGTCGCCGATGTCGTCGACCAGGCGGGCGAATCCGTAGACGGCCATCAGATCGTCCCGCCACGCGCGGGGAAGGAAGCGGGGCGCCACCGGGAAGTTCTCCGTCTTGGCCTTGGAGAGCACCGCGCTCGCGTGCGCGTCCTCCTCCGCGGTCACCACGTGCTGCCCATGGCCATTGCCGTCACATCTCCGTTTCTACACCGCTGCACCAGAAGATCCTATTTCGGACACGCCGCACGCGCTGGCCTGCGAAAGCGGCCGGCGGCGCAGTCCGACCGGGCCCTGTTCGCCCGACTTACCGCGAATCAGCACCGAAACAGCTTACGCCGTACATCAACCCGGTGTGCGAGGGGTGACGACGCCGGACGGGCACGGGTCGACGCCGGTCCTTGCCCTGCCGAAGCCCCGCCGAGGGCCGGATCGCACCCGGCCGGGCGCCCCCGTCCGGGCGGCTCCGTCCGGGCGGCTCCGAGCCCGGTGCGGCCCTTGGCCCCGACCGGCCCGAACCGCCGTCAGCCGGAGAGCGGGCACCGCCGGGCTCCGGACGTCACCGGGGGCTTGGCCGGCGGGTTGGGCTCCGGCCGCGGATGCCGAGCGCGCGGGTGGGCTGCTCTTACGGCGGGTGCTGCTGCGGCAGAGCCCGTACGCCCGGCAGGTCCGCCGGGCACGGCCGGGTCAGGGGGCCAGCAGGCCGGCGAGGACGTCGTGCAGGGTGCGCTCGATGACGTAGCCCGCTTCCTCCTCGGAGAGCACGTTCAGCGGCCCGTCGAGGAAGAGCATCGCCGTGCCGTGCACCATGGCCCAGGCGCTCAGCTCGGCTCCCGGTCTGCGCTCGGGGGTGATCAGGCCCACGTCGACGGCCTCGTCCAGGGTTTCGGTGAGCATCTCGAACGAGCGCGCCTCCCAGCCCGGCTCCTCGTCGGCTTCCACGACGGCGCCCTCCTCGGTGATGCCGAAGGCGCCGAGGGCCTTGCGGCAGAAGGCCGTGCGGTAGAGGCCGGGTTCCTCCCTGGCGAACCGGATGTAGCCACGGCCCAGCCCTTTCATCCGCTGCTTGGTCGCCTCCGGGCCCTCACCGTGCACCTCGCGGCCACCGGCCTCCATGCAGGCGACGAGGCGCTGCTGGCCGTAGTCCTTGACGGCGCCCAGCAGGTCGCTGTGGCTGTCGAAGTGCCGGTAGGCCGCGGTGGCCGAGACACCGACCTTCCGCGCGGCGGCGCGCAGCACGACGGCGTCCGGGCCGCCCTCACCGGCCAGTTCGATGGCGGCCTGGATCAGCGCGTTGCGCAGGTCCCCGTGGTGGTAGCGGTCTTTGCCGCGCCGGCCTGCCGCCTTGCCGGCCGGCACGGAGGGTTCGTCCGCGGCCCCGCCCGTCGCTTCGGTGTTCGCGTGCATACTCCTATCCTGCCCGATGTTGACAGCACTAACATCCCTGGCATCATTCATGTTGACGCCGTGAACATCTTCGGCGTCCGCTTTCTGCTGCCACATCTGTTTTCCATCCATCGCGCCTCCCGGGGGAATTGACGTGCTCCAACGCATAGCCGATCTGACGTATCGCAGGGCACGAACCGTGCTCCTGCTCTCCCTGCTGGCGGTGGTGGGGCTGGCTGCCGTCGGCTTCGGCGCCTTCGGCAAGCTCCAGGGCGGCGGGTTCGACGACCCGGACTCGCCCTCCTCGCGCGCCGCCGCCGTGATCGACGAGAAGTTCCACGGCGAGGACAACCTCGTACTCCTGGTCCGCGCCAAGGACGGCAATCTCGACTCCCCCGCCGTCGAGCAGGCCGGACAGAAGCTGACCCAAGGACTGCGCAAGGAGCCCGGCGTCTCCCAGGTGACCTCCTACTGGGCGCCCGGCGGCTCGGCCCTCACCTCGCGCGACGGTGCCCAGGCGCTGGTGCTCGCCCACATGGACCAGGAGGACACCGAACGCGTCACCGCGGTGACCGAGAAGTGGACCGGCGAGCGGGGCGCGGTCTCGGTGCGCGCCGGCGGCGGAGCCGCGCTGAACGAGCAGGTCAACGCGCAGGTCTCGAAGGACCTCGCGGTGGCCGAGGGCATTGCCGTACCCGTGACGCTGGTGCTGCTCATCCTCGCCTTCGGCAGCGTGGTGGCGGCACTGCTGCCCCTGGCCATCGGGCTCATCGCGATCCTGGGCACCTTCGCCGAGCTGTACGTCCTCGGCAGCGTCACGGACGTCTCCGTCTTCGCGATCAACCTCACCACGGCGCTGGGTCTCGGGCTCGGAATCGACTACGGGCTGCTGCTCGTCAGCCGCTTCCGCGAACGGCTCGGCGCCGGTGACGAGACGGCCCAGGCGCTCCGTACGACCGTACGCACGGCCGGGCGGACCGTCCTGTTCTCCGCCTCGACCGTGGTCGCGGCGCTCGCCGCGCTGCTGCTCTTCCCGCCGTACTTCCTGCGCTCCTTCGCCTACGCGGGCATCGGCGTGGTCGCCATCGCCGCGCTCTCCGCGCTGCTGGTCGTCCCGGCGCTGCTGGCCGTGCTCGGGCCCCGGGTCAACAAGGGACGGCTGCCGTGGGCCGACGCGGTCCGCAAGCCGGAGGCCCCGATGTGGGGCACGCTGGCCCGTACCGTGATGCGGCGGCCGGCGCTGACCGCGCTGCCGGTGCTGGCCGTACTGCTGCTGGCCGCGAGCCCGCTGCTGGGCGCCACCTTCGGCACCCCGGACGAGCGGGTGCTGCCCGAGAGCGCCGAGAGCCGCCAGGTCTCCACAGCGCTCCAGCACGACTTCGCGGGCAACGACGCTGCGGGCATCTCCGTCGTCACCGAGGGGCGGGCCGCCGACCAGGCCGTGGGCCGGTACGCCACGCAGCTCTCCAAGCTGGAGGGCGTCACCCGCGTCCAGGCGGCGACCGGCACCTACGCACAGGGGCACTCGGTGCGCGGGCCCGGCGCCGCGAGCGCCGCGTTCGAGCAGCAGGGCACCCACCGGCTGTCGGTCACCAGCAGCCTGACCCCCGCCTCCGGCAAGGCGCAGGACCTGGTGCGGGAGATCCGCGACCTGCGCGGGCCCGGCGGCACCAACACGCTGATCGGCGGCAAGGACGCCCAGCTGATCGACGCCAAGAAGGCCATCGCCGACAAGCTGCCCACCGCCGTGGCCTGGGTCGTCGGCTCGACGTTCGTCCTATTGTTCCTCTTCACCGGCAGCATCGTGCAGCCGCTGCGCGCCCTGGTGCTCAACGCGGTCAGCCTGACCGCCGCGATCGGCGCCATGGTGTGGGTCTTCCAGGACGGGCACCTCTCCTCGCTGCTGGGCTTCACCGCGATGCCGATGGACACCTCGATGACGGTGCTGATGTTCTGCATCGTCTTCGGTCTGTCCATGGACTACGAGGTCTTCGTGACCAGCCGCATCAAGGAGCTCCACGACGCCGGGGCCGGCAACCACGAAGCGGTGACCGGCGGGCTCTCCCGCACCGGGCGGATCGTGACCATGGCCGCCGGGCTGCTGGCGGTCAGCTTCTTCGCCTTCACCACCAGCAAGGTCTCCTTCATCCAGATGTTCGGCCTGGGCAGCGGCCTGGCCATCCTCATCGACGCGGTGGCGGTACGCGGGGTGCTGGTTCCCGCCGCGATGCGGGTGCTGGGGCGTACGGCCTGGTACGCGCCGGCTGTGCTGCGCAGGCTGCACGCGAGGGCGGGCCTGAGCGAGGGGGCTGACGCCGATGTCGCGGAGCGCCGCGAGGGGGAGCCCGGCGAGCGGGAGCCTGCTCGCACCGGGGTGTGATCCCGGGCCCCTGCACACGTTGAAGCGGCCCGCTTCACCGGCTGATGCTGGTGAAGCGGGCCGCTTCGGTGTTCTTCCGCGTCCCGGTGAGGGGGTGCGCCTGACCGACGCTTCCGAGCTGCGGGCGCGTTCCGGCTGGTCGCGCAGTTCCCCGCGCCCCTTCGGGGCGCTACTTGCTGGTGAACTTCTCGTACTCCTTCAGGACCTCTTCGGTGGGTCCGTCCATCAGCAGCTTGCCCTTTTCCAGCCACAGCACCCGCTCACAGGTGTCGCGGATGGACTTGTTGTTGTGGCTGACGAGGAAGACCGTGCCGGCTTCCTTGCGCAGCTCGCGGATGCGGGCCTCGGAACGCTTCTGGAACCGCTTGTCGCCGGTGGCCAGCGCCTCGTCGATCATGAGGACGTCGTGGTCCTTGGCGGCGGCGATGGAGAACCGCAGCCGGGCCGCCATACCGGAGGAGTAGGTGCGCATCGGCAGGGTGATGAAGTCGCCCTTCTCGTTGATGCCCGAGAAATCGACGATGCCCTGGTAGCGCTGCCCGACCTCCTCGCGGGACATGCCCATCGCCAGGCCGCCCAGCACGACGTTCCGCTCGCCCGTCAGATCGTTCATCATGGCCGCGTTGACGCCCAGCAGCGAGGGCTGACCGTCGGTGTAGACCTTGCCGCTCTCGGCCGGCAGCAGACCCGCGATGGCCTTGAGCAGCGTGGACTTGCCGGAGCCGTTGGAGCCGATGAGGCCGATGGCCTGGCCCTTGTAGGCGGTGAAGCTGACACCCCGCACCGCGTGCACCTCGCGCATGCCGCCGCCCGGCTTACGGCGGATGATGCGGTTGAGCGCTGCCGTGGCGCTGCCCCGGCCCTTGGAGCCGCCGTAGACGCGGTAGACGATGTGCAGGTCCTCGGCGATGACGGTGGGCACCCAGGGGCCCGGGGTCTGCTCCGCCTGGGCCTCGGTCTTCTCGCCGGCCTCGGCGGAGGTTCCGCTCTGCTCGGTCTGCTCAGCCACGGCCATAACGCTCCTCCGCCTTCCAGAAGAAAACAAATCCGCCGACCCCGACCAGCAGCGCCCAGCCCAGCGCGAGGGCCCAGACGTGCGGCGGAAGGTCCTGACCCGTGTAGCCGTCGATGAAGGCGAAACGCATGAGGTCCATGTAGACGGCGGCCGGATTGGCCTGGAGCACGTCGACGACCCAGGGAGCGGCGTTCGCCTTCTGCAGCATGTGTTCGAGCGGGAACATCACGCCGGACGCGTACATCCACGTCCGGGTGATGAAGGGCATCAGCTGCGCCAGGTCCGGCGTCTTGCTGCCGAGCCGGGCCATGATGAGCGCCAAGCCCGTGTTGAAGCCGAACTGGCAGGCCAGCGCGGGGATGATCAGCAGCCAGGACCACTGGGGGAACTGCCCGAAGGCGAGCAGGATGATGACCAGCACGATCATGGAGTACAGCAGCTGCTGGAGCTGCTGGAGCGAGATCGAGATGGGCAGCGAGGCACGCGGGAAGTGCAGGGCGCGCACCAGCCCCAGGTTCGAGGAGATGGCCCGGACCCCGTTGAGCGCCGAGGTCTGGGTGAAGGTGAAGACGAACACCCCGGTCACCAGGAACGGGATGTAGTTGTCGGGCCCGCCCGGGGTGCCCTTACGGCCACCGAGGAGGATGCCGAAGATGAAGAAGTAGACCGCCGCATTCAGCAGCGGCGTGGCGACCTGCCACAGCTGGCCCAGTTTCGCCTGGCTGTACTGCGCCGTCAGCTTCGCCCGGGAGAAGGCGAGAATGAAATGCCGCCGCGCCCACAGCTGCCGCACGTACTCCGGCAGCGAAGGACGTGCTCCGCTCACCGACAAGCCGTATTTGGCCGCGAGTTCGGCCGGGGCCAGACTGTCGTCCGGTGACGGCGGGGGCAGCACGCCGACCGACCTGTCGGCACTGTCCTGGGTTGTCTCGCTCACGTTGGAAACTTTCGTCCTCACACTGCGCAAGTGATTCCGGGGCTGATGCTCTCAGACACGAGCTTGTCAGATCACGGGCGGGCGACCCAGCCGCGTCAGACGCCATACCGTACGCCACCGCATCGGCCTGCGCGCTCCGGCCGACGTGGTCCAGCCTTCCTTGAAACCGCCCAGCCAGGCCCGCAACGCCGGCATGGAGGGCCGCCGGGCGAGGGTGAGCAGCAGCCATACGCCCAGATACACCGGGACGAGCAGCGCGGGAAGGTTGCGGCGGGCGAGCCAGACGCGGTTGCGGGCCACCATCCGGTGGTAGACGGCGTGCCTGCTGGGAGCCGTGGTCGGGTGGTGCAGCACCATATCGGCGCGGTACTCGATGCCCCAGCCGGCGTCGAGGGCACGCCAGGCCAGGTCCGTCTCCTCATGTGCGTAGAAGAACTCGTCGGGCAGGCCGCCGACTTCGGCCAGCACCTTGGTACGTGCGGCGTTCGCGCCGCCGAGAAAGGTGGTGACCTTCGAGGAGCGCATCGGGTCGGAGGCGCGTAGCCGGGGTACGTGACGCCGCTGGGTGACGCCCGTTTCGGGGTCGGCGATCCGGAAGCTGATGATCCCGAGCCGGGGGTCGGCCTCGAACGCCTCACGCACCAGCTCGGCCGTGTCGGACGAGGGCAGCAGCCCGTCGTCGTCCAGGAAGAGCAGTGCGTCCACCTCGGCGCCCGAGGGGCCGAACGCCTCGATGCCGACGTTCCGGCCACCGGGGATGCCGAGATTTTCCGGAAGCTCGACCTTCCGTACACCCTCCGGCAGCTCGGGCAACGGCGCGCCGTTACCCACCACCACGACCTCGATCGCCTCGCCGTCCTGCTTGGCGACCGACTCCAGCAGTGCGCGCAGCTCCTCTGGGCGGTTGCCCATGGTGAGCACGACGGCACCCAGTCGCATAGCTTTCCTGCCCTCCGTCTTGTCACCCGTCACTTGAGCCTGCTCGAGGCGAGGATGGACACCAGGTGCAGCAGCGTCTGGAGCACTGCGATGGCCGCGAGGACGACGACGCCGAGCCGGGTGAAGAACAGATCGCCCCGGATCTGGTCGACGATCGCGAGCACGAGGATCAGCAGGGACGCCTCGATGCCCAGCACCAGCCGGTGGAACTTCAGCGCCGCGGCGGCCTTGCGCGCCAGGGCCAGCCCCGAGGAGCGCGGCTCGGCGGCCGACTCCTTGACCGGCGGCAGTCCGCCCTGGTGGCGGGCGACGCCCACCAGGTCGGACTCCGCCTTGATCAGGATGGCGCCGAGCGCGGCCAGCGTGCCCAGGAAGGCCCACAGCCAGTCCACCCGGCCGCCGCCCCACAGGTCGGCGGCGCGCAGACCGAGGCCGACCAGTACGGCGGCGTCGCACAGGTAGGCGCCGACCCGGTCCAGATACACCCCGCCCAGCGAGAACTGCTTCTTCCAGCGGGCCACCTCGCCGTCGACACAGTCGAGCAGCAGATAGAGCTGGACCATCACCACACCCAGGACGGCGCCGCCGACCCCGGGCACCAGCAGTGCCGGCGCGGCCAGCACGCCGGCGACCGTCATCACGTACGTCAGCTGGTTGGGGGTGACCCGGGTGTTCACCAGGTGCCGGTCGACACGCAGCGAGAGCTCGCGCATGTAGAGCCGGCCCGCCCAGTGCTCACCGCTCCGCCGGTCCTTCACCCCGGCGGGGTGAACGACCGGCCGGAGTTCAGCTACCGATGGTTTGTGCATAGTCCGCGTACGCGTCCCTGATCTGGTCGGTGGACAGGTCGAGGTGTTCCAGGATCGTGTACCGCCCGGGGCGGGTCTGCGGCGCGTATGCGACGGCCTCGACGAACTCGTCCCGGTCGAAGCCGATATCGGCGGGCAGCACCGGCAGCTTGTGCCGACGCAGCACCTCCACCATCAACTTGGCCGTGTCCTTGTCCCCGCGCAGATAGGTGGCGAAGGCGGCGCCGAGGCCGCACTGCTCACCGTGCGGAGCGGCGCGCTTGGGGAAGAGCAGGTCGAAGGCGTGGTTGATCTCGTGGCAGGCGCCGGACGCGGGGCGGCTGTCCCCGGCGACCGACATCGAGATGCCGGTGAGCACCAGGCCCTCGGCGAGCACCTGGAGGAAGCCGTCGTCGCTGACGTCGCCCGGGTGGTGCAGGATCGCCTCGCCGGCCTGCCGTGCCATGGCGGCGGCCAGTCCGTCGATGTCCTCGCCGCGCACCTCGTGCCCCAGCTCCCAGTCCTTGACGGCGGAGATGTTGGAGATCACGTCACCGATGCCGGAGCGGATGTAGCGCTCGGGGGCCTCGCGGATGACGTCGAGGTCGATGACCACGGCGATCGGGTTGGGCACCCCGTAGGAGCCGCGGCCCGCGTCGTTGTCGAGGGTGGCGACCGGCGAACACAGGCCGTCGTGCGAGAGGTTGGTCGCGACCGCGACCAACGGCAGCCCGATCCGCGCCGCTGCGTACTTCGCACAGTCGATGATCTTGCCACCGCCGAGCCCGACGACCGCGTCGTAGCGGCCGGACTTCATGGCGTCGGCGAGCTTGATCGCATCGTCGATGGTGCCGCCGCCGACCTCGTACCAGGAGGCGTTGGGCAGCAGCGGCGCGAACCGCTCGCGCAGCGCGGCACCGGAGCCGCCGCTGATGGCGAAGGCGAGCTTGCCGTTGGTGGAGATCCGTTGATCGGCCAACAGGCCCGCCAGGTCGTCCAGTGCGCCGCGGCTGATGTCCACGACGACCGGCGACGGAATGAGGCGGGTCAGTACTGGCATGCGATCTCCCGGCCCTTGGCGAGGTCGTCGTGGTTGTCGATCTCGACCCACTTGACGTCGCCGATGGGGGCGATGTCGACCTTGAAGCCGCGGTTGACCAGCTCCTGGTAGCCGTCCTCGTAGTAGAGCTGCGGGTCCTTCTCGAAGGTGGCCTTCAGCGCGTCGGCCAGCTCCGCGCCTGCCTCCGGCTCGATCAGGGTGAGGCCGATGTACTCGCCGGTGGCCTCGGCGGGGTCCATCAGCTTGGTGATGCGCTGGACGCCCTTGTCGGGGTCGACGACGACCTTCATCTCCTCGTCGGCGAGGTCCTTGACGGTGTCGAGGGCGAGGATGATCTTCTGGCCGTTGCCGCGCGCGTCCAGCAGCGTCTTCTCGACGGAGACGGGGTGCACGGTGTCGCCGTTGGCGAGCAGCACGCCCTCCTTGAAGACCTCACGGGCGCAGTAGAGGGAGTAGGCGTTGTTCCACTCCTCGGCCTTGTCGTTGTCGATCAGGGTGAGCTTGACGCCGTGCCGGGCCTCCAGGTCGGCCTGCCGCTCGTAGACGGCCTCCTTGCGGTAGCCCACGACGACCGCGACATCGGTGAGACCGACCTGTGCGAAGTTGGCCAGCGCGATGTCGAGGACGGTGGTTTCACCGTCCACGGGCACCAGGGCTTTGGGCAGGGTGTCGGTGTAGGGGCGCAGACGCCGTCCGGCGCCGGCAGCCAGCACGAGGCCGATCATGCGGGTTCTCCTGTTTCGTCGTGTACTGCGGGTGCTTGCGACGACACCCAGAAACGGATGCTCTCGACGAGCACCACTACCGCGATGGCCACGGCAAGCGTGGTCAGCGCGAAGATGAAGCCTTGCGTGTGACCGCCGTCGCCCAGCCAGAGGGCTGCGGCGACGGTGACCACCAGGGTCCGTCCTTCATGCCCCCCGACCGCCCGCACCAGCCAGTGCGGAGGCGCTCCGGTGCCCCCGCGGATGCGGTACACCGTGTCGTAGTGATGGTAGGCGAGAGCCGCTACCAGCCCGAATGCCGCGGGCAGCGCGCCGTCGGTCTGGGTACGGGCGGCCAGCACCAGAATCGTGCCGTATTCCGCGATACGGAAAAATGGCGGCAGCAGCCAGTCCAGCGGGCCCTTGAGCGGCTGGGCGAGCGCGACCCCGGCACAGAGGGCGTAGACCGCGGCGGCCGGTACGGGCCAGGGGCTGCCGAGTGGCGCGGCCCACGCGGTGGCAAGGATCACGGCGCCGCCGAGCAGCGCGACGGCCGGCACACCCAGCCGGGGCAGCGGCAACGGGCGCAGCAGCCGGGCGGCGAGCTCCGCGAGCGGGCCGCTGTCGGTGAGGGCGCGGACGCCCTCGGCCGCGCGGTCGGTGCGGGCCCTGCGGTGCAGGGAGCGCAGCAGCCGCCCCGTGGTGGTGTAGCAGGCGGCGAGGGTGCCGGCCGCGAGCAGCACGAGGAAGGTGATACGCGGCGTGGTGGCGGCCGTCAGCACGGCGATGAGGGCCCAGCGCTCCCCGATGGGCAGCACTATCATCCGCCGGGCCCATACGGTCCAGCCCGCGCTGTCCAGCCTGCTGGAGAGCACGGCGGTGCGGCTGGTGTTGGCGGCGACGTCGTGGCTTGCCTCGCTGAAGGAGAAGTCGACGGTGTGCCGCGCGGTCATCAGCAGCATGGCGCCTAGCGCCAGGGCCCATACGTCGTCGCCGCCGCGGGCGGCACCGAGCGCCAGGCCCGCGTAGTAGGAGTACTCCTTGGCCCGGTCGAAGGTGGCGTCCAGCCAGGCACCGAGCTTGGAGTACTGGAGGTCGTAGCGGGCGAGCTGGCCGTCCGTGGCGTCCAGCACGAACGAGGCGATCAGCAGCACTCCGGCTGTCACGAAGCCCCACCGCTGGCCGCTCGCCGCGCACCCGGCGGCGATCAGTGCGGTGATCAGCGAGGCGGTGGTGACCTGGTTGGGGGTCAGTCCGCGGCGGGCGCACCAGCGGGCGACGTACCGCGAATAGGGGCTGACGCAGAAGGTGGTGAAGAAGCCGTCCCGGGACTTGACCGCGGAGCGCAGCCGTACCGCCTCGTCGTCGACCGCGGCGACCGCGGCCTCGGCCTCCTTGCGCGCCGTCTCGTCGGCGGGGACGGTCGCCACGAGGGTCCCCAGCTCGGGCCGGTGCACCTCGACGCCGGCCGCCTCCAGCCCGGCGGCCGCTTCCTGGGGGCTGCCCGTCAGCTCGTGCGGCAGCGCGCGGCGCGCCTCCGGGGTGACGCCGAGCACTCCGGGCAGGGCGCCCGCCTCGAAGCGGGGGTCCTTCAGGGCGAGCCGCAGCGCGTGGGTGTGGCCGACGAAGCCGGGGTCGATCAGGGCGAGCCGTTCGTTCGCCGCCGTGGCGGCCAGATGGGCGCTGACCTCGGCAGGCCGGGAGGCTACGCGCACCTCGAAGCCGAGGGAGCGCAGGTCGGCCTCGAGCGACGACCCGGCAACCGGCGGACCGGTGAGGATGGCGGTCGACAGAACGAACTCACTCCTTGGAAGCTGGCATACCCGCGCGAGAGAGGACAACTAAGGCAGCGGGCAGGGTGCGCCGTCACCCGCAAGGGTCGGCAGCACGTCGGCAGAGAGTATCGGATCGCCAAAGGGAGCCTTCACCGAGCGTTCACCGCCCCGGTGTTGCCCGGGAAGCGCCCGCGGGCCCCAGCATGGTGGATCATGGGCTCATGCCACAACCGAGGCCGATAGGGTTCGGGACATGACGTGGTTGATCACAGGCGGTGCGGGCTACATCGGCGCGCACGTCGCACGGGCCATGACAGCCGCCGGCGAAAGCGCCGTCGCGCTGGACGACCTCTCCAGCGGGCTGGCCGAGCGGCTGCCCGCCGAGGTGCCACTGGTGCGTGGCTCCGTACTGGACCGCCCGCTGCTGGACCGTACGCTCGCCGCACACGGCGTAGGCGGTGTGATCCATCTCGCGGCCAAGAAACAGGTCGGCGAATCCGTCGAGCAGCCGCTGTCCTATTACGAGGAGAACGTGCACGGCCTGGTCACCCTTCTGGGGGCCGTGGTCGACGCCGGAGTGGGCCGCTTCGTCTTCTCCTCCTCGGCCGCCGTCTACGGAATGCCGGACGTGGACCTGGTCACCGAGCAGACCCCGACGGTACCGATGAACCCGTACGGGGAGACCAAGCTGGCCGGCGAGTGGCTGGTGCGGGCGACGGGCCGGGCCCACGGGCTGTCCACGGCCTGTCTGCGCTATTTCAACGTCGCCGGGACCGCCGAGCCCGAGCTGGCCGACACCGGCGTCTCCAACATCGTCCCGATGTTCTTCGATGCGCTGACCCGCGGCGAGTCCCCCCGGATCTTCGGCGACGACTACCCGACGCCGGACGGCACCTGCGTACGGGACTACATCCATGTGCGGGACCTGGCCGAGGCGCATGTCGCGGCGGCACAGGCGCTGGCCGGCTTCGCCGAGCCGGGCCCGGAAACCGGGGGGAACGACCTGACCCTCAACGTCGGAACGGGCGAGGGCGTCTCCGTGCGGGAGATGGCCGAGCTGGTCGCCGAGATCACCGGCAAGCGGGAGCCCGCACCCCGGGTGGTTCCGCGCCGCGCCGGTGACCCGGCACGGGTGGTGGCCTCGGCGGAGCGGATCCGCAAGGAGCTGGGCTGGGAGCCGCGCTTCGGAGTACGCGAGATGGTCGCCTCGGCGTGGGAAGGCTGGCTGCTGCGTCACCCGGAGGCACGTACGCCGTCGAGTTGAGGCCGCACATCGACAGCAATGGGCACAAATGTGAGCGATATAGACAGAACCCTGCAGAATGCGGAGTAACCGCGCTGCCTGCGGCACACTGGATCACGCTGCCCACAGGCCCACCAGAAGGATCACCATGGCGAACAGCTCAGCGGCCCCGATCATGCTCGAACTGGTCGACGAGGACGGGACGACGATCGGCACCGCGGAGAAGCTCTCCGCCCATGTGGCCCCCGGGCGCCTGCACCGCGCCTTCTCCGTCTTCCTCTTCGACGACGAGGGCAGATTGCTGCTCCAGCGCCGGGCCATGGGCAAGTACCACTCGCCGGGTGTGTGGTCCAACACCTGCTGCGGCCATCCCTATCCGGACGAGCCGCCGTTCGCCGCCGCAACCCGGCGGGTCGTCGAGGAGCTGGGAGTGGCGCCCTCGCTGCTGCGTGCGGCGGGCACCGTCCGCTACAACCACCCGGATCCCGCGTCGGGCCTGGTCGAGCAGGAGTTCAACCATCTGTATGTGGGCCTGCTGCGCGACGCGCCACGGCCGGATCCGGCGGAGATCTCCGAGACCGTGTTCGTGACCTGGGACGAGCTGGAGAAGCGGCACGCGACGGACATGTTCTCCACCTGGTTCATGACCGTGCTGGACGCGGCCCGTCCCGCCATCCGCGAGCTGACGGGCGGCGCCGGGAGCTGGTGACCGCCCCGGGAACCGCCGGCCGGCGCCGGGGACGCCAGGCTTTTCCGGCCCTGCTTCAGCCGATCGGCAGCGCGGCCCAGATGATCTTGCCGCCCGCACTTGTCTGCTCCACGTCGCAGACGCCGCCCGCCTCCCCTGTGAGCGCCTTGACCAGCAGCAGACCCCGGCCGCCTGTGTCCTCCCGGAACGGCTCGGCCTCCAGCGCCTTGGGCCGGTAGGGATGACTGTCCTCCACTGCGACCCGGAGCCAACCACCGCCCAGTGAGACCTCGACCCCGATCTCCGGCGAGAGCAGCGCCGCGTGCTGTACGGCATTGGTGACCAGCTCCGAGAGGATGAGCAGCGCCCCTTGCAGCACGTCCTCCGGCACCCGGACGGGCTGCCGCCCGAGCAGATCCCGTACGGCGTGCCGCAGCCGGGGAACCGAGGAGGCGGCGGCAGGTGCGGTGAACCGCCAGGCTCCCTCCTGCGCCGGACCCGGCGTGCTGGCATGTGCGTACCCCAGCGAGCCCTCCTGCCCACAGCCGAGCGTTCTGGGTTCGGACCGTCGTTTCCGCTCCGCGCGGTCCCGCAGCGGCAGGACGGCGGAGACCGCACGCGCCGCTCCCGTCGCCGCTCCGCCGCGCACCGCACTCAGGGACCCGTCTCTCTCCCCGACTGGTGGAGCCTCGTCGACAACGCCGGACAGCTGCCCACCGCGGCTCTCCATCTGAGCACCCACTTCCCTGCTCGGTACCTCTCAGCACCTGGATGTACTTGCAGATGTACTTGCATTGCATGGTGGTACCGCGCGGGGCGGACCTGGCCGGGTGACTGCAACTTGGCACGTATCGATGGCATTTGACAGAAGACTTACGCCACAGTCAGCTCCGTGACAGATCGTGGTCCGCCCTGGATACGATCACGCTCATGGAGCCGACCCTGCGCACGGCGCACGACGAGGGCGTCACGACCATCACCATCGACCATCCCGCCAAACGGAACGCGATGACGCCCGCCATGTGGCGCAGGCTGCCCGTACTGCTGGCCGAACTCGCGGGCGATCCCGGGGTACGCGTCCTGGTGCTGACCGGGACAGAGGGAACCTTCTGCGCGGGCGCGGACATCGGCGCCCTGCACGACGCGGCACGGAGCGGACCGCGGGACGGTGGTGAGCCCGGCGGGGCCGCGCGGGAGCATCAGACACTGGCCGTGGCCGCGGAGGAGGCGCTGGCCGCCTTCCCCAAGCCCACGCTCGCCGTGGTGCGCGGGCACTGCGTCGGTGGCGGCTGCCAGCTCGCCACCGCCTGCGATCTGCGGTTCGCGGCGGACGACGCGCTCTTCGGAATCACCCCGGCGAAGCTGGGCATCGTCTATGCGGCCTCCTCCACCGAGCGCCTGGTGCGCCTGGTCGGTCCCGCCACCGCAAAGTTCCTGCTCTACTCCGGGGAACTGATCGACGCCGCACGCGCGCTGCGGACCGGGCTGGTGGACGAGGTGCACTCCGGGGACGAACTCGACAAAAGGGTCGCCAAGTTCGCAAGGACGCTGACGGCGCGCTCGGCGCTGACCCAGGCGGCGGCCAAGGAGTTCGCGGACGGGCACACCGGTCCCGACCGGGTCGAGCACTGGCAGCGCGAGGCCGCCGCGAGTGGGGAGGTGGCCGAAGGGGTGGCGGCGTTCATGGAGCGGCGCGCTCCGCGATTCCGCTGGCCGCGGGGCTGAGCCGGGCCATCCCTGGGCTGGAGAGGGGGTGCCCCTGCCCGGCTCTCGCAGGCTGCGAGTGAGCTGTGGCTGGGCGCGCAGTTACCCGCGCCCCTTCGAGGCGCGTTCCCCAGCCTTCAAGGGTGATGTACCGAGCGGTAGCGTACGTGCATGACGCCACTTCCCGAACGCGCCGGGCGGCGCTGCCACAACGCCCTGAACGCCCTGCACTCCGCGCTCTACTTCTCACCCGCGCTGGGGAAGGAACTCTCGCCCTACGGCATCGACGACCCGCATGCGGTCAACCTGGCCTCGCGGTCCGCGCCGCTGGGCGCCGTGAGCGCGGGGACGGTGACGGCCACCTTCTTCAACTACAGCCACGCGCTGGTCGCCCGCTTCGTCCCCGAGGTGTGGGACGCGGCGTCGCCGGAGACCGTACTGGCTGCGCGGCTGCGCGCCGTCGACACGACGCTGCGCACGCTGCTGGGCGAGGAGACCGTCCACTCGGCGGAGATGGCCGAGGCCGCGCGGCTGGCGCTTCGCGCGACCGAGGGCTGCACCCGCTCGGGACGGCCGCTGCACTCCGCCAACGCGGACCTGCCCGTGCCGCCGGTCGAGCAGTCGCCGCACCTGGCGCTGTGGCATGCGGCGACTCTGCTGCGCGAGCACCGCGGGGACGGCCATATCGCGGCTCTCCAGAACGCCGAACTCGACGCGCTGGAGGCCCTGGTGAGCCACACGGCCAGCGGGCGCGGGATGAACCCCAAGTGGGTGATGAGCACCCGTGGCTACAACGAGCAGGACTGGTCGGCGGCCCAGCAGCGGCTGAGCGGGCGCGGACTGCTGGACGGCGAGGGGGAACTGACCGAGCAGGGCGTCGAACTGCGTAAGCACCTGGAGGAGGAGACCGACCGGCTGGACCGCCGTCCCTACGAGTTCCTCGGCATCGAGGGCGTGGCACGGCTGACCGAACTGGCCGGCGGGTTCGCTCGGACGGCGACCGAGGCCGGTGCCTTCCCCGCCGACCTGCTCGGCAAGGGCTGACGTAGAAGGGCCGGCGTATCAGGGCTCGCGCACCGGCGGAGCGGCCGGAACGGCAGCCTACGGGCGCCGCCGTCGCGCCCGCCTGCGCGGGGCTGTCGGACCCGCCTGCCACAATGCATGCCTACCGGGGGACCACAGCACCGAGAAGGCGGAACGAACCATCGTGACGACGACGATCGAAGGCAGGATCGCCGAGGAACTCGGCGTACGCGAGCGGCAGGTCCGCGCCGCTGTCGAGCTGCTCGACGGCGGGTCGACCGTGCCGTTCATCGCGCGCTACCGCAAGGAAGCGACCGAGATGCTCGACGACGCGCAGCTGCGCTCCCTGGAGGAGCGGCTGCGCTATCTGCGGGAGCTGGAGGAGCGGCGCGAGTCGATCCTGGAGTCCGTGCGCGGGCAGGGCAAGCTCACCGAGGAGCTGGCGGCGCAGATTCGCGCCGCCGATTCCAAGGCGCGCCTGGAGGACATCTACCTGCCATACAAGCCCAAGCGGCGCACCAAGGCGCAGATCGCCCGCGAGGCCGGTCTCGAACCGCTCGCCGAGGGGCTGCTCGCGGACCCCACGGTGGAGCCGTCCGCCGCGGCTGCCGCGTTCGTCGACGCCGACAAGGGCGTCGCGGACGCCGCAGCAGCCCTGGAGGGGGCGCGCGCAATCCTGACCGAACGCTTCGGCGAGGACGCCGATCTCATCGGCGAGCTGCGGGAGCGCATGTGGGAGCGTGGCCGGCTGGCTGCCAAGGTGCGGGAGGGCAAGGAGGAGCAGGGCGCCAAGTTCGCCGACTACTTCGACTTCTCCGAGGGCTTCACCGAGCTGCCCTCGCACCGGATCCTCGCCATGCTGCGCGGTGAGAAGGAAGAGATCCTCGATCTCACCATGGAGCCCGAGCCTGCCGGGGAGGACGGCGCGGCCGAAGAGGGCCCGAGCTCCTACGAGCGCTCCATCGCACATCGCTTCGGGGTGCGCAACGAGGGGCGCCCGGCCGACGCATGGCTCGCGGAGACGGTGCGCTGGGCGTGGCGTACGCGCATCCTGGTGCACCTGGGCATCGATCTGCGCACCCGGCTGCGGACCGCGGCCGAGGACGAGGCGGTGCGGGTCTTCGCGGCCAACCTGCGCGACCTGCTGCTCGCCGCGCCGGCCGGCACCCGCGCCACCCTCGGTCTGGACCCGGGGCTGCGGACGGGCGTGAAGGTGGCCGTGATCGACGCGACGGGCAAGGTCGCCGCCACGGACACGATCTACCCGCACGCGCCGCAGAAGCAGTGGGACCAGTCACTGGCGAAGCTGGCCGCGCTCGCCGAGGCGCACAAGGTGGAGCTCGTCGCGATCGGCAACGGCACCGCCTCCCGCGAGACCGACAAGCTCGCCGGTGAGCTCGTCGCCGCCAAGCCGGAGCTGAAGCTGACCAAGGTGATGGTCTCGGAGGCGGGCGCCTCGGTCTACTCCGCCTCGGCCTACGCCTCGCAGGAGCTGCCCGAGCTCGATGTGTCGCTGCGCGGCGCCGTCTCCATCGCCCGGCGGCTCCAGGACCCGCTGGCCGAACTGGTGAAGATCGACCCGAAGTCGATCGGCGTGGGCCAGTACCAGCACGACTTGTCCGAGGTGAAGCTGTCGCGCTCGCTGGACGCCGTGGTGGAGGACTGTGTGAACGGCGTCGGGGTGGACGTCAACACGGCTTCGGCACCGCTGCTGTCCCGGGTCTCGGGCATCGGCACGGTCCTGGCGGAGAACATCGTCGCGCACCGCGACGCCAACGGCCCCTTCAAGAGCCGTCAGGAGCTCAAGGACGTGGCACGGCTCGGCCCCAAGGCGTTCGAGCAGTGCGCGGGCTTCCTGCGTATCCGGGGCGGCGACGATCCGCTGGACGCCTCGGCGGTGCACCCGGAGGCGTACCCGGTCGTACGCGACATGGTGGCGAAGACGGGCGCCGATGTGCCCTCGCTGGTCGGCAATGCGAAGGTCCTGCGCACGCTGGATGCGAAGGAGTTCGTGAACGGCTCGTTCGGTCTGCCCACGGTCACCGACATCCTGCGGGAGCTGGAGAAGCCGGGCCGTGACCCGCGGCCCGCATTCCGTACGGCGAGCTTCATGGAGGGTGTCGAGAAGCTGAGCGACCTCACCAAGGGCATGGTCCTGGAGGGCGTGGTCACCAACGTCGCCGCCTTCGGGGCTTTCGTCGATGTCGGGGTGCATCAGGACGGCCTGGTGCATGTCTCGGCGATGTCGAAGACGTTCGTGAAGGACCCGCGCGACGTGGTCAAGCCCGGCGACATCGTCAAGGTGCGGGTGCTGGACGTGGACGAGGCGCGTAAGCGGATCTCGCTCACGCTGCGGCTGGACGACGAGCCGGAGGCCCGAGCCGCCGGCAAGCGCGCGGGAGAGGGCGCCCCGCGGCAGCGCCAGGGCTCGCCCAAGGGCGGCGGGGGCCGCGGGGGCGGCAACAAGCGCCGCGGCCAGCAGGGGGCGTCCGCCCCGGCGCCGGCCAACAGCGAGATGGCGGAGGCCCTCCGCCGAGCCGGGCTCGCCTGACCGGTAACTCCGTTTCCGCCGGACCCTCGCCAGGACGGCGAGGGTCCGGCGGAGTGGTCGACTGGATCGGCCGGTCGCCATTCCGCCGGACGCCTGTTGTGGGTGGTTGCGCTCCCCAAGCCTTCGGCCGGGAGATACCCCAGCTGCGGCGGGTCAACAGTGCGGTCTCAGGTGTCCGTGCCCGGCATCTCGCCGTCCTGGCCGGAGCCGGCGGCGGCACCTGTCATGTCGTACTCGGTGCCGAGGAGCTTGGGGTTGCCCTTCGGAGGGATGTAGGCGCTGGAGACGTGCAGCCAGTCGACGAAGAATGCCGGTGCGGAGGTGTTGCCGACGTATACCTTCATGGAGTCGGACGGGTGGATCGTGGCCGATACCTCCGTACCGCGGTCGTGTTCCCGGACCTCGGTGCTGAAGACGGCGAACGTGCCGCCGTCCTTGGTACGGAGCGCGTGGATCTTCTCGTGGGTCGATTCGCCCCGGCTGAACACGGCCTCGCCGTGCGGGCTCAGCAGCTTGTTCTGCGACTTGGGAATCTTGCGGATCGCATTGGTGGATTTCGAGGTGCGGAAGCGGTTCTTGGCGGAGCCCTGCTTGTAGAGGTCCAGCAGGGAGTCGGAGAGCGCATCCGGTGCCATGGCGGAGCCGGACATCACCGAGGTGTCGGAGACGGGCTTGACGAAGCCGTCCTCGTCCTTGGCGAACTTCGGCAGCCACTTGGTCTCGCTGTAGCTGCCGGCGATCATCTTCCAGTCGCCGCTCTTCTGCTTCTCCATGACGAGAATGCCGGGGTATTTGCCCTTCTTCTCCCCGGGCGACTTGGAGTGCGCGACCATCGCGAACCAGTCGGCGGTCCCCTTCCGGGGAATGTAGAACTTCCGGTCGACGTAACGGAACGGATTGCGGTAGTCGGCGCGTTCCTTCGCCGACCAGGTCTTCTGCATCTTGAAGGTGGACTTGCTCTGCTCGAAGACCGCGCCGCCTTCGACGGTGGAGAGCAGCTTCGGGTCCGAGTTCTTGTTGGCCCGGTTGTTGACCTTCTCGTAGTGGTCGATGAGCTTGTCGGCCTGGGCGCGGCTGACTACGCCGACCCCCGCGGACTGCTCCTGCTTGTCATCGGTGGAACCCGAACCGTCGGCGGAGTCCTTCCCGGACCCCCCGCCGCATCCCGCCACCATGAGGACCAGACTGCTCGCGCAGGCTATGCCCGCGACCCCCCGTACCGCACTCTTCATTGCACGCTCCCGCTGTTCGCTGTTGTGCGCTGGGAGTATGCCGGGTCGCCCGGTTCCGGCCGACGGTGGGGTGGTTTCCGGCGCGCCCCTTACGGAGCGCACGTGCGCCGAAAACGGCTTGCGGGCGGCAAAAGCACAGGCGTATCGTCCCGGACGGCCCTGTCGCCGTCGATTGGAGAGGCCGTTGCGTATCTGAGGTCTGAGACACCGTGTGCCCTGTCTGTGTGCCACGTGTGTGACCTCGGAAGCGAGTCGGCCGGCCTCTTCGCCTTCTTCTCCTCCCTTCTGAATTCCGTCCCCAGGCGTTCTTGCCGGGGCCCGGTGTCTCCCGCGTTGTTCATCCCCCACCGCGATGCGACCAGGAGGCCCGTGTGCCAACTCCCTCTGCCCACTCTCTCGTCTGCTCCCGGCTGACCTTCAGCTGGCCGGACGGCAGCCCCGTCCTGACCGACTTCGAGCTGACCGTCGGCCCTGGCCGCACCGGCCTGATCGGGCTCAACGGCAGTGGGAAGTCCACCCTGCTGAAGCTGCTCGCGGGCGAGCTGCGCCCCGAGGCCGGGAGCGTCAAGGTCGCGGGCGAGGTCGGCTATCTGCCGCAGAGCCTCACCCTCGACACCACCCTGCGGGTCGACGAGGCGCTGGGCGTCGCCCGTACCCGGGCCGCGCTGCACGCCATCGAGGCAGGCGACGTCAGCGAGGAGCACTTCACCGCCGTAGGCGACGACTGGGACGTCGAAGAGCGGGCCCGCGCGACGCTGGACCAGCTCGGCCTCGCTCACGTGGGGCTGGACCGGACCATCGGCGAGGTGTCCGGCGGCGAGTCGGTGCTGCTGCGGCTGGCGGCGCTGCTGCTGGCCAGGCCCGATGTGCTGCTGCTCGACGAGCCCACCAACAACCTCGACCGGGCGGCCCGTCGGCGGCTCCACGACGCCGTCGCCTCCTTCAACGGCGTTCTCGTCGTCGTCAGCCACGACCGCGAACTGCTTGCGCTGGTCGACCAGATCGCCGAACTGCGCGGCGGCGAGGTCACCTGGTACGGCGGCAATCTGGCCGCGTACGAGGAGGCCGTCGCCGCCCAGCAGCAGGCCGCCGAGCGGATGGTGCGCGCGGCCGAGACCGACGTACGGCGGCAGCAGCGCGAACTGGCCGAGGCGCAGACCAAGCTGGCCCGGCGCGCCAGGCACGGCAACAAGGTGCAGGCCAGCGGGAGCGAGCCGAAGATCCTGATGGGCGCGCGCAAGCGCAAGGCGCAGGAGTCGGCCGGAAAGCACCGCATCCTGCACGAGCAGCGCCTCGAAGAGGCGAAGGAACGGCTGGAGGAGGCGGCCGAGCGGGTACGGGACGACGCCGAGATCCGTGTCGAGCTGCCGTTCACCGCGGTGCCGCGCGGGCGGCGGGTGCTGGAGCTGGACGAGGTGGAGCTGCGGCACGGCGCGGGTGTCTCGCTCGGCGTGGCCGGGCCCGACCGGATCGCGCTGGTCGGCCCGAACGGCGCGGGTAAGACGACACTGCTGCGCACCATCGCCGGGCAACTCCCGCCCATCGCGGGAGAGGTACGCACCCATGTGCCGCTGCGCTATCTGCCCCAGCGGCTGGATGTGCTCGACGATGCGCTGTCCCTCATCGAGAACGTCGCCGCGGTGGCGCCGGAGGCGACCAATCAGCAGATCCGCTCCCGGCTCGCCCGGTTCCTCTTCCGGGGCGAGCGGGCCGAGCGTGCCGTCGGCACGCTCTCTGGTGGGGAGCGTTTTCGGGCCACCCTCGCCGCTGTGATGTTGGCCGAGCCCGGCCCTCAGTTGCTCATGCTGGATGAGCCGACGAACAATTTGGACATGTCCAGTGTCCGACAGCTGCGGGAGGCGCTGTCCGGCTATGCGGGAGCGCTGTTGGTCGCCAGCCATGACGTCCCGTTTCTCCATGAGTTGGGGATGACCCGGTGGCTGGAGCTGCGGGAGGGGGAACTGCGGGAGGTGGATCCGACGGAGCTGTAGACCGGTGAGGGGGTGCCCCTGTCCGTCGGTCGCGGACTGCGGGTTGCTCCCCCAAGCTCTTCGAGCAGGGAGGTACCCCCATGGCTTGTCGCGCAGTTCCCCGCGCCCCTTACGGGGCGCGTCCCTCTACCGCACCGCCTGCTCCAGCAACTCCTGGAGCCGCAGCCCGCGCTGGGCGTCGATCTCACTGGAGCGACCACCACGTATGGCGGCTGCGAATTCCCGCCGCAGCACCGGCCAGCACTCCTCGTGGTCGAGGTCCGCGGTGTCGTAGACCAGCTCTCCCTCGGGCCCGTACAGCTCCACCCGGGTACGGGCCCGGGGCAGCGCGACCGCGCCGGAGAGCGAGGCTTGGCTGACGGCGCCGTTCTCGTGCTCGCAGGTCAGCTCGGTCCAGCGGCGCGGATCGCCGGTGCCGCGTACGGCGGTGACGGGGCCGACCGCGAGGTCGAGCAGGTCGAGAAGGTGCGCGCCCAGGTCGAGCAGGGCGCCGTGTTCCAGCCGCCAGGCGGTGGCGTGGTCGCCGCCGAGGAACGCGCCGTGCAGATAGC
The DNA here is from genome assembly GCF_052246355.1 of Streptomyces sp. 3N207. Taxonomy (NCBI): domain Bacteria; kingdom Bacillati; phylum Actinomycetota; class Actinomycetes; order Kitasatosporales; family Streptomycetaceae; genus Streptomyces; species Streptomyces sp. 3N207. The sequence goes on along the minus strand of NZ_JBQQBV010000002.1, from coordinate 446,727 downwards.
AGGAGCGGGCCCCGGTGACTGTCAGCTCGCGGGCCCGGGCGAGGAAGTGCCGGGTCACCGGGTGGTAGCGCTTGGTCAGCACCAGCTGGGAGACGACGCCGCTCTCCGCCACCGCGTCGGCGACTGTGCGGGCAGCCGCCAGGTCGGGCCCCAGCGGCTTCTCCAGCAGCAGCGCCCGGCCCGCGCGGGCGGCGCGCGGCGCCAGCTCGGCCTGGACAGCGGGCGGTACGGCGAAGGCCACGGCCTCGCAGTGTTCGAGGAGTTCGGCGAAGGACGCCGCGGTTTTCGCGCCGTGTTCCACGGCGATCTGTGCTGCGGCTTCGGGTCTGCGGGCCCAGACGGCGGTCAGCTCGGTCTCGGGCCCGGCGGCGAGCATCCGGGCGTGCATGGTGCGGGCCCACGGCCCGGCACCGACGAGCCCGACACGTATCGGAGGGCCGGGCCAGGGTGCACTCACGGTGCTGTCTCCTTCGCGTTGTGACGGTCGTCGGCCGACGCGGCCAGCCGGGCGTCGGCGCGGTCGGGGGCGTAGCGGTCCTCGACGACCATGGCGGCGGCGCCGATCAGGCCGGCCCGCTCGCCCAGTTGGGAGGTGACGACGTTGAGGTGCGCTGTGGTGCGGGGCATGGCGCGCTGGTACAGCAGCTCTCGTACGCCGGTCAGGAACGGGGTGCCTGCCAGGTCCCCGGCGATCATCAGGACGCCGGGGTTGAGCAGGGTGACGACGGTGACCAGCACCTCCCCCACGCGGCGCCCGGCCTCGCGGGCGAGCCGTACCGCTTCGGGCCGGCCGGCGGCGAGGTGGTCGCGGACGCCGGAGCCGGAGGTGGTGGGCACGCCGGCGGCGGTGAGCTGGTTGGCCAGCGCGCGCCCGCTGGCGACGGCGGCGAGGCAGCCGTGGTTGCCGCACATGCACAGCGCGTCCTGGCAGTCGTGCAGCCGGATGTGTCCGATGTCGCCGGCCCCGCCGTCGATGCCGCGGTAGGGCTGCCCGTCCACGACGACGCCCGCACCGATGCCGGTGGCCACCTTGATCAGCAGGAAGGCCGCACAGTCGGGGTGGCCGACGCGCTGTTCGGCGTAGGCCATGAGGTTGGCGTCGTTGTCGACGAGGACGGGCACGGACGGTCCCGCCTGGATGTGTGCCGCGTACGCCTCCTGCATCCGCTCGCGCAGCGGGTAGCCGTCCCAGCCGGGCATGATCGGCGGCTGGATGACCAGTCCGGAGTCGAAGTCGACGGGCCCCGGCACCGACAGACCGATGCCGCAGACCCGGGACGGGTCCGTGCCGTGCTCCTTGAGCAGCCCGGCGAACCACTGGCCGAGCCGGTCGAGCACCCGGTCGGGTCCGTCGCCGATGACCATCTCCCCCGAGCGTTCGGCCAGCACGTTCCCGGCGAGGTCGAGCACGCCCGCAGTGGCGTGCCGGGTTCCGAGGTCGGCGGCGAGGACCACGGCGTGCCCGGCGTCGAACTCCAGGCGTGCGGAGGGGCGCCCGCCGGTGGAGCCCGCCGCCGGCGTGGCCTCGCCCTCGCGCAGCCAGCCCGCCGCGAAGAGCTGGTCGAGGCGGTGGCCGACGGTGGACCTGGACAGCCCGGTGGCCTGTTGCAGTGCACCGCGGGTGGTGGCCCGGCCGTCCCGGATGAGCTGCAACAGATGGCCCGCGCTCGACTGGTTGCCGGTGGTACCGGTCATGCTCTCCTCAGCTCTTGTCCGCCGGGCGGCTCCAGGCCGCTCAGCTCTTGTCCGCGCCGCTGGTCAGGCCCTCGGTCAGGAGCCGTTCCATGGCGAAGAACAGCAGGACGACGGGGATGGTCAGCACCACCGATCCTGCCATCAGCACCGTCTTGGAGACCTCGACGCCGTTGGCGAGCTGCTGGAGTCCAAGCGAGACCGTCCACTTCTCCGGCTGCGCGGCCAGGAAGAGCAGCGCGAAGAGGAACTCGTTCCAGGCGATCATGAAGACGTAGAGCCCGGTCGCCATCAGCGAGGGCGCGGCGAGCGGCAGGACCACCTTGCGTACGGTCTGCAGCCGGGTACAGCCGTCGAGCGCTGCGGCCTCCTCGATGGAGTACGGGATGGTGACGAAGTAGTTCTTCATCATGTAGATCGACACCGGCACGGTCTGCGCGATGTAGACGATGGCGAGTCCGACCAGGCTGCCCTGGAGCCCCAGCTTCGCGAACATCACGAACAGCGGCACGGCCAGCAGCGTCGCCGGGAAGAGGTAGACCGCGAGGAAGAGGACGCTCACCTGCCTGTTGCCGAAGAACTTCAGCCGGCTGACCGCGTAGGCGCCGGGGATGGCGGCGAGCAGGGTCAGCACCACCGCACCGAGGGAGACGAGCGCGGAGTTGGCGAGCATGTGCACAAAGCCCTGGCCGCCCTCTTCGGTGGGCTTCAGCACTTCCTCGTACGTACTGAGCGTGAAGTCCTCGGCGGAGACCCACAGTTGGCCCGGATTCAGCAGCAGCGCATCGATGGGCTTCACCGACAGCAGCAGCATGTAGCAGAAGGGCACCAGGGTGATCAGTGCCAGGAAGGCGATCACCACCCGCCGGAGCACTCCGAAGAGCCGCTCCTCGAACTGCGCGCGGCTCGGCAGGGACGTACGGATGCCGCTCATCACGCCTCCTCCTCGACCTTCTTGCCGAAGAACTTGAAGTACACGCCCAGCAGCACCATCAGCACGACGGCGAGCACCAGTGCCTGGGCCGCGGCGGCACCCACGTCGAAGCGTGCCGTGAGGAAGTCGTAGACCCGTACGGCCACCACGTCGGTGCCGGAGCCGCCGCCGGTGAGCAGGTAGATGTCGTCGAACTTGTTGAACGTCATGATGAAGCGAAGTACGCACAGCAGCGCGATGACCGGCATCAGCTGGGGCAGCAGGACATAGCGGAAGCGCTGGGTGGGCGTGGCGCCGTCGACGGTGGCGGCTTCCTCCAGGACGTCGGGGACCGCCTGGAGACGGGCCAGCAGGAAGAGGAAGGCGAACGGGAAGTAGCGCCAGGTCTCGAAGGCGATGACGGTCAGCAGCGCCAGCGGCACCTCGAAGTGCAGCCCGAGCAGGGAGATTTCGTAGGAGCGGGTGGAGAGGAAGGCGATGGGGTCGTCCCAGCCCAGCAGCTTGCCGCCCCACTCGTTGACGATGCCGAACTGTGGGCTGAGCGCGATCTGCCACACGAAGGCGACGGCCACCACGGGCGCCACGTACGGCAGCAGCATCGATCCGCGCAGCAGGCCCCGGCCGCGGAAGGGCCGGCGCAGCGCGAGGGCCGCGACCAGACCGAGCAGCACGGATCCCGCGGTGGAGCCGACGGTGTAGAGCAGCGTCGTCCACAGGCTGGTCCAGAAGCCGGGCGAGGAGAAGACCCCGGCGAAGTTGTCCAGTGACCAGTTGCCGAACAGGCTCATGCCCTGGATGTCCACCAGCCGGGCGTGCTGGAAGGCCAGCAGCACCGTCCAGAGGATCGGCAGGACGACGACCACGAGGACGACGAGGAAGGTGGGGGTGACGAAGGCCAGCCCGGCGCGGTTCTCCCGTGCGGCGCCGGTCAGCGGGCGCCGGTCGGGACGACGGGACCCCGGATCATGCTTTTTATCCTTAATGCCTGCTTTGCCGGGTCTTTGTGCTTGGGTGGGCGCTGCGCTCGACGGAGTGGGGGATGTGGTGCTCATCGCAGGGACCTCCGCAGTGCGCCGACTTCCTCGTTGACCTTGCGGGCGGTCTCACCGGGCCCTGTCTGCCCGCTGGTCAGTTCGCCGACGGCCTTGGCGACCGGCAGCTCGCCGTTGGTGGCGCCGACCAGGGCGCCCTCGCCTTCGGTGATGCCCCAGCGGCGCAGGTGACCGACCCCCTCGGTCAGCTCCGCCAGCAGCTTCTCGGGGTAGATCTCGTCGAGCCGCTTACGGTGGGTGGCCTCGACGCCGAGCCTGCTGCTGCGCCAGGCCCGGGTGTACTTCTCCGGGTCGTCGGCGGTGCCCTCGCGGACCGGGATCTTGCCCTCCGGTGCCATGCCGTACCAGTCCTGGTATCCGGCGCCCATCATGTACTCGATGAAGCCGCGGGAGGCCGCCGTCTCGGCGGTCCTGGTCACCGTCCAGGAAGTGATCTCGCCGAACTGGCCGGCCTTCGCCGCGTCCGGGCCCTTGAGCGCGGTGGTGATACCGCTGTGCTCGGCGAGGAAGCCGGGGTCACGTTTGCACTGGGCGCAGCTGGGGCGGGCGTCCGCGCGCTCCCCGGCCAGCTCGTCCAGCAGGAAGGAGGACCACATCACCATGGGTGAGCGGCCCGCGAAGTAGGTGGCGCGGGTCGAGTCGACCGTCTGGGTGCCCACCGGCCCATGATCGTGCGCGAGCGTCCGGTACGTGGCGAAGGCACGGCGGCAGGCGGGCGAGTCGAGCGCCGCCTCGCCCTTGGTGATCAGTTGGCAGTCGTCGGCCAGCGCAAGGTTCTCGAAGCTCTGCTGGGTGAAGGCGTCGCCGGGGTCGGTGGCCAGCGAGATGCCGTCCATCCGACCCTTGTCGAGCTTCCGGGCGGCCTTGGTCATGGTGGCGTAGCTGGTGGGCGGCTCGAGGCCCGCCTTCTTGAACAGGTCCTTGCGATAGACGAGCAGCTGGAGCCAGGCGTCGGAGGGGACGGTCAGCCGGGTGCCGCCGTCGGCGGTGAGCCGGAGCGCGTTGGCGTTGAAGGTGCGAGGGCCGAGCTCCTTGACGATGTCGGCCGGGATCTTGGTGTTGAGCAGGTCGTTCTCGTACATCTGCCAGACCTGGCCGAGCGGGAGCGCGGCGATCACGTCGGGCAGGTCACCCGCGGCGGCGGCCGACATGATCAGCTGCGGCAGCTGGCCCTCGTCGACGCCGACGAGCTTGACCTGGACGCCGGTCTTCCGCTCGTAGCGGGAGACGATCTTCTTGGTGGCCGCCATGCGCGCCGGGAGGTTCTCCAGCGTCCATACGGTCAGTTTTTTGTCCGGTTTGTCCGGGCCTGCCGCGGCATTCCCGGAGCAACCGGCGAGGAGACCCACCCCGAGCACTCCGGCGAGCCCGGCCGCGGTCACCTTCGACCGCCGCGTCCACGTCTGCATGCCTCACCCTCGGTTCCGACTTCGGTTCGTTCCGAATTCAGCTTGTGAGTTACGCATCTCAACACCAGTTCTGTCTGTTCACAAGACGTAACCCCGATGTATCTTCTACGAAACCGCCGAAGCCGAGCCGCCCGGAGTCCCTTGTGGAGCGAGTTGTCCAGTTCACCGGCCCGCGAGCGGTCGAGGTGGCCGAGCTCGAGAGCGCGCCGCTGCCGCCCGGCCACTTGCGCGTCCGCACCCGCTTTTCGGGCATATCGGCGGGCACGGAACTGACCGCGTACCGGGGCACCAATCCCTATCTCACACGCAGCTGGGACCCCGAGGCACGACTCTTCCGGGAGGGCGCGGCGGGCATCGCGTACCCGGTGACAGGCTGGGGCTATTCGGAGGTCGGCGAAGTCACCGAGGTCTCCCCCGAGTTGGCCGACACACCGGACATCCCCCGCGTGGGCGATCTGGTGTGGGGCATCTGGGGCCACCGCAGCGAAGGCATCGTCCCCGCCGAGCGGATGGCCGGGCACACCCTGCCGGACGGGCTCGACCCGCTGGCCGGAGCGTTCGCGCGGGTCGGCGCCATCGCCTACAACGCCGTTCTCGGCGCCGACATCCACCTCGGCGAGGACGTCGCCGTCTTCGGCCAAGGCGTCATCGGCCTGCTGGCCACCCGGCTCGCCCAACTCAACGGGGCCCGCGTGACGGCCGTCGACACGCTGGACGTACGGCTGGAGCACGCGAAGCGCCATGGCGCGGCGCAGCTGCTGAACGCGCGTACCGACGCCGTCGCTGAGCGGATCCGCGAGGCGACCGACGGGCGCGGTGCGGACGCGGCGATCGAGATCAGCGGTGCGTACCCCGCGCTGCACGAGGCGCTGCGGTCGGTCGCGGTCGGCGGGCGCGTGGTGGCCTCCGGCTTCTATCAGGGGGACGGGACCGGGCTGCGGCTCGGCGACGAGTTCCACCACAACCGGGCCCAGCTGGTCTGCTCGCAGATCGGCGGCGTCCCGCAGGCACTCTCCGGCCGGTGGACCGTCGAGCGGTTGCAGCAGACCTTTCTGCGGCTGGTCGCCGAGGGACGGGTGGACGTCAAGCCGCTGGTCAGCCATGTGGTGCCGGTGACCGAAGCGGCAGAAGCGTATGTGCTGCTGGACGAGCGGCCGGGGGATGCGTTGCAGGTGGTGCTCGAGTTCTGACAGCTCCTCGTGTCAGGGCCCCCCGGTGCTCCGCACCGAGCCCCACCGCAACCACCCTCCGACCTCCCGAAAGGCGAACCATGTTCAAGACGGCCTGCCAGGAGCAGCTGCTCCCGGGCGAAACCCTCCAGCAGAAGTGGGAGTTCGCCCAGGAGGCCGGATTCGACGGCATCGAGCTGCGCGGCAAGGGCGGCTTCCACTTCCGCGACCGGCTGCCCGAACTGCGCCGGGCCATGGCGGACGGCGTGGTGATGCCGACGGTCTGTGTCGACATGCTGCACTTCTTCGCGGCGTTCGACGCGGGCCAACGCCGCGACGCGCTCGCCCAGTTGAGGTCCCAGCTGGCCGTCATCGCCGAGCTGGGCGGTGTGGGGGCGCAGACCCCCGCCTCGTACGGGATGTTCTCGCGCCGGCTGCCGCCCTTCACCCCGCCCCGCAGTGCGGAGGAGGACCGCGATGTGCTCCTCGACGGGCTGACGACGCTGGGTGAGCATGCCCGGGCCGAGGGCGTCACCCTCTTCCTGGAGCCGCTGAACCGCTACGAGGACCACATGGTCAACCGGCTGGAGCAGGCGGCGGAGCTGATCCGTACCGTCGGCCTGGACTCCGTCCGGATCGGGATCGACAGCTACCACATGAACATCGAGGAGGCCGACCCGCCGGCGGCGATCCTGGCGGCGGCCCCGTACATCGGGCACGCGCAGGTCAGTGACTCCAACCGGTACCAGCCGGGTGCCGGGCATCTGGACTGGTCCGCATGGCTGGGCGCCCTGGACAGTGCCGGCTACAGCGGCTGGCTGGCCGTGGAGTGCCGGCTGTCTCCGGAGTCGGACCCCGCGGAGGCCCTCAGGTCCATACCGCCGTTCCTCGCCGCCCGCACCGGTGGAGCGGCGCGGTGACGCCTCCCCCGGCGCCGGCCGGCACCGCGTCCACCCCGGCGTCCGACTCCGCGCCGTCCCGCCCCCCGGACTTGCCGCAGCTGCCCGAAGCCCGCCGCGCCCTGCGCCGCGCCGCCTGCCAGGTGCTGCTCGGCAACTGGACCGGCAGCTCCACCGTGCCGTCCCACGGGCTGTATCCGCACCAGTGGAGCTGGGACTCGGCGTTCATCGCCATCGGGCTGCGCCATCTCTCCCCGGTGCGGGCGCAGCAGGAGGTGGAGACGCTGCTGGGAGCGCAGTGGGGAGACGGGCGGGTGCCGCACATCGTCTTCAACCGCGCGGTGCCGCTCGACGCGTACTTCCCCAGCCCCGACTTCTGGCGCTCGTCCTCGGCGGGCGCCACCGCCGGTGCGCCGCGCACGGTGGAGACGTCCGGAGTGGTGCAGCCGCCGGTGCACGCGCTGGCCGCCTGGCTGGTGCACAGCGCCGATCCGGGTACGTCGGCGCGGCGCGGCTTTCTGGCCCGGGTGTATCCGCGGCTGGTGGCCTGGCACCGCTATCTGGCCGACCATCGCGACCTGGGCGGACACGGGCTGGCCGCCGTGGTGCACCCCTGGGAACCGGGGATGGACAACAGCCCGTGCTGGGACGGTCCGCTGGCCCGGATCGAGCCCGCCGCCGCCGGCACGTTCCGGCGCGCCGACCTGGTGCACGGAACGGCAGCCGACCGGCCCACCGACCTGGATTACGGGCGCTATGTGCGGCTGGCCGCCGAGTACCGTGACCACGGCTACCGCGACGCCGAGGCCCCGCACTCCTTCGCCGTGGAAGACCCCGGGTTCAACGCGCTGTTCCTCGCCTCCGAGTACGCACTGGCCCGGATCGCCGAGGTGCTGGACGGCGACCCCGGCCTGCACCGGCAGCGGGCTGCGGCACTGACCGAGGCGCTGGTGGAGCGGCTGTGGTCGCCAGAGGCCGGGCAGTTCCTCTGCCGCGACCTGCGCGCGGAAGCCGTCGGCGACGCGGCGGTGGACGGACACGGCGGGCGGCTGGTGGCCGAGCGCAGCGCCGCCGGGCTGCTGCCGCTGGTCGCCCCGGAGCTGCCCCGGCACATCGTGGAGACGCTGCTGCATACGGTCTCGGGCGAGCACTACGGCCTGGGTACCACCGTGCGGCTGCTGCCCAGTTACGACCTGCGCGGCGCCGCCTTCGACCGGTGCCGGTACTGGCGCGGTCCCGCCTGGTTCAACGTCAACTGGCTGCTGGAGCGCGGACTTCGGCAGCACGGTGAGAGCGCGTGCGCCGACGCGCTGGCCGCCGAGGTGCTGCGTGCCGCGGCGGCCAGCCGCTTCGCGGAGTACCTCGACCCGTACACCGGGCAGGGCCGTGGTGCCCGCGACTTCAGCTGGACGGCCGCGCTCGCCCTGGACCTGCTCGCCCGGGACCCGGCCTGCGCGGCGCCCGCTCCCCGTACGGGCGTTCCGGCGGCGGCTTCCGGCGCCGCCCCGCACATTCCGGCGCCCGCGCCGGTGCCCGCGCCCGAGAAGGGACCGGTGAACCGATGACGGGGACCGAGCACCGGTTGCTCGTACACGACGGCACCTTCGCTGTGCTGGCCCCTTCCGGGAACATCGCCGGAACCCCCGGTACGACGACGCCGGACGGGCTCTTCCGCCGTGACACCCGCCATCTGAGCCGCTGGCAGCTGACGCTCGACGGGTCGGCTCCGACGGTGCTCGTCCCGGCCCCGGAGCCCGACCGGGACGACGGCCCGGCCGCTGCCGTACTGACCCCGCGCGGAACCCGCGAGGCGCCGCCCGGGTGCACTCTCTTCCGCGAACAGGCCGTGGCGGACGGGGTACTGACGGAGCGCATACGTGTCGTCAGCAACCAGGGCTCGGCGGCGCCGGTACGGCTGAGTCTGACCGTGGACGCCGACTTCGCCGACCAGATGGAACTGCGCTCGTCGCACGAGTACCCGCGGCCGGACGCCGTACGCAGCGCCGTCAGCCGCCCGGACGGTATCGAGTTCCACTACCGGCGCGGCCCGGACTGGCACGCCCGTACGGTCATCACAGCCGATCCCGCACCCGTCGAGACCGTGGCCGCCGAGATGACGGAGACCGACGGCACGGCACGCAGGCTGAGCTGGCTCCTGGAGCCGTCGCCGCACGGCGCGGTCGAGCTTCGGCTGCGGGTGGCGGCGCTGCCGCACGGCGCGCCGGAAGCCGGCTCGCCCACCGGAGCGGACGGAGCCCGGGGCCCGGCGTCCATACGCTCCGAACTGGCCGCCGCGCGGCATACGTTCGTGACGGCCGAGCCGTGCCCGAGCCGGCGTACCGCCCGTCCTGAGCTTGCCCGCGCCTGTGAGCAAGGGCTGGCCGACCTGGCCGGACTGTGTGTCACCGTCCCGGGACCCGACGGGGTGCCGCTGCGGGTACCGGGTGCCGGAGTGCCCTGGTTCCTGGCGTTGTTCGGCCGGGACTCGCTGCTCACCTCCTTCTTCGCCCTTCCCTTCCGCCCTGAGCTCGCCGAGGCCACCCTGCTGGCGCTGGCAGCCACCCAGGCCGAGACGACCGATCCGAAGCGGGTGGCCGAGCCCGGCAAGATCGTGCACGAGGTGCGGCACGGCGAACTGGCCGCCTTCGGACAGGTGCCCTACGGCCGCTACTACGGATCCGTCGACTCCACACCGCTCTTCCTCGTCCTCCTCGGTGCCTACGCGGAACAACAGGGCGCCGAAGGCCAGAAGCTCGCCCGCCGCCTGGAGCCGCAGGCGCGGGCCGCGGTGCAGTGGATGTTCGCCCATGGCGGCCTGGAGGACCTGGGCTACCTCGCCTATCGGCCGGACAGAGGCGGTCTGGCCAACCAGAACTGGAAGGACTCCCCCGGTGCGATCTGCGCGGCCGACGGCACCCTGCCGACCGGCGCCGTGATGGTCGCCGAGGTGCAGGGGTACGCGTACGACGCGCTGTGCCGCACCGCCGAGCTCGCCCGTACGGCCTGGGACGACCCTGGCTACGCGGGCCGGCTGGAGCGGGCCGCGGCCGGGCTGCGCGAGCGTTTCGGGGCCGACTTCTGGCTGCCGGACCGCGGCTTTCCGCCGCTCGCGCTGGACGAGACCGGGCGCCGTCTGGACGCGCTCGCCTCCGACGCGGGGCATCTGCTGTGGTCGGGCATCCTGGGACAGCGCCGGGGCGAGACGGTGGGACGGCGGCTGCTGGAGCCGGACTTCTTCTCCGGCTGGGGCGTGCGCACGCTGGCCGCGGGCCAGACCGCGTACCATCCGCTCTCCTACCATCGCGGCAGCATCTGGCCGCAGGACAACGCGCTGATCGCCCTCGGCCTGGCCCGCTACAGCCTGCGGGCCGAGGCCGCGCGGCTGGCGGAGGGGCTGCTGGCCGCTGCCGCGCGGTGCGATCACCGGCTGCCGGAGGTGCTGGCCGGGTACGACCGCGAGGACTTCTCGGAACCGGTCCCCTACCCGCACGCCTGCTCACCGCAGGCATGGGCGGCGGCCACCCCGCTGGCGCTGCTGACGGCGCTGAGCCGCTGACCGGGGGCGTTCCCGCGGCGTAGTGTCGCGGCATGGGTGAGGTGACACATGAGTGAGGCGGGGCAGCGCGGAGGCGGCGCCGGGGGCGTGGTCGTTCTCGGCGGCGGGGTCATCGGGCTGACGACGGCCGTGATCCTGGCGGAACGCGGCATGGACGTACGGGTGTGGAGCCCGCAGCCTCCCGGTGGCACGACCTCCGCAGTCGCGGGCGGGCTGATCTGGCCGTACCGCATCGAGCCGGAGAAGCAGGCCCTCGACTGGGCGGTCCGCTCGTTCCGGCACTTCTCCTGGCTCGCCGAGCAACCGCCGACCACAGGGGTACGGCTGGTGCGCGGGCGGATGCCGGGCAGCACCCCGCCCGCGGAGTGGAGCGCGCTGACCGGCACGCCGCCCCGGGCTCCGCTTGTCGATATGCCGAGCTATCTCCGTTATCTGGCGGGCAGGTTCGAGGCCGCGGGCGGGCGTTGGGAGCAGCGCGCGGCCCGCTCCCTCACCGAGGCGGCAGCCGCGGCGCCCATCGTCGTGAACTGCACCGGACTCGGCGCCCGCGAACTGGTGCCCGACCCGGCGGTGCGTGCCGTACGCGGTCAGATCCTCGTCGTCGAGAACCCGGGCATCGAGGAGTGGTACGTCGCCGCGAGCGACAGCGCCAGCGAGACGACGTACGTCCTGCCGCAGCCCTACGGGCTGGTCCTCGGCGGTACGGCGGAGGACGGCGCCGAGGAGCGCGAGCCGGACCCGGCGACGGCCGCGGCGATCGTCCGCCGGTGCGCCGCTGTACACCCTCAGCTGGCGACCGCCACCGTCCTCGAACACCGGGTGGGGCTGCGCCCGTTCCGGCCCAGTGTCCGGCTGGAGGCCGAGCGGGTGCCCGACGGGCGGGGCGGTACGTCGCTTTGCGTGCACAACTACGGGCACGGTGGCGCGGGCGTCACCGTCTCCTGGGGCTGCGCGGTGGACGCTGCCCGGCTGGTCGGGCCGCCGGGCTCGGTAGCCGGGTGACCGGCCGGGGGCCCGGTCACCCGCAGGTCTCCACCGGCATCCCCGCCGTCAGCCCGAACTTCGCGCGCCCGTCCAGCAACAGCGGCACCAGCGCGCGCTGCGACTGGCGCAGCGGCACGAACGCGCCGTCGCCGCGCCGCTCGGCCCGCACGCCGTGCAGCCGGAGCGTTGAGCTGACGTCGTGCCACTGCGCGGCGGTCAGCGCATAGCCGCAGGGAGGGTCGGTCAGCACCTGGTCGTCGGCGGGCTCGTCGTTGTCGGCGCCGTCGAGATAGACCGGCCCGCGGTCGGCCGACCCCGCGCCGCGGGCCTTCGCGGTGGCCGCCTCGATACGGCCGCGGTGGGTGTCGGCGAAGTCGAACGCGCCGTCGAGCGCGGCCAGCTGGGAGCCGACGCGGCGGCGGTTGTTGGCGGCCTCGTCCGACTTCTCCTGGTCGGTGAGGGGGTCGGTGCGGGTCTCGACGAGCAGGCCGACGGAGTGTTTGACGCCCACGGTGTTGCGGAGAATGCGCTCCTGCCCGTCACCCGCGACCTGGTTGACGGGCTCGCCGGTCTCCGGGTCGGTCCAGATGCCGTAGATGCCGGTGCTGTGGCCCGCGTCCTGGGCGGCGGGGCGTACATATTGCTCGGACAGCGCCGTGGACTCCCGGTGCAGAGCCCGCGCGGTGTTGAGGTTGCGGGGCCACAGGGAGAGCAGGTCCTTGACGTAGTACGGCGCGTGGGCGCTGTATTCGTGCAGGTCGTAGACGATGTCGGGGCGCCGGTCGCGGAGGACGGCCGCCAGGGCGCGGGACTCGGCGGTCCGGAGGGCGAGGTGGTCGCGGTTGATGTCGGTGCCCGCGGAGTTGCCCCGGGCGTCCGCGGCCCGGCCGTCGGGGTTGGCGGTGGGGATGACCAGCACCGTCGTACGGGAGAGAAAGCGCCGGGTGGCGCGGTCCTCGGCGAACGCCAGATCCCGCACGGTGCTCAGACACGCCTCACGGCCCGCGGGCTCGTCGCCGTGCTGGGAGCAGACGAGCAGCACGGAGTTGCCGTCTCGCACCCCCTCCGGACGTGGCGGCGCGGGGGCGCCGACGCTGATGAGTTGGAGGGGGCGGCCCTGCTCGGTGCGGCCGATGGTGTCGAGGGTGACGTGGCGGCCGGCCCGGTCCACGGTGCGGAGGAAGTGCTGTTCCTCGGGCTGCGTCGTCCAGCGCGCACCGTGGGAGCGCTCGAACCCGGTGCGCGGGGCCGGGGAGTTCGCCGCGGAGCCCGGGGTGGCCCGCGCGGAGGTAGTGGCGAGCAGCGGAACGAGCAGCGCCACCGAGGTCAAGGCGGCGGTCTTCCACCGGGAGCGGCCGGGCCGCGGGCGAATCACCATATGAGGGACGGTAGTCGTACGAACTCCCGTGCAGAAGGGGGCGTATGTCGTCCGGATGACGGCCGGATGACAAGGGGTGCTGTGGACATGCGGTGTGACGCGTGAGTACATACGCTCCGGACGAAGTGACTCCTGCCGCGGAAGAAGTGGCTCCTGTCACAGAAGAGTTGGAGGACTCGTGCGTCACAGACTGATCGTCCCGGGTGCGATAGCGACGGCCTCACTGCTGCTCGCGGTCCCGGCCTCGGCGGCCGAACCGACCCCGGGAGCCCCGGGCGTGGGCGACCCCTACTACCCGGCCTACGGGAACGGCGGCTACGACGTCTCCCACTACGACCTTCAGCTCACCTACCAGCCGAAGACGGACAAACTCACGGGCACCGCCACCCTGCTGGCCACCGCCGAACAGGACCTGTCGCGCTTCAACCTGGACTTCGCATTGGACGTCAGCGAAGTGCGGGTGAACGGGAAGAAGGCCCGCTTCGACACCTCGGGTGCACACGAGTTGGAGGTGACCCCGGCCGAGCCGCTGGCCAAGGGCGAGAAGGCCACCGTCGTGGTGCGCTACCAGGGTGTCCCCTCCAAGGTCGAGGTGAACGGCTTCACCTCGTGGCTGCGCACCAAGGACGGCGGCGTCGCTGCCAACGAGCCCGAGTCGGCCTGGTGGTGGTTCCCCAGCAACGACCACCCCACCGACAAGGCGAGCTACGACATCAGCGTCGCCGTGCCGGACGGCACCCAGGCGATCAGCAACGGCACCCTCCAGTCGCAGCGCTCGCAGGCCGGCTGGACGCGCTACAACTGGCGCTCCCGCGCCCCGCAGGCCACCTATCTGGCCACCCTCGCGCTCGGCAAGTTCGACATCACCAAGTCGAAGACCGACTCCGGACTGCCCGTCATCAACGCCTACAGCAAGGACCTGGGCGAGCACGAGGGCGCGGCACGGGCCAGCGTCGAGCGGACCGCCGAGCTCACCGAATGGCTGGAGGGCTACTTCGGCGAGTACCCCTTCGAAGCGCTCGGCGGCTATGTGCCGGCCACCGACACCACGTACGCGCTGGAGACCCAGACCCGTCCCTTCTACAGCCCCGACGACTTCGCGGACGGCTCCAACACCTCCGTCGTCGTCCACGAGATGGCCCACCAGTGGTACGGGGACAGCGTCTCCCTGAAGGGCTGGAAGGACATCTGGATCAACGAGGGCTTCGCGCGGTACGCACAGTGGCTCTGGTCCGAGGAGCAGGGCGAGGGCACGGCGCAGGAGCTGGCCGACTACGCCTACGCCTCGCACCCGGCCGACGACGCCTTCTGGACGGTCAAGCCCGGTGACCCCGGCCCCGACAACCAGTTCCACCGCGCGGTCTACGACCGGGGCGCCATGACCCTGCAGGCGCTGCGGAACGAGATCGGCGACAAGGACTTCTTCGCCGTGCTCAAGGGGTGGCCGCAGAAGCACAAGGGCGGCAACGCCGCCGTGGGCGACTTCGTCGACTACGCGGAGAAGGTTTCCGGCAAGCCGCTTGCCGAGCTCTTCGACACCTGGCTGTACCAGCCGTCGAAGCCTTCAGCGGGGGCCGCGTCCTTCGCTGCCAAGAACACCCCGAAGCAGCCCCGCTCCTGGAAGCAGATCCACACCGCGGACCACCACCGCCACTGAGGCAGTCCCCGTCGCGAGCGGGGGTGTCCGCCCCCGCTCAGCGGCGGGCCGCACGCGCCTTCCGGGCGTAGGGGAGGTAGCGGAGCCGCTCCGGAACCAAGGGCAGGGTCCAGGCGAGGACGCGGCCGAGGCGGCGCAGCCGGCGTTCCTGACGCGGCGTCCAGGGCAGCCGCAGCACCTCACGTGCGTCGGGCGGCAGCAGTCCGACGGTCAGGAAGCGCCGCAACCGGGCGAATCCGGGAACGACGAGCGGCCAGACCATCCGCAGCGCCCACCGCACGGCCCGCGGCCCGTAAGGCGGCGGCGGAATATCGGTGTTCACCGTGGTGAGCTCACGGACGACCTTGGTGGGCTCGATCTCCTCGGCCAGCATCCGCCGCCAGTAGGGCCAGAACTCCTCCCGCGTACGGGGCATGTCCCTCTCGTGGATGCCCAGGACGCGGCCGACCTGGAGCCACTCGGCGTACAGCCTGCGCTCCTCCTCGTCCGTGTAGGGCCGGCGGCCGAGATACCGCTGGGCGTTCTGATAGGTGGGGAATCCGGTGGCATGCACCCACGCGTAGTAGGCGGGTGTGAGCGCGTGGTAGCGGCGGCCGTGCGCGTCGACGCCCTGGATGGATTTGTGCAGCTCACGCAGCCTGCTCCCCTCGGCGATGGCTTCCTCGCCGCCGTAGACCCACAGCAGGAAGCTCTGCAGCGAGCGTTCACCGCGGCCCCAGGGGTCGGTACGGAAGACGGAGTGCTCGTCCACTCCGGCACCCACGGCGGGGTGGGCCACCTGGAGGGTGAGCGCGGCGGGCAACATGAGCAGCTGGCGGACCTCCCCGACGACGTCCCACAGGATGCCGTCCGGGGGCGGGGGCTCAGGCCCGGTGCGCGCCAGGCGGTCTCTTTCGCTTGCTTGCACTCTTCTCATGATGCCTCCGCGGCCCTCATGATGCCTCCGGTGCCCCGTCCGGCGCGGCGCGCGGAGATTCTGTGCTGAACCACCACACCCCTCTGCTGCTTGGTGATCACTAACTGGCCTATATTGGTGCGACGTTGATCGGAGGGCTGCGGCTCAGCTCTCGCCTCTGCCCGGTTCCGTCCCCTAGGACCTGATTGATGACCTCCCCCGAGATATCACCGCCTCCGGCCGCAGGCACGGGCCAACCGGCAGTCGGCACCGCTCAGCCGGTCGCGAACCCCGCACAACCGGTCGCTGACGCCGCACAACCGGTCGCGAACGCCGGTCAGCCGGTCGCAAACGCAGGTCAGCCGACCACGGGCACCGCTCGGCCGGCCGCCGCCCCTGGCGGGACCGCCAGCGGCACGGCGCTCGCGCTGCTGATCTCCGTCGCGGTTGCGGGCATCGCATGTCTGATCGCCGTATACGCCAGTGCCGAATCGGCACGTGCCGCGGTCGCCTGGAGCGCCGGCGCGGCCGGTGCGGTGCTGTGCGCGGCTGTCACGGTGGCGGCCCACGCCCGGCTCACCAGCCGCTCGCTGCGTGCGGCGCTGGCCGCGGGCGACGCCCGGGCGGCCGAACGGGACGCGGCCGACAACTACTTCGCCGACGCGACCGTGCCCGCCATGGTGGAGCGGCTGCGGCACGGCGGCTCGGCCGAGGCCGCGCTGGCCGCGGCGCCGCCGGTGGCCTCCGAGGCACAGCGCCGGGTGCTGATCACCGTGGCGAACGAGGTCCACAGGGGCGAGAACATACGTGCCGCGGCAATGTCGGCGTGCGCCAACGCGGCCGGCCGGGTGCAGGCCCTGGCCACCAGCATGGCCGCCGACCTGCGCGAGATGGAGCACCGGCACGCGGACGAGGATGTGCTGGCCGACCTGTTGCAGTTGGACCACAGGAACGCGCAGATGGGCCGGATCGCCGACTCGATCGCCGTTCTCACCGGCGCGCGTTCGGGCCGCCGCTGGGCCAAGCCGATCGTGATGGAGTCGATTCTGCGCGGCGCCATGGGCCGGATCAGCGGCTACCAGCGCGTGCGGCTGCACTCGACGAGCGAGGTCGCCATCGCGGGCCACGCGGCCGAGGGTGTCATGCACCTGCTGGCCGAAGTGATGGACAACGCGGCGAACTTCTCCCCGCCCACCTCCGAAGTGCACGTCTACGTCGAGGAGGTGGCGGCCGGCGTGGTCATCACCGTCGAGGACGGCGGCCTGGTGATGGGGGAGGTCGCGCTGCGCCGCGCCCAGCAGGCCGTCTCCGCCGACCACGGTGACCTGACCACGCTGTCCGGTACCCGGCTGGGTCTGCCCGTGGTGGGGCGACTGGCCCGCAAGCACGGCCTGTCCGTCTCCTTCCGGCCCTCCGCGCACGGCGGCACCGGCGTGCTCGTCCGCGTCCCGCGCGAGCTGCTCACCGAGCCGCGCCGCGAGGAGCCAGCGCCCCCGGTGGCCGAGTCCGCCCGGGCAGCGACCCTCCCCCAGCCTCCCGCCGGGGGAACCCCCACGTCGCTGAGCGCCACCCAGAGCGCCCCACTGCCGACCGCCGAGCAGGCCCGCCCGGCCGTGGGCCAGGCCCGTACGACGGCGGAGCAGGCCCGCCCGGCGGCGGATCACGTACGTGGCGCCGCGGATCACATCCGTCCGGCCGCGGATCACATCCGTCCGGTCGCCGATCACGTCCGTCCGGCCGCCGATCACGCCGGGCAGCCGGAGCCCGCCGTCCCCGCCCAGCAGGGCGCCCAGGGCCACGACCAGCGGGAGGGCGGCGACTACGCGACCGCGGCGCCGCCGCCCCAGCAGTACGGCGAGAGCGGGCTGCCCAAGCGGCGGCGGGGCCAGACCCTCGCGGCCGTCGCCCGGGCCTCGGCCACCTCGTCGCGGACGGAGAGCTCCTCGTCCGGGGCGGAGCGCGAGGCCGCCGAGGAGGCGACCGCGGACGGCAAACGCCCGGCCGGCCGCACGAAGCGTCCCTCCGGCACCCGGTTCGGCGACTTCCGCCGGGCCGTCCAGGGCGCCGGCGACTCGGAAGAAACCGGCCAGAACGCCATGCCTTCCGCCTCCCCCCCCACCCCCTCCTCTTCCCTCTCGGAGGACGACACCGAATGATCACTGACAGCAAGCTCGACTGGCTGCTGGAGAACCTCCTGGAGCGCACCCCCGGGGCGCGGCACGCTCTCGTGCTCTCCCGTGACGGCCTCAAGCTGTGCCGTACTCCGGAGCTCTCCATCGACCAGGCGGACCAGCTCGCCGCCATCTCGGCCGGCATCCAGAGCCTGTCGCACGGGGCTTCCGTGGAGTTCGGCGACGGCAACGGCGGGGTGCGCCAGGCGATGGCGGAGTTCTACGGCGGCATCCTGTTCGTCGTGGAGGCGGGCGACGGCGCGCATCTGGCCGTCGTCGCCGAGGAGGACTCCGACGTGGGCCTCATCGGCCACAACATGAACGAGCTGATCGAGCAGCTCAGCGAATACCTCAGCGCCCCGCCGCGCCGGTCGGCCGCGGGCGACGTCCGCAGCGGCGTAGACGGAGGCGGAGCAGTATGACTCGGCCGGGCCGGGACGAGGACCCGGACCGGCTGTACACCGTGACCGGCGGGCGCAGCCGTTCCACGACCGGAGCCGACACCTTCGACCTGGTGACGCTCGTGGTCAGCGAGAGCGCCCCGGTGCGTGGCATGCAGTCGGAGCACGCCGCGATCCTCCGTATCTGCCGCTTCCCCACGGCGGTCGTGGAGTTGGCCGCCGATCTGGGACTGCCGGTGAGCGTCGTCCGCATCCTGCTGGGCGACCTGCTCGCCCAGGGGAAGATCACCGCTCGCCATCCGCGGCGGGCCCAGAACGCTGACGCACTGCCCGATCCCGACCTCCTGAAGCAGGTGCTCGTTGGACTCCGCAACATCTGAAGCGAACCCGGTGACGACAGCTGGCACCGATGCCCGCCCGCCGCTGCTCAGTACCGCGGCCCAGGGGCTGAAGATCGTGATCGTCGGCGGCTTCGGTGTCGGCAAGACGACCATGGTGCGGGCCGTCAGCGACATCCGTCCGCTGAACACCGAAGAAACGATGACCCGCGCCGGCGAGGGCGTCGACGACCTCTCGGCCGTGCAGGGCAAGACGACCACCACCATCGCCTTCGACTTCGGCCGGATCAGCCTCAACGACGAGACGGTGCTGTACCTGTTCGGTGCGCCGGGTCAGGAGCGGTTCTGGTTCCTGTGGGACCGGCTCTTCTCCGGCACCCTGGGCGCCGTCGTCCTGGTGGACACCCGGCGGCTGGAGGACTCCTGGTACGCCATCGACCGGCTGGAGGCGCACGGCACCCCGTTCATCGTCGCCCGTAACGACTTCGGTGGACCCCCGCACACCGCCGAACAGGTGCGCGATGCTCTGGACCTGCCCGAGGACATCCCGCTCGTCGAGTGCGACGCGCGCTCCCGCGAGTCCAGCAAGGAGGTGCTGCTCGCCCTCGTCCAGCACCTGTACACCCTGTCCACCGCGCGTTCCGCCCCGGAGAACACCCCTTGACACCCGCTCAGCAGTACAGCATCACCTCCGCACCACCCCCCGGCTGCCCCGCACACCCGAGTCCGGACGCCGTTCCCCTGCTGGGTCCGCGCTTCCAGAACGACGACCGTGCCCGGCTCTACCGGGAGATGTACGAGCAGCACGGGCCGCTCGCGCCGGTCGTCCTGCCGGGCGACGTGCCCTGCTGGCTGGTGCTCGGCTATCGCGAACTGCACCAGATCACCTCCGACCCGGTGCTCTTCAGCCGTGACTCGGGGCTGTGGAACCAGTGGCCGAACATTCCGGCGGACTGGCCGCTGCTGCCGATGGTGGGCAAGCAGCCGTCGATCCTCTACACCGTCGGTGAGCGGCACCACCGCCGCGCGGCGCTGATCAGCGACGCGCTGGCCGCCGTCGACCCGTTCGAACTGCGCGAGAACTCCGAGCGGTTCGCCGACCGGCTGATCGACGAGATCTGCGGACGCGGCTCGGCCGACCTGATCGCCGAGTACGCCAAAGTGCTGCCCGCGCTGGTGCTCGCCCGGCTCTACGGCTTCTCCGACGAGGCCGGGGCCGCCCTGGTGCCCAGCATCAACGCGCTGGTCGACGGCGGGGCCGGAGCGCTGGAGGGCAGCGACCGGGTGAACTCGGCAATGCGCTCCCTGCTCGCCTCCCGGCGCGACGCACCGGCCGCCGGGGTGGCCTCCCGGCTGCTGCACCACGACTTCTCGGACGACTTCTCCTTCGAGGAGATCGTCGAGGACATGATGGTGAACTTCGTCGCCGGCCACCAGCCGACCGCCGACTGGATCGGCAACTCGCTGCGGCTGATGCTCACCGACGACCGCTTCGCCGCCTCCCTCTCCGGCGGTCGGCACAGCGTCGCCGAGGCCATGAACGAGGTGCTGTGGGAGGACACCCCCACCCAGAACATCGCGGGCCGCTGGGCGACCCGCGACACCCAGCTGGCCGGGCGGCACATCTCCGCCGGCGATCTGCTGATGCTCAGCTTCGCCGCGGCCAACGGCGACCCCCAGGTGCGTCCGGACCGTACGGCGTTCACCGGCGGGAACAGCGCCTTCCTCTCCTTCGGGCACGGTGAACACCGCTGCCCCTACCCGGCCCAGGACATCGCCGAGGGCATCGCGCGTACCGGCATCGAGGTCCTGCTGGACCGGCTGCCGGACGTGGATCTGGCGGTCGGCGCGCAGGCCCTTGCCTGGCGTCCGTCGCCGTTCCTGCGCGGTCTGACGTCGCTTCCGGTGCGCTTCTCCCCGACCCCGACCAGCAACGCAGGAGGGCATGGATGACGTCGTGTCCCGTCACCGGCACGGGCACGGGCACCGGCACCCGCTCCGGCACGGGCACCGGCTCCGGCTCGGATGGCGAGGGCGCCGCCGGCGAGGTGATCGTGCTCGACCCGTTGGTGCGCGACCTGGTGGGCGAGGGTGCCCGGCTGCGTGCCGCGGGCCCCCTCGCCCCCGTCGAACTGCCGGGCGGCGTACGGGTGTGGGCGGTCACCCACCACGCGGAGGCCCGCAAGCTGCTGACGGACAGCAGGCTGGTCAAGAACATCGACCACTGGGCCGCCTACCAGCGCGGAGAGATCCCGCAGACCTGGCCGCTGATCGGGCTGGCCGACCCGGGCCCCAGCATGCTCACCTTCGACGGCGCCGAGCACCGCAGGCTGCGCACGCTGACCGCACAGGCGCTCACCCCGCGCCGGGTGGCGGCGCTGCGGCCCCGTATCGAGGAGATCACCCGCGAGTTGCTGGACGGCCTGGAGGCGTCGGCCGACGCGGCGGGCCGCGTCGATCTGAAGGCCGGCTTCGCCTACCCCCTGCCGATGGCCGTCATCGGTGACCTGCTGGGCATCGACACCACCCAGATCCCGCGGCTGCGCACCCTGTACGACGGCTTCTTCAGCAGCGTCACCCCGGCCGAGGAGGTCCAGGCCATCATCGCCGAGCTGGGCTCGCTGTTCAGCGCCGTGGTCGCGCAGAAGAAGGAGTCCCCCGGCGACGATCTGACCAGCGCACTGCTGGCGGCTGCCGAGGAGGGCGACTCGCTCAGCGACGAGGAGATCGTGGCCACGGTCCAGGTGCTGATCACCGCCGGGCACGAGACGACGATCAGCCTGATCGTCAGTGCGGTACGGGCGCTGCTGACCCACCCCGGACAGCTCGCCCTGGTCCGCTCGGGCGAGATGAGCTGGGAGGCGGCCATCGAGGAGACGCTGCGCTGGGACGCGCCGACCACTCATGTGCTGATTCGCTTCGCGACGGAGGACATCGATGTGGGCGGCACCGTGATGAAGCAGGGCGACGCCGTGATCATCGCCTACGGTGCGATCGGGCGGGACGAGCAGCAGCACGGGGCCGATGCGGGGCGCTTCGACGTTACGCGTACGCCGCCGAGGCGGCATCTGGCCTTCGGCCACGGCCCCCATGTGTGCCCCGGCGCGCCGCTGTCCCGGCTGGAGGCGCTGGTTGCTCTTCCCGCGCTGTTCGACCGGTTTCCCGGTCTGGGGTTGGCTGTCGACCCCGCGGAGCTTCGTAATAAGCCCGCGATCACTCAGAACGAGCTGTACGAATTGCCTGTGCGGCTGCACTAGTTCTGATGAGGGGGTGCCCCTGTCGGTTGCCGGCAGGCTGCGGGTTGCGTTGTGGCTGGTCGCGCAGTTCCCCGCGCCCCTTACTTGGTTGCCCCGCAAGCTTGGGCAGTCTGCTCCCCCAGCCTCCGGCCGGGAGGTGCCCCCAGGGCGCAGGGTGGGCAAGCGCAGCCCCCCGTGCGGGGTACGCAAACGCCTCCGCCCCCACCCCGGAGGGGCGAGGGCGGAGGGGCGGTGGAAAGTTACCGCTTCAGTTGGTCCTCGGCGGCCAAGGCGCGCACGCGCCCTCGTACGGCGAACCAGCCACCCACCAGCGCGGCGGCGATCAATGGCACCAGCATCACCGTCTTGCGTCCCACATCGGGGTCGTTCCACATCAGGGCGACGACGCCGATGAGGAAGGCGATGGTCACCCACTCGGTGACCGGCGAGCCCGGCAGCTGGAAGGACGGCCGCTCGATGAGCCCGGCCTTGGCACGCCGTACGAACACCCAATGACACAGCATGATGGTGCACCAGGTACTGACGATGCCGAGTGCAGCGATGTTCAGCACGATCTCGAACGCCTTGCCCGGCACGACGTAGTTGAGCCCGACGCCGATGACGCAGACGGCGGAGGTCAGCAGGATGCCTCCGTAGGGCACCTGGCTGGCGTTCATCCGGGCGGTGAACTTCGGTGCCGTGCCGGCCATCGCCATGGAGCGGAGGATGCGCCCCGTCGAGTACAGCCCGGAGTTGAGGCTGGACATGGCGGCCGTGAGGACGACGAGGTTCATCACGTCGCCGGCGCCGTCCACGCCGAGCTTGGACAGCACGGTCACGAACGGGCTCTGCCCGTCCTGGTACTTGTCCCACGGCAGCAGCAGCGCCAGCAGCAGCACGGAGCCGACGTAGAAGAGGCCGACGCGCCACATGATCGCGTTGACGGCCTTGGGGACGACCTTTTCCGGCTCGGCGGTCTCCCCCGCCGTCACGCCCACCAGCTCGACGGAGGAGTAGGCGAAGACGACGCCCTGCATGACGATGATGACGGGCATCAGGCCGGTGGGGAAAACGCCGCCGTGGTCGGTGATCTGGCCGAGCCCGGGGGTATCCCCGCCGACGGGGTGCTGGGTGGCCAGCAGCACGATGCCGATGACCATGAAGACGACCAGCGCCGCCACCTTGATCACGGCGAACCAGAACTCCAGCTCACCGAAGATCTTCACGGAGATCATGTTGATGGCCAGCACCACGGCCAGCGCGATCAGCGCGAGCACCCACTGCGGGATGTCGGTGAAGAAGCTCCAGTAGTGCGTGTAGAGCGCGATGGCGGTGATGTCGGCGATGCCGGTCGTCGACCAGTTCAGGAAGTACATCCAGCCGGCGACGTAGGCGCCCTTCTCACCGAGGAATTCACGCGCGTAGGAGACGAAGGAGCCGGACGAGGGCCGATGCAGCACCAGCTCACCGAGCGCCTTGACGACGAAGAACGCGAAGAGACCGCAGACGGCGTAGGCGATGGCGAGCGCGGGCCCGGCGGAGGCGAGGCGTCCGCCTGCACCCAGGAAGAGCCCCGTACCGATCGCCCCGCCGATGGCGATCATGTTGATATGACGTGCTTTGAGGTCTTTGCTGTAGCCGGCGTCACCGGCATCCGCAGCCGCTCCGTGCGGGGGCGGCGGTGCGACCTGGTCGCCTCCGCCGGATTGCGACGGGATGGCGTCCTGGACGACATCGTTGCTCACAGTTGGTCCAACTCACTCTTGAAATGGGCTTTGCCGGGTCGGCGGCCGCCGTGATCACGGCTGCGGACCAAGGCGTCACCTAACCCCGGAGGGGCCGACTACGCGGTGAGACACCTCACACCAGGAGGTTTCTCACACATGATCTTCGTATAGCCCCTCGATGACATCCCGGTAACGACCGCGTACGACCTCCCGGCGCAGCTTCAGCGAGGGCGTCAACTCGCCCGTCGCCGGGGTCCACTCCCCCGCCAGCAGCCGGTGGCGCCTGACCTGTTCGGTGCCGCTCAGCCGGGCGTTGGCGGCGGCCACCGCACGGTCGACCTCGGCACGAACGGCGGGGTTCCTCGCCAGTTCGCCGGGCGGTACGTCGATCCCGTTGCGGGCCGCCCAGGCCGGTGCCGTCTCGCCGTCCAGGACCAGCAGGGCCACCAGATAGGAGCGGCCGTCCCCGTGCACCAGGGCCTGGCCGATCAGCGGGTGCTCCTTGAGGGCGTTCTCCACCAGAGCCGGTGAGACGTTCTTGCCCGTGGAGGTGACGATCATCTCCTTCTTGCGGTCGGTCAGCCACAGGAAGCCGTCTTCGTCGATCCGGCCGATGTCCCCGGTGGCGAACCAGCCGTCGGCGTCGGTGCCGGGCTCGACCGAGCCGTCGGGGCGCAGATACCCCGCGAAGAGAGTGCTGCCGCGCACCAGGATCTCCCCGTCCCGGGCCGTACGGATCTCGGTGCCCGCCAGCGGACGCCCTACGGAGCCGAGCCGGAAGGCGGCGGGACCGTTGACGGTGAGCGCCCCGGTCGTCTCCGTCAGCCCCCAGGCGTCCATGATCACGATGCCGAGTCCGGCCCAGAAGTCGAGCACGTCCTGCGGCATGGGTGCCGAGGCGCTGGCCGTCCACACCAGCCGGTCGAAGCCGACGGGCGCGAGCAGCGGCCGGAGGACCTCGCTCCGTGCCTTCTCGTACGCCGCCGCCAGCTCGGGGCCCGCCGGGATGCCGCGCTCCCGGCAGCGCACATGGGCGCGGGCCACCTTCGCCGCCTCGGCCACGGCGGCCCTGCGCTCGCTCGGCAGCGCCTCAAGCCCGGCGCGGACGGCGGCGGCCAGCTTCTCCCACACGCGCGGCACCCCGAAGAACTCGGCGGGGTGCAGCTCGCTCACGCGCACCGCGACCTTCGCGGGGTCGGCGCACAGGTGGACGTGCGAGGCGCGGAAGACGGGCAGGTAGATGCCCAGCATCCGCTCGGCGATATGGGCGAAGGGCAGATAGCAGATGTGGTCGGCGTGGTCGGGCAGTTCGGCGACGCTGTCGAGTGCGATGCCGTTGAGGACCACGTTCCGGTGACTGATCACCACGCCCTTGGGGTCACCGGTGGTGCCCGAGGTGTAGACGACGGTCACCGGGTCGCCGGAGCGCACCCGGCGCCACCGCTCCTCGAAGGCGGCGGACTCGTACGGGCGTGGCAAGGTGCGCCACGCGGTATGCGGGCCGACGGCGTCCTCGTCGGCCACCACGAGCTGCCGGATCCGTCCGGGAGCCTCCCCTTCTGCCGCCAGCAGCGGCTCCCAGAGCGCCCGTTCCTCCGCTCCTCCGACGACGGCGAGGCGGGCCCGGGAGTGCCGGACGATATGGGCGATCTGCTCGGGCGCTGCCGTGCCGTACACGGAGACCGGAACGGCGCCCAGATGGACCAGGGCGAGGTCGGTCAGCCAGTGCTCGGGCCGGTTGGCCATCATGAGGAGCACGTGTGCGCCCGGAGTGACGCCCAGCGCGTCGAGTCCGGCGGCCAGTTCGGCGATCCGGTGGCGGGCCTCGGCCCAGCTGAGGGTGGTGCGCTTGCCGTCGGCGTCGTCTCCGTCATCGGTGTACCAGGAGAGCGCCGGGAGGTCGCCGTGGTCCTGCACGTTACGCAGCAGCAGGTCCGGGACGGTCAGCTCGGACGGGTCCTTGGGGAGTCGCAGGATCGTCGTCATGGCGCCTCCGCGCGTGAAGGTGGGCCGAAGGTTTCACAGGAGTGGTGAGACAGCAATACTGTTGAACTTGATCGGTACGGACGGCACCCGGGTGGTGCCGCGGTGAGAGGGGCGCGGCAGATGGAGCGACAGGACGGGACGGTGGGCGAGCCCACCGACCAGCTCACCGTCGACCAGCTCGCAGCCCGCGCAGGCGTGACCGTACGTACGGTCCGTTTCTACAGCACCCGGGGCCTGCTGCCGCCGCCCACGATCGGCCCCCGCCGTGTCGGCCTGTACGGCCCCGAGCACCTCTCCCGGCTTGCGCTGATCGAGGAGTTGCAGAACCAGGGCATGACGCTGGCGGCCATCGAGCGCTATCTGCAACGGCTCCCCGACGACATCAGCGCCCACGATCTGGCGATCCACCGTGCGGTGGTCACCTCCTGGATGCCGGACACCGTGGACGAGACGACGCGGGCCCAACTGGAGAGCCGCGTCGGCCGGGAGCTGACCGACGACGACCTCGAGCGGCTCGCGGCGATGAGCGTCCTGGCCCGCACGGACGACCCGGACGTCTTCCGTGTCGATCCGGCGCTGGTGCAGCTCGGGGTACGGCTGCTGGACGTACCGATCTCGCAGGAGGCGATCCTGGCCGCGCGCGAGGTGATGATGGAGCACACCCGCTCGGCGGCTCGGGAGCTGAGTCGGCTGTTCAAGCAGGAGGTGTGGGACCCGTACCGGGAGCTGGAGTCGGACCCGGAACGGCTGGAGCGGATGAAGGCGCTCTCCGCGCATATGCAGCCGATGGTGGTGCAGGCCCTGGTGACCGCGTTCCAACGCTCGATGAAGGAGGAACTGCGGGAGGTCTTCCCGCTGGAGCGTGCCCCGCGGACGGCCGCGGACCCCGCGGCGGAGTGACGCGGGGTCCGGTGTCGGCAGACCGACCGGTCAGTCGGTGAAGGTCTCGCCCCTGGCCGCCTTCTCCTCCAGCAGCGCGGGAACCGCGAACCGCTCCCCGTAGCGCTCGCTCAACTCCCGGGCGCGGGCCACGAAGCCGGGCAGTCCGCCCTCGTAGCCGTTGATGTACTGGATCACGCCACCCGTCCAGGCGGGGAAGCCGATGCCCATGATGGAGCCGATGTTGGCGTCGGCGACGGTGGTGAGCACGCCCTCCTCGAAGAGCCGGACGGTGTCCAGCGCCTCGGAGAAGAGCATCCGCTCCTGCATGTCCTTCAGCGGGATGTCGGCGCCGCCCTCCTTCGCGCTCGTGCCTTCAACGAAGTGCTCCCGCAGGCCCGGCCACAGCCCTGCCCGCTTGCCGTTCTCGTCGTAGTCGTAGAAGCCCGCACCACCGCTGCGCCCGGTGCGGCCGAACTCGTCCACCATCCGGTCGAGTACGGCGTCGGCCGGGTGCGCGGGCAGTTCCTTGCCCTCGGCGCGCAGGGCCTGCCGCGTCTCGTCGCGGATCTTGCGCGGCAGGGTGAGGGTGAGCTCGTCCATCAGGGAGAGCACCTTGGCCGGATAGCCGGCCTGCGCTGCGGCCTGTTCCACGGTGGCGGGGTCGACGCCTTCGGCCAGCAGCGCGACGCCCTCGTTGATGAAGTGGCCGATGACGCGCGAGGTGAAGAAGCCACGCGAGTCGTTGACCACGATCGGCGTCTTACGGATCTGCCGTACGAGGTCGAAGGCGCGGGCCAGCGCCTCGTCGCCGGTCTCCTTGCCCCTGATGATCTCGACCAGCGGCATCTTGTCGACGGGCGAGAAGAAGTGCAGCCCGATGAAGTCGCCCCGGCGCTCGACCCCTTCGGCGAGCGAGGTGATCGGCAGGGTGGAGGTGTTGGAGCACAGCAGAGCTTCGGGCGAGACGATGTGCTGGATCTCCTGGAACACCTTGTGCTTGAGCGCGGGGTCCTCGAACACCGCCTCGATGACGGCGTCGCAGCCCGCCACGGCCTGCGGGTCGGCGGTGGGGGTGATCCGCGCCAGCAGCGAGTCCCGCTCGGCCTCGGTGGTCCTCCCACGCGAGAGCGCCTTCTCCAGCAGTCCCGCCGAGTACGCCTTGCCCTTCTCGGCCGCCTCTTGGCTGACGTCCTTGACGACGACCTCGATGCCCGCCTTGGCGCAGGAGTAGGCGACGCCGGCGCCCATCATGCCCGCGCCCAGCACGGCGACCTTGGCGACCTTGCGCTCGGCGATCCCCTCCGGCCTGCTGCGGCCCGCGTTGACGGCCTGGAGGTCGAAGAAGAACGCCTGGATCATATTGGTGGAGATCTGCCCGCAGGCCAGTTCCACGAAGTAGCGGGCCTCGATCACCTGCGCCGTCTCGAAGTCCACCTGGGCACCCTCGACGGCGGCGGCCAGGATGTTGCGCTGCGCCGGGTAGGGCGCGCCGCCCGTCTGCTTCTTGAGGTTGGCGGGGAAGGCCGGCAGGTTCTCGGCGAACTTGGGGTGCGCGGGCGTCCCGCCGGGGATCTTGTACCCCTTGGCGTCCCAGGGCTGCTGCGCGGTGGGGTTGGCCTCGATGAAGGCGCGGGCCGCCGCCAGCATCTCCTCAGGCGTCTGTACGACCTCGTGGACCAGGCCGATCTCCTTGGCCTTGCCGGGGTGGTACTGCTGGCCCTGGAGCAGCACGTTCAGCAGCGCGTCGGTGATGCCGAGCAGCCGTACCGTACGGGTGACACCGCCGCCGGCCGGGAGCAGCCCCAGCGTGGCCTCCGGGCAGCCGATCTTGGAGCCCTGCGCATCGAGCGCGACACGGTGATGGCAGGCCAGCGCGATCTCCAGCCCGCCGCCGAGCGCGGCCCCGTTGATCGCCGCCACGACCGGGATGCCGAGGGTCTCGATACGGCGCAGATCACGCTTGATGCGCATCCCGTTGTCGAAGACCTCCTGGGCGTTCTCGGGCCGTGCCTGGATGAGCAGCCGCAGATCGCCGCCCGCGAAGAACGTCTTCTTGGCGGAGGTCATGATGACGCCCCGTACGCCCTCCCGCTCCGCCTCCAGCCGGTCGGCGATCGCGGTGAGGGAGGTCTGGAAGGCCGCGTTCATGGTGTTCGCGGACTGGTCCGGATCGTCGAAGGTCAGCGTGACGATCCCGTCGCTGTCCTTGTCCCAGCGGATGGTAGTGGGTTCAGGCATGGGTGGTCTCCTCCTTTTGCCCGCCGCACCGGCGAGCAACGACAACGGCGTGGGTACGGCGGCAGCTACACCCGCTCAACAACGGTGGCGATCCCCATGCCACCCCCCACACACAGCGTGACCAGCCCGTACCGCTGATCCGTCCGCTCCAGCTCGTCGATGCACGTACCGAGCAGCATCGCGCCCGTGGCCCCCAGCGGATGCCCCATGGCGATGGCACCGCCGTTGACGTTCACCTTCTCCAAGGGGAGGTCCATATCGCGCGCGAACCGCAACACCACCGCAGCGAACGCCTCGTTCATCTCCGCGACAGCGATGTCGTCGACCGTCAGCCCGGCCTTGGCGAGGGCCTTGCGGCACGCGGGCGCCGGGCCCGTCAGCATGATGGTCGGGTCAGCACCGGAGACGGCAGCGGAAACAACCCGCGCACGGGGGCGCAGCCCGTACCGCTTGCCGACCTCTTCGCTGCCGATGGCGACCAGCGCCGAACCGTCCACGATGCCCGAGGAGTTGCCGGCGTGGTGCACATGGTCGATCTTCTCGACCCAGTGGTACTTCTGGAGTGCGACGGCGTCGAATCCGCCCATCTCCCCGATGGCGGCGAACGACGGCTTGAGGCCCGCGAGGCTGTCGGCTGTGGTGCCGGGGCGGATGTGCTCGTCGTGGTCGAGGACGGTGAGCCCGTTGCGGTCCCGTACCGGCACCACGGAGCGCTCGAATCGGCCCTCCTTCCACGCGTGTGCGGCCAGCTCCTGCGAGCGCGCCGCGTACTCGTCCACGTCCCGGCGGCCGAAGCCCTCCAGGGTGGCGATGAGGTCGGCACCGATGCCCTGGGGGACGAAGCCGGTCTCGAAGCTGGTCATCGGGTCGTTGAACCAAGCGCCGCCGTCCGAGCCCATCTTCACCCGCGACATGGACTCCACACCGCCCGCCAGCACGAGGTCCTCCCAGCCGGAACGGACCTTGGCGGCGGCCATGTTGACCGCCTCCAGGCCGGAGGCGCAGAAGCGGTTCTCCTGGACACCGGCGACCGTGTCGGGCAGCCCGGCGGCGATGGCGGCGATCTTCGCGATGTCCGAGCCCTGGTCGCCGACGGGGCTGACGACGCCGAGCACGATGTCGTCGACGGCCTGCGGATCCAGGTCGGGCATCCGGCGGCGCAGTTCGTCGATGAGGCCGACGACGAGGTCGACGGGCTTGGTGCCGTGCAGGGCGCCGTTGGCCTTCCCGCGCCCGCGTGGGGTGCGGATGGCCTCGTACACGAACGCTTCTGAGCTCACGAGGGGGTGCCTTTCATGCGGGTGCGGGAGGTACGGGTTGCGCGAAGGGCTCGGCGGCCGGCCCGGCGGGTCAGTTCAGCAGCGACCGTCCGATGATCTCCTTCATGATCTCGGTGGTCCCGCCGTAGATGGTCTGGATACGGCCGTCGGTGAACGCCTTGGCGACCCGGTACTCGTTCATGTAGCCGTAGCCGCCGTGGAGCTGGAGGCAGCGGTCGGCAGCACGCTTCTGCAGTTCGGTGGCCCACCACTTGGCCATGGAGGCGTGTACGGCGTCCAGTTCGCCCCTGGTGTGCTCCTCGATGCAGCGGTCCAGGAAGGCACGGGTGACGGCGCACTCGGTGGCCAGTTCGGCGATCTCGAACCGGATGTGCTGGAGCTTGGCGAGCGGTCGGCCGAACGCCGTGCGCTCCTTGACGTACTCGGTGGTGAGCTCCAGCAGCTGCTCGGCACCGGCGATCCCGGCGACGGCGATGGCCATCCGCTCCTGCGCCAGATTGATCATCAGGTGTGTGAAGGCGCCGTTGAGCTCACCGAGCAGGTTCTCCTTGGGCACGCGTACGTCGGTGAAGAACAGCTCGGCGGTGTCCTGCGCCTTCTGGCCGATCTTGTCGAGGTTGCGGCCGCGCTCGAAGCCCGCCGTGCCGCGCTCGACGACGAGCAGGCTCAGCCCGTGCGCGCCGCCCTCTGGGGTCGTTCTGGCCACGACGACGACCAGGTCGGCGAGGATGCCGTTGGAGATGAACGTCTTCGAGCCGTTCAGCAGCCAGTGGTCGCCCTTGTCCTGAGCGGTGGTGCGGATGCCCTGCAGATCGGAGCCGGCGCCGGGCTCGGTCATGGCGATGGCGGTGATGGTCTCGCCGGTGCAGAAGCCGGGCAGCCAGCGGCGCTGCTGCTCCTCGGTCGCCAGCCCGGTGAGGTAGGGGCCGACGATGTCGTTGTGCAGCCCGACCGCCAGCCCTGGGGCACCTGCACGGGTGAACTCCTCGGCCAGCACGGCGGCGTAGCGGAAGTCCGGCTCTCCCCCACCGCCGTACTCCTCGGGCACTGCGATGCCGAGCAGCCCCTGCCGCCCCGCGGCCCGCCACACGTCGCGGGAGACGACGCCGTCCCGCTCCCACTGCTCGTAGTACGGCTCCACCTCCTTGGCCAGGAAAGTGCGCACGGTCTGCCGGAAGGCCTCGTGGTCCTCGGTGAAGATCTGCCGCTTCATCTGATGCTTCATGAGGTGGGGTGGTCTCCTTCGCGCGGTGCGGCGGGGGTGGTGGGTGCGGCGCCTGCGGTGGGTTCGGCGGATGCCCGGTCGGCCGCGGCGAGGTCCGGTACGTCCCAGTCGCGGGCGACCTCTGCTGTGTGCGCGCCGGGTCGGGCCGGGCCGGAGACGACGCGGGTGGGCGTCGCGGAGAACCGGGGCGCGGGCGCGGGCTGGGTGATACCGCTGTGTTCGAGGTAGGTGCCGCGCGCCGCCAAATGCGGGTGGGACGGCGCCTCGGTCAGTGAGAGCACGGGGGCGACACAGGCGTCGGTGTCCTGGAAGACGTCCGTCCACTCCGCACGCGTACGGGAGGCGAACCGGGCGGCGATCAGCTCCCGCAGCTCCCCCCACGCGGCGAGGTCCTCTCGGGGCGGTGCCTCGTCCGCAATACCGAGCAGGCGCACGAACTCCGTGTAGAACGCGGGCTCCAGTGCGCCGACGGCCATGAAACCGCCGTCGGAGGTGGCGTAGGTGCCGTAGAAGGGGCAGCCGCCGTCCAGCAGGTTGGCGGCGCGCCGGTCCCGCCAGCTGCCCGCCGCCAGCAGGCCCTGGATCATCGCTGTGAGGTGGCTCGTGCCGTCCACGATCGCCGCGTCCACGACCTGTCCCGCACCCTGCGGGCCGCGCGCGTGGTGCAGCGCCGCCAGGATGCCGATGACGAGGTAGAGGGAGCCGCCTGCGTAGTCGCCCAGCAGATTGCCGGGTGCGACGGGCGGCCCCTCGGCCGGCCCCGTCATGCCCAGGGCTCCGGTCACGGCGATGTAGCCGATGTCGTGCCCGGCCCGCTCGGCCAGCGGCCCCTCCTGGCCCCAGCCGGTCATCCGGCCGTACACCAAGCGCGGGTTACGGGCGAGACAGACCTCGGGGCCGATGCCGAGGCGCTCGGCGACGCCGGGCCGGAACCCCTCGACGAGCACGTCGGCGCGCTCGGCGAGCGAGAGGGCTGCGGCAACTCCCGCCTGCTGTTTGAGGTCGAGCATCACGGAGCGCTTGTTGCGGTTGGTGACGTCGTATTCCGGTGCGACGGCGAGCGCGCCGCCCCCGGGCCGGTCGACGCGGACGACGTCGGCACCCAGGTCGGCCAGCGTCATGGCGGCGAACGGCCCCGGTCCGATCCCGGCCAGCTCCACGACGCGCACCCCGGCCAGTGGGCCCCCGGCGGCGGCTCGGGCGTGTTCCTCCGCTGCTGCCATCGGGCCCCCAGCACTGTGACACAACTGATGTAACACCGGCGATGCTATGGACACCCCCGCCAATCCACAAGCCCACGCGGGACGACGCGGGCGCCCCGCGCCGGGTGGTGGGCGACGAGGGCGGCACCCCGCTGCGCTGCTGCCTGGAGCGGAGCAACCGGGCGAGCCCCTCGCCCGGTCGAGTTCGGCTGCGTCCACCTGGAGACACGGAGAGCCGTCACCGGCTGAGCCGCCGGGGGCGTTCACCCGGGAGTGGGATGGACAGCCACGGCTGGTAGTGCGTAAAGTTGCGTGAAAGTCAGAGATTTCACGCAACTTTGCGCAGCTTTACCAGTACCGGGCCGCAGGGGCTCCGGTCCAGGAGGGGGTCCCACGCATGGGCGAGACGGCATACATGGAGCAGGAGTTGCGCAGCCAGCCGGAGACATGGCGGGCAGCCGCGAAGATCGGCTCCGGCGCCACCCCGCTCCCGGCGGCGGGCGCACGCGTGGCCGTGGTCGGCTGCGGGACCTCATGGTTCATGGCCCAGTCCTACGCGGCGCTGCGCGAGCGGGCCGGGCTGGGCGTGACGGACGCGTTCGCCGCTTCGGAAGCCTTCCTCGGCGAGGCCCGCGGGTACGACGCGGTGGTCGCGATCACCCGCTCCGGCACCACGACGGAGGTGCTGCGCGTGCTGGAGGCGATGCGGGGGCGGATCCCGACCGTCACGGTGCTGGGCGACCCCGACACCCCGGCGACGTCACTGTCGGACGAGACGGTCGCGCTGCCGTTCGCCGACGAGAAGTCCGTGGTGCAGACCCGTTTCGCCACCTCGGCCCTCGCCCTGCTGCGCGCACACCTGGGCGAGGATCTGGCGGGCCCGGTGAGCGACGCGGAGGAGGCACTGGCCTGCCCGCTGGAGCAGCAGTGGCTGGACGCCGAGCAGTTCACCTTCCTGGGCACGGACTGGACCTTCGGCCTGGCCAACGAGGCGGCGCTGAAGATGCGGGAAGCGTCCCAGAGCTGGACGGAGTCCTACCCCGCCTTGGAATACCGGCACGGGCCGATAGCCATCGCAGCGCCCGGGCGGGTCACCTGGCTGTTCGGTGCAGCGCCGGAGGGGCTGGAGGGCGAAGTGACCGCGACGGGTGCCCGGTTTGTATGCCACGCCCGTGACCCGCTCGCCGATCTGGTGCTGGTCCACCGGGTCGCGCTGGAGCGGGCCCGGGTCCGGGGGCTCGACCCGGACAACCCGCGCAGCCTCACCCGCTCGGTGATGCTGGACGGCTGACGGGAGGGCGGCATGGTGGAGTGCGCCCCTGATGGCCGCGCCCCCGAGCTACCCGCTCCGCTGCCTCCTCTGCCCTCCGTGCCTCTCCCCTCCTGTCCTCCCCTCCCTCCTGTCCTCCCGTCGCTCCGTCTCCCGTCGCTCCCGCCCTCCCGTCCTTCTCCTGGTCAAGGAGTCCCCGATGCCCCTCGTTCCCACCGCCTGGATCCTCGCCGACGCCCGTGCGGCGGGCATCGGCGCCGCCGCCTTCAACGTCATCCATCTGGAGACCGCCGAGGCGCTGGTCGCGGCGGCCGACGACACCGGCCTCCCGCTCATCCTCCAGATCAGCGAGAACTGCGTGCGGTACCACGGCAGTCTGCTGCCGATCACCCGCGCGACCCTCGCGCTTGCAGAGGCGGCGCGGACCGATGTCTCGGTGCATCTGGACCACATCACCGAGGCGGAGCTGGTCCGCCAGGGTGTCGCGGCCGGGGTCGGCTCCGTGATGATCGACGCCTCCACGCTGCCGTACGCGCAGAACGTGGCCACGACCGCGCGGCTGACCTCCTGGTGCCACGACCGGGACGTGTTCGTCGAGGCGGAGCTGGGCGAGGTGGGCGGCAAGGACGGAGTGCACGCGCCGGGGGTGCGGACCGACCCGGAGGAGGCCCAGGCGTTCATCGCGGCCACAGGCGTGGACGCGCTGGCCGTCGCGGTGGGCTCCTCGCATGCGATGCGGGAACGCACGGCGAAGCTGGATCTGGAGCTGATCGGGCAGCTGCGCGAGAAACTGTCGGTGCCGCTGGTGCTGCACGGCTCCTCGGGGGTTCCGGACGAGGAACTGCGAGCCGCCGTCGCGGCGGGGATGACCAAGATCAACATATCGACGCATCTCGTCTCGGTCTTCACCCAGGGCGTGCGTAAGGTACTGGAGGCCGATCCCGCGCTCATCGACTCGCGCAAGTACGTCGCCCCGGCGCGGGAGGCGGTCCGGAGCGAGGCGGCGCGACTGCTGCGCGTACTCGGGGGCGAGGGGCGGGAGAAGGAGAAGACCTCAGGTGAAGCGCCATGAGCGGATGAACGCCCTGCTCGAACTGCTGGGAGAGCGCGGCAGCGTGGAGGTCGAGGAAGCGGCCACCGCACTGGAGGTCTCGGCCGCCACGATGCGGCGCGACATGGACGCGCTGGCCGAGCAGCAGCTGCTCACCCGCACCCGGGGCGGCGCGGTGCTCAGCGCGGTGACCTACGACCTGCCGATCCGCTACAAGCGCGGGCACCACGTGGGAGCGAAGCAGTCGCTGGCCCGGGCCGCCGCCGCGATGGTGGAGCGCGGCAACGTGGTCGGGCTGAGCGGCGGCACCACGACCACGGAGATCGCCCGCGCTCTGACCACCCGCCCAGACCTGGCCGAACCCGGTCCGCAGCCGCATCTGACCATCGTCACCAACGCGTTGAACATCGCCTATGAGCTGGCCGTGCGGCCGCAGATCAAGACGGTCCTCACGGGCGGGGTGGCGCACTCCCGGACGTTCGAGCTGACGGGCCCCTACAGCGAGCTGGTGCTGGGCGAGATCACCGTGGACATAGCCTTCATCGGCGCCAACGGTATGGACCCCAAGGAGGGTGCCACCGTCTACGACGAGTCGGAGGGCCGCATCAACGGGCTGATGGCCGAGCGGGCCGGGCGGGCAGTGGTCGTCACGGACTCCTCGAAGGTCGGCGTGCGCTGCTTCGCCCGGATCGGCGGCCCGGACCTGTTCGACACCTTCCTCACGGACAGCGGCATCCCGGACGCCGCACGCCGGGAGTTCGAGGAACAGGGCCTGACCGTAACGCTGGCGGAGCCGGACCCGGACGACTGACACCTCCGCGACCTGTTTCCCCTGTGCTGGGAGGGGGTGCCCTATCGGTGGCTGACGACGTTGACGATGCGCCCGTCGGGGTCGACGGCGAAGAAACGGCGTACCCCCCAGGGCTCGTCGCGGATGTCGTGCACGATCTCGGCACCGCTGTCGACCATCGCGGCGTAGGCGGCATCGACGTCGTCCACCTCGACGCTGAAGTCGGGCTGTACGTCCGCCGCCCGGTCGGCCGTCATCAGGATGATCTGCGCGGTCGGGTTGCTGGGGGAAGCCAGGTTGATGACCCAGCCCAGGTTCATCACCTCCTCGAAGCCCAGCCGGGCGTAGAACTCCCGGCATTTGTCGAGGTCTTCGGAGGTGAGATCGGGAACGACTCGGCGAATGGTCATCACGGCTCCAGAATTCGGCCTGGTGTTCGATTGCAGTGAGCATAGAACAACGCGGCGCCAGAGGGGCGGAAGCGCCGTGGCCCCATGGCTGTGGCCCCATGTACGGGGAGTCGGGCCAGGGTGGCACTGAAGCCGCAGCCGTAGTGACGCATCGTCAGCACTCAGCAGCACCATGGGAGGGACATCAGTCATGTACCCCGGAGTCCACGCGTCCGCAGGCCCGGACCCCAGGGCCAAGCCTGCCGTCCTCGTTCACCGACCGGCTGCTCCGCACCCCCCACGGGCGAGCTCGCCAAGGGGATGCTGAAGCGCCGGGAGCGGTTGCGGTGGTCAGCCGTTGACGAGGGCGGCGAGGGCGTCGCGCAGCGGGGTGGTGGGACGGCCGATCAGCTGGGAGAGGTCACCGGGGGTGTCGGCCAGGGTGCCGGCGGCGGTGTCGGCTTCCAGTCGGCCGAGGAACTGCGCCGTGTCCTCGGGGACTCCGTTGTCGGTGAGTGTGCGCACGAACTCCTCGGTCGGCAGGTCGCGGTAGACGACCTTGCTGCCCGAGACGTCGGTGAGAGCTTCGGCGAACTCCGTCCTGCT
Source organism: Streptomyces sp. 3N207 (assembly GCF_052246355.1). Taxonomy (NCBI): domain Bacteria; kingdom Bacillati; phylum Actinomycetota; class Actinomycetes; order Kitasatosporales; family Streptomycetaceae; genus Streptomyces; species Streptomyces sp. 3N207. Next base: position 410,310 of record NZ_JBQQBV010000002.1, on the reverse strand, counting down.
CCAGGCGGTGTCGCCGGACAGCTCATGGACCGTCTTCCGGTGGCCGTCACCGGCCAGCACGGCAGCCGCGGCGGCGGCGTAGTCGGCGCGGGTGGCCGAGGCGACCCGGCCGGCACCGGCAGCCCCCACGAACTCCCCGGTGGCCAGGGCCTGCTGGACGGTCTGGGCGTAGTTCTCGATGTACCAGCCGTTGCGCAGCAGGCTGTAAGGCAGCCCGGACGCGCGCAGGTACTCCTCGGTCGCCTTGTGCTCGGGGGCGAGGGAGAGGGTGGTGGTGTCGGCGTGCAGAACGCTGGTGTAGGCGAGCAGTCCGGCACCGGCGGCCTTGGCCGCGTCGATGGCGGCCCGGTGCTGCGCCACGCGCTGACCGACCTCGTTGCCGGAGATCAGCAGCACCTTCTCCGCGCCCTGGAAGGCGTTGTGCAGCGTTTCGGGCCGGTCGTAGTCGGCCTCGCGTATCTGCACCCCCCGGGCGGCGAGATCGGCGGCCTTGTCGGGCGTACGTACGGCGGCGACGATGCGCCCGGCAGGCACATCGCGGTCGAGCAGAGCGTCGATGACCAGGCGGCCGAGCTGGCCGGAGGCCGCGGTGACAACAAGCATGATCCGTTCCTTGGCTGTCCCCGGAAGGGCTGCGCCGGTCCGGTCCGGGGGTGCCGGGTCGACGTCGTCGGTTGAAGAGGCAATCAATTTCCTCGCCGCTTCATTCCCACGCGCGGCACTCAGCCCCCGGCCCCGGCCACCAGGGCCACCGCCAGCGCGGCGATGATCGCGCTCGACGCCAGTCCGGTGACGGCACGGCCCCGCGGCCCGGTGAGGGCGCGGCCCAGCGCCGCCCCGCTGGAGGCGAGCAGAAGCTGCCAGGTCACCGAGGCGAAGACGATCCCGGCGACGAAGGCCACCCGGCCGGGCCCGCCGGGCCCGCCGAGTCGCTGGTTGCCGAGCGTCAGCGCGGAGAAGTAGATGATCGCCCAGGGGTTGAGCAGGGTCAGACCGAGCAGCCCCAGGAATGCGCGGGAGGGAGTGCCCAGCGCCGCTTCTCCGGGGAGGACCGACTTGGCGGCGTCCGGCGCCGGACCGCACGGCCCGTCGGAGAACCGGTCACCGCACCCGTCGACGGACTGGTCACGGGGCCCGCCGACGGACTGGTCACGGGGCCCGCTGGCTGAACGGTCGTCCGACCCGTCGGCAGGACGGTCGTCGGGCCCGCGGACGAGTCGGCCGCCGCCGGGCGGTGCTGTTTGCAGCTGCAGCCGGTCCGCCCGCGTCTGCTGCCGCCGCCGGTCCGCCCGCACCTGCCGCAGCGCCCGTACGGCTGTACGAGCCGAGCGGGCGGCCATCAGCACCAGCACCGCGGAGGCCGTCCAGCGCAGCGGGTCTGCGATCGGCTCGACGGCCCGGGCAACGGCGGCCCCGCCCACCACCGCCACGGTGGCGTAGGCACCGTCGGCGACCGCCACTCCCAGGGCGCCCGCAACGCCCACCCGCAGCGAGGTCCTGGCGGTCAGGCTCACCAGCAGCACAGCGAGGGCCCCGACCGGAATGGCGACGGCGTACCCGGCCACCAGGCCCGCGACGACCGCGTCCGCCACAGAAGAAGCAGAGGCCACCGAGGACGCGGAGGATGTTGCCGAGGCTGCCCCGGCGTTCGCCGATGAAATAAGCCCATGAGTCATGTTCCGAAGCGTGGCTGTCGCACACCGTACGAGTCCATCGAAAGTTTTCGTACCGAATCGTTCGACTCAGCGACATGATGGGGAAATGATCGATCCCCGTCTCCAGACGCTTCGGGTGCTGCACCGGTGCGGCACGGTCACGGCCACCGCCGAAGCGCTGCATCTGACGCCGTCCACCGTCTCCCAGCAACTGCGCCAGCTCGCGGCCCGGTTGGACCTGCGGCTGCTGGAGCCGGTGGGCCGCCGGGTACGGCTGACTCCCGCTGCGCTGGCGCTGCTGGAGCACGCCGACGCGCTGCATGCCCACTGGGAAAGTGCGGCTGCCGAACTGGCCGCGCACCGGCGCGGCGGCGCCGGACGGCTGCGCTTCACCTCGATCTCCACCGCACTCGCCACGCTGGTCGCTCCTGCCGCAGCACAACTGCGGCAACAGTGGCCCCAGGCGGCGGTCGAGATCTCCGAGGACCCGGCGGAGGACCGCCACGGCCTGCTGCTGAGCGGCGCTGCCGACATCGCCGTCGTCCTGCCGTCGCCCGACAGCCCGCCTCCGGACGACCGCCAGTTCCGCCAGCACCCGTTGCTCACCGAGCCGCAGGATCTGCTGGTGCCCGACGACCACCGGTTGGCACGGCGCTCTCCGGAAGCCAAGGACGCCCAGGGCACCGCCGGGGTGACGCTGGCCGACGCTGCAGAGGATTCCTGGATCCGGGCGGGCGACCCGAACGACCAGCACCAGCTGCTGCTGGCCGCCTGCGCGGCGGCCGGATTCACGCCCCGGGTCGCGCAGGCGGCCGTCGACTGGACGGCGGTCGCCTCCCTCGTCGCGCACGGCTTCGGCATCTGCCTGATCCCCCGGCTGGCCCGCGTACCCGCGGGACTGCCGGTGACCCGCGTCCCGCTGTCCGGGCCGCACGCCCCGATACGCCGCATCCTGACCTGCGTACGCAGAGGCGCGGAGCAGCAACCCCTCATCGCCCACGGCCTGGCCGCGCTCCAGGGCGCCGCCGCGGAGTACGCCACGTCGACGCAGCCGTGGCCCGCGACGGCGGCCTGAGGGACGACCGGAGCTACTGGCGCGCTGCCTCCAGTCGCGCCACCCGTCCCTTTTCGCCCGCCGCCCAGCATCCGAGGTCCGGGGCGCAGTCGACCGTGTCGTAGGAGCCGCTGCCGAACGTCCGCCAGCTGCGCCCGCCGTCGAGCGTGAGGTCCGAACCGGTCGGGCCGACAGCCACCGCGGCCCGCCTGGTGTGCGGCAGCCAGGCGACGCCCGAGCGGTAGCCGGGAACGGGACGGGCGCTCGCCGTCCAGCTCGAACCGCCGTCCCCCGTCACGGCAGAGGCCCGCGGGGCCGGCTCGCCGGGTTCGTAGTCGCCCCCCACGGCCAGCCCGTGCGCAGGGTCTCGGAAGGCGAGCCCGAAGACGCCGCGGGCGGGTTCGGCGGCGGGTACGGGGGTCTCGGCAGCTTGCCAATGCCGTCCCCGGTCGGCGGTGCGGAAGACGCGTGAGGTGTCGGCACCGCCGGTCGCGAACCACGCGTGCCGTCCGCCCGCGCTGGTCAGGCACTGCCCGCCGGCGGCGAAGTTCGCCTCACCGCGCAGTGCCGCGGGCATACCGTCCGAGGGCAGCAGCCGCCAGTGGCGACCGCCGTCGCGGGTCGCGAGGACCTGGAACCTGCCGTCCACCGGGTCGCCGACGATCAGGCCGTTGCGGCGGTCGAAGAAGGTGACGCAGTTGTAGAAGGCGGCCGGGTCGGCGTTGCGGAAGGTCTCGTGCCAGTGCGCCCCGCCGTCCTGGGTGCGGAACACCCGGGAGGCGTCGCCCTCCCCGATCGCCAGCACCACGGCGCCGCGCGTACCGAACGTCTCGATGTCGCGGAACTCCAGCCCTTCGGCGCCCGGCGGGGAGACGTCGCGCCACGTCCGGCCGCCGTCCCCGGTGCGCAGTACGGTGCCGCCGGTGCCCGCCACCCAGGCGGCGGACCGGCTGACGGCCGACAGCCCGCGGAACCGGGCCGTGCTGCCGCTGTCCTTGCCGGACCAGCCGAACCCGGCGTCACCGGTAGTGGCCTTCCGCAGGGCATCGCCGACGCTGGGCGCCGGCGCGGCATGCTCACCGCCGTCCCGCTGCCCGGCCGTTGCCGGTCCCCCGCTCACGGCCGTACACACGGCCACCCCCGAGAGCACCACGGCCCACGTCCGCCGCATCGTCCCCACCCGCCTCCGTCATCTCGACGACCGTCCGGCCGACCAGCAGTCCGACGTTCCGACAACCGGCCGCCGCAACCTAAGCCCATCACCGCCCCGCCGTCACCCGATCCGGTGCCGACGGGTGTCAAAATGCGCGCTATGGATCAGTTTTCTGCGGCTGGGAAGCCCAGGGAGGCTCGGGATCTCGCCACGCGCGACTCCGCGAGCACCCCGAAGCCCGACACCGAGTTCGTACCCGGCGAGTTCGAGCGCGGCGGCAAGCCCGGCGGAGGCCGGTCCGGCGGGACCGCGCCGGCCACCGGCCCCGCGGCGTCCGCCACCGACGACGGCCCACCGGCCCTCGAAGGCACGGCCCCCGCCGGGCCCGCCGTACAGCAGTCCGGTACGGCGCAGGCGTGGACGGCGCTCGGCGGGGATCCGGCGCTGCTGGCCCGTGTCTCGCGGGAGCGCCGTCCGGGCCTGCTCCCCTCCGCGCTGCCCGTGCTGGAGCTGGCCTCCGCCACCGTGGCGGTGTGCTCGCTGGCGGCGGCCGAGTTCTCGTGCGTACGGGCCCGCAGCGCGCTGTTGCCGCCCGTCCGGGTGGACGACGGTGCCGTGGCCACCGCCTTCCACAGCGACCGGCTGGTACGCATCGACGGCCGGGCTCCGGTGACCTTCGCTCCGCTGTCCCGGTTCTGGCGTACGGCCGACGGCTGGGTACGCACCCACGCCAACTACCCGCATCACCGTGCCCGGCTGCTCTCCGCGCTCGGCATGCCCGACCACGGCCCCGCGGAGGACGAGGCGGCGGCCGGCCGGGTGGCCACCGAGCTGGCGGGCCGTCAGGCGCTGGACGTCGAGGAGGCGGTCTACGCGGAGGGCGGGCTGGCCGTCGCAGTCCGGGCCCCCGAGGAGTGGGCGGTGCACCCGCAGCGGGCGGCCGTCGGTCCCACCCCGCTGGTGGCCCTCAGCAGGCTGGACGGGGCCCCGACGCTCCCGCTGGACGGCCCGCCCGGGCCGGGAGGGCTGCGCGGCCTGCGCGTGCTCGACCTCACGCGGGTCCTGGCGGGCCCGGTCGCCACCCGTACGCTTGCGCTGCTCGGCGCGGACGTGCTGCGTATCGACGCGCCGGAGCGGCCGGAGTTCCTGGACACGCACGCGGACACGGACCTGGGCAAGCGCTCGACGCTGCTCGATCTGTCCAGCCGCGCGGGGCAGGCCACCTTCGAGGAGCTGCTGGCCTCGGCGCACGTGGTCGTGACCGGCTACCGGCCCGGCGCACTGGACCGGTACGGGCTGGCGCCCGAGTCGCTGATGGACCGTCGGCCCGGGCTGGTGGTGGGCCAGCTCAGTGCGTGGGGCGCCGGTGGGCCGTGGCAGCGCCGACGCGGCTTCGACAGCCTGGTGCAGGCCGCCACCGGCATCGCCTGCCTGGAGGCGGCGGGCAAGGCAGGCCCTGCGGGCAAGGTGACGAGCTCCCCCGATCTCGCCCCTGGCGCACTGCCGGCCCAGGCGCTCGACCACGGCTCCGGCTATCTGCTGGCCGCCGGACTGCTGCGGGCCCTCACCGAGCAGCGCACCGGCACCGCCGGGTCCCGGCTGGTACGGCTCTCGCTGGCCCGTACCGCCCACTGGCTGCTGCACGACCTGCCCGCCGCCGAACCCGGCGCCGAGCCGGGCCCCTCGGCGCGGGAAGCCGCGGGTGCGGAGCAGCCCTCGTTCGACCAGGCACCGTGGCTGACCGAGGCCGAAAGCCCGCTGGGACTGCTGCGGTACGCACTCTCCCCGGTGGGCTTCGGTCCGGCGGGCTCCGCGGCGCCGGGCACGGCCGGCAGCCCCCACGACTGGGCACGGGTCACCGGCCAGGTGGGCGGCGACGCCACCGAGTGGATCTGACGCCGCCCCGGCCCGCCGTACCGACTGACCGGTCGGTACGCGCCGGGTGGGCCGCGGCGAGACGCTGCTGGAACTCGTCCACGTCCAGCCGTACTTCGGCGACGACTTCGGCAGCACCTCGGCCGTCTGCTCGCATTCGGCGTCCGAGGCCCGCGTCTCCGGCGTCTCCGCTGCCATACCGCCGCCTACGTCATAACGGCCGGACGGATGAGCAAATCAGGGGCCGCCCGAGAAGCCCAGCAGCCACTCGCCGAACACGACGAGGACGAAGCCGAGCGCCAGTACCGCCGTCGCCACCCGGGTGCGGCCCCTGCGGCTGAGCGCGATGGCCGTTCCCGAGAGGATCAGCGCGATGCCGTAGAAGCCGACGGTGAGCACCGAGGGCGCCGAGCCCAGCCGGATGACCAGAGCTACGGCCACCGCGAGCATGACGACGGCGGAGACGACTATGCGTATGCGCCGCGCCTGGCGCGGTGTCAACGCCGGCCGCTCCGCCTCGCCTTCCCCGAGCTCCCCGTCGCGCCCGAACTCCCCGCCCGGCCCGGACTGCTCGCCCGCCCCGGACTGCTCCGTCGGCCCGGACTGCCCGCCTGCTCCGGCCTGTTCCTTCGGCGCGGGCCGATTGTCCTGACCCGGCCGCTCGTCCGCCCCGGGCCGGTCGTCCTGGCCGGAAGCCTTGCCGCGCCCCGAGGGTTCCTGTCGGGCGGAAGGTGCTTGCTGGCCGGAAGGCTTGCGCTGCGCAGCCTGCTCATCCGGCGTGCGCTGCCCGGACTGCCCGTCCGGCTCGGGCCGCTCCTCAGGCGCCGCGGCTCCGCCGGCTCCGCCGGCTCCGCCGGCTCCGCCGGGCTCACCGGCCCCGCCCGGCTCGTTCGACCGGTTCGCCTCGCTCGGCCTGCCCGGCTGGTTCGACCCGTGGGGTTCGGGCACGGCTCCGGGATCGTCGGTACGAACACTGGCGTCCGCACGAACGCCGGCGTCGGAGCGGGCGGCGCGGTCTTCGGTGCGGGCACGGGCTGGCGAGGAGGGGGAGTTGGCTTCCGGCATGTACGGGAGCGTATCCCTCCCCGGTGCCGGGCGGGACCCTAGGCCACCACCCGCGAAGACCGCACCCTGCTCACTTCTCTTGCGAGTCGCCCTTTTTGCCGCCCGCCCAGGTGCGCAGCGCCTCGCGACTGTCGAACTCGCCCAGGTTGGTGTCGATCGGGTCGCTCGTGTACTGGTGGAAGCGCCAGCGGTGCTTGATGTCGGGCTCGCCGGGCTTGCCGTTGTACTGCGCGATCCACAGGCCGTCGCCTGCGAACGACGTCTTGTCGCGGTTCAGCCAGAAGTCCCGGTTGCAGTACAGCAGGACCTTGTGGCCGTCGGCCTTCTCCTGCACGTACTTGATCCACTCGTCCTTCTCGTCGTTGCTGACCTTGGGGTCCTCCCAGTCCAGCGCGAGCATGTCGCCCGCGACGAGGTTGATCTTCGAGAGGAAGTAGTCGGCCTGGGTCTTCATGCTGCCCGGCCTGACGAAGTGGTAGAAGCCGGTGACCAGGCCCGCGTCGCGGCCGGTCTTTCGCTGCTTGACCCACTTGGGGTTGGTGTAGGACTTCCCCTCGGTGACCTTGATGAAGACGAACTCGATGCCCCGAGTGCTGTAGTCCTCGGGCTGGTACGAGGAGACATCGATCCCCTTGATCATAATTACGCGCCACCCACTCTCTTTTCACTCTCTGCACGATGCTGATTACGCTTTGATACCCGCTGAATGTCACACCGTACCCCCGCACGGGACCTCGTCCGGCCGGAAGTTGTTGAACGGGTTGAGCGGGATCGGGGCGCCTCGGCGCGTCAGAAGGTGCGGCGGGTGTGGTGGGAGCGCAGGATCGGGTACTGCGAGACTTGCGGGACCACTTGCCACTGTTGACATCGGCGTTACGGAGAGACATCACGATGGCCACCACACGCACCGCCCACACGGTCTGGAACGGCAACCTGACGGAGGGGTCGGGCACCGTCACCTTCGACTCCTCGGGCATCGGCCAGTACCCGGTCTCGTGGGCGTCGCGCGCCGAGGAGCCCGGCGGCAGGACCAGCCCGGAGGAGCTGATCGCCGCCGCCCACTCCAGCTGCTTCTCGATGGCGCTCTCCAACGGTCTCAACAGCGCGGGCACGCCGCCCACCAGGCTGACCACCAAGGCCGCCGTGGACTTCCAGCCGGGCACGGGCATCACCGGTATCCACCTGACCGTGGAGGGCGAGGTTCCCGGCATCGACCAGGCCGCGTTCGCCTCCGCTGCCGAGGAAGCCGCCCAGAACTGCCCGGTGAGCCAGGCGCTGAAGGCCACTCCGATCACCCATGAGGCCAAGCTGGTCTGACGACCCGCGTCCCGGCCGGGTCGCGTCCCGGGAGGAGACACCATGCCGGAGCTTCCCGAAGTAGAGGCACTGCGGGGCTTTCTGGCGGAACGGCTGACCGGGCGCACTGTCCGGCGCGTTCTGCCGGTCGCGATCAGCGTGCTCAAGACGTACGACCCGCCGCTGGACACGCTGGAAGGCCGGGCCTTCACCGAGGTCGTACGGCATGGAAAGTTCCTCGACCTGGCGCTGGGCGGGGAGCAGGACGGCAGTCGTCGGCCGGACGACGGAGTGCATCTGATCGTCCATCTCGCCAGGGCGGGGTGGCTGCGGTGGCAGGATGCCCTGCCCGCCGCACCGCCGCGCCCCGGCAAGGGCCCGCTCGCGCTCCGCCTGGAGCTGACCGGCGAGCCGGCCGAGGGGTTCGATCTGACCGAGGCGGGCACCCAGAAGCGGCTCGCGGTCTATGCCGTACGGGACCCGGAGGAGGTGCCCGGGATCGCGCGGCTCGGCCCCGACCCCCTCTCCCCCGCCTTCGACCGCGAGGCGTTCGCCGCTCTGCTGGCGGGCCGACGGCAGCAGATCAAGGGGCTGTTGCGGGACCAGTCGGTCATCTCGGGGATCGGCAACGCCTATTCGGACGAGATCCTGCACGCGGCGAAGATGTCGCCGTTCCGGCTCGCCGCCGAGCTGTCCGACGAGGAGGTCACCACGCTCTACACCGCGCTGCATGAAGTCCTCGTCTCCGCGGTGGAGCGGGCGCGGGGGCTGTCGGCTGCCGAGCTGAAGGCGGGCAAGCGGCTCGGGCTGCGGGTGCACGGCCGCGCGGGCGAGCCGTGCCCGGTGTGCGGGGACACCATCCGTTCCGTCTCGTTCCGCGACTCGACGCTGGAGTACTGCCCCACCTGCCAGACCGGCGGGAAGCCCCTCGCGGACCGGCGGCTGTCGCGTCTGCTGAAATGAGGGCCGTACCCGAACTACCCGTCGGTAAGGCCGGTAAGGGCCCTTGGGCCCGGAGAGGTTGCTGTGGTTGAGGACGCCGAGGCAGCGGAGCGAGACCAGCGAGAGTTCGATGTCATCCTGTACGGGGCGACCGGATTCGTGGGTGAACTGACCGCGCAGTACCTGGCCGCGCATGCGCCCCGTTCCTGTCGCTGGGCGCTGGCCGGGCGCAGTCAGCAGAAGTTGACGGCTCTGCGCGACCGTCTGGCCGCGGCGCACCCGCACACTGCCGAGCTGCCCTTGGTGACCGCCGACGCCGACGATGCCCGCTCCCTGGCCGAACTGGCGGCCCGCTCCCGGGTGGTGGCCAGCACCGTGGGCCCCTACCTGCGGTACGGCACCCGGCTGGTGGCCGCCTGCGCCGAAGCCGGTACGGACTATCTCGATCTCACAGGCGAGCCGGAGTTCGTGGATCTGATGTATCTGCGGCACCACTCCCGCGCCAAGCAGACCGGTGCGCGGCTCGTGCACGCCTGCGGCTTCGACTCGGTACCGCACGACCTGGGCGCCCGCTTCACCGTGGAGCAGCTGCCGGTGGGCATGCCGCTGAGCGTGGACGGCTTCGTACGCTCCAACGCGGCCTTCTCCGGCGGTACGTGGGGAAGCGCGCTGCTGTCCTTCTCCCGTGCCGACCGGATGCTCCGCACCGCCAAGTCCCGCCGCGCCGCCGACCCACGCCCTGTGCACCGTACGATCCGCACACCCACCGGCAGGGTGCACCGCGAGGACGAGCTGGGTCTGTGGGCCGTGCCGCTGCCGACGATCGACCCGCAGATCGTGGGGCGCTCGGCCGCCGCGCTGGAGCGGTACGGTCCCGCCTTCACCTACCGCCACTACGCGGCCGTACGGCGGCTGCCGGTCGCCGTCGGCGGCATCGCGGGCGTGGGCGGCCTGTTCGCCGCGGCGCAGCTGCCGCCCCTTCGGCGCTTCCTCGCCGCGCGGCTGGCCCCCGGCGAGGGACCGGACGAGCAGCGGCGGGCGCGCAGCTGGTTCTCGGTGCGCTTCGTGGGCCGGGGCGGCGGGCGCCGGGTGGTCACGGAGGTCGCGGGCGGTGACCCCGGCTACGACGAGACGGCCAAGATGCTCGCCGAGGGTGCGCTCTGCCTCGCCCACGACAACCTGCCGCCCACCTCGGGCCAGGTGACGACCTCCGTCGCGATGGGCGAGGCGCTGACCGGCCGACTGATCCGCGCCGGACTGGAGTTCCGCGTACTGGAAGACTCCGAGGACTGAGCTACGGCAACGCCGGCGAGCTGTGCTGGTACCCGCAGGACGTCGCGGGGACTGACGCCGGGCGTCAGGCCACGGTTCCGTCCACATACATCCAGACACCGTCCACCCGGGTGAACCGGCTGCGCTCCTCCTGCACTCCGGGCTCGCCGTCAGCTCCGAGATAGTGCGCACGGAACGTGACCGTTCCCTCGTCGTGGAAGGCGCTGCCGCCGGAAGTGGCGAGGATCTCCAGTCCGGTCCAGCGGGGGCCACCGCTCAGGTCGAGGGTCGCCGGGCGGGTGTCCGGGTGCCACGTGCGCAGCAGATACGCCGTCTCCCCCAGCGCGAACGCGGCGTAGCGGGAGCGCATCAGCTCCTCCGGGGTGGCGGGCGCCGCATCGCCGCGGTGGAAACGGCCGCAGCACTCTGCGTAGCGGGCGGCTCCGCAGGGGCAGACCGAAGGCGGGGCGGGGCGGCGTGCTGGGCGGGCGGATTTGCGTCGGGCCATGTGTTCATGATGCCGGACCTATGGACAGCGGGCTGTTCTCGAACCAACCTTGCGGAACGATCAGTTCGGCACGGGTCTGTTCGAGGGCGAGGGTGAGATATGTACCGGCCTGACCTGTCCCCCGTGGCCGACAGCCTCGCGCTGTCCGCCTTGGTGGGAGCGCTGCCCCTGCTCACCCTGTTCGTACTGCTGGGGGGTCTGCGGCTGAAGGCCCACTGGGCAGGGCTCGCCGCGCTGGGCACCTCGGTGGTGGTGGCGGTGTGGGCTTACGGGATGCCGGTGGACCTGGCGCTGCTGGCCGGGACGGAGGGGGCGACCTTCGGACTGTTCCCGATCATGTGGATCGTGCTCGCCGCGCTGTGGGTGCACCAACTCACCGTCACCAGCGGCCGGTTCGCGGATCTGCGGCGCGCCTTCAACCTCGTCAGTGACGATCCGCGAATCCAGGCCCTCATCATCGCCTTCTGCTTCGGCGCGCTGCTGGAGGCGCTGGCCGGGTTCGGCGCCCCGGTGGCGATCACCGGTGTGATGCTGATGGCGCTCGGCTTCTCGCCGGTGCGGGCCGCCGTCACGGTGCTGGTGGCCAACACCGCTCCGGTGGCGTTCGGGGCGATCGCGACGCCGATCATCACCGCGGGCACCCTGACCGACATCGACTACACGGACATCGGTGCGTACGTCGGCCGCCAGACACCGCTGCTGGCGCTGTTCGTCCCGCTGCTGCTGGTGGCGCTGGTGGACGGGGTGCCGGGCCTGCGGCAGACGTGGCCCGCCGCGCTGGTGTGCGGAGGGGCTTTCGCCGTGGCGCAGTTCGTGAGCGCCAACTACATCTCCGTGGAGCTCACCGACATCATCGCCTCGCTGGTCGCGCTGGGGGCCGTCGTCGCCTTCCTCCGCGTCTGGCGGCCGGCCGAGAGCGAGCGGGTACGGGAGGAGCTGCGCCGCGCGGCGGAAAGCGAGCGCCAGGAGGCGGCGGGCGGCAGCACCGGGCCGTCCGGCGCGGGGCCGACCGGCGCCGGGGTGCCCGACGAGGGGGTGCCCGGCGAGGGGTCGCCCGACGGGGTGGAGCGGGACGGTGGGGCCCGGCCGCTGTCCGGGGCCCGGATCGTGCTGGCCTTCGTTCCGTATCTCATCGTGATCGCCGTCTTCTCGGTCGCCAAGCTCTGGGAGCCCGCCAAGGAGTTCCTCGCCGACAGCGATGTGTCGGTGCCGTGGCCGGGGCTCGACGGGGAGGTGCTCACGGCCTCCGGGGAGCAGTCCTCCACCACCACGTACGTCTTCCCGTGGCTGTCCTCCCCCGGCTCGCTGCTTCTGCTGTGCGGGGTGCTGGTGGCCGCCGTCTACCGGGTGCGTGCGTGGGACGCGGTGCGGGAGTTCGCCCGTACGGTGCTTACGTTGCGTTGGGCGCTTCTCACGGTGGGTTCGGTGCTGGCGCTCGCGTATGTGATGAACCTGTCCGGCCAGACCATCACCATCGGCACCTGGATCGCGGGCGCGGGTGCGGCGTTCGCTTTCCTCTCACCGCTCCTCGGCTGGCTCGGCACCGCGGTGACCGGCTCGGACACCTCGGCCAACGCGCTGTTCGCCACCCTTCAGCAGACCGCGGCCGACAAGGCGGGGCTGGACCCGACGCTGCTGGTCGCCGCGAACACCTCCGGCGGGGTCGTCGGCAAAATGATCAGCCCGCAGAATCTGACGATTGCAGCTACTGCGGTGGGGTTGCTCGGCAAGGAGGCCGTCCTTTTCCGGAAGGCCATCGGCTGGAGCGCGCTGCTTCTCCTGGCCATCTGCCTGTTGGTGCTGCTCCAGTCGCATGCGCTGGCGTGGATGCTGCCGTAGCCGGTCGGTCCGGAACAGGGCGTAGCCGGTCGGTCCGGAACAGCGCTGAGGCCCGCACCTGGTCGGTGCGGGCCTCAGTGATGGTGCTATGCGTCAAGCGTCAGCTTCACGCGGGGGTGATGTTCTCCGCCTGCGGGCCCTTCTGGCCCTGCGTGACGTCGAAGTTGACCTTCTGGCCTTCGTGGAGCTCACGGAAGCCCTGGGCCGCGATGTTCGAGTAGTGGGCGAAGACGTCGGCGCCGCCGCCGTCCTGCTCGATGAACCCGAAGCCCTTTTCCGAGTTGAACCACTTCACGGTGCCGGATGCCATCTTCTTCTCCTTCAGGGTGGCTGGGAGTCGCACACCTCGTACGCTCCGCGTCGCCGCAATGACCCCTTCCAGAAAGGCTCCGGAAGACAAAACACGCCCGAGCCACAAAGCTCAGGCGCGCATAAGTATGGGTACCAAAACTGCAACAACTTCACCCTACCACGCCCGACGCAGGGGTGCGTTGTCGCAGTTCAGCGGCCTCGGCGCGCAGCGGTCAGCGGTGGCCCGCATGGCCCCCATGACCCCCGTGGTCCCCATGGTCCCCGTGGCCCGGCACGGTGCCGTCCGGTTTGGCGATCAGCAGCAGGCCCGCCATACCCATGTCGGAGTGGCTCTGGACGTGGCAGTGGTACATCCATGCGCCCGCTCCCACGCCCTCCCCCGCGATGAGCTGGAAGCCGAAGGAGTCCGCGGGGCCGGTGATCTTGTTGTCGATGATCCGGCTGGTGTCCTCGGGGCCCTCCAGCAGTCCGGTGCGGTTGTCCGCCCAGCGGTGACCGTGCACATGGAAGGTGTGGTAGTACTCACCGTGCGTGATCATGATGATCTCGATGCGGTCGCCCACCGTCGCCTTGAAGTCGGGGCCCTTCTTGAGGTTGTTGGTGGTCATGTCGTTGAAGACGATGGTGAACTGCCGGTCGGGGTCGGGCAGGATGTCGCCCTCGCGGCGCACGATCACGGGCCCGTAGAGGCCGTTGCGGATTCCTCCGGTGCCGTGCTCGGTGCCGACGACGTGATCGTGGTAGTGCCAATAGCCGGCGCTGCCGGGGCGCCAGGTGCCGTCCTTGCGGCGGCCGGGCTTGTGGGTGCGCCAGGTGTAGGTGCGCTTGCCGCCGGGCTCGACGTGGCTGTTGTTCATCTTGGTGCCGTCGTTGGCGATGTCGTAGTCCACGCCGTGCGGGTGGAGGCTGGCGGCGACATCCATGGTGTTCTCGAACTCGATGTGCAGGGTGTCGCCCTCGATCAGCTCGATGAGCGGGCCGGGGACGGTGGCCTTGCCCTTCTCCAGGCCGTAGCCCATCTGCCCGTCGGAGAGCTTCTCGGCATACATCTTGATCCGCCGGGTCTCGCCGCCCTTGCCCGCCCGGCGTACGGCCGCGGAGCGGACGGGTGCGGCCGTGGACGACGTGGTCGCGGCGGTCAGCGCGCTGCCGCCGACCGCTGCGACGGCGCCTGAAGCCAGCAGACCTCTGCTGAAGGAACGGCGGCTCGGGGTGCTGGAGTTTCCGCTCATCGTTCTCGTTCTCCCCGGATACGTGAGGCGTGAGGCGTGGCGTGAGGTGTACGGGGTGCTGAACGGTGCGCCGTACGAGGCGAGTTGAGGACGGCCGAGGGGGACGGTAGCGCCGACGGCACTGTTTATCCACACTCAGGACAAAGTTCGTCGAGTTGTGGTCATAGACCTTGGCGAGCCGCCGAAAGAGGTCTAGCTTCTGCCACGTTTCTGTGACGGAAGAGGGGTGGATCACGCATGCGGCTCCAACCGCACCCAAAACGGGCGAGACCCCGGCGCAGAAGGATTGCCGCGCTGCTGGCCGGTGCACTCGCCGCCGGGCTGCTCGGCGCACCGGCGCTCGCGGCTCCGCCGCCGGGAGCACCCGCACCCAAGTTGGCGCTGCCGAGCCCGCCGGGCAGCGAGGACGTACGCGTCCTGGTCTTCCACGGCGCGACGGGTGAGGAGTCCCCCACCGTCGACGCCGCGATCGAGGCCATCGAGAAGATCGGGCAACAGGGGCCGGTCCAGGAGCGGTTCACGATCCAGGCCACCGACGACCCGGCGATCTTCACCAAACCGCGGCTGGGCCGCTTCAACGCGGTTGTCTTCCTCACCGGTGACGGCGATGTGCTCGACCCCGAGCAGGAGGCCGGGCTGGAGAGCTTCATGGAGGCGGGCGGCGGCTTCCTCGGTATCCATGATGCGGCGCGCGCCGAACCGTACTCGGACTGGTACTCCGGGCTGATCGGCGCCCGCCCCGCCGAGCACAGCCCGGCGAAGGTGCAGCGTGCCGTCGTCGAGGTCGGCGACCGGCAGCACCCGGCGACCAAGGAGCTGCCCGTCGAGTGGAAGCGCCCCGACAAGTGGCTCAACTGGCGGGAGAGCCCCTCAGGGAAGGTGCACACGGTCGCACGGGTCCGTACCAACAGCTACGACCCCGGTCAGGACGCGGGCAGTTGGGACCACCCCGTCTCCTGGTGCCGCGACTACGACGGCGGCCGCTCGTTCTACACCGCCATGGGCGGCACCAGGTCCAGCTTCGCGGAGACCGACTTCCGCAGCCATCTGCGGGGTGCGCTGATGTGGACGACACGGCTGGCGCGGGCCGACTGCCAGGCGGCGATCTCGTCCAACTACGAGGCGAAGCGGTTGACCAAGCCCAACCAGCCGGGCCAGTCGGACCAGATCGGTGAGCCGCACGGTGTGGTCACGGCGAAGGACGGCCGGGTCTTCTACATCGGCCGCGGCGGCGGCGACGCCGACCAGCCGGTGGTCACCGACTGGAACGACCCGGACATCGGCAAGGGCAAGGGCCAGGTGCACATCTGGAACCCGAAGACGGAGAAAGTCACCCTCGCGGGCGAGCTGACGGTCTTCGGCAACAAGGGCGGCGGCGACGAGCTGGTCAAGAACGAGGAGGGGCTGCTCGGCATCGAGCTGGACCCGGACTTCGCCGAGAACGGCTGGGTCTATCTGCACTACACGCCGCACAGCGAGATCGACCGCGAGACGCATATGGCCGAGCGACGCGTCTCCCGCTTCACCCTGGACAAGGCGACCGACAAGCTGGCCCTGGACTCGGAGAAGGTGCTGCTCAAGTGGCCGGTCCAGATCCACAGCTGCTGCCACGCGGGCGGCGGCATGGCCTGGGACTCCAAGGACAACCTCTACATCGCAACGGGGGACAACAACTCCTCCCGGTTCAGCGACGGTTACTCGGGCAACAATCCGGAGCCGAACTTCAAGGGCGTCTCCTTCGCCGACGCGCGCCGTACCGCGGGCAACACCAACAACCTCAACGGCAAGATCCTGCGTATCCACCCCGAGGACGACGGCACCTACACCCTCCCCAAGGGCAACCTCTTCACCGGCAAGGAGACCGATGAGGGCGGCGGCAAGACCCGCGGGGAGATCTATGTGATGGGCGTGCGCAATCCGTCGCGGATCGCCGTCGACAAGAAGACGGACACCCTGTACGCGGGCTGGGTCGGCCCCGACGCGCAGACGCCGAGCCCGACCTGGGGTCCCGCGAAGTACGACACCTTCGCCAAGATCACCAGCGCGGGCAACCAGGGCTGGCCGTACTGCATGGGCAACAAGCAGCCCTACCGCGACCGCAATCTGCCCGACCCGAGCAAGCCGCTGGGCTGGTACGACTGCGACCATCTGAAGAACGAGTCGCCGAACAACGACGGTCTGGTCAACATCCCGCCGGCCCGCAACAACAACATCTGGTATTCCCCGCAGGGCGGAGGTCCCGACTTCCCCCGCGACGAGAACGGCGTTCCGAGCTACCAGCAGGCCGAGCAGAAGCTCACCCTCTCCTGGCTCAAGGGCGGCGGCCAGGCGGCGATGAACGGGCCGCTGTACCGGTACGACGACGAACTCCCGTCGCAGCAGAAGTGGCCCTCCTACTGGGACGGCAAGTGGTTCGTGGGCGACTTCTACGACGGTGACCAGCCACGGCACGCACTGGTGATGCCCGAGGGCGACACCGTGGGCGCGCTGCCAGCGCACCCGGAGAGCCTGGACCGGATCGTCCCCGTCGGCGAGGGCGGCATCCGCAACCTCATGGACTGGAAGTTCGGTCCGGACGGGGCGCTGTACGTCCTGGACTACGGGCGCGGGTTCTTCACCTCCGACGAGAAGTCGGCGCTGTGGCGGGTGACGTACAAGGGCGGCGAGCCGACGCCGAGCCCTGAGGACATGGCCGAACCGGCACTGCGGAAGGGGACGGGCCGATGACGGCGAGCGCACGGGTGAGGCGCCGGCAAAGACGGGAGCGGCGCAGACTGCTGACGGCCCTGCTGGCGGCGCTGCTGATGGTGCTCGGTCTCACCTCCGCCACGGCGTGGGGCAAGGGCTCTGCTCCGGCCGGGACCGCAGGCGCCCAGCGGGGCGGGGCCGGGGCAGCTGAGCAGGTGCTGACCTGGACCGCCGACGACGACATGACGAAGTACGCCTCGGCGCCGACGACCGCGGTGGCGGGCAAGGCGACGATCGTCTTCGAGAACAGCGCGGCCACCGGCAACACCTCCGGTATGTCGCACACCCTCACCTTCGTCACCTCCGACCCGGACTACAACCAGGACGTCGACCTCAACATCCTGGCCTCGCCCAACGACGCGCAGGGCGGCAAGCACACGGCGGAGGTCACCCTGACCCCGGGAACCTACAAGTACCACTGCACCATCCCGGGGCATCAGCAGATGCAGGGCACCCTGGTGGTGACCGGCGGCGATCCGGGTGAGGACACCACGCCGCCGCAGACCTCCGCCACGGTGGAGGGCGACAAGGACGAGGCCGGCAACTACCTGGGCAGCGCGACGGTCACGGTGACGGCCTCGGACGCGGGTTCGGGCGTCGACACCGTCGAATACGCCCTCGGCAGCGGTGACTTCCAGCCCTACACCGCCCCCGTGACGGTCACCGACCCGGGCACGCACACCGTCCGCTACCGGGCCAAGGACAAGGCCGGGAACACGGCGGAGGAGAAGGCGGTGAGCTTCACCGTCGTCGAGCCGCCGGATGTGGACACCACGCCGCCGACGACCCAGGGCAAGGCCGAGGGCAGCAAGAACTCGGACGGCAACTTCGTCGGCAAGGCCACGGTCACGGTGACCGCGGCGGACGACAAGTCCGGCGTGGCGAAGATCGAGTACTCGCTGGACGGCGCGCCGTACGTCACCTACTCCGGGCCACTGGTCGTCGACCGGGCCGGCCATCACGCGGTGACGTACCGCGCAACCGACAAGGCGGGCAACACCTCCGAGCCGCAGAAGGTGTCCTTCCGCGTCGTGGCGGGCGGCGGGGTGCCCGCTCCCGACTGTCCGGAGTACGACGAGCGGGAGACGGTGATCGTCGGCACCGTCGACACCGGCGTACCCAATCGGATGACGAAGCGCCGTTGCACCGTCAACGAGTTGATCGAGGACGAGAAGGAGTGGACGTCACAGGCTCTGTTCCTCAAGCACGTGCGCGGTGTCACCGCGCAGCTCGTCAAGGAGGGCGTGATCGTCGCCCGCGAGCAGCAGCTCATCAATCGCGCCGCGAAGAGTTCCGGCATCGGCACCCCCGGCCAGAACACCGGCTACCGCGATCTGTTCGACGGCAGCAAGGAGTCCTTCGCCAACTGGGAGCAGGTCGGCGGCGGCAGGTTCGGGCTCAACGACGACGGCACCATGACCAGCGATGCGAAGGTCGACGGCATGGGGATGCTGTGGTATCCGAAGCGGAAGTACGCGGACTTCTCGCTGAAGCTCCAGTTCCGCGACGACGCACCGGGTGAGGGCCGGGCCAACAGCGGCGTGTTCGTGCGGTTCCCCGATGTGCACGACCACCCGGAGGAGTCGCGTCCGGAGTGGGTGGCCATCAAGTACGGCCACGAGTTGCAGATCCTGGACCGCCCGGACGGGGACATGTACAAGACCGGCTCCGTCTACGGGTTCGACCGCGTCGGCCTGGCGGGCGCGGGCGTCACCCCGAAGGGCACCTGGAACGACTACGAGATCCGGGTGATCGGCCAGCACTACGAGATCTACCGCAACGGCAGGCTGATCAACGAGTTCGAGAACGACCGCGGCCAGGTCTTCGAACCGCCGCGGGGCGACGACCCCGGCACCGACGGTCGCCGCTACGCCTCCGGCTATCTCGGCCTCCAAGTCCACGGGGCCACTGACGTGGTGTCGTTCCGAAACGTGCGGCTCAAGGAGTTGTAGGGCCCCGCATGGTGTTGCCCTGCGTTGCGCTGCGCGGTGCTTTGCGGGGCAACGCTTGGGCTGCGCGGCGCTTTGCGGCCCAGCGCTTGGGCTGCGCAGCGCTTTGCGGCGCAGCGCTTTGCGGCGCAGCGCTTTGCGGCGCAGCGCTTTGCGGCGCAGCGCCGGCTGCGCTTGGGCAGTCTGCGCCAGGGGCGCAGGGTGGGCAAGCGCAGCGGCCACCGGGCCGCAGACGGCAAAGAAACGGCCCGCACCCCCCGGGCGACGGCCGCCCCTCGGAGGGGCCGGCGCATCGTCGCCGGGTGCGGGCCGGTGGGCTGCGCTTGCCAGCCCTGCTCCCCCAAGCTCTTCGAGCAGGGGGTACCCCCACGCGCAGACCTCCCAAGCACAGCAGCGCAACGCGGCGCGGCGCGGCGCGGCGCGGCGCGAGGGCGGCACCGCACAGCGCAGCACAGCGCGAGGCGGCACAGCGCAGCGCAACGCGCGCGGGGAGTCAGGACGGGCGTTGGTCCGGGATGCCCATGTGGGAGGCGAACTCTTCGGGGGCGCCGTCATAGCCGCGGAGCACGACGGTGTGGTGCCACTCCCCCGCCTCGCCGCGGACGAACTCGGCGACCGTCGCGGCCGTGGAGCGCGCGACGCCGGAGAAGTCGTTCGCGGACAGCTCCTCGTAGCCCTCGCGGATCTGCACCGCTGTGTTGGGCACCTGGTCGAACGTCTTGCGGCCCTCGCCCTGCTGGATGGCGACGCCCACGACCACCCGTGCGTAGGTGTCGGCCAGCCGCTCCAGTTCGAGGGTCATCACCTCGTCGGAGCCGAACCCCTGGCCGGTCTTGCTGTCCCGGTTCAGGGTGATGGTGCCGTCCGGCGAGCGGCTGTCGAAGTGGACGAGGTAGGCGGGCTCACCGTAGGGGGCGTCCGCGGTGTACGTGGCGGCCACTATGTCGAGGTCGTGCGGGGGCTCCCCCATGGGGCTGGGGTCCCATTTGAGGGTGACCTCCACCTTGCCGATCCCTTTGTTGAGACTGCTCATCCTGCCCCCTCCTGCTGACGGGCCGCGCGCTGCAACCGACCGAACGTGCACGGCAGTTCCATCCTGCCATGTCGATCGTGTCCCGCTCAGGGCCGCTTCCGGGTGACACGGGAGCGCTCGAAGCCGGTCCACACGGCGTCGACCGCGGCCGACACCACCTTTTCGCGGGGCACTTCGGGGCGTTCGTGCCACCACAGGGCCAGCCCCTGGAGCACGCTGCGGCACACCTCCCAGGCCATCTCCGCCTCGATCCGGGTCTCTTCGTCGGGGGCCTTGTCGGGGGCCTCATGGAGGGGGATGCCGACCAGCCGGGCGAAGAAGGGGAGCAGCGCGTCGCGGCTCTCGGCGATGACGGCCTGGTGGTCGGCGCGGACCGCGGCGTCCCCCGTGGTGTCGCGGAAGAGCATCCGCCAGGCGTAGGGGTGGGTCTCGATGTAGCGGAACCAGGCGTCGAAGGCCCGGGCCACCTCCTCGGTGCCCAGCTCCTTTGGCGCACCGCCCGCGCCGGGGTCGGGGAGCCGCTCGCGCCACAGTCGGCGCAGGTCGGCGAAGTGCCGTTCCAGCAGGCGGCGATGGAGCTGGCGCTTGGAGGAGAAGTGGTCGTAGACGACGGGCACCGAGACGCCGGAGCGGCGGGCGATCTCCTCCATCGAGGCGCGCTGGTAGCCGTGCGCGGCGAAGACCTCGGTGGCGGCCTCCTCGATGACGGTACGGCGCTGCTCCGCGCTCATGCGCTTGCGGGGCTTGTCGGTTGACAACCTAGCAGTCCTTAGGTTTAGTCAGCTCAGAAGAACCTAGCAATGACTAGGTTACTGGTCAGGCTACGGCACGTGCAGCACGCGGACAACGCGAGGGGCAGCGATGAGCAGCGGTGACGAGCAGTACGACGTGGTCGTGGTCGGGGCCAGATGCGCGGGGGCTCCGCTGGCGACGCTGCTGGCCCGGGAGGGGTTCGAGGTCTGTCTGGTGGAGAAGGCGGAGCTGCCCTCCGACACCCCCTCGACCCATGTCTTCGAGGCCGACGCGCTGTCCTTCCTCGACTCGCTCGGCGTTCTGGACGAGCTGCGCGCGACGGGTGCCCCGATGATCGCGCGGGCCGACGCACGTGTGGGCGATGTGCGCTGGCCGGCGACCTGGCCGGTGCGCCCGGGCGATCCCGGCGGAGTGATGTCGGTGCGCCGCTTCCGGCTCGACCCCGTACTCGTCAGGGCCGCCCAGGACGCGGGCGCCGCGCTGCTGACCCGTACCGCGGTGACGGACCTGGTCAGGGCGGAGGACGGCAGGGTGACGGGAGTCCGGGTCTCCTCGGCCACGGGGGGCGAGGAGACCCGGAGCGGCACCGGGACGGCGACCCGGGGCGGCGCCGGCGAGGAGCGGGTGCTGCGGGCCCGGCTGGTGGTGGGTGCCGACGGCCGCGCCTCCACCGTCGCGCGGCTGGCGGGCGCCCGTTCCTACCATGTGACGCCCAATCAGTTCGCCTTGTTCTGGGGCTACTTCGCGGACGCCGAGATCGGGGATCCGACCTTCGTCTTCCACCGCTGGGCCGACCGCGTGGTGCTCGGACTGCCCACCGACGACGGGCTCTACCAGGTGCAGGTGGGGGTCGATCCGGCCCGGCTGCGCGAGTTCCGCGCCGGGCTGCCCGGCAGCCTGCTGGAGTACGCACGGGCCTCCGAGCCGGTGGCCAAGGCGCTGGCCGGCGCCCGGCTGGTCGGTGAGCCGCACGGGACGACCCACTGGAAGGGATACTTCCGCGAACCGACCGGCCCCGGCTGGGTGCTGGTGGGCGACGCGGGCCACTTCAAGGACCCGACAGCAGGACGTGGTATCGGCGATGCCTTCCTCCAGGCGGCTCGGCTGGCGGAGACCGTCGCCAGGCAACTCGGCGCGGGCGGCGGGGACACGGCAGAGCTGGACGAGGCACTGCGCCGCTGGGGCGCGTGGCGGGACGCGGAGTTCGTGGAGCCGTACTGGTTCGCGACCGACATCGGCAGCCTCGCACCGCTGCCCGCCGTCCTGCCCGAGGTGCTGCGCGGGATGCGTCGCGCAGGCGTGGCCGACAGCCTCTTCGAGATGGTCAACCACCGGGCGATGCCCACCGACATCGTCACCCGGCCCCGGCTGCTCGCAGCGGTCGGCCGACTGCTGGCCCGCGGCCGGGTGGGCGTCCTGCGGGAGGTCGCCCAACTGGCCGCCACCGACCGTCGGCGAGCTGCCCTGGGCCGCCGCCCCCGGTACGAGACGGACTGAGCCGAACCTTCAGCCGCTGCCCTCCCTCAGAAGGGCCAGCAGTTCCTCCTCCGTCGGCTCCTCGTGCAGGACTTGGCGGCCGTCGAGGAGGAAGACCGGGCCCGTTTCGCTGCCGAGCAGCCGCGTGTGGGCCAGTTCGGCATCGAGCTGGCCGGTGAGATCCGGTTCCTGTCGTACGCCCTCCTCGGCTGCCAGCCCGGCCAGCACCGTGGGGTCGGCGATATGCAGGCCGTCGGTGAAGTAGGCGCGGAAGAGGCGGGCGGCCATCCGGAGCGCGCGGCCCTGGGCGGCGGCCTGGGCCGTCAGATGGTGGGCCGCGTAGGTGTTGGTGAAGACCGCGCGGTCGAAGCGGAAGGTGAGGTCGTCGGCCGCGCCCAGGGTGCGGTCCGCGCGGATGGCGCGGGCGATCTCCTCGCCACGCTCGCGGCGGTGCACCTCGAACAGCGGCTCGCCCCGGGCCGGTGCCTCGGGCCGGATCCGGAACGGGCGCAGGACGAGTTCGGCCGCGCCGCCCTCCGCGCGGTGACGCGCGACGGCCCGCCGCAGCCGGGTGAAGGCCAGGTAGGAGCGGGCGCAGACGAGGTCGTGGACGAGCTCGACACGGGGCACGTCGTGCGTCCCCCGGCCGCTCACCACGGCAGTGCCCCGTGGTCGGCGAAGCAGCCGCCGGTGGGACCGTCCGGACCGACGCGGGCCATCCGCACGATGATCTCGGCGCCCTCGGAGACCGTCCGCCGACCGCGGTGGCCGTTGAAGTCGGTGG
The DNA here is from genome assembly GCF_052246355.1 of Streptomyces sp. 3N207. Classification (NCBI taxonomy): domain Bacteria; kingdom Bacillati; phylum Actinomycetota; class Actinomycetes; order Kitasatosporales; family Streptomycetaceae; genus Streptomyces; species Streptomyces sp. 3N207. The sequence goes on along the minus strand of NZ_JBQQBV010000002.1, from coordinate 387,364 downwards.
CGGTGAAGCCCGGGTCGACGGCGTTGATCCGGAAGCCGGGCAGGGCGTGCGCGTACTGGGCCGTGACCATGTTCAGGGCCGCCTTCGACGAGGCATAGGCGAGCGCCGGCAGCCAGTCGGGCACGGCGACCTCGCGGACCTTCGGGTCGCCCACGGCCCCGATGCAGCCCAGCCCGCTGCTGACGTTCACCACCACGGGTGCCCGCGAAGCGCGCAGCAGCGGCAGAAAGGCGCGGGTGGTGCGGACGACGCCGAAGACGTTGGTGTCGTAGACCGTGCTCATGTTGGCGGCCGTCGTCTCCTCGGCCGTCATGACAGCTCCGGAGACGCCCGCGTTGTTGACGAGGACGTCCAGGTGCTGCTCGCGTGCGCCGAGCAGTTCGGCGGCGGCTCGTACGGACTCCTCGCTGGTGACGTCGAGCGGCAGCAGGCGCCCGCCCGTCTCGCGTACCGCGCGCTCACCGCGTTCCGGGTCGCGGGCTCCGAGATAGACGATGTGGCCCTCGGCATGCAGCCGGCGGGCCGTCTCCAGGCCGAGGCCCCGGGTGGCGCCGGTGATCAAAGTGACCGGGCCGGTCGGTGTTGTCGGTGTGTTGCTCATGGCTCCCACCCTGGTGCGGGACGGCGATCACCGGGAGTAGCCGGTTCTTCCTGGGAAAAGCAGTACCAGGGCCGGCCCTTGCCCTCCGCAGCGCGGCCCGCAGACTGGACGCATGAGCGAGCTGGGCCGCACGTTGCGGCGGTGGCGGGACCGGGCGGACCCGGCCGACTCCGGGCTGCCCACGGGCCGGGCGCGCAGAGCAGCCGGGCTGCGGCGCGAGGAGCTGGCCGGGCTCGCGGGCATCTCGGTGGACTACGTCGTACGGCTGGAGCAGGGCCGCGCCGCCTCGCCGTCCGGACAGGTGCTCGCGGCGCTGGCGCGGGCGCTGCGGCTGTCGGAGGACGAGCGGCGCCACCTCTTCCTCCTGGGGGGCCGCGCGCTGCCGGACGGCGGACGGCTGCCCAGCCGGCTGTCGCCGGGCGTGCGACGGCTGCTGGAACAGCTGGCGGGCACGCCGGTCAGCGTCTACGACGCGGCGTGGACACTGCTGGAGTGGAACCCACTGTTCGCCGCGTTGATGGGTGATCCCTCGCCACTGCGCGGGCGGGAACGCAACGTGCTGTGGCAGCACTTCACCGGGCGGCCCACTCGCGTACGGCACACCGCCGAGCAGGCGGCGCGATTCGAGGTGGCCGCGGTGGCCGACCTGCGCGCGGCGACCGCCCACTATCCGTCCGACCCCGGACTGCACGGCCTGGTGGCCGAACTTTCGCAGCGCAGCCCCGTATTCCGGCAGCTGTGGGAGGAAGGCACGGTCGGCAGGCACACCATGGACACCAAGACGGTGGACCATCCGGAAGTCGGCGCGATCGTGCTGGACTGCGATGTCCTGGTAGCGCCCGACAGCGATCTGCGGGTGGTGCTCTACACGGCGGCGCCGGGTACGGACGCGGCGGAGAAGCTGGCGCTGCTGGGCGTGGTGGGTATCCAGCCGCTCTGGGCGTAGCCGAGTGCGGGAGGGAAGATTCCGCCCCGGCGTCCGGCCACCCCGCCAAGAGCGGTAGCGTGACCGTTCGATCATGGTCAGGGGCCTCGGTACGGGAACGGCGGGGCCGGGAACGGGGCGCGAGGGTGTACGCGGTAGGCGAGCAGGACGATCACGACGACATCTTCCCCGTGATCGAGTACGCGGGTGACGAAGGCTGTTGGAAGGCCCCGGCCGATCTGGAGCGGCGGCTGTACAAACTGCACGAGGTCGACGAGAGCTACACCTATCTGCGCGCCCTCGCCGAACACGGCGTCTACCATCCGGTGCCGATCGAGCAGGCCGATCGGAACCCCGCCGAGCGGCAGATGCTCACCAGCGAGATCACCGGTTCCGACGGCATCGCCAGGACCATCACCCAGGTCTACACCGACGGCGTGCTGCCCCGCCCGCACCCGTACGTCGTCTACGAGTTCATCACGCTGGGCACCCTCGCCGACATCCTGCCGCCCGAGGTGGATGTGCTGGTCGTCAACGCGGCGACGCCCTGCCAGGAGATGTTCCAGGTGGACGACGAGGAGCGGGAGGTGTGGTCGGACCTGCACGAGGAGCTGTTCGACCCGCATGCGCTCACCGACCGCCTCGTCACCCGCCGCACCGGGGCCCCGGAGCAGGGCCCGTTGCTGCACGGCCTGGCCTGCGGGGCCCACCTGTGCTACGGCAACGGCGACCCGTGGAACACCCTGGACTGGCACGGCGCCGGCTACAGCGCCGAGATCGAGCGGCTGGAGGAGAGCTGGGGAGTCAGCAGCAGGGAGGACTGGCTGGAGACCCAGCAGCGGCTGCTGGAGTGCGAGATCAGCCCCTGGTTCTGGGACTTCGTGCTGGGCGCCCGGATCGCGCTGCAGAAGGAGCACGGCGGTCGCGGCCCGGTGGACGCGGGTCTGTGGCGGGACAGCGTCGAGGCGACACTGCGGCACGTCATCGACGCGCCGCCCGGGCCGGAGTTCGAGACCTTCATCGCGGACATGCGCGAACTCGTCGGCAAGATCCTGCGCTACGAGGCCCGGTTCCGCGCCGACGAACTGCTCGGTCCCGACGAGATGGTCCGTACGATCGCGGCCTGGGATCTGGGCCGGGCCTCCAAGATGGCCCGCTGGGGCCGTGGCGCCCGCTATGCGACCCGCGCCGAGATGTACGACGCCATCGACCGGGTGAGCGCAGGCGTACGGAGCACCTACCGCTCCTGGGCGGAGTTCTCGGCGGCGTATGTGATGGGCCGCTGTCTGCACTTCGACGAGGAGCGGTTCGGCGAGTGGTACACCGAGGTGCTGGAGGCGCACCGCGCGCTGCTGCGGGCGCCCGCCGGCCCGTGGAACACGGTGCCGTTCCAGCTGCCGGGCTAGCGCCGTAACCGACTGCGGGTCCTTTGTGGCTGGTCGCGCAGTTCCCCGCGCCCTTCGGGGCGCGTCTCCCCCTGCTGTGCTTGGGAGGTCTGCTCCCCCAAGCTCTTCGAGCAGGGGGTACCCCCAGGGCGCAGGGCTGGCAAGCGCAGCCCCCGCGCCGGGTGCGCAGCGAAGTGGGCCCGCCTGGTCAGTCCCGTACTGCCGCTATCGCCTCGATCTCGACCAGCTGATCGGTGTAGCCGAGTACGGTGACGCCCATCAGTGTGCTGGGGACGTCGTGGGCGCCCATGGCGTCGCGGTAGACCTCCCAGGCCGCCACCAGGTCTTCCTGCCGGCTGGAGGCGACCAACACCCTGGTGCTGATCAGGTCCTGGAGGTCCGCGCCCGCCTCGCCGAGGGCGGTGCGCAGGTTGTCCACCGCCCGGGCCGCCTGTCCCGCGTAGTCGCCGACGGGGGTGACGGTGCCGTCGGCGGCCAGCGGACAGGCCCCCGCGAGGAAGATCAGACGGGCTTCGGGTGGTGCCGTGGCCGCGTAGGCGTACTCGGCCACGTCGGAGAGGGTTTGGGAGCGGATCAGGGTCACGGCTCGCGCCACGAGGGGTCCCTTCGGGGGCGTCAGTTGGGTCCTCCGGTACCCCAGCGCAGGGCCGCTGCCCGCGCAACCGGTTATTCGCCCCGCTTGAGGCGTCCGATCAGCTCCGCGTCGCAGAAGTCCAGGAAGCCCCTGGGATCCGGGCCCGCGTTCATCAGGACCAGACGGTCGTAGCCGGCCTCCGCGAAGGGCTTGGCGACCTCCAGGAAGCGCTGCGGGTCGTTGCCGCAGGCGAAGCGCTCCCGGATGTCCTCCTCGCGGACCTGCGCCGTGGCGGCCTCGAAGTTGACCGGGTTGGGGAGTTCGCTCATCACCTTCCAGCCGGCCAGCGCCCAGCGGAAGTACTTCAGCGCCGACTGGGCGCCCTCGCTCTCGCTCTCCGCCCAGGCCATCGGCACCTCGGCGTAGCCGGGCCCGGTACCGCCCGCCTCCCGGTAGTGGCGCACGATCTCGGGTTTCTCCTCGGTGGCGAAAAGCGCGTCGCCGAGTTCGGCGGCGATCCGGCAGGAGGCGGGGCCGCCGGCGGCGACCGCCATCAGCGGCGGTTCGGGAGGCAGGTCGAAGACGCGGGCGTCCTCGAGGCTGAGGTACTTGCCCTCGTAGGAGCGGTAGCCGCCCTGCCACAGCAGCCGGATGATCTCCAGGGCCTCGCGCAGCCTGGCGTGCCGTTCCGACACGGCGGGCCAGCCGACCCCGGTCACGTGCTCGTTCAGACGCTCCCCCGAGCCGACGCCGAGTACGAAGCGGCCCTCGGAGACGAGCGCCATCGTCGCGGCGGCCTGGGCGACGATGGCCGGGTGGTAGCGCATGCTGGGGCAGGTGACACCGGTGACCAGCCGGATACGCTCCGTCTTGGCGGCGATGGCGCCGAGCACGCTCCAGGTGAACGCGGAGTGGCCCTGGTCGTCCAGCCACGGATGGTAATGGTCGCTCATCTCGACGAAGTCGAATCCGGCGGCCTCGGCGGCGATGGCCTGGCGGATCAGTTCCTGGGGACCGTACTGCTCGGTGGCGAGCTTGTAACCGATCTGCATGTGTGCTGCTCCTTGGTCGCTCTCCCCCCTCGGGTACCTCCGCTTCCTCTCGCACACTCGCACCGTCCCACTGCCTGCGACGGGTGTGACACGGCGGATGCGGGGAACCGCCGGGTACCGACACCTCCGTCCGAAGGAGAGCGGGCATGGACACACTCTCGGATCTGTCGGTGCTGGTGACAGGCGGCTCACGGGGGCTGGGGCTGCTGCTGGCCCGGCAGTGCGTGGAGCGACGCTGCGACGTGACTGTCGCGGCGCGGGACGAGGAGGAGCTGGACCGCGCCGTCGGACTGCTCCGCCGCAGGGCACGCGGCACCACCGTGACCGGACGGGTGTGCGACGTGACCGACCGGGCGGCCGTCCATGAGCTGGTGGAGGGCACCGCGACCGACCAGCGGGGCCTCGACGTGGTGATCGCCAACGCCGGGAACATCCAGGTGGGGCCCGCGGAGGAGTCGGGCACCGAGGCGTTCCGCAGTGCGATGGAGACGATGTTCTTCGGCTCGCTGCACACCGCGATGGAGTCCCTCCCGCACCTGCGGGACAGCCCGGCGGGCGGACGGCTGGGGGTGATCGGCTCGGTGGGCGGACTGCTGCCGGTGCCGCATCTGCTGCCGTACTCGTGCGCGAAGTCCGCCGTCGCAGCACTCGCGGACGGGCTGCACGCCGAGCAGGCCGAGCACGGGGTCAGCGTCACCGCCGTCCATCCGGGCCTGATGCGGACAGGCTCGCACCACCAGGTGGAGCTGTCCGGCGACGAGGGCAAGGAGTTCGCCTGGTTCGCCACCCTCGCCGGGCTGCCCGGCCTGTCCATGGACGCGCTGCGCGCCGCCGAGCGCATCGTCCGGGCGCTCGAGCAGCGCCGGACGCGGGTGGTGCTGACGCCTGCGGCGCACTTGGGTGCCAAGGCGTACGGGGTCGCCCCGGCGTTGGTGACCCGCACCAATGAGCTGGTTTCTCGGCTGCTGCCCGAGCCGGACGACTCCGGCCGGGAGGGCCGTTCCCGTTGGCAGTCCGCGGTCAGCGCGCTGAACGACCGTGCGGCGCAGCGGTTGAACCAGACCCGTGCGTAGTGGTTGCGGCCGTCGCAACTTCCGCCCGACCCTCGCCGTCGTGGCGCGCCGCCGTACCACGGCCGCAAAGAACCTGGAGGACACATGAGGGCTCTCACCTATCAAGGGAAGCGGAACGTCAGCGTCGAGACGGTGCCGGATCCGGAGATCACGGAGCCGGACGACATCATCGTGCGGATCACCACGAGCGGGATCTGCGGATCGGACCTCCATGTGTACGAGGTGCTGGGGCCATTCCTTGCCGAGGGCGACATCCTGGGGCATGAGCCGATGGGGGTGGTCGAGGAGGTGGGGCCGGAAGTCGCGGCCCTCTCCCCCGGGGACCGGGTGGTCGTGCCGTTCAACGTCAGCTGCGGCACGTGCTGGATGTGCCAACAGGGGCTCCAGTCGCAGTGCGAGACCACACAGGTGAGGGAGTACGACAGCGGCGGTGCACTGTTCGGCTACAGCAAGCTGTACGGCCAGGTGCCGGGCGGCCAGGCGGAGTTCATGCGGGTGCCGTTCGGCAACCATCTGCCGGTGAAGGTGCCGGACGGGCCGCCGGACGAGCGGTTCGTGTATCTGTCCGACGTGCTGCCGACCGCGTGGCAGGCGGTGGCCTACGCCGACATCCCCAAGGGCGGCAGCGTCACCGTGCTGGGTCTGGGCCCCATCGGCGACATGGCGACCAGGATCGCGCTGCACCAGGGCGCTGAGCTGGTCATCGGCGTGGATCTGGTGCCCGACCGCCTGGAGCGGGCCCGCGCGCACGGCGTACACACCCTGGACCTGCGCGAGTATCACGATCTGGGCGCTGCCGTACGGGAGTTGACGCAGGGCCGGGGCACGGACGCGGCCATCGATGCGGTCGGCATGGAGGCGCACGGCGCACCCCTGGCCAAGGCCGCGCACCAGGCGGTCGGCCTGTTGCCGGATGCACTGAGCGCCAGGGTGATGCAGCGCGCCGGGGTCGACCGGCTGGCAGCGCTGAACGCGGCGTTCGACGTCGTACGACGCGGCGGCACCGTCTCGGTCTCCGGCGTCTACGGGGGCGCCACCGACCCGCTGCCGATGCTGAAGCTGTTCGACAAGCAGATCCAGCTGCGTATGGGCCAGGCGAACGTGCGCAACTGGGTGGACGACATCATCCCGCTGCTGACCGACGAGGACCCGCTGGGCGTCGACCACTTCGCGACCCACTCGCTCCCCCTGGAGAAGGCGCCGCGTGCCTACGGCACGTTTCAGCGCAAGGAAGACGGCATGGTCAAAACACTGCTGAAGCCATCGGCGACCTGAGCTGCCGCCCCTACGCCGGGGCAGCGGCGTCCTCCCCGCGCAGATCCCTGATCCGGCGGAACTTGCCGACGGAGCGCTCGATCGTCTCCGGATCGACGACGCGGGCCTCAACCGTCACCCCGATGCCCTCCTTGATGCGGCGGACGATGGTGGCTGCCGCCTTCTCCCGTTCCGCGGTCGTCGCCACCGGGCGGGCTTCCACCAGGACGGTGAGGTGGTCCAGCCGTCCCTGCCGGGTGAGCTGGAGCTGGAAGTGCGGGGCCACAGCGGGGATGTCGAGGACGATCTCCTCGATCTGGCTGGGGAAGACGTTGACGCCGCGCAGGATGATCATGTCGTCGCTGCGTCCGGTGATCTTCTCGATACGGCGGAACGCCGGCCGCGCCGTACCCGGGAGCAGCCGGGTCAGATCCCGGGTGCGGTAGCGGATGACGGGCAGCGCCTCCTTGGTGAGCGTCGTCAGCACCAGTTCGCCCTGCTGCCCCGCGGCGTACGGCTCCTCCCCCAGCGGGTCGACGATCTCCGGGTAGATGTGGTCCTCCCACAGGTGAAGCCCGTCCTTGGTCTCCACGCACTCCTGGGCGACCCCGGGCCCCATCACCTCCGAGAGCCCGTAGATGTCCACCGCGTGCAGAGCGAACCGCTCCTCGATCTCCCGCCGCATCGCCTCCGTCCACGGCTCGGCCCCGAAGATGCCGACCCGCAGCGAGGTGCCGCGCGGGTCGACGCCCTGGCGTTCGAACTCGTCCAGCAGCGTGAGCATGTAGGTCGGCGTCACCATGATGATCTCGGGCCGGAAATCCTGGATGAGCTGCACCTGCCGTGCCGTCATCCCGCCGGATGCCGGAATGACGGTGCAGCCGGCGCGCTCGGCGCCGTAGTGCGCCCCCAGTCCGCCGGTGAACAGCCCGTAGCCGTACGAGACATGCACCTTGTGCCCGGGCCGGCCGCCCGCAGCGCGGATGCAGCGCGCCACCAGGTCGGCCCAGGTGTCGAGATCGCGCTGGGTGTATCCGACGACCGTCGGGCGCCCGGTCGAGCCGCTGGAGGCGTGGATACGGCGCACGTCCCCCATGGGCACACCGAACATGCCGAACGGGTACGTCTCGTGCAGGTCCGCCTTTGTCGTGAAGGGGAACTTCGCCAGATCGTCCAACGTGCGGCAGTCCTCGGGCCGCACCCCTGCCGCGTCGAACTTCTTCCGGTACAGCTCCACGTCCGCGTACGCGTGCCGCAGTGTGCTCTGCAGCCGCTCCAGTTGCAGGTGGCGCAGCTCCTCGGCGCTCAACCGCTCGCCGGAATCGAGTAGTTCGTCCGTCATCTCCGAGCCCCCGTTTCGGCGGTGATCCGCATCCGCACGGTCGCAAACCCTTCGCCCATCTCGACCCGTTCGGTGCCCGGCGCGGTGGCGGCCCGGTCGGCGCCGAGGATCGCTTCCGCAGGTCCGCGCTCGGTTTCCGCACCGTCCCCCACCTGCGACCTCCCGCCCCTCGGCAGATACCGACCGACCATTCGGTGAGCCCAGTAATCCAGCGCGGACTCCGGCCTGTCAAGGGAGCCGCAGCGGCCTCCTCGGCAAACTGATCGTTTTCGTCCGCGATCGGAACCGAACAGATGCCGGGCTGCGTGGATGTTCACGTTCAACTATTCGAGAGATTAGTTTTAATGTCTGTGGGATCAGAAGATCCCGCGAGACGTGCCGAGGCATCGGTTGCGGGGGGCGGAGGGGAACGACGGGCGATGGATGTGACCTTGGAGATAGCCGCGATGCGTGCAGGGACCGGGGATCCCGGCACGCTGCTGGGGGAGTTCCGGCGTGCGGCGGTGCTGGTGCCCACGACGGGTGAGGACCAGCTGCTGACGCGGTCCTTCGGCGGGGTGCGCTGGATCCTCGCGTTCACTCACGAGGCGGCGCTGGCGCGGTTTGCCATCGAGAGCGGCGGTGCGCCGGACCAGCCGTGGGAGTACGTGTCCGTCCTGGGCGCCCGGCTGCTGGACGCCGTCGTACCCGCGCTGGACGGCCCGACGGGCGTGGCCGTCGACATCGCGGACGAGGACGGCTCCATGCTCTTCCCGCCCGCGCGGGGGATCGTGCCGGACGAGGTGGCTGTGGGGAGCAACGACCAGGTGGGGGACTTCTGATGGGTGCCGGGGGCGGCAAGGGCGACGGAATCAACTGGAACGAGGAGTCGCTCAATCTGATCGAGAAGGGGCTCAAGGGCGCGATCGACGAGCTCAAGAAGTCCGGCAGCTCCGCCACGTCCTCCTTGCAGGGCGCGGGCTTCGAGGAGCTGTCCCTGACCGGGATGGAGGCCGGGGACGGCGGTGTGGCGGGCGACTTCGAGGACTTCTGCGAGAAGTGGGAGTGGGGCGTACGTGCCCTGGTGCAGAACGCCAACGGGCTGGCCGAGCGGCTCGGTCTGTCGGCGGGCATGGCGCACGAGGAGGACCGGTACGCGGAGGGGGCGCTGAAGGTCGGCCTCAACTCGGTCATGGTGACCGGCAATCCGCATGCGACCGAGGAAGAGATCGCCAAGCAGGGCTGGGGCGACATCATGACGCCGGACGCGCCGGACTACAGCTCGGAGTCCTGGAGCAAGGCGAAGGACGACATCACCCAGGACTGGAAGGACACCGGCCGGGAGTTGAACACCAAGGGCTACGGCGGCAGGCAGATGGACCTCATTCAGGACGCCTCCGGTATGAGCGACGAGCAGCTCGAGGCCGCAAGGGACAGGGCCTTCGGACCGTCGCCGGAAGAACGCGCGGCAGCGGCAGCCCAGCAGCAGAACGGTCAGCAGGGCGGCGGGGGTAACGGCTGATGGGCTTCGATCTGATCCCGGATTCCTGGGAGGACAAGGCCGAGGAGGTCACCGAGGACATCGGTGACGGCATCGAGGGCGCGGGCAATTGGTCGGCCGACCGGTTGGACGATGCCGGCTGGGAGAGCGGCGGGGACTGGGTACGGGACAAGTCCCGTTCGGCAGCGAACCGGCTCGGCGCGGAGACCTCCGAGTTCCAGCTGGACGAGACCGAGGACCCGAAGAAGCTGATCTTCGGCAGCCCGAGCAAGCTGCGTGCGACGGCCAAGCATCTGAAGAGTTTCCAGACGGCGTTCGACAATGTCGCCAAGGGCCTCAAGGGCTTGCACAAGGGCACGTTGAAGGGGAAGGCCGCGGACGCCTTCTGGGAGAAGGTCGGCCTGGAGCCCGCCAAGTGGATCAAGGCAGCCGACGCCTGCGAGAAGGCCGCCGGAGCGCTGGAAGACTTCGCCCACACCGTCGAACGCGCCCAGTCCCAGGCCCGCGAGGCGATCGCCAAGTACAAGGACGACAAGAAGGACGAGGCCCAGGAACAGCTGGACCGGGCCCGCACCCAGCGCAACACGGCCGCCGGCATCGCCCAGACCGCGATCAAGGCAGCGCGCGATGCAGCGCCGCCCAAGCCCGACTACTGGGACCAGGCCGGAGATGGCCTCCAGGGCCTGCAACTGGACGCCACCCACTTCTCCGGCGGCCTCATCAAGGGCACCGCCGGACTGGTCAACTTCGTCCGCGGCCTCAACCCCGCTGACCCGTACAACATCACCCACCCCGCCGAGTACGTCACCAACCTCAACTCCACCGCCACCGGCCTGCTGCGGGTCGCCAACGATCCGGTCGGCACGGGCAAGCGGATGTGGGACGCGTTCCAGAAGGACCCCGCGGAGGGTACCGGCCGCCTCATCCCCGAACTGCTCGGCACCAAGGGCGCCGGTATAGCGCTCAAGGCGGGCCGGGCCGGGAAGCTGGCCAGTCTCGCCGACGATGTGCCCGGCGGGCGCGGTGCCCTCGACGGGAAGGGTGCCGAGGCCGCGGCCAGGGGCGCGAAGGAGACACCGTGCAAGGGCACCGACCCGGTCGACCTGGCGACCGGGCGGATGTATCTGTCGCAGACCGATCTGTCCCTGCCCGGCGTCCTGCCGCTGGCGTTCACCCGCCGCGTGGAGTCCGGCTACCGGCTCGGCCACTGGTTCGGACCGTCCTGGAGCTCGACGGTGGACCAGCGGCTGGAGGTCGACGCCAAGGGCATCGTCTTCATCGGCGAGGACGGCCGGCTGCTCTCCTTCCCGCACCCGGCACCCGGGGTCCCCACACTGCCGTCGGCGGGCCCGGTGAACATGCGGCTGGAGCGCACACCCGACGGTGGCTACACCCTCACGGACCCGGACACCGGCTGGGTGCGGCACTTCGCGCCGCCTGAGGGCGGGCCCGACTCGGAGGACGACGGCGCGGCGCGGATCGAGCAGCTCACCGACCGCAACGGCAACAGCATCACCTTCGAGTACGACACGCAGACGGGCGCACCCTCCCGACTCGTACACAGCGGCGGCTACCAGGTGCGGCTGACGGTCGAGGGCGACCGCGTCACGGAACTCGCGCTGCTGAGCTCCGCCGACCCGGCGCTCTCCGTCATGCGCTACGGCTACACCGACGGCAACCTGACAGAGGTCATCAACTCCTCCGGCCGGCCGCTCCGGTTCGAGTACGACGACGAGAACCGCGTCATCGCCTGGACCGACACCAACGAGCGCCGCTACGACTACGTCTACGACAACCTGCACCGCGTCATCGCCGAAGGCGGCACCGCGGGCCACATGCAGATCCGTATCGACTACGACGGCATCGACGAGGCGACCGGCAACCGAGTCACCACGGTGACGACGCCCGAGGGGCACGCCACCCGGCATCTGTTCAACGACCGCGGCCAATTGACGGGCCAGATCGACGCGTTGGGCCACCGCACACGCATCGAGCGGGACCCGCACAACCGTCCGCTGGCCCACACCGACGCGCTGGGCCGGACCACGACACTGACCTACGACGGGGCAGGCCGCCTGGCGTCGGTCACCCACCCCGACGGGTCGACGGTCACCATCACCCGCAACGCGCTCGGCCTTCCGGTCGCCACGGCGGAGCCGGACGGCTCGGTGTGGCGTCAGGAGTGGGACGCCTACGGCAACCGCGTCTCGTTGACCGACCCGGCGGGCAACACCATGCGCTACGCCTACGACGGCCGGGGCCACCTCGTTTCCGTCACCGACGCCCTCGGCGCCACCACCCGGATACGCTGCGATGCCGCCGGGCTCCCGGTGGAGGTCACCGATCCCCTGGGCGGTGTGACGCGGTACGAGCGCGACGCTTTCGGCCGCCCCGTCCATGCCACCGACCCCACGGGCGCCCGGACCGAGCTGGAGTGGACCATCGAGGGCCGCCCCGCCCGGCGCACCGGCCCGGACGGAACGACGGAGCGCTGGGAGTGGGACGGCGAGGGCAACTGCATACGCCATCTGAACGCGGCGGGCGCCGAGTCGACGTACGAGTACGGCGACTTCGATGTGCTGTCGGCCCGCACGGGCCCGGACGGGGTGCGGTACGCATTCGCCTACGACGCGGAACTCCACCTCACCCGCGTCACCAACCCCCAGGGTCTGACCTGGGACTACTCCTACGACCCGGTGGGCCGACTGGTCACCGAGACGGACTTCGACAACCGTACGCGCCGCTACGAGCACGACGCCGCCGGCCAGTTGACGGCGCGGATCACCCCGCTGGGTGACCGGATCAGCTACGAGCACGACGTGCTGGGCCGCACGACGCGCAAGGACGCGGCGGGCAAGGTCACGACGTACGCCTACGACGCGGCGGGCCGGCTGGCCTGGGCAGTCGGCCCGGACGCGGAGGTGCGCTACCACCGCGACAAGCTGGGCCGCATCAAGACGGAGCTGGTCGACGGCCGCGTGGTGACCCATACCTATGACGCGCTGGGCCGCCGTACCCGCCGCACGACCCCCACCGGCTCCGTCTCCACCAGCACCTACGACGCGGCAGGCAGCCGCACCTCGCTGACGGTCAACGGCCACGCCCTCGACTTCGTCCACGACGCGATGGGCCGCGAGACGGAGCGCCGCATCGGTGACGCGGGGCTCGCCCTCACCCACGTCTGGGACCGGGCCGGACGGCTGACGGACCAGTCCCTGGCCCTCGCCGGAACGGAGACCGTCCAGGAACGCCGGTACTCCTACCGGGCCGACGGCCATCTGACCGGCATCGAGGATCTGCTGGCGGGCCCCAGCACCTTCGATCTGGACGCGGCCGGGCGGGTGACGGCCGTCAACGCCCGCAACTGGTCGGAGACTTACGCCTACGACGAGGCCGGCAACCTGACCCACGCGTCCTGGCCCGGCAAGCACGCGCCCGAGGCCACAGGTGCCCGTGCCTACAACGGCACCCAGGTCACCACGGCGGGCAAGGTCCGCTACGAGCACGACGCCGCCGGCCGGCTCACCCTCCGCCAGAAGACCCGGCTGTCGAAGAAGCCCGACACCTGGCGCTACACCTGGGACGCCGAGGACCGGCTCACCGAGGTGACCACACCCGAGGGTTCGGTCTGGCGCTATCTGTACGACCCGCTCGGCCGCCGTACGGAGAAGCGCCGGATGGCGCCCGACGGCGAGACGGTGCTGGAGCGCACGGTCTTCACCTGGGACGGCTCGACCCTCATCGAGCAGACCACCACGGGCGCCGACCTCCCCCACCCGGTCACCCTCACCTGGGATCACGACGGCACCACGCCGCTCAGCCAGACCGAGCGCCGCACGGAAGAGGCCACGCAGCAGGAGATCGACGCACGCTTCTTCGCCATCGTCACCGATCTGGTGGGCACCCCCACCGAACTCGTCGACGAGAGCGGCGGGATCGCCTGGCGCAGCCGCTCCACTTTGTGGGGTGCCACCGGCTGGCGTGCCGACAGCACCGCCTACACCCCGCTGCGCTTCCCGGGCCAGTACCACGACCCGGAGACGGGCCTCCACTACAACTACTTCCGCTACTACGACCCGGAGACCGCGCGCTACACCACGCCGGACCCCCTGGGCCTGGCCCCCGCGCCCAACCCGGCCACCTACGTCGACAACCCGCAGGCTTTCACCGACGTCCTCGGTCTGGCCCCCAAGTGCGGGCCGTCGCTGAAGGACCGGCTCAAGTCGCTCTTCGGCGGAGGCGGAAGCGACGAGGCACCGGCCCCGGAGCCGCCCAGGGAGCCACTGGCCCTCCCCCCGGGCCGCCCGGACATCGGCGAGCCCGCCACCCTGTACGGGCCCTTCCATCGCAAGGGCTCCCCGACGCAGACCCCCGAGGTGGTGCAGCAGGTGCTGGACAGCGGTGAGCTGTGGGGACGGCTGCCGCGTACCGGCACGGTGGAAGCAGCCCAGGCACACATCGGACGGCTCCCGGCCGATGCCGTACCTGGCAGCTTCGAGTTCTACACTTCCGTCAAGCCGACAGGAATGTCCCACATGACGGGCTACTCAAGCTGGGAGTTGGGGGGCCAAGGCGTCGGTCACACATTCCACAACGGGGATGACTTCGCCCGCATCCCGGTCTTCGTCACGGAGGTGAGATGACGATGGAGCGCGTCGACGCTTCGCTGCTGCGCCGTAACGTGCAAGTCGCGTATCTCGACCTGAGCACGGAGGAGGCCATCCGACGCTGGGGTGAGCCCGAGATCACCTGGGACGACCTCGGCCCCTGGAACACGTTCGTCTTCCGGCTGGCGGACGGCACCCTGGCCGGGCTGGTACGGGAGGTGGAGAACGCCCCCAAGCCCGGGTACTTCCTGCTCGCCGGCAACGAGGAGTCCGGTACGCCGGAGGGCATCGACACCACCGAGGCGCTGGCCGCGTTTCTGTCGGAGGCGCCCTTCGAGGAGGAGCGGGTGTTGGAGCGTTACCCCCTTAACCGGTGATGACTTCTCGGGGGTGTTTCGGGGAGGGCCGAAAGTCCTGGAGCTGACGCATGGGGCGCGACGAGCATGTGTGCCGCAGAAGGCGAACAGGAGGGGGAAACCACATGCTCAAGATGCGCACAGCGGCGATCGGCGTCACCTCGCTGCTGCTGGCCACCAGCGGACTCGCCGTAGCCACCTCGCCGGCCGGCGCCCAACCGGCACCCGACAAGGCGGCTCCCAGCACGACGGGGGAGTTCGAGCGCGGCTGCGACGCTTATCTCTGGCTCGGCATCTACGGCACCACCGACACCTTCAAGCACAAGGGCCGGAAGACCAGCCTCCAAACCGAGAAGGCGCCCGACTGGCACGCCATCACCGAGGCAAAGAACGTCGCGTGGGGGGACGCGATCTCGGTCCAGCGAAGCCTGAAGCCCTTCAAGATGGGCGACAAGCCCAGGTACCCCTCCACCGTCGAAGTGACGGGCGAAGGCGGCGGCATCAAGTCCTGCGACCACGACGTCACCTTGTGGGAGGCAGGCGTCAAGGACAAGGCCACGACCGACACCGTCTGGCTGCAGAGCGATGACTCACACAGCTACGCGGTACGCGCCTGCGTGCACCCTGACGGTGAAGAGTCGCAGTGCGGGCGCTGGTACATCGACCACAAGTAGGCCGCCGTTCACGGTTGTTCTGTACGGCCCCCGCCGGGGCCGTACAGAACGCCCTGCCACTCAGTCGCGCCCTGCGTGCGCGACAAACGCCGACCACGCGGCCGGTGAGACGGAGAGGGAGGGGATGGTGGTGTCCTTGGAGTCCCGGACGTGGACACATCCGGGGAGGGTCGCCACCTCCACGCAGTTGTCCCCCTGGGAGCTGCTGTAACTACTTTTGAACCAGCTCAGCTCGGCGTCGTTGCTCATAGCGCTCCTCGCATTCGCTTCAGCAGGCTCAGTGAATCTGCTGGGGTCAGAGCCTGTGAACGCAGTTTTGCATACCGCATGTGGAGGCGGCTAAGAGCCGTGTCATCCGAGATCAACTGCCCGGTCTCCTGGCCCTCCGCATAGCCGAACCAGCGGTGCCCGGGGGTCTCCAGCAGGTACAACGGTCCATCCATACCCGCGTGTTCGGGCTGCACGAGCGGCATGATCTGCAACTCGACGTGGGGCAGCTCAGCGCGGGCGATCAGGTACTCCAGCAGCTCCTTGGTGACTTCTGCACCGCCCGTCTGCCGTTCAAGGAGAGCTTGTTCGACGATGAAGCTGAACGTCACGGGCCGCTTCCGCTGGAACAGCGACTGCCGCTCCATACGGAGCGTGACCCGCTGCTCGATCTCCTCCTCAGGTGGCATTGGAGGTACCTGCCTCACAACCGCCCGCGCGTATGCCTCGGTCTGCAGCAGCCCCGGCACCATCCGGCAGTCATACGCGTACAGGCTGAGCGCCGTGAGCTCCATCTTGGCCCACTGGCTGAACCAAGCAGCCATACCCGGGCCCCGCGACAAATGCTTCGCGGCCTCCCTCAACGCCCCGCCCGCATCGAACTCAGTCTCCGCCAGTTCGATGAACCGAGGCGGCGGAAACCTCCGCCCCTGCCCAACTCCCGCACACGTGCTCAGCGAATAGCCGGACTTCTCGGCCCAAGCCTCCTGCGTCAACCCAGCCCGCTTGCGCAGCTGCTTCACAACGGCGCCGAAGGTGCGGAGACTGTCGGAGCGTTCCGGTTCTTTGCCGCCGCAGCCGCGCTCCTCGTCGTCCTCGTCGTAAGCATCCAATTCGGGCCACCTCCCTGTGGCGGGGGAACATCCCCAACTCACCCAGGGTTACGGCTCATTGACAGCACTGTCTACAGTCCGCGCCCCTACGCTTGCGCAGCGTAGGGGTTGCTGAACTGGTCATCGGCGGGGGCCAAGCGCCAGCGTGACGCGCATGTATCAGCGTCAGCCACTCTCCCCGGCTCGCTCGGCCGCTACCGAGCGTATGTTCGTACAGCGGTTCTCCGCCACCCGGCGCGGCGCCCGCCTGGCGCGACTTCTCGCGCTGCATCAGTTCGACGCATGGGGCATCCCCTACGGCAGCGAGCCGTCCGACAACGCGGCGGCAATCGTGGCGGAGCTGGCCGCGAACGCGGCACTGCACGGCCGCGTTCCGGGGCGGGACTTCGAACTCGCGCTCAGCGTCCCGGAGCTGGGGTCCTTGCTCATCGAGGTGACGGACACCCGGGGCGAGGCTGCGCCGCGGGTTGCCGCGCCGGCGCAGCCGGACCCGTGCCACGAGTCGGGCCGCGGGCTGCTGCTGGTTGCTGCGCTCGCGACCAGCTGGGGCGTGCGTCAGCGCACCCCGGGCAAGACCGTGTGGGCGCGGTGCCCCGCATAGGGGTGCTGCGCTTGCCCACCCTGCGCCCCTGGCGCAGACTGCCCAAGCACAGCAGGGTGGCGCGGACGCGCCCCGTAAGGGGCGCGGGGAACTGCGCGACCAGCCACAACGGCACCCGCAGCCCGCAGACGTCAGCCAGTGGCAGCCCGGCGGCGGAACCAGTACGCGGCGCCGGCCGCAACGAGCAGCGCCGTGGAGCCGACGGCCCACGGCAACGCATCCGCGGCGACGCGGCGGGCCCGCAATTCCGTGGTGACCCCCGAGACGCGCAGCGGCACCGAATCGGTGTCGTTGGCGCGTTCCGGATCGCGCGCGGAGTACGTATCGCTGTGGTGGATCGCGACGCGACCCACCGCGCCGGGGACCTCGCGGTCGATGCGGAGGCGGATCTCCTCGCCGTCCATGTTGCCCGGGCAGTGCACCGTGCGGCGGTGGTCGCGCAGCGAACACATGGGTTCGCCGGAGTCCTCGGGGACGCCGACCACCGTCGTGCCCTTGGGGGCGGTGAACCGGTAGGTGTACTCAACGTAGTTGGTGCTCGCCTTGTTGCCGTCGGGCCACCGCTCCCGGACGCGGATCGGGACCTCGACGGTCTCGCCCTCCTTGCCTCGTACCGTCGTGCCGAGGGCCGCCACATCCAGGTGGTTGTCCACCTTGACCGTCAGGCGCGCGTGCTTGCGGAAGGGGCCGAGCCCGGCGGCCTTCCCCGGGCGGAGGCGCAGCGTCGGCGCGTCGGGCTTGCCGTCGCGCCAGTCGTGCCAGCGTTTCCGCTCGTAGCGGTAGGAGCCACGGGGGTTGAGGTCCGGGTCGTCCGGAGCGCCGATGGCGTAGGCGTGGTGGTCGAAGCCGGTGTAGAGGATGTCCCGCGGCACATGGAAACCGACCGGCCGGTCAACCATCGCCGTCTCGCCGGGGTCCGGCGCGCGTCCTTCAAGCTTGCACAACGTCATCTCGTGCGTTTCGGCGGTGGCGCCGCAGTTGCGGTACAGGGGTGAGAGGAGCATGCCGTCTTTCGGTTCCATGGTGAGGCCGACGCCGTTCGCCGCACGTACGGGCCCGGAGGCGCGGACGCTCAGCCGCAGCTGGGCCTTGCCGCCGGGCTGCTGGCGCTCCCGGTCGAACTTCCCGCTCACCTCGAAGCGGGGCACGCCGACGACGAGGTCCGTCGTGCGCCGTACGGGGGCGTCGTCGGGGCCCGCCGTCGCGGCGACGGTGATCTTCCCCCGGTCCCTGACCTCGCTGCCACGGGCGGTACTGATCTCCAACGGCTGCACGGCCGTACCGGACTCCTTCGCACGATAGGAGCACTCGATCCGCTCCTTGCCGTCGCGATGGCAGTGCTTGCTCAGCCCGCTCACCTCGGCGACGCCGGAGAGGCCGCCGGTGTCGATCCGTACGGTTACCTGCTGGGTGTGCCCCTTGCCCTTCAGCAGGAACCCGAAGCCCTGCTCCGGCTGGTCCTTCCCCTTCCGGTATTCGTCCAGGTAGCGGGTGGGCTGCGGCCCTTCCAGCGTCACGGCCGCCTCGCCGTCGCCCGGCGCCGCGACGGCGGGAGGTGGAACGAGGGCCGGGGCGAAGGACAGGGCAAGCACCGCGCCGGCGGCGGTCGCCGCCCGGCTGCCGAGTCTCCGAAGTTGTAGCCGCATACGGTGTATGACTCCGCGCGGGAACGATCGGTTCAATCTCCGTCCTTGCCCCGGCAATGGGTGCTGCGCTTGCCCACCCTGCGCCCTGGGGGCACCTCCCGGCCGGAGGCTGGGGGAGCAGACTGCCCAAGCTTTGCGGGGTAGCAATTCAGGGGCGCGGGGAACTGCGCGACAAGCCACAACGCACCCGCAGCCCGCGTCAAGCGGACAGGGGCACCCCCTCATCGGCCATAGCGGCGCCTCTCAAGCGCGGCGGCGATCAGCACCAGCAGCCGAAGCCCGATCACCACGGGAGGGAGCACAAACGCGACCGTGCGCCATGCGCCCGTCTCGGCGAGCATCGCCGTCGGCTTGGGGTCGAGCCGACCACGCGGATCGTAGGTCACCCCGATCCGCTCGCCCTTGTCCGCCCGCTTCTTGTCGAGGGTCATGGAGTCCGGGCGCCCGGCGGCGCAGTCGAGCTTGTGCTTGTAGTCGACGGTGGTGGACGTGTGGGTCACCCCGTTGCTGTCGGTGTACGTGCTGGTGTGCACCTGGCGGTCGACGTCGAGCACCGTGCACCGCGTGGCCTCACCACGGGTGCGCAGGATGTTGTTGCTCACCTCGTCGGCGAGTCCGATGACGCTCAGCGCCAGGAGCACGCTGGTCACGATCGCCACGAGGGGCTGGAAGGGATGGTCCGGATCGAGCAGGAATCCCGTGCCGAACGCGGTGATGAACGCGACGATGACCAGCACGTTACCGATGAACACACTGCTGCCCGGCGACCCGTTGGCCGCGTACCGGGCGCCTCCGTAGGCCATGCCGAGAACGAGAAGGGGCGCGACGACGGCGCCCAACGTGTGAAAGACCACTGCCTGCCAGATCCGTCGCCGCGGCTTGTGCACGTACACGGCAACCACCCCCTGTCACAGGGTGTTTACCCCGCGGTGAGCGTCAACCGCCAGTCCCGGACAGCCTTTTGGCCGCCTCGTCCAGCCACTGCTCCTCCCACCGGTCGCGCTGCCAGGAGTGCTCGCGGTGCCGCAGACGGAAGGCGACCAGCAGCGGCAGCACGTCCGCCAGGGAATGCTCGGTGCGGCCCAGCACCTCTCGGGTGACGACCAGTGCGGACTCCGGTGGTACGACGCCGGTGAACAGCCGCTCCAGCACGGCGGGCAGCCCCTCCTCGGCGTACGTCGCGCGGCACGCGTCGGTCAGCGGCGCGAGCCAGCGGACGAACTCCAGATAGCAGGCGGGCTCCCCCGTACCGTCGTGTTCCGTGGGCAGCGCGAAGGTGGCGGCGAGGGCGTGGGCGAGGCGTTGCCCCCAGTCGTGGTCGGGCACGGTGAGGTGCGGATACTCCTTGGTGAACTCCGACCAGTCGGTGCTGCTGCCCACCTCTTTGGCGAACCGGTCGAGGAGCACCGGATTGCGGTCGTAGTAGCCGTAGTCCACCCCGCGGAAGACCTCACGCAGCAGTTCGAAGGGCAGCGAGACCGTCTCGTCCTCTGCGAGCAGGACCGCGTCGTAGAGGTCCTTGGCCTCGGGATGCATATCGCTGGCCAGCCACAGCACCTTCCAGGCGAGGGAGAGTTCGCGGGTGGCCGCCCGTATGGACAGCGGCGCGTCGCCGTCCGCTCCCTCCGGGCGCGGGACGGCGGTACGGGCGGCAGGCGCCGGGAGCGGTTCGTTGAAGACGAAGTCGAGCTGGATCGTGCCGCCGGGCACGCCCTCGGCGGACCATGGGATGACCAGCCGACGGCCCGGTACCCGGTCGTACGTCCAGATCTCGTCGCGCACCGCGCCCCGCGAGTCCAGCCGGACGTCACCGGCCGCTTCGTGGGAGCGGAGGTCGGCGCGGTGGGCGAGCTCGTCCAGCATCCGCTCGGTGCGCTCGTCCTCCAGCTGCCAATCCGCCGGCTCCACCACGAAGTCGAGGTCGCCGGGCTCGCGCGCGGCCTCCCCGTACCAGGCGCGCAGCAGCACGCTCCCCCGTAGCACCAGGTGCTCGGCCCACGGTGAACCGGCGACGGTCGCCAGGACGAGATCCAGTGCGCGGCGGCGTGCCGCGAACCAGCGCTCACCGGTCTCGGCGTCGGCGAACTCCGGGTTCCCCAGCCGCATCGCGTTGGCGTAGTGGAGCGCCGACGGATCGAAGACGGCACGCTGTACGACGGCTTCCCCGCGCACGGGTCGCAGGGTGGGCGGCAATCGCAGAAGGTTCCGGGTCCGCTCGGCCGGCCCCTGCTGCGGCACGGCCTTCTCGGCGGACCAGGGGCCGTGGCCGAGCCTCTCCCACGCCGACTCGTTCATGGCTGTCCCGCCCCTTCCGCCTCGGCTTGCTCTTCGGCGATCCACCCGGCGTCCAACGCCTCCGCACTGTCGTACACCACGAACTCCCGTTCGACCGAGAGGATTTCGTACGGGAGGGAGGAGAGCGCGGTGAGCAGCGCGGCCAGCCGCCGCTCGGCGGTTGCGCTGCCGACACTCCGGCAGCGCTGGGTGACGAAGCGCTCCTGCTGTCCGTCGTCGCGGACACGGCGGGCGTTGCG
This sequence comes from Streptomyces sp. 3N207, assembly GCF_052246355.1. Classification (NCBI taxonomy): domain Bacteria; kingdom Bacillati; phylum Actinomycetota; class Actinomycetes; order Kitasatosporales; family Streptomycetaceae; genus Streptomyces; species Streptomyces sp. 3N207. The sequence goes on along the minus strand of NZ_JBQQBV010000002.1, from coordinate 366,139 downwards.
GGAGAGGTGCGCGGCGTGCCGGACCGCGATCCGGGTCGCTGCTGCCGTGTCCGCATCGTTCGGCAGCAGCAGCTTCACATGGTGCTCGAAGTAGTACGCGGGGCCGAGTGCCGCCCCCTCGGGGTCGGTGGCCGGTACGCCTCGCGCCCACGGCGCCGCCTCCACCTTGACGCGGACGACCGGGCAGGACGCGGCGGCCAGTTCGGCGGCCGCCGACTGCGCTGCCGCCCTGGCCGTGCCGAGCGTGCCGTCGGCGGCGAGGGTGACCATCGGCTGGTCGGGGGTGCGGCCCCGGTCCAGCACGATGTGCGCGTACTTCCAGCCCTGTTCGGCCGCATGGGCGGCAAGCGCGCCGGAGCATACGGCGGGGCAGGAGCCGTCGACGGTCAGATGGATCTCGAACTCGCCCGCGAACGGGTCCATGAACACGGACGCGGACGCGGGCGCCGGGGAGGGTTCGGATGCGCGCACGCGTCCGATCCTCTCAATCCCGCGGCGGCCCCGGGCGTAGGGGGAGAACCCGGGAGGTGCTCGGCGGGCGCCCGTGGTCCCGCAGGTATGTGTGCAGCAGCCCTGAGCCCTCCAGCATGGCTGTCGTCCGTGCGGTCAACTCCTCCTCGCGGCGGGCCAGCGCGGCACGCAGCTCCGCCGTGCTGCCGGACTCGCGCAGGCCGTCCAGGACGGTACGGATCTGGAGCAGCGGATAGCGGCTCTGGCGGAGCAGGGCGATCAGCCGGGCGTCGCGGATCTCGGCGGGGCCGAAGCGGCGGTAGCCGGTGCCCGGTTCCCGGCGCGGGGCCAGCAGCCCGGCCGACTCCCACACGCGCAGCGCGGAGGGCCGCAGCCCCAGCTGGTGTGCCAGCTCGCCGATGCGCAGGGCGGAGCGGGGCGGCGCCGCTCCCTCGGGGGCTCGCTCGGCCACCGCCGTCAGCGCCTCGCCGGCCGCCCGCAGGGAGCGGCGCTGTTCGTGCAGGGCGGCATGGCCCTCGTTCACCAGGGCCAGCGCGGCGGGTACGTCGCCCGCGTGCACGGCGTGCAGCATGCGCTGGGCCGGGCCGGTGCCGTAGCCCTTCGCCAGCGCGCGATAGGTGAGCAGTGCGGCACGGTGACGCGGGGTGAAGGCGCGGTACCCGGAAGCGGTGCGGTCGGCGGGCGGCAGGATGCCCGCCTCCTCGTAGTTGCGTACCTGCTGCGTCGAGATCCCGGCGGCCCGCGCGAGGTCCACGGAGCGCAGGATCCGCCGCCGCCCCTCCTTCGCCGCGTCAGCACCCATGCCCTGCTCCTCCCTCACAGTGCTGCGAGCGTACGGGGGTCCTCCTGCGGCGACAGCGGTGAGGGCGGTCATCCAAGTGGGGGATTTGTCGGGTGCCTTGAGGCGCACCCGTTCCCTGGAGCACCCCGGAAGGCGGACGATGCGGTCACCGGGTCCCATCCGGGACAGCGCCGACAAAAGAGGTGTCCGCATGCTCCGTATCACCCGCGCCACGTTCCGTACCACCCGTACCCGTAGTGCCCTCACGCTGTCTGCCGCTGCGGTGGCGGCACTGGCGCTGTGTGTGCCGGCCGCGCAGGCGGCGCCGACGACAGCGGCGCAGACCGCGGAGGCGCAGTCCGCCGCGCAGCTGGACGGGAGGGTGGCCAAGCACCGGCACACCGGCCCCGAGATCCACCGCTTCCTCAGCTGGTTCTACGGCGACCACGGGCCGAGCGACTCCAAGCGGGAGCACTTCGTCTCGGACTTCCTGAAGCAGAAGCAGGCGGAGAACCCCGACCACGACGTCATCCTGTGCGCCCAGAACACGCCGCAGAACATCGAGGTGGGGCCGGTGACGACCGCCCAGTCCGCCGGGTTCGGCTGGGCGACGGTGACCGCCTACTGGGCGGACGGCACCACCAGCACCTTCACCGCCTACGTCGCTCTAGACTCCCATCCGATCGAGCTGCACGAGGTCGTGTGCGCTCAGTGAGGTCCTGCGACAGCGGAGTGACATGGGTGTAGGGACAGACGCGGAGCCGGAACCGGGCGGCTGGCCCGCCGACGAGGCGGAGGCGGTCGCCGCGCAGGAACGGCTGCGCGAGGCCGCCGACCTGGTCGGGCCCGGACCGGAGCCCGACCAGGTACGGACGGTGGCCGGGGTGGATGTCGCCTATGCGGACGACGGCGGCCTGGTGGCCGCCGCCGTCGTGCTGGACGCGGCGACGCTGGCGGTGGTGGACGAGTCCGTGCACGTGGGACGTACGGACTTCCCGTACATCCCCGGACTGTTGGCGTTCCGCGAACTGCCGTCCGTGACCGCCGCGTTGCGCGGGCTGTCGCACCAGCCCGAGGTGATCGTGTGCGACGGCTACGGCGTCGCACACCCCCGGCGCGCCGGACTCGCCGTCCACCTCGGGGTGTTGACCGGTATCCCCTGCTTCGGGGTCGCCAAGACGCCGTTCCTCTTCGACTATGCGGAGCCGGGGCCGGAGCGGGGCGGGTGGACGCCGCTGACCATCGACGGCGAGCAGGTGGGGCGTGCGCTGCGCACCCAGGACGGGGTCAAGCCGGTCTTCGTCTCCGTCGGCAGCGGCATCGGCCTCGACAACGCCACCGCGCTCGCCTTGCGGCTTGCCCCCGACTACCGCCAGCCCGAAACCACCCGCAGAGCTGACCACTTGGCGCGTCAGCGGCTGGCCGCACGGTCCGGCTGAGCCCGCTCGCGGGCGGTCTTCGTGCTGCGGGTGGCGGCGCTGTCCGGGCCGTGGGTGACGCGGATCTTGGACTGACCGTGCGGCAGTTTCTCCCAGTCGGCCATGAAACGCGCTGCCAGGCCGAGATGTCGATGCCGTAGTAGTGCCCCGGCTCCAGATGCCGGATGAACCGCCACCCCGCCCGCAGGTTGCCGCAACCGATCTCCAGCATCCGGTGCTCGGGGCGCAGGCCATGGTCGAGCAGGTAGTCGAACTGCATCGCTCCCAGCGCCAGCCACCGTTCGTGGCTGGCGCTGCCGACCGCCGCTTCCGGGTCGGCGCGGGTGTCGGACCGCATCACCGCCCGGTAGTAGGAGATGTGATCGGGCCAGCGGTAGCGCAGCCACGCGTCCCTGGTGGCGCGGACCAGATAACGGGGGACCCGCTGAGGGTGGCGCAGCGCGTAGGCGACGCGATGCGCCAGGGCGGAACGGTTGACGGTGACGTTCTTGGCAGGCACGCCGATCACTCCCCTTGTCGGATTTCCGGCCCTTCTCGGGTTTCCGGGCTTGCTGCCAGCTCCGTCGCCAAGGAACAGCGCCTGCTCCCGTGAGGCCCAAGCGCCGCCGGGGCACGCGCCCCGCAGGGGCGCGGGGAACTGCGCGACAAGCCACGGGGGTACCTCCCTGCTCGAAGAGCTTGGGGGAGCACCCGCAGCCCGCATACAACGGACAGGGGCACCCCCTCCCCGGAACAACGGGCCGCGCGCTCAGAAGAGGGCAAGGTCACACCGATGAGCTGGTGCTACTCGCCGGTCACCTCACCTAATCTGCGGCCATGACGGTCCCGCCTGAAGAAGCGCTCCCCCTCGCGCAGGACTTTCCGGAGGCTACGTACGAGCAGTGGCAGCAGCTCGTTTCCGGGGTCCTGGGCAAGACGGGAGCGAAGGTCCCGGACGCATCCGTGCCCGAGTCCGCCCTCGCCACGACGCTTGCCGACGGCATCGAAGTACGCCCCCTCTACACGAGGACGAACGGACACGGCGTTCCGCGCGGTTACCCCGGGTTTGCACCGTTCACCCGAGGTGCGCGCCCCGAAGGGAACGCCGCGCTGGGCTGGGACATACGGCAGCGGCACACGCGTGCCGACGCCGCGGGGACCCGCGAGGCCGTGCTCGGTGACCTGGAGAACGGCGTCACCTCGCTGTGGCTGACGGTGGGCGAGGGAGGGCTGCCCGTCGGGGAGCTGGAAGGCGCGCTGGAGGGCGTCTATCTCGACCTCGCACCGATCGCGCTGGACGCGGGTGCCGAGTTCGGGCAGGCCGCGGCCGAACTGCTGCGGCTGCGCGGACAGCTGGCGAACGGTGCCGAGCCCGCGGCCGGAAGTGTGCTGGGTGCCGACCCGTTGGGGTACGCCGCTCGTACCGGCGCACACGGCGCGGCGTCCGCGCTGCGGCAGGAGGCCGCCGCGTTGGCGGCGCGGTGCGCCGGTGAACACCCGGGTGTGCGTACCTATGTGGTGGACACGCTCCCGTACCACGAGGCGGGTGGCACGCCCGCGCGGGAGCTGGGGTGCGCGCTGGCGACCGGGGTCGCGTATCTGCGGGACATGACCGAGGCGGGGCTCCCGGTCGAGGCGGCCTGCGGGCAGCTGGAGTTCCGGTACGCGGCGACCGCCGACCAGTTCACCACCATCGCGGCGTTGCGTGCGGCGCGCAGGCTGTGGTCGCGGGTGGTGCAGGCGTGCGGTGCTCCCGCGCACACGGGCGCGCAGCGGCAGCACGCGGTGACCTCGCCGGTGATGATGACCCGCCGCGACCCGTGGGTGAACATGCTGCGTACGACGGTCGCCACGCTGGCGGCCGGAGTCGGCGGCGCGGAGGCGGTGACGGTGCTGCCGTTCGACGACGCGCTGGGCCTGCCCGACGCGTTCGCCCGGCGCATCGCGCGCAACACCTCCACCATCCTGCTGGAGGAGTCCCATCTGGCCGGGGTCATCGATCCGGCGGGCGGCTCCTGGTATGTGGAGGAGCTTTCCGATGAGCTGGCGCGTGCTGCCTGGGCCTGGTTCCAGCAGATCGAGGGCGCCGGCGGTATGGCGGCGGCGCTGCGCGGTGGGCTGGTGGCCGAGCAGCTGTCCGGGGGCTGGGCGGAACGCAGCAGGGCGCTGGCCCGCAGAACGGAACCGGTCACCGGGGTCAGTGAGTTCCCGCTGCTGGACGAGCGTCCCGTCGAGCGCGAGCCCGCGCCGCAGCGGCCCGGCGGCGGACTGCCGCGGGTACGGCGGGACGACGCGTACGAGGCGCTGCGTGCCCGCTCGGACGCGCACCTGGCAGCGACCGGCGAGCGCCCGAAGCTGTTCCTGGCGGCGCTGGGCCCGGCCGCGGCCCACACGGCGCGGGTGTCGTTCGTCGCCAACCTGGCCCGGGCGGGCGGCATCGAGCCCGTACACGATCCGGTGACGGTGGATGCTGCCGGCGCGGCGGACGCTTTCCAGGACAGCGGCACCCGCGTCGCCTGCCTGTGCTCCAGCGACGCGCTCTACGCCGAGCAGGCGGCCGGGGCCGCCGCCGCGCTCAAGGCGGCCGGCGCCGCGCGGGTGCTGCTGGCGGGGAAGCCGAAGGAGGCCGAACGGCGCGCGGAGTACCAGGACGCCGGGGTCGACGAGTTCGTCCACGCGGGCGGCGACGCGGTCGCCCTCCTCACGTCCCTTCTCGACTGCATGGGGGTCGACGCATGAGCCAGGAGCCGACACCGGACCGGGCCGCAGCAAGCACCGGTGCCGTACCGGACTTCACGGCCGTCAGCCTCGACCCCGAGCAGCCTGCCGAGGGCTCGGCGGAACAGTGGAGCGAGGCCGTCAAGGAGCGCTCCGGGCACAGCGTGCCGGATCTGGCCTGGCACACGCCCGAGGGCATCGCCGTCAAGCCGCTCTACACGGACGAGGATCTGGAGGGGCTCGACTTTCTGGGCACCTATCCGGGCATCGCCCCGTATCTGCGCGGCCCGTATCCGACGATGTACGTCAACCAGCCGTGGACGATCCGCCAGTACGCGGGCTTCTCCACGGCCGAGGAGTCAAACGCCTTCTACCGGCGCAACCTGGCGGCCGGGCAGAAGGGCCTGTCCGTCGCGTTCGACCTGCCCACCCACCGGGGCTACGACAGCGACCATCCGCGGGTGACCGGCGATGTCGGCATGGCGGGCGTGGCCATCGACTCGCTCTACGACATGCGGCAGCTCTTCGACGGCATTCCGCTGGACCGGATGACCGTCTCGATGACGATGAACGGCGCCGTGCTGCCGGTGCTGGCGCTCTACATCGTCGCCGCCGAGGAGCAGGGCGTGCCGCCTCAGAAGCTGGCGGGGACCATTCAGAACGACATCCTCAAGGAGTTCATGGTCCGCAACACCTACATCTATCCGCCGCAGCCCTCGATGCGGATCATCTCCGACATCTTCGCGTACACCTCGCAGAAGATGCCGCGCTACAACTCCATCTCCATCTCCGGCTACCACATCCAGGAGGCCGGGGCCACGGCCGATCTGGAGCTGGCGTACACCCTGGCGGACGGGGTGGAGTATCTGCGCGCCGGGCTGGATGCGGGGATGGACGTGGACGCGTTCGCACCCCGGCTGTCGTTCTTCTGGGCGATCGGCATGAACTTCTTCATGGAGGTCGCCAAGCTGCGCGCGGCGCGGCTGCTGTGGGCGAAGCTGGTCAAGCGGTTCGACCCGAAGAACCCCAAGTCGCTGTCGCTGCGCACCCATTCGCAGACCTCGGGCTGGTCGCTGACGGCGCAGGACGTGTTCAACAACGTCACCCGTACCTGTATCGAGGCGATGGCCGCCACCCAGGGCCACACCCAGTCGCTGCACACCAACGCGCTGGACGAGGCGCTGGCGCTGCCCACCGACTTCTCGGCCCGGATCGCGCGGAACACCCAGCTGCTGCTCCAGCAGGAGTCGGGCACCTGCCGGGTGATCGACCCGTGGGGCGGCAGCGCGTACGTCGAGCGGCTCACCCACGATCTGGCGCACCGCGCGTGGCAGCACATCGAGGAGGTCGAGGCGGCGGGCGGCATGGCCAAGGCCATCGACGCGGGCATCCCCAAGCTGCGCGTCGAGGAGGCAGCGGCCCGCACCCAGGCCCGGATCGACTCGGGGCGGCAGCCGGTGATCGGCGTCAACAAGTACCGGGCGGCGAGCGACGAGCAGATCGATGTGCTCAAGGTCGACAACTCCGCGGTGCGCGCCCAGCAGATCGAGAAGCTGCGGCGGCTGCGTGCCGAGCGCGACGAGGGCGCCTGCCGTGCCGCGCTGGACGCGCTCACCCGGGCCGCGGAGGCGGGCTCCGGGCCCGGCCTGGAGAACAATCTGCTGGCGCTGGCGGTGGACGCGGCGCGGGCCATGGCCACCGTCGGGGAGATCTCGGACGCCTTGGAGAAGGTGTACGGACGGCACGCGGGGCAGATCCGTACGATCTCCGGTGTGTATCGCGAGGAGGCAGGAGTGTCGTCGTCCCTGGCGCGCACCCGGGAGCTGGTGGACGCCTTCGAGGAGGCGGAGGGCCGCAGGCCGCGGCTGCTGGTGGCCAAGATGGGGCAGGACGGGCACGACCGGGGCCAGAAGGTGATCGCGACCGCCTTCGCCGACCTGGGCTTCGATGTGGATGTCGGCCCGCTGTTCCAGACCCCGGCCGAGGTGGCGCGGCAGGCGGTCGAGGCGGACGCACACATCGTGGGCGTCTCCTCGCTGGCGGCCGGGCACCTCACGCTCGTACCGGCGCTGCGGGACGAGCTGGCCGCGGCGGGGCGGGACGACATCATGATCGTCGTCGGCGGGGTGATCCCGCCGGCCGATGTGGAGCCGCTGCACGAGGCGGGCGCCACGGCCGTCTTCCCGCCGGGCACGGTCATCCCGGACGCGGCGTACGACCTGGTACGGAAGCTGGCCGCCGAACTGGGCCACAGTGAGCTCGCCGAGCGCCCGGACCTGCCGGACTCCGAAGGCTGAGCGCGTGCCCCGGACCATCGACCTCGACAGCTATGCCAAGGGTGTCCTGGAGGGTTCCCGCGCGTACATCGCGCGCGCCATCACGCTGGTGGAGTCCCGCCGGGCGGACCACCGCGAGCTGGCCCAGCAGTTGCTGACGACGCTGCTGCCGCACGCGGGCGGCGCCCGGCGGGTGGGGATCAGCGGAGTGCCCGGGGTCGGCAAGTCGACGTTCATCGACGCGCTGGGCACGCTGCTGACCGGGCGCGGACACCGGGTGGCTGTGCTGGCGGTTGACCCCTCCTCCAGCCGTACCGGCGGCTCCATCCTGGGCGACAAGACCCGCATGGAGCGGCTCGCGGTCAATCCCGACGCGTTCGTACGCCCCTCCCCCACCGCCGGGACGCTCGGCGGCGTCGCCAAGGCCACCCGCGAGACGATGATCGTGATGGAGGCCGCCGGCTACGACGTCGTCCTGGTGGAGACGGTCGGCGTCGGCCAGTCGGAGGCGACCGTCGCGCAGATGGTCGACTCCTTCCTGCTGCTGACCCTGGCCCGCACCGGCGACCAGCTCCAGGGCATCAAGAAGGGTGTGCTGGAGATCGCCGACGTGCTGGCCGTCAACAAGGCCGACGGGCCACACGAGCGCGACGCCCGCTCGGCAGCGCGTGAACTGGCGGGCGCGCTGCGGTTGATGAGGGCCGGCGACGCCGACGTCTGGGACCCGCCCGTTCTCACGTGCAGCGGCCGGGAGGGCATCGGTCTCGACGAGGTGTGGGAGCGGCTGGAGCGGCACCGCGCCGTGCTGGAGTCCACCGGGGAGCTGGCCGCCAAGCGGCGGGACCAGCAGGTCGAGTGGGTGTGGTCGATGGTCCGCGACGATTTGCTGAGCCGGCTTTCACAGCACCCCGCGGTGCGAGGGCTGGCGCCCCTGCTGGAACAGCGCGTCCGCGAGGGCTCTTTGACAGCAACCATGGCCGCCCAGCGGATCGTTGAGGCGTTCGGCCTGGAGTGAGGGGCCGGGCCTGTGCCCGGTGGCCGGTGCGGGTGGGTTGGCGGGTGCCGCCCTGTGCGCCCGCCCGTGCCGCCCCTCGGGCGGCCCGATCGCCCGCACAGGGCATAGCCCAGGCGCAGCAGGGCGGAGGGGGGACATCACGTGTTTCCGTGATCCGTTGGCCCGCGCGTGCGCGCTACGTTCGCAGCGCTCGGCAACGGTTCCGCTAAGGAGGCCCACATGATGGACCGCAGGAGATTCATGGCGCTGGGCGGGCTCACCGCCGCCGGCACCCTCGGCGCCGCGCCGGTGGTGTCGACGGCGACCGCCAGGCCCCGTGGCTCCACCCGCGGTAAGCCCGACTGGAAGGCGCTGCGCCGCAGCGTGGCGGGCAGCGTGCTGCTGCCCGGCGACGAGGGCTACGAACTCGCGCACGGCACCTACCTCAAACGGTACGACGCGATACGGCCGGCCGCCGTGGTGCAGCCCGCACACGCGGAGGACATCTCCGAGACCGTACGGTTCGCGCAGCGGTTCGGCGTACGCTCCGTCGCCCGCTCCGGAGGACACAGCTTCGGCGGCTACTCGACGGGGCCCGGCATCGTGGTCGACCTGTCCTCGATGGACAGGACCGCCCTCGTGGAGGGGCGGGCCCGGGTGCAGGCGGGCAGCAAACTCGTCGACATGCAGGACGCGTTACTTCCGCGCGGCGTGACCATCAGCGGCGGGATGTGTCCCACCGTCGGCATCTCGGGGCTGACGCTGGGCGGCGGCTTCGGAATGGCGGGCAGGCGGCACGGCCTCACCTCCGACCGGCTCACCTCGATCAGGGTGGTGCTGGCCGACGGCCGGATCGTCACCTGCGACCGGCACCACCATCCGGATCTGTTCTGGGCGCTGCGCGGCGGCGGTTGCGGCAGCTTCGGCTTCGTCAGCGACTTCGAGTTCGAGACCTTCCGGGCCGACGACCCGACGGTCTTCGAGCTGCACTGGCCCTGGTCGCGGGCGGCCGAGGTGCTGCCCGCCTGGCAGCGCTGGGCACCGGAGGCGCCGGACGAGCTGAGCTCGGGCATGTTCGTCCGCACCCCCGACCCGGCCGTCGAGCCGCAGCTGTACGCCTTCGGCCAGTGGGCCGGCGCCCCCGGCGATCTGGACCGGCACCTCGACCGGTTCACCGCCATGGTGGGGACCGACCCGGTCAAGGTGGTGCGCAAGACCATGTCGTACATGGACGCGGTCATGCACTGGGCGGGCTGCTCGGAGTTCACCGTCTCGCAGTGCCATGGTGAGGGTCAGACACCGGACGGGAAGCTGCACCGCTTCGAGTACGCGCTGACCAAGTCCAGCTTCTTCACCGACGTCATGCCCGAGCGGGCCGTCGAGACACTGAAGGCCAAGTTCACCGCACCCGGACCGGGCGCGCAGCTGCGCGGGCTGGAGTTCCACGCCTTCGGCGGCGCGTACAACAGGCCGCGGCCGGGGAAGACCGCGTTCGTGCACCGCAGGCAGCGCTTCTTGGTGCAGTACCTGGCGCAGGTGCCGATGAGTTCGCCCGAGGAGCACAAGGCGGGCGTCACCGACTGGGCGCGGCAGCTGCACGCGGCAATGCTGCCGTGGGCCTCGGGCGAGGCGTACCAGAACTACACCGACCCCGACCTGCGGGACTGGCGTCGGTCCTACTACGGGAGCAACTACGGGCGGCTCGTAGGAGTCAAGCACCGCTACGACCCGGGCCGATTCTTCGACTTCCCGCAGGCGATCGGCCACTGACGACGGCCATGGCGCATGGGCCCGCACCCGGCCGGGTGCGGGCCCTTTCATGGGCGGGCGGCGCCGGGGGCCCGCATGGTGACGACCTTGCCGTGGGTGCCGTAGGGCAGGACCTCCTCCTCGTACATCGACTCGTCGAAGGTGACCAGGAGCCAGTCGTCGCTGCCGGGCCGTGGGTCGGGGAAGACCTGCGGGAAGGGCGTGCCCGACGGATAGGGGGCGTCCAGGGTGCCACGCTGCCGCATCGTGAGGTCCAGCCGCGGATACGTCCTGCGGGCGCGGTCGCTCACCAGCAGATACGGCCGGCCGGCGAACCGCTGCCAGCGGCAGCCCTCCGTCTGCGCCGGTCCGGCGGGCACCGGGAGCCGGGCGATACCGTCCGCGTAGTCGCCGCCGCGCTCGGCAGCGGCCAGCACCGGGCGGAAGCGCAACTCGGGCTCGTGCTCTGTGACATCGGCGTACGCCCACAGCCACCGGCCACCCGCGCGCAGCAGGGCCGGGTCCCAGGCGCTGCGGGTGACCGGTGCGGCCAGCGGCCTGTCGTGCAGGACGTGTACTCCGCGCAGTACGTCGGCGGAGGTGGTGGTGTGGTAGAGCCGTACCCCGGGAGTGGGCAGATTGCCGCCGACGGTGAGGACGATGAACCGGTCGCGGGCCGGGTCGTGCACGATCTGCCCGCCATGGTCGCCGACGAGCAGCCCGTCCCGGGAGAAGAACACCTTGGCCACCTGTTCCAGGCTCCCCGGGTCCGCCGGGTCCATGGCCCACACGCCGGTGTGCGCCTCCTGTGAGAAGCCGGCGCCCGCGCATCCCGCGGTGAAGAACACTCTGCCGTCCCGTACGTGGGGGCGTCCCTCCGCCTCCCGCACCAGATGCAGATCGCGCAGCCCCAGCTGCCCGAAATACCCGCCGTGCACCCGGCGCAGGACAGCGCCCTCGCTACGGCACGCGTAGCGCAGCCGGCGCACGAGCGCGGGCTGCTGCAGATCGAGCAGTCCGGCAACGGCGCCCTTGTCGGTGAGCAGGGGCCGCCAGGGCAGGCCGGGACCTTCGGTGGCGGCGAAGACGGCGACGGTGCGGCCCGTCACGGTGCAGGCGAGCCGGAAGGGTGCCCGGAGCCGCGGGGCGGCGGTGGCGACCACCGTGGTGCCGTGTGCCGTACGGACTTCCAGCGATACGGTGCCCTCCGCGTCGCACCGGGCCCGTACCGCCCGACTGCCGTCGGCCGTCTCCAGCCCCGGCGCGACGGTGCCGCCGGGCCGCAGAGCGGTGACCTCCGCGACGACGGTCGCGTACGGCGCGGCCGGCCCGGCGGGGGCCAACAGCCGTGCGGGCGTGGTGGCCAGCGGCCCGGTGTCGTGGTCGACGAAGCGCGGCGCGATCAGATCGACGGGCCGGTGGCGGTGGGTGACGGTGAAGTGCGGGTCCGGGAACGGGCGTTCCCGTTGCCGGTCTCCCGGGGCGACCGGTCGTGCTGCCGTCAGCGCGGTGACACCGGTCGATGCGGCCAGCGCGGCGAGCGCCTGTCGCCTGCGGGGCCGCCATTCGGCGCTCACCGCTGAGGCACGGCAGGCAGTTCGGGCGCGTTCTCGATGGCCTGCCGGTCCATCCGGAACTCCGCGGGAAAGTGCTCCGCCGTCGTCCTCTCCGGCGGCTCGGTGCTGCGCCACGCGTACCAGCAACACGTGCACTGCCGCACCTCCCACGCCCCGTCCGCCGCGACGGTAACCGTCTCGACCCGCTCGGACTGACACCTGGGACAGCTCATAACTGTTCTCCTTTCATTTGCAGGAACCCGGCAAGCGCAAGGGCCGGCCTTTCAGGGGCGCGGGGAACTGCTCCCCCTGGGGGCACCCCTCGCCGGATCACGTTCGCCCTCCACCAGTCAGCGCGCGGAGCCGCTCCAACCAGGCGGCGGCCTCCGGCAGATCGCGGACCGGGGTGCCGTGCCGACCACGGCGGTCCGGAGGGACCGGCGTGGTGGCGTCGAGCACGATCTTGCCGCTGACACCGGTCGGGTCCGAGGAAGGATCCAGCGGCAGGATCGACATCTTCGGCAGCTGGATGACGTCGTCGCTCGGGTTGAACTTGGTGGACAGCGCCCACATCACCTGCGGCAGATCGAACGGATCGACCGTCTCGTCCACCACGATGACGACCTTGCAGTAGCCGAGGCCGTGCGGGGTGGTGGCGACCCGCAGCCCCACCGCACGTGCGAAGCCGCCGAGTCGGGAGCGGGTCGAGACGATCGCGACCAGGCCGTGGGTGTACATCGCGTTGACGGCGACCACCTCAGGGAACTCCGCGCGCAGTTGCTGCAGCAGCGGCACACAGGTCGCGGGGCCCATGAGGTAGTCGATCTCGGTCCAGGGCTGGCCGAGATACAGCTGCTCGAAGAGCGGGTCCGTGCGGTAGGAGACCCGGTCGATCCGGACCACCGGCATCCGGCGACCGCCCGAGTAGTGGCCGGTGAACTCCCCGAAGGGTCCCTCGATCTCCCGGACCCGGGACTCGATCACCCCCTCCATCAGCACCTCGCAGCCCCACGGCACATCGAGTCCCGTCAGCGGCGCCCGGGCGATCGGTGCCGGCGCCCCGCGCAGCGCACCGGCCAACTCGTACTCGGACTCGTCGTAGGCCATGGGCGTGGCGGCGACGACGGAGATCACCGGCTCGTTGCCCAGCGCGACGGCGACCGGCAGATCCTGGCCGCGCTCCTCGGCGACCCGCAGATGGCGCGCGATGTCGTGGATGGAGCCGGGCTGGATGCCGAACCGTCGTCTGCCCTTGCACTGGAGGCGGTAGATGCCCACGTTCTGCTTGCCGAAGTGGTCGGGATCAGCGGGGTCCCGGGTGACCACGGCGGCCTTGTCGACGTAGCAGCCGCCGTCGTGCGCGTTGAGCCGGAAGAGCGGCAGCACGCGGTAGAGGTCGATGTCGTCGCCCTCCACGGTGTGGGCGAGGAACGGCGGTGCCGCGCGGCGCTCGGGCGGCACCGGGAAGGATTCCCAGCGGCGGCTGAACTCCGCCACCTGTCGGCGGACCGGGGTGGCGGGCGGCAGGTCGAGCGCGATCGCGTGGTTGGCCCAGGAGCCGTGCACATTGAGCGCGACCCGGCCGGTGGGGTAGCCGGTCACCTGCTCGAAGCAGAGCGCAGGCGCTCCGGCGCCCAGCCGGGCCGCCGCGTTGGCGGCGGCGGCCAGGTCAGGCTCCGGGTCGACCGGTTCGGTGAAGCGCAGCAACTGGCCGTGTTTGTCGAGGGCTTCGAGGTAGCCGCGCAGATCGTCGTAGGGCACGGATCGCCGCCTTCCGGCAGAGAGGTCGGTCAGGGACGGTGGTGCGCGAAAGCGGTCAGGACGTGGCGCGCAGCCGGGCGGCGCGCATGCCCTCCCAGCGGTGCGCGGGCGCCGGAAGCCCGACGGGGGCTTCCAGCCCGAACTGGTCCAGCACCCGCGACACCAGATGGGCCACGAGCTCGTCGATGGTGCGCGGCCGGTTGTAGAAGGCGGGCACGGGCGGCATGACGACGGCGCCCATCCGGGCGAGCGTCAGCATGTTCTCCAGGTGCACCTCGCTGACCGGCGTCTCGCGGGGCACCAGCACCAGTCGGCGGCGCTCCTTGAGCGTGACGTCGGCGGCGCGGGCGACCAGGCCCTCGGTGTAGCCGGTGCGGACCGCAGCGAGCGTCTTCATGCTGCACGGCGCGATCACCATGCCGTCGGTGCGGAACGAGCCGCTGGCCACGGTCGCGCCCAGATCGTCGGGTGCGTGGCAGACGTCGGCCAGCGCGGTGACCTCGCCCGCCGTCCACTCCGTCTCCAGGCCGATGGTGGTGCGGGCCCATCTGCTGAGTATCAGATGGGTCTCCACCTCGGGCACCGCGGCCAGGGCCTGCAGCAGCCTGATCCCGTAGACGGCGCCGGTGGCCCCGGTGATGCCGACGACGATCCGCCGCCGTGCGGGCTGCGTACGGCCGCCCGCCGGCTCAGCCCGCACGGCCCGCTCCGGCAGCTGCCCGCTCGCTGTGCAGCGCGCGGAGGAGTTCGGCGGTGGTGGGGGTGGCGGCACAGCGGTCGGTGGCGTAGTCGAGGGCGAGTTGGTGGAACTCGGGAGTGAAGTCGGCGATCGCGTCGGCCACCAGGAAGGGCTGGATGTCGTGGGTGAAGGCGTCCACGGCGGTCATCAGGCAGCCGATGTGCGCGTAGACGCCGCAGATCACCAGCTGGTCGCGCCCCAGCCGGGCGAGCCGCTCCAGCAGGTCGGTGCGGGCGAAGGCGCTGTAGCGCCACTTGGTGAGGACCGGCTCGCCCTCACGCGGCGCCACCTCGGGGAGGATGGCCCGGTGGACGGGGTCGGCGGACATGCCGGGCCCCCACACGTCGTACAGCAGCCCGCGCTGCCGCCGGGTCATATCGCCCGGCTGCGCCGTGTAGAGGACGGGCAGGCCCGCGTCCCGGGCCGCTGCGACGAGCTGCGCGGTGTGCGCCACCAGCTCCCGGCGGGGCGAGCTGCCGGGTGGGAAGAAGTCGAGGAAGTAGCGCTGCATGTCGTGCACCAGCAGCGCGGCGCGGCCGGGGTCCGGCCGCCACAGGCCGCCTGAGGCGGCGCCCCGCACCTCGCGGGGCATCGGGTAGGTCACGTTGTCGGGTATCCGCACCGCGGAGCCTCCTTGGGTGAGTGATCGGCGGCGCGGTCAGCGGCCGAGCGCGGCGCCGCCGTCCACGAACAGGTCGTGCATGGTGATCTGGGACGCCGCGGACGACAGCAGGAAGACCACGGCGTCGGCGACGTTGTGCGGCTCGGCGATCCGGCCCAGCGGGATGCCGACGCGGTAGGCGGCCGGATCGCCCTGCAGGGTGGCCTGTTCGCTCCGCTCGTCCTGCCAGAGGCTGTGCAGCATGGGGGTACGGGTGGAGCCGGGCGCGACGATGTTGCAGCGCACCCCGTACGGGGCGAGTTCGAGCCCGAGCGTCTTGGTGAACGAGGTGGCGGCGGCCTTCGAGGCGCCGTATGCCGCCATCTGCGAGCGGGGCACGGACGCGGCGTTGGAGGCGACGGTGACGATGGCGCCGCCCCGCCGCCGCGCCATCCGGCGTCCGACGGCCCGGGAGACATGGAAGACGCCGGTCGTGTTCACGGCGAAGGTGGTGGTCCAGTCCTCGTCGCTCAACGCGAGTGCGGGTGCTGCGCGTAGCACGCCCGCGACGTTGGCCAGCACCTCCACCGGGCCCAGTTCGTCCTCGATCCGCGCCACTGTGGTGTCGACGGCCACGCTGTCGGAGACATCGAGCGCGTAGGCGTGCGCGTACCCTCCCGCTTCCGTCACCTCCTTGACCAGCGACGTGAGCGGCTCGGCCGCGGAGTCGGCCGCCGCGACCCGGAAGCCGCGTGCCGTGAGTGCCCGTACGACGGCGGCACCGATGCCCCCCGCGGCACCGGTGACGAGCGCGACGGTGCCGCGCGCGGGATCGTCGGGCGTACTCTCCTGATCCGTATGCGTGGTGTGCGTGGTGTTCATCGGTTCCCCCTTGGACGGGCCCGAGGCCAGCGCCTCGGACCCAAATGTGTGCGGGCCCAGGAGCGTTCGGGCCCAGGTGCCTTCAGGCCCAGGTGTTCAGAAAGCGGCGGGCCTGTTCCGGGTTGAGGCGTGGGTCGCACAGCGTGGTGTACCGCTCGCCGAGCCCCTCCGCGGAGCCGACGGGCCCGCCCACGCACTCGGTGACGTCGGATGCGGCGACCTCCAGGTGGACACCGCCCGCATGCTGGCCCTGCCGGTCGAGCACGGTGCGGAAGGCCGCGGCCTCGGCGATGAGATCGGGCAGATAGCGCGTCTTGAGCCCGCTCGCCGCCCGCACGGTGTTGCCGTGCATCGGATCGCACAGCCACACCACGGGGTGCCCCGCCCTGCGGACCGCCGCGACGATCGGCGGCAGCGCCTCGGAGATACGGGACCGTCCCATCCGGACGATCAGCGCGAGCCGGCCCGGCAGCCGGTCGGGGTCGAGCAGTCGGCACAGCAGCAGGACCTCGTCGGGGGTGGCCGTCGGGCCGAGCTTGCAGGCGACGGGGTTGGCGACCGACGCCAGCAGCGCCAGGTGCCGGGACCCGGCCCCCCGGGTGCGCTCCCCCACCCACGGCAGATGGGTCGAGGTCAACAGCGGCGCGTCGACGTCCCGGTCGGCGCGGCTTTCCCGGCCCTCCCGGTCTCCCCGTCCGCCCCAGCTGTCCCGCACCAGCGGATGCTCGTAGTCCAGGACCAGCGCCTCGTGGCTGGCCCATGGGCCCGCGGTCCGTGGGCCCCGGCGGTTCCGCAGGTCTTCGAGGACGGTGGTGGCGGCTTCGTAGGCGCGGAGCATCCGGCGCGGGTCGGGGCGGCGGGCCGATGCCGTCGGCACCTCCGAGTTGACCATGTGGCCGCGGAAGACCGGAAGTTCGCGGTCGCCGACCCGTTCGGTGGGCTGTGAGCGCGGCTTGGCGAACTGGCCCGCGAGCCTGCCGATACGTACGACATGCCGCCCCGAGCTGCGCTCCAGGTGGTCGCCGAGCTCGTCGAGGACCGCGATACGGTGCGCCGCCTGATCGGGCCCGCACTCGTCCAGGCTCTCCGCGCAGTCACCGGCCTGGAGCACGAGGCCGTCGCCGCGGGCGACCGAGGCGAGCGCCTGGCGCAGCTGCCGTACCTCGTCCACGTGCACCAGCGGCGGCGCCGCGGCGAGCCGCGCGGAGACCTCGCCCAGCGCCGGGTGATCGCTCCACTGCGGCTCTTGTCCGTGCCCGCCGGGCGGGGCGAGCTGCTGGACGCCCATGGGGGCCTCCGGTGCCGCCGGCCGGCCCGCTGTGCCGTTCATGTGCTCCTCCGTGCAGTGCTCAGGGTCGGGTCCGGGGTCGCGAGGGCTGTGCGGGCGAGCTGCGCCACCAGGTCGATGCCGTTCCTGGTGAGTACCGACTCGGGGTGGAACTGGGCCGAGACGAAACCGGCCCCCCGCAGCGCGTGCACCTCGCCGGTCTCCCGGTCCCGCGCCACCTGCACCTCGCCGGCAGTCCCGGCACAGCGCACACGGGACGAAGCGGAGTGCGCGGCATAGGAGTTGTAGAAGCCGACGTGTTCCCGGCAGCCGAAGAAGTCGATCTCCTGCTGCACGCCCTGGTGCGGTACGGGCCGTGGGCGCAGTTCGAAGCCGAGCAGCCGGGCGAGCACCTGGTGGCCGAGGCAGACGGCGACGAACGGCGTCGGCCCGTCGAGCAGTTGCGCCACGGTGGTGCGGACGGCCCGGATACGCGGGTCGGTGTCGTCCCGCGGGTCCCCGGGGCCCGGGCCGACGACGACGAGAGCGCCGGGGCCGGAGCGCGCGAGGTGCTCCGCAGCCCGGTCGTGGGGCACGACGGTGGTGTGCGCGCCGAGTTCCCGCAGTTGGATGGCGAGCATGCCGGTGAAGGTGTCCTCGGCGTCGACGACGAGCGTGTCCACCCCCGTGAGTGGCTGGGTGCGGCGGCCGGTCGGCCGCCGGTCAGGTGCGGGCGGCTGCGCCAGCCAGAAGTCGGCCAGCGGTGCGTTACGCCGCTGGAGTGCCTCCCGTACCCGTGGGTGCCCGGCGAGCAGCGCGTGCGCCGGGCGCAACCGCGGGTGGGGCGGGGTGACCGGGCCCGGGGCGCCGGTCGGTGCGTCGGGCGGAGTGGCGGTCGGCGTGGCCGTCCGGCCGTCCGCCGGGCCGGTACCGCCCGGGACCGCCGGACCGTGGCCGGGTGTGGGCTGTGGCTCCCCCGCGAGCCGCAGCCCCGCGGCGTCGAGCAGTCCGGCTGCCTTGGCCCGGGTCTCGGCGGCCTCCGAGTCCGGGTCCGAGTGCCGTACCAGGGTGGCTCCCACGCTCAGCCGCAGCATGCCGCCGGAGTCGATGTGTGCGGTACGGATCAGGATCGAGGAGTCCAGCGCGGGACGCCCCAGGTGGTCGTTGTCGATGAGCGCGGCGACACCGCTGTAGTAGCCGCGGCTCTCCCGTTCGTGTCGTGCGATGACGCGGCAGGCGTTCTCCAGCGGGCTGCCGGTGACGGTGGGCGCGAACATGGTGGCCCGCAGGATGTCCACCGGGTCACGGTCGCTCTCGCCCTCCATGAGGTACTCGGTGTGCGAGAGGCGCTCCATCATCTTCAGATTCGGCCCGTGCAGCCGGGCCCCGCGCGGGCACACCCCGGCCATCATCTTGAGTTCCTCGTCGACGACCATGGACAGTTCGTCGGTCTCCTTGCGGTCGGACAGGAAGGCGACCAGACCGTCGAGTTCGGCTCCCGAGGGCGGGTGCCGGTAGGTGCCGCTGATCGGGTTCATCACGGCCCGGCCGCCGTTCAGGCAGATGTGCCGCTCCGGGGTGGCACCGACGAAGGTCTGGTCGCCGGTGTGGATCACGAACGTCCAGTAGGCGCCCGGCTGGCGCAGCAGGCGGCCGAACATGGCCAGCGCGCCGAGGTGTGCGGGGCCGGGCAGCTGTGCGCTCAGGGTGCGGCAGATGACGAAGTTGGCCCCGGCTCCGGTGGCGATCTCCTCGTCGACGACCTGGCGTACCCGCTGCGCGTACTCGGTGTCGTCGAGGTCGAAGGCGGCCTCGGCCGCCGTGGCGGGCAGCCGCTCCAGCAGGGGCAGTACGTCCTGCACGGCGGCCTCCGCCCGCTCTTCGACCTGCATGGCCAGCACGGGCTCCTTGCCGTCGTGGCAGGCGAAGCCGCGTTCGGTGATCTGGCGGAAGGGCAGCAGGGCGAGCACCGCCCGGGAGGCCGGCATCCCGGTGCAGTGCCACGACAGTTCGCCCAGTTCCCGTAGTTCGGCCACGGGCCCGGTGAGGAGCTCCAGGGCGTCCCGGCCGTGTGCGGCCGGTCGCCACAGCAGGGCGAAGGGCCCTGGGTCCGGCCCCAGGAGGCGCTCGATCGTCCTGGTGGTGGCGGAGCGCTGTGTCCGGGGCGCGGAGTCGGCGGATGCGGATGGTAGTCCCACGATCGTTCCCTCCAGCGAAAGGAGGCCCCCTGTCCGTCGTGCGACCGGTGCGGCCGCGGCCAAAGGACCACGCGCGGCGCGCTGTCAGGGGCGCCGCTGCATGGTCACTCTCTCCCGGCCCGCGCCAGGGACACATCACGTGTTCTCGGGATTATCGGAAGTGTGGTGTTCCAGCACGGCTCGTGTCAGTTCCACCCGGTTGTTGACGGCGAACTTGGCGAAGCACTGGCGCAGATGGCTGTCGACGGTGTGCGGGGAGAGGAAGAGCCGCTTGGCGACCTCGCGGTTGGTCAGTCCCTGGGCGACGAGCATGCCCACGCGGCGTTCGGACTCGGTCAGCGACTCCCAGCCGGGAACGGGGACCTGCGGCTGGTTTCCGCCGGTGCGCGCCGGCTGCTCCTTGAGCCGGCCGCGGACCCTGCGGGCGAGGAGGCTTGCGCCGGCCTTCTCGTAGAGGCACAGCGCCTGCCGCAGCCGGGTCGTCGCCTGCTGACCGGCTCCGGCGGCCCGCGCCAGCAGACCGCTGTCCTCCAAGGCCGAGGCCAGCGCGAGCGGCCGGGCCGCCAACCGCTGCTCCTGGTGGGCCAGTTCCACCAGCCGGACGTCGTCCCGCAGTACGCCCTCCGCGTGCATGGCGGCGCCCT
Organism: Streptomyces sp. 3N207; assembly: GCF_052246355.1. Taxonomy (NCBI): domain Bacteria; kingdom Bacillati; phylum Actinomycetota; class Actinomycetes; order Kitasatosporales; family Streptomycetaceae; genus Streptomyces; species Streptomyces sp. 3N207. Next base: position 346,084 of record NZ_JBQQBV010000002.1, on the reverse strand, counting down.
GCAGCGAGCGCACGGCCGGGTGCCGGCCGGTCAGGTCCCGCATCACCGCCACCACCGTCGCCGCCTGTTCCCGGGCTCCGGCGCAGCGGGCGATACGGACCAGTGCCGCTGCGGCCTCCGGCTCGCGGCCCAGCAGCCGGGGGCGGGTCGGCAGCGTTCCGTAGAGCGGGCGCAGGGTGCAGAAGGCGCCCGGGGTGTCGCCCTCCGCGTGCTGGAGCAGGCCGCGTCGCCACAGCAGGTCCTCGGGGGCCGAGTCCATGGTGTCGAACGGGCCGAGCGCGGCGCAGCGCAGGTGGTAGCGGGCGGTCGGCACATCGTCGCGCAGCAGGGCGAGATGGCTGAGCAGCGCGAGCGTGGTGGAGCCGACCGGGCTGTGCGGCTCCGCGCAGGCGACGGCGGCCTCGGCGGCCTGCTCCGCCTCGAACAGCCGGCCGGCGGCGAACCGCACCAGGGCGCGCTGGAGGTCCCACATCGGCCGCAGCCAGGTGTCTCCCTTGCGCCGGGCCTGCTGCTCCCCGAGCCGCACCATGGTTTCGGCCTCGGCCAGTTCGTCGTACGCGGCGAGCGCTGCCGCCATCATCAGATGGGGGTAGTGGTGGGCCGTCTCCCGGCCGCCGAGGTGTGCGAGGTGCATGGCCTCGCAGGCCCGCGTCACCGCCTGGTCGAGGTCGCCCGTGTTCAGCGCGCACCGGCTGAGGGTCATGTCGGCGACCAGCCGGGTCAGCAGGTCGGCGCTCTCCTCGCCCGCCCGCAGCGCCCGGCGGCCCGTCTCGACGGCGGCGTCCGGCTGCATGTCGCACAGGTGGGCGACGCTGCGGGCTGCCAGCAGCCTGGCCCGCTGGGCGGGAGAGTGCACGGACTCGCCGAGGAAGCCGACGGCCTGGCCGGTCAGTCCGTCGTTCCGGCCGGTGTAGAGCCAGGCCGAGGCGACGGCCAGCAGGGTGCGCACCTGGACGGCGCTGTCCGCGGCATTGGTTCCTGCCCCGCGCAGCACGCCGGCCACCAGGGCGCGGGCCTCCTCATGGTGCCCCGCGGTGGCCAGCAGCCGCACCGAGTCGGTGACCCCGCGCGGTGAGTTGCTGGTGCGCTCGATGAAGGCGAACAGCCGGCCGGAGGTGTCCTCGCCGGGTCTGCTGCCGAGCGAGATGTGCCGGGCGACCTCGTCGGCGGCGGCCCCGTCGTGCTGGAGCAGGTTGGCGGCCTCCCGGTGCAGTGCCATCCGGGTGGCGCCGGGCAGGTTCTCGTAGACCGCGTCGCGGACCAGCGGGTAGCGGAAGTCGACGCCCTGCTCCCGTTCGACGAGCACGCCGTCGCGCAGTGCCTCGTGCGCTGCGTCGGCCACCTGGAGCGCCGGCCGGTCGAGCAGCGCGCTGGCCTCGTGCAGGGTGGCGGGGCGGTCGAAGACGGCGAGCGCCGTCACCAGCAGCCGGGCGTCCTCGGACAGGTCGTTCAGCCGCAGCGCGACGGTGTCCAGGACGCGGCGCGGCAGTTCGTCGCTGCGCAGTCCCGCACGTTGGGAGCGTACGCGCACCAGGCCGTCCTCCGTCAGCGCGTCGAGCAGCAGCTTCACCAGTCCGGGCGCGCCCCCGGTGCGGTGGACGAGCTCGGCGAGCCGGGGCTCCATGGTGGTGGCGCCGAACGCCGTGGTGCCCATCTCGTCCATGGCCGCCATATCCAGCGGGCCGAGGCTCAGCCGGGTGGCGTGCCGGGCGGCGACCTCCTCCAGCACCGTGCCGGCCGCGCTGATCCGGCCACCGGTTCTGCGGGCCAGCAGCCACAGCACGGGCAGCTGGCCGGTGCGCCGCAGCAGCGCGGCCAGCAGCAGGGCCCGCGCTTCCGGGAGCCGTTCGGTGTTGTCCAGTGCGACGGCGAACGGGTCGCCGCAGGCGCTCAGTCGGCGGAGCCGCTCGTCCGGGTCGCGCTCCGCGATCACCTCGTCGCCCCGTATGAGACGCAGCCCCAATTGGGCGGCCTCGGACCGGACGGTATGCAGCAGGTGGGTCTTGCCGATACCCTCTGGCCCCTCGATCGTCACGCAGCCGCCGGTGCCGCTTCGTAACTTCTCCAGCATGCCGCGCAGCACGCCCCGTTCTTCGTGGCGGCCCGCCGTGGGCGCTTCGCGCGGCACTGTCAGTCCGGTCAAGGACACGTCCCATCTCCCTCGGAATGACGACGGTGCCTGCCTCGATGGACGTCGACGTACCGCCGCTGGGGGCGGCACCGTGCCGGGACGCGTGGGCACCGCGGCCCGGCACGCCGTACGTCGGCGGTAGGGAGGCTTGCCAAAGGTCACTTGTCGTGGACCGCACAGCAGGACCGGGGACTCCTGATGCGCTGCGAGTCGGCACAGTCGTGGTCGAATCAGTGGTCGAATCGATCGGCTGATTCCTGTGACGCTGTCGGCCACCGACAGCACGGCAGCGGTGTCCGCTGATCCACCCCCCGTGGACTTCCGCTCTCACTCAAGCTCTTGGCACAGTCGAGCAGTTGGTGCCCTTCAGCTCTGCAACGTGCCCGAGCTTTTCTGCGCTTCTCAAGTCGTACGCGAGCGTGGCGCTCAGAGCCATGCATACAGGAATTCCGGGGCGGAAGACAGCACTCCCTTTCGGCCCGCGGGGCCTCGCAGACGGCCCTCACGAACGGCCCCCGCGGGCGGTCTCGCACGCGGCCCGGCCGCTCCTGCGCCGCCTCGCATATCCCGCGTTCGCGTGAGGTGATCGCGGCCCCCTCCGTACCAGGCTGGCGGTGGCTGACACAGCCGTGCTTCGCCGATCGCCGGTGCCCGTAGCGGTTCCGGCCCGTCCAAGGAGGCTGCCGGTGCACCGACGTGCCCTGCTCACGGGAACGGCCGCCCTTGTGGCCACGGGCGCCGCCACCCCGGCCGTGGCCCGTACCGCGCAGGAAACGCCGGGGGAAACGCAGCCCCGGCACCGCCCGGTGGCCCGCACCTCGGCGGGTGCGGTGCGGGGCACGGACGAGGACGGGATCGCCGTTTTCCGGGGCGTGCCCTACGCCCGGCCGCCGCTGGGGCGGCTGCGTTTCGCACCGCCCGCACCGCCGCTGCCGTGGACCGGGATACGCGAGACGGTGGAGTTCTCCCGGCCCTTCCTCTCGCCCGGTGCGCGCGACGGTACCGAGGACGCGCTCTACGCCAACGTGTGGACGCCCGACCTCACGGGCAGCAGCCCCGTTCTCATCTATGTGCACGGCGGCGCCTGGCTGTACAACACCGCAAGCAACCCGACGTACGACGGAAGCGGCCCCGCGCGGCGCGGCGGACTCGTCGTTGTGACCTTCAACTACCGGCTGGGCTGCTTCGGCTGGGGACTCCACGAGGGCTTCGGCACCGGCGACGCGGCGGCCAACTGGGGGCTCCAGGACCAGGCGGCGCTGCTGCGCTGGGTGCACGAGAACGCCCGGGCCTTCGGCGGGGACTCGGACAACATCACGCTGTGCGGCACCTCGGCCGGCGGCTCCAGCGTGTGGCAGCTCGCCCTGCTCCCGCGGACGCGCCCGCTGGTCCGCCGTATCGTCCCGATCAGCGCAGCGCATGTGTGGACCCCGGCCGGCGCCCTGACCTCGCGCGACGCGCGCAGCACGTACGAGAGCACGGCGCACCGGTTGGACAGCACGGTGGCCGGGCTGCGCCGGCTTCCCTCGCTGGAGGTGATGGACGCCTGGGAAGGCCACTTCGCGGGCGCTGTGGACACCCGCGAGGTGGGCAGCGGCCGGATGTTCCGCGGCCCGGTCGTCGACGGCCGCTGGATGCGCGGCTACGACCACGAGCTGCCGACGCCGGCGCTGCCGGCCATGGTGATCAACACCCGTACGGAAGGCTCGTTCTACACGGATGCGACCGCGCCCGCACCACGCACCGAGGCCGAACTGCGGCGTATGACACGGGAGTACCTGCTGGTGGGCGCGCGCGAGGTGCCCGACGCGCTGCTGGACGGCGCACTCGACGCCTACCGGGCCGCCGCCCGCGCCGACGGACTGCCCGACGACCCGCTCTCGCTCTACACCGAGATCCACGGCGACGGACTGTTCCGCTACCAGATCCTGCGGCTGGCGCAGCGCCGCGCCCGCGAGAGCGGACTGCCGCAGTACCACATGGACTTCGCCCACCCCGTGCTGCCACCGCGGCACGGAACGCCGCACGAGGCGACCTCCCCGTTCCTCTTCGGCACCTACGGCATTCCGCAGAACGCACCGGTGTACGGGGACGGCCCGCTGGAGCGCCGGATCTCGCACACCTTCATCGACCTGGTGGCCTCCTTCGCCCGCACGGGAGTGCCGCGCAGCCCGAACGCCCCCCGGTGGCCCGTCTTCGCGGCCCGTGCTCCGCACTCCCTGGTGCTGGGCGGCGAGCGGGTGGCGCACGTGGCGGCCACGCCCAAGCTGCGCCAGCTCACGTTCTGGGACCGGGCGGGCTGGGTGCCCAGGCCCTGACGCGGCTTCGCGTCCTTCCCGATTCCTCCCTTGGACCCACCTGTCCCCGACCCCGGCCACAGGCCGACAGGAAGGAAGACCATGTCCGACGCACAGCAGGAGCGCTATCTGGTGATGGGTGCCACCGGCGCCCAGGGCGGCGCGGTGCTCAGGCAGTTGACCGCCCAAGGCCGCACCGTGGTGGGGATCGCCCGGGGCGCGGCCGAGGCGGGCACGATGCCGGATGCCGCGACCGCGCACCCGGTCGACCTCGCGGACCGCGACGCGCTGTGCCGCGCGTTCGACGGGGTGACGCGGGTGGCCGCGAGCCTCCCGCTGGTCTACGACGAGGATGTGGCCGCTGCGTACGCCGAGAACATCGCGTACGCGGCAGAGACGGCCGGGGTACGCCGGATGGTGTTCAACACCAACCTGCCGGTACCGCCGGAGCCGACCGGCTACCCGGCGTTCGAGACCCGGCGGATCGCGGAGGAGACGCTGCGGGCTGCCGATGTGCCGGTCACGGTGCTGCGCCCGCCGCTCTACCTGGACAACCTGTTCGGTCCCGGACACGCCCCCGCGCTGGTCAACGACGGCGTGCTGGCCTTCCCGCTGCCCACCACGCTGCCGGTCAGCTGGATGTCGCTGGACGACATGGCCGCGGCCACGGTGGCGGCCCTGGAGGGCGCCGACGAGCTGGTCGGCTCCGCGCTGCGGATCGGCGGCCCGGAAGCCGTCACGGGGCCGCGGCTCGCGGCGCTCTTCGAGGACGTGCTGGGCCGGGATGTGACCTTCCACCCGATGGCTCCCGGCGACTTCGAGGCCGCGGTCAGCGCGGTGCTCGGTCCGCAGCTCGGCGCCGGCATCGCGGGCGGCTACCACTGGGCGTGCGCCTCGGCCGGAGCCGACGCCTTCACCGCCGACGCCGCGGCCACCGAGAAGCACCTGGGCATCCGGCTGACCCCGCTGCGCCAGTGGATCGCAGCGCAGCCGTGGAGCCGGTGGGCCGCGCCCGCCGCGGCGAACGAGGAGGACGCGCAGTGGAACTGAGGACGTTGGGCCGCACCGGTATGCAGGTCAGCCCGCTGTGTCTGGGCACGATGATGTTCGGCGTCTGGGGCAATCCCGACGTCGAGGAGTCGGTCGGCGTGATCGAGGCGGCGCTGGACGCCGGGATCAACTTCGTGGACACCGCCGATGTCTACTCCTGGGGCGGCTCGGAGGAGATCGTCGGAAAGGCGCTGGCGCGCCGCAGGGACGAGATCGTGCTCGCCACCAAGTTCCACTTCCCGATGGGCGACGGGCCGCACCGGTCGGGCAACTCCCGGCGGTGGATCACCCGCGCGGTGGAGGAGAGCCTGCGCCGGCTGGGCACCGACCGGATCGACCTGTACCAGGTGCACCGGCCCGACCCGGAGACAGATCCGGAGGAGACCCTCTCCGCGCTGACCGACCTGGTCGCCGCGGGCAAGGTGTGCGCGGTCGGCACCACCACCTTCCCGGCCGAGGAGATCGTCGAGGCGCAGTGGGTCTCCGAGCGCCGCGGACTGGTCAGGTTCCGTACCGAGCAGGCACCGTACTCGCTGCTCAACAGGGCTGCGGAGGCAGCCACGTTCCCCACCTGCATCCGGCACGGCCTCGGGGTGACGACGTGGAGCCCGCTCAGCGAGGGCTGGCTGACCGGCAAGTACCAGGGCGAGATCGATCTGAGCCGGGGCCGGCAGGCCGCGCACCGGGCCAACTTCGACCTGGAACTGACCGCGAACCGGCGCAAACAGGCCACCGTGGGCCGGCTGGCCAAGCTCGCCTCGGACGCCGGACTGACGCTGATGCAGCTGGCCCTCGGCTTCGTACGCAACCACCCGGCGGTGACCTCGGTACTGATCGGGCCACGCACCCGCGAGCAGCTGGACGGCCTGCTGGCGGCGGCCGACACGGTGCTGGACGCCGACCTGCTCGACCGTATCGACGACTGCGTACCACCCGGCACGGTGCTCAACCCCGCCGACGCGCACTACACGCCCGAGGCGCTGGCCGACCCGGCGCTGCGGCGCAGGAACGGCGTCGGCACCCCTGCGGCCCCCTCCTGGGAGCGCCGCGGGCCCTCGGCCCCGCCGAACGCGTGAGGCCCATCCGTCGCAACTGCTGAGAGGAAACGACACGTGGAAAGCACGGACAGCACGGACACCCTGACCGACATCAGCGAGGAGGTACGCGGCGCGATCGCCGAGGGGCGCCCCGTCGTCGCGCTGGAGTCCTCCCTCATCGCCCACGGGCCCGGCTACCCGGCCAGCGTGGAGATCGCGCTCGCGCTGGAGAAGGCCGTACGGGACGCGGGCGCGGTGCCCGCCACCCTGGGCATCGCCGACGGCAGGTTCGTCGTCGGCATGGACGAGGAGATGATCGAGAGGTTCGGGCAGAGCAAGGGCACCCCGAAGGTGAGCGGCCGGGACATCGGCCGGGTCATGGCGGGCGGCGGCCTCGGCGCGACCACCGTCGCCTCCACCATCGTGGGCGCCGAGCGCGCCGGGATCCCGGTGTTCTCCACGGCGGGCATCGGCGGTGTGCACCGCGGGGCCCAGGAGACCTTCGACATCTCCGCCGACCTCCAGCAGTTCACCCGCAGCCGGATGACGGTGGTGTGCGCAGGCGCCAAGTCGATCCTGGACCTCCAGCTGACGGCCGAGGTGCTGGAGACCGCCGGTGTCCCGGTGCTCGGCTACCGCACCGACTCCCTGCCCGCGTTCTACGTACGCGAGTCGGACGTCCCGGTGCCGCGGGTGGACGACCTGGCGCAGGCCGCGCGTTCGGTGCTGCTGCACTGGGAGGTCAACAAGGGCGGCTCGGTGCTGCTGACCGCGCCCATCGACGAGCAGGACGCACTGGACGGTGCGGAGATCGAGCGGGTCATCCAGCAGGCACTCGACGAGGCCGACCGCGCCGGCGTGGTCGGCAACGCGGTCAGCCCGTTCCTGATGCGGGCCGTCGGCGAGGCCACCGCGGGCCGCTCGGGTGCCGCGACGCGCTCGGTGCTGATCAGCAATGCGCGGCTCGCCGGCGAGTTCGCCGTCGCGCTGTCCGCCGTGCGGGAGGAGAGCTGAGATGGCCGTCTCCACCGGTCCCGTACGACGGGGCGTGATCTTCGATCTGGACGGTACGCTCGCCGACACCGCGCCTGCCATCACCTCGGTCACCGCCAAGATCCTGAGCGCGATGGGGCGTTCGCCCGTCGAGGCGGAGATCCGCGCGACGGTGGGCAAGCCGCTGGACCAGAATTTCGCCATGCTGCTCGGCGTCGATCCCGGCCACCAGGACGTCGGACAGGCCATGGCCGAGTACCGCCGGCTGTTCGGCGAGCACGTACGCACGGAGGGGCCCAGGCTGCTCTTCCCCGGCGTCGCCTCCGGGCTGCTCCAGCTGCGGGAGGCCGGCAGGAAGCTGGGCATCGCCACCTCCAAGGTGCACGCCGCGGCCGTCAAGACCGTCGAACTGACCGCGATCGCCGAGCAGTTCGACGCCATCGCCGGGCACGACAGTGTGCCGCGCGGCAAGCCGCATCCGGACATGGCGCTGAAGGTCGCCGAGGAACTCGGCCTCGCACCCCAGGAGTGCGTCGTGGTGGGCGATGCGACCGGCGACATCGAGATGGGCGCCGCCGCCGGGATGGCCACCATCGGTGTCGGCTACGGGGTCGCCGAAGCGGCGGAGCTCACGGCGGCCGGTGCCGATACCGTCGTCGACTCCTTCGACGCGGTGGTCACGGCGGTGCTGACCGGTGTTCCCGTCGGGGCCTGAGCAGCGGAACGGGCGCCGGGGCAGCGCTGCCCCGGCGCCCGGCCGTGTCCGGAAGACCGCAGACGTCCAGCGAAGGAGAACGCCATGACAGCCCAGGACACCGCCGACAGCCGAGCACTGCTGGTACGGATGACGTACGGCTATATGACCTCGCAGATGATCCGTACCGCGGTGGAGCTGCGCATCCCCGAACTGCTGCGCGAGGGCCCGCGCGGCAGCGCCGAACTGGCCTCGCTGACCGGCACCCATCCGCCGTCGCTGCACCGGCTGCTGCGGGCACTGGTGACGTTCGGCGTACTGACCGAGCCGGAGCCGGGCACCTTCGGCACCACCCCCATCGGAGCGCTGCTGGACACCTCGGCGCCCGGCCATCTCGTCGATATCGCCGCGCTGTTCTGCGGGGAGGAGTTCTGGCACTCCTGGTCGCAGCTGACCCACAGCATCACCACCGGCGAGGCGGCTTTCGACACCCTGCACGGCACCGACTTCTACTCCTACATCGCCCAGCACCCGGAATTCGCGCAGACCTTCCGTTCCGCGATGGCCGCGAACGCCGCCTTCGAGGCGCCGTTCATCGTCGCCGGACACGACTTCTCGCCGTACCGCACCCTGGTCGATGTCGGAGGCGGCGACGGGACGCTGCTGGCGGCGATCCTGGAGCGCTGCCCCGGCCAGCAGGGCATCGTGCTGGAGACGCCCGCCATGGCCGGGCAGGCCCGCGAGCGGCTGGCCGAGGCGGAGCTGGCCGCCCGCTGCGAGGTGGTGGCGGGCGACTTCTTCGACAAGGTGCCCGAGGACGGGGACGGCTATCTCCTCAAGAGCGTCCTGCACAACTGGGACGACGCTCGGGCGATCGACCTGCTCCGCAGCTGCCGTGCCGCGATGGACACCTCGGACACCCTGCTGGTGCTGGAGCCGGTACTCCCCGACACCGCCCGCGAGTCGGTCTGTGTGGAGACCGCGTTCAGCGACCTCAACATGCTGGTGCTGACGGCAGGCGGCTTCGAGCGGACCGAGGCGCAACTGCGGCACATCTTCGCGGAGGCCGGTTTCGAGCTGGCCGGGATCTCCCCGACGATCGAGGCCACGGACTTCCGCGTGGTACGGGGACGGCCGGTGCCGCGATGAGAACCTCGCAGACCTTGGCGCGCCCGGCTGCCGCCGGTACCGGGCCGCCGCGGGGGCGCCGCCCGGGACTGGTCGTCCACAAGTACGGGGGCAGCTCGCTGGCCACACCCGAGCTGATCCGGCACGCCGCCGGGCGGGTCGGCGCGGCGCAGGCCCGGGGCGAGCGCGTCGTCCTGGTCGTCTCCGCGCAGGGCGACACCACGGACGAACTGCTCGCCCGGGCTCGGCACTTCACGCCCGCCGGGGCAGCTCCTGGTACGAACCTGCGCGAGGCCGACCAGTTGCTGGCCACCGGGGAGCTCGCCTCGGCGGCCCTGATGGCGATGGCGCTGCACACGGGCGGCACCCGCGCCCTGTCGCTGACCGGCGGCCAGGCAGGCGTCAGGGCACTGGGGCGGCACGGCTCCGGACTGATCGACCGACTGGCGCCGGGCCGCATCCTGGGGCTGCTGGACGCCGGTGTCGTTCCGGTCGTCGCCGGCTTCCAGGGCGTCAACTCCAGCGGTGACACGGTGACCCTGGGCCGCGGCGGCTCGGACACCACCGCGGTCGCGCTGGCCGTCGGCCTGGGAGCCGAGCGCTGTGAGATCTACACGGATGTCGCAGGAGTCTTCAGCGCCGATCCACGAGTGGTCGCAGCGCCCCGGCTGCTGCCGCACATACCCGTCGACGTGATGGCCGAAATGGCGTTCACCGGCGCCCGAGTGCTGCACTCCCGCGCCGTGGAACTGGCCGCCCTGCATCAGATGCCCACCCATGTGCTGAGCTCCGCCACGGAAGGACCAGGAACAGTGATCACCGGTATGTACGAGACGGCGCTGGAGACCGCGCCGGCCGTCACCGCCGTCACCCATGACACGGACGTGGCCCGGGTGCTGGTGCGCTGCGCGGGCGCCGGGCGGGACATCGCCCCCGACGTCCTCCGGATACTCGCCGAGCATGCGCTGCCCGTCGACCTCGTGGCCCGGTCCGGGCCGCAGGAGGAGGAGTTCCGGATGGGCTTCTCCACCCGGCGCGGCGAACTGCGCGGCGCGCGGCCCGCGCTGGAGCGGCTGGTGGGTACGTTCGGTGGCTTTCTACGGGTCGACGAGGAGGTCGGCAAGGTCACTGTCGTGGGCACCGGGCTGCTCAACCGTCCCGAGTGCACGGCCCGGATGCTCAGCACCCTTGCGGAGGCCGGCATCCCCACCACCTGGATCCTCACCACCCAGATGCGGGCCTCGGCGCTCGTTCCTGCCGAGCGCCTCGCGGAGGCGGTGCGCGTCCTCCACGCGGCGTTCGCCCTGGACGCCGAACGCGTTGGCGGCTAGGGCTTGTCCGGCGCCTCTTGCTGCGGCCTTCCTTTGTGCCGATGAGGGGGTGCCCTGCCGGTCGCTTGCGGGCTGCGGCTTGCGTTGTGGCTGGTGGGGGCACCTCCCGGCCGGAGGCTGGGGGAGCAGTTCCCCGCGCCCCTGACGGGGCGCCTTCCCCTGTGTTGCGAAGCTTGGGCAGTCTGCGCCCTGGGGGTACCCCCTGCTCGAAGAGCTTGGGGGAGCAGGGTGGGCAAGCGCACCCCCCAATGCCGGGTACGCCCTCACCGCCGCAGCGGCGTTCAGCTGCAGCGGCAAGGGGCCGACGGTGGCTCAGCCCGAACGTTCGGCTGAGCCCTCAGGGGCGCCGCCGCGAGGGAGAAGAGACGTCAGCGCGGTGACAACGATCAGCAGCCCGACGTCCCACCACAGGGTGCGCTGCATGGCGTTGGTGTAGGTATGGGCGCGAGCCTCATCCGCCGCGTCGGCCAGCGCCCGGCCGGCCTCGGCGCGGGCCGGGCGCGGAACGTCCGCCAGCGCCGCGGGGCAGCCCCGCGGCGCCCCCGCCCCCTCCTGATCGGCCATCTGCCGCTCATGGCAGGCCGTAAAGGCGCCGACGACCCGATCCTGTGCGGTACCGGTGACGGCCGCGGCACGCAGATCGCGGCGGAGTTCGCCGACCACCGCGTCGGAGCCGGGGCCCGCCTGCGAGCCGACGGCGCCGAAGAACAGCACCCCGATGACGGCGACGCCGACCACTCCGCCCGCCTGCATCACCGCGTTGAAGACTCCGGAGGCCGCTCCCGAGTCGGAGCCGGGCACTTCGAGCAGGCTGACGTTGGTCGCCTGCGCCATCACCAGGCCCATGCCCAGGCCGCCGACGAGCAGCGAGGGGATCAGATACCAGCCGCTGAGGTCGGTGCCGGCCAGCTCGATGGTGCCGATCAGCAGCAGCAGCCCGACGACCATACCGACGGCGCCCAGGGTGACCACGATCCGCTTCGGCGCGGTGCCCGCGTTGCTGATGAAGATGGCGGCGAGAGTGACGCCGATCGGCCAGGCCAGGCTCGCGGCACCGGCGGCCAGCGGTGAGTAACCGAGTCCGCGCTGGAGGTAGAGCGTCATGATGAGGAAGAAGCCGATGATCGCGGTGAGGAAGCTGAGCATCACCACGAGCCCGGCGTTGAAGCCACGCAGCCGGAACAGTGAGGGCGGCACCAGCGGCGAACCGTCCGCCGCCTGCTTGCGGCGCTGCCACACGACGAAGAGTCCGATCACCGGAAGCGCGGCGACCATCAGACCCCAGCCCCAGCCGGGCCAGCCCAACTCCCGGCCTTGGAGCAGCGGATAGAGGACGGCAAGCAGCGCACCGGTGATCAGGAGGACACCCAGCGGGTCCAGCCGTAGCGGCTTCTCGCTCCGGCTCTCCGGCAGCAGCCGCATCGCCATGACGAAGGCGCAGATCCCGACGGGCAGGTTGACCAGGAAGATGGGCCGCCAGTCGAGCCCGAACAGATCGGCCTTGAGCAGCAGCCCGCCGAGGATGGGACCGCTCACATTGGCGGTTCCCGCGATCATTCCGTAGAGGACGAAGGCTCCGCCGCGTTTGGCGGGCGGAATGGTGGCCGCGATGATCGAGAGCACCTGAGGCACCATCATGGCCGCCATGGCGCCCTGCGCGACGCGTCCGGTGATCAGCATCCCGGGCGAGACCGCCGTACCGCATAACACGGAGGCCGCGGTGAAGCCCGCCATGCCCAGCAAGAACAGCCGCCGGCGGCCGAAGATGTCACCGAGCCTGCCGCCGGTGATGAGCATGAGGGCGAAGGGGAGGGTGTAGCCGATGAGCGACCACTGGATGGCCGAGTTGGTCGCTCCCAGGTCGCGCTGGATGGCGGGGATGGCGACGTTGACGATGTTCGCGTCCAGGACGTCGACGAAGACGGCGATGAGGACGACGGCGAGGACGCCGCGCGAACTCCCGCCACGGGGCGGTGCTTCCGGCGGTCCGGTGGCCGTCGTTGCTTCACTGCTCATGCTGCTGGTCCCTTCGAGGCGGATCAGTGTTAAGTTGGTTACCTTAGCTTCTAAGATATTTACGACGTGAGGGAAGTGCAACCGCATTGGGCAACACACACGCACACTCAGGAGGCCCGCGCCGCCAGGAGCTGACGCGGGCGATCTACCAAGAGGCCCGCACGGTGGCCACCCGCCAGGCACTGGCCGACCAGGCCGTCGCGGCGCGGCTCGGCATCGGCAGCACGGACCTGCTCTGCCTCGGCGTGCTCGACCACGCGGGCCCGCTCACCGCAGGCCGGCTCGCCGAACTCACCGGGCTGACCACGGGCGCCGTCACCGGCGTCGTCGACCGGCTGGAGCAGGCCGGGTTCGCCCGCCGCAGCAAGGACCCGGCCGACCGGCGCAAGGTGATCATCCACCCCGAGAGCGCCCAGCGGGAGCGGACCGGCGCGCTCTACTCGCCCGTCCTCGACGCCCTCGACGCCTGGTGCCGGACCCACTCCGAGGACGAACTGGCAACGGTGCTGGACTATCTGCGCTCCTTCAGCGAAGCGCTGCCCGAACTGACCGAGCGCCTGCGCGCCCAAAAATGACCGCCAGGTTGTGGGCAACGCGGGGCCCATGCCATGGAGTGGCGTGATTGCGTGACGGGATCACGGGATGTGCCGGGGCGATGGGCCCGGCAGGGTGATCGGCATGGGAAAACGGCATGCTTCGGCCGAACGGCCCGTCCCCGTCCTGATCGTCGGGGCCGGCCCGGTCGGCTCGACTCTCGCACTGGAGCTGGCGCACCACGGCGTCGCCGGCCTCCTCGTCGAACGGCACGGCGCACCGTCGCCGCATCCGAAGATGGACTTCGTCAACGGCCGGAGCATGGAGCTGTTCCGGCGTCTGGGCGTGGCCGACGAGATCCGCGCCGGCGGCGTACCCGCCGGGCACTCGTTCAACTTCCAGTGGTTCCGCAGCTTTGCCGAGCCGCCGGTCGACGAGTGGACACACCCCTCCGTCGACGAGGCGTTCGCGCACATCGCGCGGACCAACGACGGCACCGCACCACTGGAGCCGTACCAGCGGCTCCCGGGCAACGTCCTGGAGGAGCTGCTGCGCCGCCGGGCCGGTGAGCAGCCGCTGGTCGAGCTGCGCACCAGCACCGCCTTCCGGGAGCTGACCCGGCTGCCGGACGGCACCCTGACGGCGACGCTCACCGACATGGCCACGGGCGAGGAGTACCAGGTCCAGGCCCAGTACGTGGTCGGCTGCGACGGCGCGGGCAGCGCGGTGAGGCGCGGCACCGGCATCGCCATGCCCACCGTCGGCCCGGAGACCGATCACTGCGATGTCTACTTCCGCAGCACGGACCCGCGGCTGCGCCCGTACGGCAGATACTTCCTGGGGATCTCGGCGGGCGGCGCGACGCTGGTCTCACGGGACGAGAAGGACACCTGGACCGCCTTCTTCCCGGAGCTGGACGACACCGACTTCGAACGCGACCCCATCGGGGTGCTCAGCCGTCGGCTGGGCACCGACATCACCGTCGAGGAGGTCCTGAAGGTCACCCGGTGGCGGGGCCGGATGCGGGTGGCGGAGCGCTACCGCGAGGGCCGTGTCTTCCTCGCGGGCGATGCGGCGCACGAGTTCTACCCGATGGGGGGACACGGGGCGAACACCGGGCTGGGTGACGCGGTCGACCTGGGCTGGAAGCTGGCGGGGGTGCTGCGCGGCTGGGGCGGTCCCGCGCTGCTGGAGTCGTACGAGGCCGAACGGCGGCCGGTCGCGCTGTTCAACCGCGAGATGTGCTTCAACCTGCTGGAGGTCTGGCAGCGCTTCCCGCAGCTGGCGGCAGCAGGCGCACCGCCCAGTCATCTGGCGGGCTATCTCGCCCAGGAGCGCTACCAGATCGAGAACACCGGCATCCACTTCGGCTACCGCTACAGCTCCTCGCCCCTCGTCCTGGCCGAGCAGACGGACACCGGCGAAGCGCCGCCCACCTGGCGGTGGACCGGCATCACCCCCTCGACCTGGCCCGGTTCCCGGGCGCCCAGCGTGCGGCTGCCGGACGGCACACCGCTGCTCGACCGGCTCTCCCGGGGGTTCACGCTGGTCGACTTCTCCGGGAAGGAGCTCGGCCGGGACGCGGCCAGGGCCGCCGACAAGCGGGGCATCCCGCTGGACGTACTGGCCGTGGACGACCCACACACGCGGGGGGTGTGGGAACGGTCCCTGGTCCTGGTCCGTCCCGACCAGCACATCGCCTGGCGCGGCGAGACGCCGCCCGCCGACTGGAGCGAGGTCCTCGATCCGGTCAGCGGCAACATGACCGAAGGGCGGCGGCCGTGACGCCGGTCGGCCCGCCCTTCGCGATGTCACCTGCCAGAGCGGTGACGTCCGTCATGACGGCGGGCCAACTCCCCGGCGGGGGCGTGGCGTTCGACTTCCGGGTCCGGCTTCGGCCGGGAGCCGAGGCCGCCGCCGCGCTGCTGGCCACCATGGACGCGCACGGTATCCGGCGGGCCCTGGCGACGGCGGGCGGTACGGCGCCGCTGGAGCGGATCGCCCGGCAGTTCCTGGAAGGCGGCGGGGTGACGGACGACGCCGGCAACAGCGCGCTGCTCGACACCTGCGAGGCCCACCCCGACCGGCTGGTCCCCTGCTACTTCGCCAACCCGCACAACCCGCGCGCCTACGCCGAGCAGGCCGCGCGGTACGCCGCCATGGAGGTCTCGCCCGCGGTGCACGGCGTACCGCTGGCGGATCCGCGCACCGCGGAGCTGGTGGAGACCGCGGGCCGGGCAGGGCACAGCGTCTACACCGTCTGTCTGCCGCTGCCCGGCTCCGGCGTCGCCGAACTCGTCGAGCTCGCCGCCGCGTTCCCCGCGGTGACGTTCGTCCTGGGCCACTGCGGCATCGGGAACATCGACGTGTACGGCATCGAGCTGGTGCGCGAGAGCCCCAATGTGCTGGTCGAGACGTCCGGGGGCTACACCGTCACGCTCCGTGCGGCGCTGGAGCGGCTCGGCGGCGACCGCGTGCTGTTCGGCTCGGAGCATCCCTTGCAGGACCCCGGCGTGGAGCTGGCCAAGTTCGCCGCGCTCGGCCTCGACGCCACCACCGTGGCCCGGGTCGTCCGGGAGAACGCGCACCGCATACTCGGACTCGGAAGGGACCTGCTATGAACGCGCACCTGCCGCAACTGGGAGACTGGACGAGCGCCGAGGAGCTGCTGGCCGGGCAGGAGAAGCAGCTCGCCCTCAGCCTCTCCTGGGCGGCCCGCTCCCCCTTCTACGCCAAGCGCTTCGGCTCCGGGCCGGCCCCGGCAGGCACCGACCTGGCCGGGCTGGAACTGACCAGCAAGCAGGACCTGCGCGACAACTACCCGTTCGGCCTGCTGGCGGTGGAACGCGAACGGCTGGCCACCTACCACGAGTCCAGCGGTACGGCGGGGCAGCCCACCCCCTCCTACTACACCGCCGAGGACTGGCAGGACCTGGCCGAACGCTTCGCCCGCAAGCACGTGGGGCTGACCCCTGCCGACACGCTGCTGGTCAGAACCCCCTACGCACTGCTGCTGACCGGCCATCTCGCGCACGCCGCGGCCCGGTTGAACGGCGCCACGGTGGTGCCCGGCGACAACCGGTCACTGGCGACGCCCTGTTCGCGCATCGTGCGGGCCCTGCACGATCTGGAGGTCACCCTCACCTGGTCGATGCCGACCGAGTGCCTGCTGTGGGCCGCCGGTGCGCGGGCCGCGGGATACGAGCCGGGGCGTGACTTCCCGGCCCTGCGTGCGCTGTTCGTCGGCGGCGAGCCGCTCACTCCCGCGCGCCGCAGCAGGATCGGCCGGCTGTGGGGCGTGCCCGTCGTCGAGGAGTACGGATCCACCGAGACCGGGACCCTCGCCGGTGAGTGCCCGGCGGGACGGCTGCATCTGTGGGCGGACCGGGCCCGCTTCGAGGTGTACGACCCGGCGACCGGCCGGTGCGCACCGGAGGGATCCGGCCAGCTGGTGGTGACCACCCTCTACCGGGAGGCCATGCCGCTGGTCCGCTACAACCTGGAGGACACCGTCGAGGTGTCGTACGAGGAGTGCCCCTGCGGCTGGCAGCTGCCGACCGTCACGGTGCTGGGCCGCTCCGCCTTCGGGTACCCGGTGGGTGGGCGCACGGTGACCCAGCACCGGCTGGAGGAGCTGGTCTTCGGGCTGCCGGACGAGGACGAGGTGCTCTTCTGGCGGGCCCGCGCCGAGCCCGACGTGCTGCGCGTGGAAATCGAGGCCGCTGCGGACCGCGCCGAGGGGGCTGCGGACCGGCTGGACCGGGCCATCGGCGACCGGTTGGGGGTGCCCGCCCGGGTGACGGCGCTGCCGCCCGGGGGGCTGCTGCCCACCGAGCTGCTGCGGGCGATGCCCGATGTGGTCAAGCCCCGCGGCCTGTTCGGACCGGACGAGGACTGGGACAAGGCGCTGTTGTACCAGTGAGCCGCGTCAGCCGGCCGAGTCTGCGCCCCCCTCGGCGAGGGGGGCGTAGTGCTCGATGAACAGCTTGCCGACCAGCTCGCCACGGCTGGTGACGCCCACCTTCTCGAACGCCGCCTTGATGTGGTCGCGCACCGTGTGCGGCGAGAGGTACAGCCGGCGGGCGATGGCCTCGGTCGACATACCGCGGGCGACGCACCGGGTCACCTCCAGCTCCCGTACGGACATCTCGTAGGCGCCGGCCACCAGCGGCATGATCTCGCCCAGCCCGGCCGGTTCGATGACGACGGCGAAGGACTGCAGCGTTCCGTCCGCAGAACGCAGGCACGAGGCATGGCAGATCAGCCATTGTCCCGCGGTGGTGCGCAGCCGGATCCTGGCCTCGCCGCGCCCCCCGGCCCGCGCCAGGGCCCGGGCCTGCATGGCGGTGCTGTGGATCCAGACCGGGATGCGGTAGCCGAGCCCGGAGGGGGTGGTGGGCACGTCCGGGAGGTCGTTGAGGTAGCCCAGCGCCGCCTCGTTGACGGAGACGAGCGAGCCGGCGGTGTCGAAGAGCAGCAGTCCGGGCTGGTCGGCACGGTGCGCGTCGGGCCGGTCCAGCGGCAGGTGGAACGCGCGCAGCCGGCGGGCCAGCGGGGTGACGAGCGAGCCGACGAAGCGGCTGTCCGCAGCGGTGAAGGGCGCCCGGTCCCGCTCGCGGAACAGGCTGACGTAGCCGTGCGTCGTACTGCCGACCCGCAGCACGGCACGCAACTCGTCCTGCATCCCGCGTGGGCGCAGGAAGTCGTGGTAGAGCGCGCTGCGGGTCGGCCGGCCCTGCGCGGACTCCCACAGCCCGGAGACGGGCTGTGGGGCGCGGGCCAGGTCGCGGAAGAGGTTGATCTGTTCGTCGAGGAGTTCACACTCCCAGTAGGCGGCGCACTCGGCATCGCCGATGTTCTCCGCGTGCACCGGCGCGGTCATCATCCCGTTCACCGGGTCGGTGACCCGCCACACCCCCGCATCGTGCGGTACCAGCCTTTGCAGCTTCGCCGCCGCGAGGGCGAACAACTCCGCCGCATCCGCTGCGCGGGCCACGCCGCTGAGTAACCCCTCCCTCTCGCGGGCCGACCTACGCGCCACGGTGACCTCCTTCACTCGGCGGATCTTGCGAACCCGGCATCGGGGGCAGCGCCCCGTCAGGGGCGCGGGGAACTGCGCGACCAGCCACAACCCACCCGCAGTCCGCGGGATCGGGCAAGGGGCACCCCCTTACCGGCAACCTCCGGTCGCTCCCTCAAAACGTAGCCGCGTCGATGACGAAGCGGTACCTGACATCGCCGCCCTCCATCCGCGCGAGGGCCTCATTCACGCGGGCGGCATCAATGAGTTCGACCTCGGCGCCGATCCCGGCGGCCCCGCAGAAGTCGAGGGCCTCCTGGGTCTCGCGGAGCCCGCCGATCATGGAACCGGCGACCGCCTTTCTGCCGTACACCAGTGAGAACGGCGCCACGGAGGCCGGTGCGTCGGCGATACCCAGATGCACCAGCACACCGTCGACGGCCAGCAGCGACAGATACGCGTCCTGGTCGACGCGGGCAGGCGCGGTGTTGAGGATGAGGTCGTAGGAGCCGGTCAGCGGGGTGAAGTCCTCCGGGCCGCACAGCACATGGAAGTGCTCGGCGCCCAGCCGGCGCGCGTCCGCCTCCTTGCGGGGGCTGCCGCTCAGCAGCGTCACCTGTGCATCCATCGCCCGTGCCAGCCGGACCCCCAGATGCCCGAGCCCGCCCATGCCGACGACGGCGACCCGGGTGCCCCGCCGCACCCCCCAGCGGCGCAGCGGCGCATACATGGTCACCCCGGCGCACAGCAGCGGCGCGGCCCGGTGCAGCGGCAGCTCGGCGGGGAGGCGCAGCACATGGCGCTCGTCGACGACGATATGGGTGCTGTAGCCCCCGTACGTCGGCCGGCCGTCGGCGCCGACGGCGTTGTACGTGGAGGTCATACGCCGGCAGAACTGCTCGGCGCCCGCGGCACAGTTGGCGCAGCTGCCGCAGGACTCGACGTAGCAGCCGACGCCGACCCGGTCGCCCACGGCGTGCCGGGTCACGCCGTCGCCGACCGCGGCGACCACGCCCGCTATCTCGTGCCCGGGGACCATGGGGTAGATGCCCTGGCCCCAGTCGCCGCGCACCTGATCGAGGTCGGTGTGACAAATACCGCTGTAGCGGATCTCGATGAGCACATCGTGCGCGCCGGGCGGGCGCCGGGTGATGACGGTCGGTTCCAGCGGCGCTCCCGCCTTCGGCGCCATGTAGGCGGAGACCCGGTCGAGCCGGGTGGTGAGGGATGGCATTGCGCGTCTCCCGATCAGATCAGTAGTAGTGGACCGCGCGGCCCCAGTCCTCGTCGGCCGCGAAGACGGTGCGCGGTTTGACGAACTCGTGTGAGCGGCGCAGCTCTTCGCGGGAGACGAGGCCGCCGGGCGGCAGCGCCCGGATCCGGGAACCGACCCCGAGCACCGAGCGCAGGGCATGTGTCAGCTGGGCCGCGGCTGCCGTGCCCCGGCCGTCGGCGGTCTCGATCTCCATCTCGACCGCGTCGGGCCGCACCCGGGCGCGCCAGAACAGCACCCCGAACTCCACGGGCAGCCGGTAGACCAGCTCCTCCAGTTGCTGCGGGGTGACCTTGCGCCCGCCGACCGGGTATCCGTCGCCGGAGCGTCCGGCCACCCGTACGGTGGGCAGCTGCCAGCCGCAGGAGCAGTCGGCGGCGGAGATTTCCACGGTGTCCTGGAGGTCGTAGCGGACCAGCGGCATCGCCTCGCGGTAGAGCGTGGTGATCACGAGCCGGCCGCGTCCCTCGCGAACGCCGGTTCCGGTGGCGGGGTCGTGGACCTGCGCGAGGAAGCGGTCGGCCCACAGGTGCAGCCGCCCGGCCGGACACTCGCCCGCCAGGCTGCCGGTCTCCGTCGAGCCGTAGTCCTGGTGGACGGGTACGCCGCCCCACAGCTCGCTGATCCGGGCGCGCCGGGCCTCGCTCAGCGGTTCGCCCGCGACGAGGAAGGCCCGCAGCGCCGGGAAGTCCCGCTCGGGCCGGTACCCGGCCTCGCGGGCTGCCGCGGCCCACAGCAGGGCCTCGCTGGGCAGGCACCAGGCGACGGTGACGCCCAGGTCGTGCAGGACGCGGACGACCCGTGCATACGGCATCACCAGTGAGCGGTTGTCGGCGGGGATCACGGTCGCACCCCGGCTGCGGGCCGCCTGGTGCGCCTGGTGGGCCGTGGTGAGCATCGCGTACGGGGTGCGTACCAGGACGGTGTCGTCACAGCCGAGGCCGACGGCGTTGCGGGAGAAGCGGTCGGTGACGTCGTGCCAGTCGCGCTCGGAGAAGTAGGAGGGCGTGGGCTCGCCCGAGGTGCCACTGGACTCGTGGTAGGTGGCCAGATCGCGGCGGTCGAGGGCGAGCATTCCCCACGGGTACTGCGCCCGCAGGTCGTCCTTCGTGGTCAGCGGTACGCCCTCGAGGTCGGCGACGGTCGCCTCGGGGCCCAGGTGGGCCAGGCGTCGCCGGTTGAAGGGCGAGCGCCGGGCCAGCTCGACGGCTGCGGGCAGCCGCGCATCCTGGAACGCGTACAGGCCGGCGAACGACTCCCACGCGCCGAGCGGCGGCGGCAGGGCGAGGGCCGGGGTGGTCTCCACTGGGTTCACGGGACGTCTTCTCCTATGAGTCGGCAGGTGTTCTGCCAGGTCACGCGGTGCCACACCGCGTCCGGAAGCTCCAGCGCCCGGTACTTGGCCAGCTCGACGGCCGGGTGCTGGAGCGGGTACTCGGTGCCCAGCAGCACCCGGTCGCCGCCCAGCCGGTCGAGCGCCGTGCGTACGACGACGCTCAGGCAGCCGGAGGTCTCCAGCAGCACGTTGGGCCGGGGCCGGATCAACTCGACGCCGTACAGGTCCATGTCGCCCACCCCGCCGTGCCCGAGCACGAACGTGACCGAGGGGAACTCCGCCGCGAGCCGCACCAGTTCCGCCACCCCGAAGCCGGGGCGCTGGAGGCAGTGCAGATAGACGCCGTGCCGCCGGGCGGCCGCCAGCTCGACCAGTGCCTCGGTCCGCGGGTCGAGCAGGCCGACGCCGTGCACGGAGGGCGCCAGCTTCAGTCCGCGGAACGCCCCGGCCGCCGCCCGGTAGTCGGCGCAGCGCCGGTGCGGGTTGGCGAAGAAGAACGGCACCAGCCGGCCGCCGGAGCGGGCGCATCCGGCGAGCACGGCGTCGTTGTCGGCGTCGTCGACGACGTGGCCGCCCTCGATGATCTGGCGGGAGAGCCGGTCGGGGTCGACAGCGCCGCCCGCCACGACGACGGCACGGCTGATGCCGTTGCTGTCCATGGTCCGCAGCAGCCGTTCGGTGGCTCCGTCCGCGCCCGCGAGGTGCGCGTGGGAGTCGAAAACCGGCGTGTGCTCCGTACCGGTCACGGGATCACTTCTCGATACAGAACTCGTCGATGGGGTAGCCCACGTGCCGGTCCTCGCTGGGCAGATAGCCCAGTACCCGGTCGCCGGGCTTGAGCTCGGTGCTGTTGAGCACGGTGCCGCCGGGGCCGAGCACCCTGACGTGCCAGTCGTCCTGGAGGATCAGATTGACCCGCTGGCCGCCCGGTGCCACCGCGTCCACGGAGATCAGCGGCCGGGACTCGATCTTGACGCGGCCGACGGTGACCATCCGGGTGCTGCCCTTGATGTCGACGGCCATCACCTTGCTGCCCGCCTGGAGTTCGCTGAGGTAGTTGGTGCGCTCGTCCTTGGAGAGCGTGTAGGAGTGGATGGCTCCGGCGTTGACCCGGAACGGGCGGGTGGGCATGTAGGGCAGCGGGTGGGTCTCGCTGACGCACAGGATCATGCCCTTGGAGTGCGAGCCGACCAGGATGCCCTCGTCCTCCCGGAAGTGGCTGCAGGTGTCGACGCAGGCCCGCTCCCCCATGCCGATGTGCTCGGTGCCCACCACCTCCAGCTCGGTCAGCTGGAGGTCGGGCACCTCCGCCTGTGCGGCGGCCTTCAGCTTCGCGGCGTCACCGACCCGGCGGGGCGCCATCATCACACCGTCCGAGCCGTGTTCCAGGACCCCGAAGATGATCTCGGCCTCCTCGACGTCCTGGGCGACCGTCACCAGGCTGCCGGTGGAGCGGGCCGCCGCGGCGATCACGATCTCCAGCGGGATCTTCGTCGGGTCCCGGAAGAGCAGTACGCTCCACCGCTCGCTCCTGGCCGCGTCGCACGCCTCTTCCAGGGTGGGCGCGTCGATGATCTCGACGAACCGGCCGAACTCGATCTGCGGGTGCTTGAGGGCGAGTTCGGCGGGGGTGATGCCGTGCCGGGCCGGGTCGACGATGACGACGGTGGCCTCGCCGAACTCCTCGGGCAGCGCACCGCCGCCCGGGAAGTAGATCTTGCTGAGCGTGGGCGGCAGCTCCGCGAGGTCGGCAAGGTCGTCGGCGACCACACCCTCCACCCGGTAGTGCAGGGCTTCTTGCAGTACGGCTTCCTTGAGCTCACCGAGGCCGCGGATGTCCAGCCAGCTCAGCTTCATGACAGCACTCCTTCAGGGGTGGGAACGGTTGCGCGGACCGGTACGTGATCGGCTCGGTCGGCGTGGATGACGGAGGCGAGCCGGGCCGCGAGCGCGCCCGGGTCGGGGGCCTGGAAGATGTTGCGCCCGATGGCGACACCCGCAGCGCCGCCGCGCAGCACCTCCTCGACGTAGGCCACGACCTGGCTGTCGTCGGCGGCACGCGGGCCGCCGACCGCGACGACGGGCAGCGGCGCCGCGCGGGTCAGATCGCGCATCTCGGCCTCGGAGCCGACGTACATCGTCTTCACCAGGTCGGCGCCGAGGTCGGCCGCGAGGCTGACGGCGTGTGCGACCAGCTCCGGGTCACGCGGATTGCGGATCTTGGGGCCGCGCGGGTACATCATCGCCAGCAGCGGCACGTTCCAGCGGTCGCACGCCTCGGCGACGGCGGCCATGTCCGAGATCTGCTGGCGCTCCTCGATCGCGCCGAGGTTCACATGGACGCTCACCGCGTCGGCGCCCAGCCGCACGCTCTCCTCCACCGTGGCCACCAGGTACTTGGCGTTCGGGTCGGCGGCGTGCACCGTGCTGGCGCTCAGATGGACGATCAGCGAGGTGTCGCGGAAGACCCCCGGGCGGACGGCGCGCAGGCTGCCCTTGTGCAGCACCACCGCGTCGACCTGGCTCGCGGCCAGCTCACCGACGAGGTCGTCGAGGCGGTTGCCGCCGGTGACGGGTCCGTCGGTCACGGAGTGGTCCAGCGGCACGATCAGCAGCCGCCCGGAGTCACCTCCGTACAGCCGCCGTAGCCGCAGCCTGCGGCCGAACGGCGTGTTCAGTTCCGTTGCCATTCCTTCTCCTGCTCGAGAACGGGAAGCGGCTTCTCCTGCTTCAGGACGGGAAGCGATATGCCGTGAGCGTGGCCGTACGGTCTATCGCCGTACTTTCGGGCACCTATCGCATTTCCGGCGCCTTCGGCGGATACGGTGCGTACCACCCGTTCGCGGAGGATGGCGCCTTCGAGGGCACGCAGCTGCTCGCCGGGGTCGAGACCGAGCTCGTCGGTGTAGCGCAGCCGCAGCTCGCGGTAGACCCGCAACGCGTCGGCACGCCGGCCCGACTGGTAGAGCGCCAGCATCAACTGGGCGCACAGCCGCTCCCGGAACGGGTGGTCGGCCACATGGCTCATCAGCTCACCGACGACGCTGTGGTGCCTGCCCAGATCCAGCTCCAGGTCGAAGCGTTCCTCGGCGGCAGCGACCCGCTCCTCCCCCAGCCGCGCGGCGGACCCGGCGACCAGCGCGCTGTCCAGCCCCGCGCCGAGCGGGCCGCGCCACTCCGCTTCGGCGGCGCGCAGCAGCCGTACGGCCTCCTCCGCATGGCCGTCGCGCGCCGCGTTCCGGCCGCGGGCGGCCAGTTCGCGGAAGCGCAGCAGATCCACCTCGCCGCGGCCGGCCCGCAAGGCGTATCCGGCCGGGTGCGTCTCGACGACCTCGCCCGCACCGGCTTCGGCGAGCCTGCCGCGCAGGTTCGAGACGCAGATCCACACCTGGCCCTTGGCCGAGGCGGGTGGCCGCTCGCCCCAGATGCCGTCGATCAGCCGGTTGACCGGCACCGGCCGGCCGGCCTCCAGGACGAGCAGCGTCAGCAGGATCCGCTGCCGTAGCCCGCCCACCCGCACGGCCCGGCCCGCGTGTTCGACCTCCAGCGGCCCCAGCACCCGGTACTGCGTGTCCCCCATGTGCCCTCCCCATCGGCGTAGGGCTCCAGCCTTGCGGCTGGAGCCCTGGGGACACATCACGTACATCCGGGATACGGCGGCCTCCGGTCACGTGTAGCGATAGAACCGCGTGTGGTCCAGGAGGTCCGCCGGGGACATGGTGCGCCACGGCGGCAACTTCATGCGCAGCGATGGGACGTCAGCCGTGTCGTCGCTGGGCAGATAGTGCGGCACGTCGGGGTGGAGCCGCATCCAGTCGGCCCAGATCTTGTCGATGAAGCAGTGGTGCAGGAAGAAGACGGGGTCGTTGGGCGAGCCGATGTAGAGCATGTGGCCGCCGATCCAGGTGTGCCCGGCGCCGTGCAGCTTCCCCAGGTGGGCCTCCCACGGGAACTTCGCGTATCCCTCCAGGTGGTTGCGGAAGCTCTCGTAGGGCGCCTCGGAGCCGGAGGTGTAGTTCCACGGCGGGCAGTCGTAGACGGTCAGCGCCATGGTGTCCGCAAGTTCCTTGGGCGTGGGCAGCTCGGGGATGAGGCTGCCCAGCTCCCGGACCAGGAAGTCGCGGTCGTCCTGGGTGTAGTGGCCGTTGAGTGAGGGGTGTTCGTCCCCCACCGGGACCACGCTGTTGCGCAGCACCCAGCCGTTGTCCCGCGCGAACGGCCCCGTCATCACCCGCCGGTCGCCCGCGCGGCCGTCGCCGCCCATGAACTCCTCGTCCCACAGCGGCGAGTCGGCGCCGTGGTCGGTGGTCCAGTCCCAGTACGGCAGGGTGACCCGGGGATCGACGCGGCGCAGCGCCCGCTCGAAGAGCAGCAGATACTGGCGGTGCCAGGGGAAGAACCCCGGGTTGATGTGCCCGAGCCGCTTACCGGTGTCCTTGTCGATGTAGTCGGTGGAGTTGATCCGGATGTGGATGCGCACGAGTTCGTCGTAGTAGCCGCGGCGCTTGATCTCCTTGACGGCGGCGACGAAGCGGCGCTTCTCCTCGCGCGAGAGATCCAGATGGTTCCTGCGTACGTATGTCACGCCTACGCCCCCCGGTGGCCTGAGTGGCCCGCGCCGTGTTCGAGGGGCAACAGCTGTGCCCCGCACAGTTCTTCGACCGCCCGGCGCGCCGCGGCCAGCGGGCTGGTGGCCGGCCCGTAGTGGCACATCGCGCTGAGGTAGGCGTCGTCGCCGAGCTTCATCAGATGAAGTTCACGGCCGTCGATACGGACCGTCTGTGCGCCCTTCTGGCCGCTGATCTCGATGTTCCGGCCCCGGTAGGTCTCGGTGTGTACGGGCGCTGCGGCTGCCTCGGTGTCGGCGGCCGCCTTGCCGGGCGCTTCCTCGGCCGAGACCATCACCCAGCCCGCGGCCCCGGACAGCGCCATCGCCGTCCCGAGGCCCGTCGTGGCCTTCACCATCTCGCGTCGTCTCATCTTCTTCCCCGTTCGGACTTCGAAGGTCAGGGCAGGTCGCCGACGACGCCTTTGGGCTCCAGCAGGAACCCGGTGAAGCTGCCGTCGTGCGGAATGCCCGGGGCGGTGTGCCAGGGCGGTACGGCGCCCGTGGTCACCTTGCGGACCGTGGGCTCGGCGACCGCGTCGGTGACCAGGCCGGTCCGCGCGGTCAACAGGTTGAGGGCCAGCGAATCCCGCAGCGGCGCCGTCCCGTCCCGCGGCTCCCAGGGCGCCACGATCACGAACGGGAAGGGCAGTTCGGTGCCGACGGCCGGGTGGTCGTGCCGCGGTGCGGACAGCACGACCGGCCGGGGACAGTACGAACCGTCCGGCAGCCGCACCGCGACCGGACGGGGGTCGAAGCGCGCGCTGTGGTCCTCCAGCCCCTCCGCCAACCGCGCCACCTGCCGGGTGAGTTGCCCGGCACGTTCGCCGCCGACGGCGGGAAGCACGGCTTCGGGATCGGTCACGGGCAGCGCCGGGATGCGGCTGAGCCGCTCGGCAATACGGTCGGCTGTCTCCGCCGGCGGCCCGTTGACCAGCAGCACGGACAGATTGGTGCAGCGCGTACCACCGTCGAAGGACACGGCGTGCACGAGGTGGTCGAGCACCTCGTCGGTGAGCGGGGTGTCCAGCAGCGCCTTGGCCCGGCCGGGGCCACGGACGGCCACGGAGTCCCGGCCGCGCCACCGGCCCACGGCACTCTCCCCGCCGTAGACGATGCCCACATCGGCCGCCTCCAGCAGGAATTCGCCCACCGGGTGCTCGCTGGGCAGCACCGCCAGCCGTCCGGCGGGCAGCCCGGCGGCCAGCAGGGCCGCGGCCAGCCGCGCCGGCGTCCACGGGTCCCGGCTGCCGGGCCGTACGAGCACCCCGTAGCCGTGGAAGAGTGCCTGTGCCCAGGCGCCGTGCGGCGAGGGGTGGTTGCTGGCCATCACTGCGGCGAAGACCCGGCCCCGGGGCACCCAGCGGGTGCGCAGGCCCTCGCCCAGTTCGCCCGAGGGCAGCTCAGCGGCGGTGACCTGCGGCAACTCGGCCAGCTCTGCGGCCAGTTCGGCCAGCGACCGGCGTACCGCGCAGGAGGCGAGGCCGGTGCTGAGCGCCACTCGCCCGACGTACCGTTGCGGCGTCTCCCCGGCGAGCTGCTCCTCGGTGAGCAACTTGGCCGCGCGGGCGAAGAGCGCTGGATCGGGTGCAGGGCCACCTGCGGCGGCGCGCACCGTGTGCACGGCGCCCTGCGCCATCAGCCGCGGGGCAAGCCCCACATCGGCCAGCGGCTGGCCGTGCACCCCGCTCAACTCGGTGCGGTCGGCGCTGGGCTGCGGCCTGCCGTCGATCAGCGGGTCCAAGGCGGGGAGTGGGTCGGGAGCGGGGCGCGCGTGTGCCGCCATCAGTAGACCCCTTCGATGAGGTCCTGTCCGTCGGCCGCGCGGTAGGGAGCCAGGTCGGCCAGCCCGTCCTGTCCGCCACCGGGCGCCGGCGGCACGCGTACGGCGGTGTCCCGCTCCAGCACGTTGGGCAGCAGCATCTCCTCGCTGACCAGATGCAGCCGCACCCTGCCCCGTTGTCCGTACGGCACCACCGCACCGGACTCGTCGACGGGCTGGACGAGGGTGGTGTGCGGGTGCGTCTCGAAGACACAGGCGTGGCTGTCCCCGGGCGCGGGCGGGCGCTGCGGCGCAAGTCCCATCAGGGTGTTGCCGTAGACGCCGATGAGCCGCGCCTCGGGGAAGAAGACCTCGTCCAGCTGGCGCAGCGTCTCGGCCGAGGCCGAGGTGCCGCTCCAGATGATGGCGCGCACCTGACGCTGTACCCGCTCCAGCAGCGCGGGGCGCCCGCACAGGCTCTCCAGCAGCGGCGGTGTGCTGCTCAGCACCTCGATGTGCTGGGAGGCCAGCACGTTCTCCGCCTGGTCCAGCAGATGCTGGACGTACTCCTCGGCGAGGTCCTTGCGGCCCTGCGCCACGGCGCGTTTGACCCAGCGCGGGTCCAGGTCGACGGTGTGGCACAGGCCGCCTCCCATGGCCGCGTGCCGCAGTACGTCGGCGCCCACGACGTGCGGACCGCTGGGCGCCAGACAGAGCCAGTCCCCTGCCGGGGGCAGCCCCGCCGCCAGCAGCCGCTCGCGGGCCCAGCGCAGCATGGGCAGCCGCCCCTCCCCCGCCACGATCCGGGCGGGTGCGCCGGTGGTGCCGCCCGACTCGTGCACCCGGAACTCGCGCCCGGCCAGGCCCCGCGGCACGAGGTCTCGTACGGGCACGGTGCGCAACTCGGCGCTGACGTCGGGGAAGCGCACCAGGTCCGCTGCTGAGCGGATGTCGGCAACGGGGTCGAAGCCCAGTCCCGCCCGTTTGCCGAGCCAGAACGGGGAACCGGTGTCCGGATCGAAGTGCCGGGCGAGGAGCGTACGCACCCGGTCGTCGAAGTCGGTGCGGTGCTGATCGGTGCCGGCTGTGCCGGCGACATCCGCCGCCGAGACCGCGTTCATGCTGGGAACCTCCCGGTGTGCCGCTGTGCCGATCAGAGTGCGCGGGGCGCCTATCCGCAGGTTTTCGTCCGGCTATCGCTGCGCACGCGCGGAGGGGCGCCGCAAGATCCGCCGGACCAGCTACCGCGCGGGCCCCGGCGGTGCCGCAGGGCGCGGAAGCGTGAGTGCGACCAGCGCGCCGAGCAGCGGCAGCAGGGCGATGAGGCCGAGCACGGTGGTGAGCGCATAGTTCTTGGCGAGGGCTCCCGCGACCGCCGAGCCGACGCCGCCGCCGACGAAGAAGGTGAGGTTGAGCAGCGCGATCGCACCGCCGCGCCGCATCGGCTCGATCAGCCCGGACAGCAGGCCCGTGGTGACCACCTGGGTGACAGCGAAGGAGGCGAAGCCGAGCGAGGCACCGGTCACGATCAGGGCCGGTCCGCCGGAGGTGAGGCCGGTCAGGCCGAGCACCACGGCTGCCGCCGTCGCCGTGCCCGCCAGCAGTACGTTGCCGCGGCTGCCGGTGGTGAACCGGCTGGCGAAGCGGGAGAGTACGGCGCCGACGACGGCTCCCGGCAGCAGCCACAGACCGACCGCCAGCACGCTCCAGCCATGCGAGCCGACCAGCGCCTGCGGTACCGCGTACATGGCGCCGAACAGCCCGGCGTAGACCCCGGCTCCGACCACCGCCGCGCGCAGGAAGGCGCCGTTGGTGGCCAGTTCACGGGGCACGAACCCGTCGGGCTCACGGGCGATACGCAGGACGAGTCCGACGGCGCCGAGCACCAGCAGCGCGGCGATGCCCACGGTGAGCATGGCGCCGAGCTCCAGTGCCGAGGACTGGACGAGGAGCAGGAAGGAGGCGGCGGTCACGGTCAGCAGCGCGGCGCCGGTCAGATCGGGTGCCTTGCCGGTGCCCGGGCGTGTTGCCGCCTGCCGCAGACAGAAGGGGACGGCGAGTACCGAGAGCGCGGGCAGGATCAACGCGCCCCGCCAGTGCAGCCATTCGGTGACGAGCCCGCCGGCGAGAGTGGCACCGGCGGAGAACAGCGCCATGGTCGCGCCGAAGATCGCCAGAATCCTCGGTCGCGAAGCGGGTTCGGAGCCGGCGGCGAGGGCCAGCGCGCTGGAGGACATCGCGCCGGAACCGGCCGCCAGTACGAACCGCCCGGCGACCAGGGTGCCCAGATTGGGTGCCGTCAGACAGATCACCGCGCCCAGCAGCAGCGCGACGGTGCCGGCGAGCAGTGTGGTGCGGATGCCCCAGGTGTCGGAGAGCCGTCCGGACAGCGCGGTGCCCACGCCGAGCGCGAGGGCGTGCGCGGTCAGCACCCAGGCGGCTCCGCCGGGGGTGGCGTGCAGCGCGGCCGCGACGTCGGGGAGGGCGACGCCCGCGGCGGTGACGCCGAAGATGGCGGGGCCGAAGAGCGCTCCCAGCCGGACGCCGGCGGACCGGGCGCTGAGCGGGCCGGCACCGGTGGCAGGCATTGCCTGGCCCGGGGCCGAGGAGTTGGTCGTCATCGCTGAGTCCTCTGCTGAGTGGTCAGGGTCGCTCGGTGGTGGCCGGAGCGTGCGAATCATCGACGGCACGGCCCGGCGCCGGCGGGATGTTGTGGTTGAGCCGGAAGAGGTTCTCCGGATCCCAGGTGGCTTTGAGCTGTCCGAGCCGGGCGTAGGTCTCGCGGTCGTACGCCGTCCCGGCGGAGTCGGCCGTCCCGGGCCCGGCAAGGAAGTTGACGTACTTCAGTCCGGTGCCCCAGGGCGCGAGCGCGTCCACGAGCGGGGCGGCCGGGGTGGTGCCGGGTGCCGTCGGCGGCGAGATGGTGGTGAGCGCGAACCGTGCTTCGCGGTGTCCGACGGCGTTCGGCTGTGCGGGGGCCCGGCCCGCCGCGCCGCCCAGGTGCCGCAGCTCGATCACGTAGTCGGCGCAGTCGGCGCTCTCACCGGCGAGGGCGAGGAGGCGTGCGAGCGCGTCGTCGCCGAGGTCGGCGAGCATGAGGGAGTTCTGGTGGTACTCCTGCGGCCCGTCGGGGTCCATATGGATGTCGCCGACGGCGGTGTAGGGCATGTCCCCGACGGTGTCCAGCATCGGGTGCAGCGCGCGCAGCGGCTCCACCAGCCGTTCCCCCTCCTCGGGCGGTCCCGCGTGGGCGACGCGCACATGGACGGCGAGCCGGCCGCGCAGCGGTTCGGGGGTCTCCGGCAGATCGGGCAGCCGCAGCAGGGCGAGCGATGAGGTCATCTCCTCGGGCACCTGGTCGGTCCACTTCCGCCACACCCGCAGCGCCCGGCCCGCCTGCTCACCTGGGTAGAAGAGACCGCCGCCGTACAGCCGCGACACGGGCACGAGGCCGAACTCCAGCGCCGTGACCACGCCGAAGTTGCCCTTGCCGCCGCGCAGCGCCCAGAACAGCCCCGGGTTCTCCGCCGGGCTCGCCACCCGCGGCATCCCGTCGGCGGTCACCACCTCGATACGGGTGACATGGTCGGCCGCGTAGCCGTACTTGCGCGCCAGCAGCCCGAGCCCGCCGCCCAGTGTGTAGCCGACCACGCCCGCCGTGGGGGACGAGCCGTTGAGCGGCGCCAGCCCGTGGTGCGCCGCCAGGGTGATGACCTGGTGCCACTGTGCGCCGGCCGCGGCCCGCGCGGTCCTGGTGGCGGGGTCGACGGTGACGGAGCGCAGGTGCCGGGTGCTCAGCAGCAGGCCGCCCGCGGAGGAGGCGGCCGGGCCGTGGCCGGTGGCCTGCACTCCGACCGGCAGCTCCCAGGTTCGTGCGAAGTCCACGGCGGCGCGGACGTGTGCGTCGCACAGCGCGACGACGATCAGTGTCGGCCGGTGTCCGGAAATCCGGTTGTAGCCCGCGAGTTCGGTTTCATAGGCGGCGTCCCGCGGCAGCAGCACCTGTCCGCGCGTCTGCTCGACGAGCCGCCCGACGGCTTCGGGCGGTGGTGCCTGCGGGATGCGGTGCTCCCAAGTGGACGTCACAGGGCCTCCTGCGGCATGGGTCGAGGTGAACGCCGACATCCTGCGGGAGCTTCACGGAGCGTCACATCCCTCATCTGAGGGGGTCGGCCTAGAACAGCGGCACATGCCTGGCGCCGGTGGGCATGCAGGAGCGTGGAAACGGATTCCGCTCGCGACGTGCCGCGTTGACGAGTCCCGGCTGCCAACGAACGGGTCCGGAACGGATTTGGACACACTTCCGCATACCGGACAGGAGAAACCTCGATGGGAGACGCGGCACCTCTGGTGCATACGGCCATCACCATCACCGCGGTGGTCCTGCTCATCCTCAAGGGCAAGGTCAACCCCGCGCTTGCGCTGGTACTCAGCGCCATCTACCTCGGCATCGTCTGCGGCCTCGGAGCCGAACACACCCTGGAGATCGTCAACAAGGGCTTCGGCGACCTGATGGCCAAGGTGGGGCTGCTCATCGTGTTCGGCGTCCTGCTGGGCACGCTGCTCTCGGCGCTCGGTGCCATCGAGAAGCTGATGAAGCTCCTGTTGCGCCTGCTCGGCCCGAAGCTGCTGCCGTACGCCTTCGCCCTCCTGATGGGCACGGTCCTGCAGTTCATCTTCACGGATGTGCTGTTGGTGGTGTCCGCGCCGCTGGCCCGGTCCCTGGGCGCCCGTATCGGGCCCGGCGGCGTGCCGCGGATGGCTGCGGCGCTGGCCCTGGGCCTGGAGGTGGGAGTCGCGCTGTCGGTGCCGGGCATCGGCACCATGGCGCTGGCCGGACTGCTGGACATCCCGCTGGGAGTCATGCTGCTGTACGGCCTGCCGGTGGCTGCCGTGACGATCGTGCTGACGCTGCTGCTGTTCAGCGCACTGGTCAAGCGGGGCTTCTGGGACCCGGAGCGGGACGAAAGCCCGGAGCCGCCCGCGGAGACCGGCTCGCCGGGTGAGCCCCCCGCGGAGACCGGCTCGCCGGACGAAGCGGACGTGGGGCGGGGCCCGGCGCCGCCGAGTACGCCGTTGCTGCTCTCGCTCTCCCCGCTACTGCTCGCTCTGGTCGTGATCGCGACCGGCGCCGTCGCCGAGATCGCCGGATGGCGTTCGCCCGTCGTGGGATTCCTCTGCAATCCGATCGCCGGGCTGTTCCTGGGTCTGATCTGTGCCTCACTGATCGCGCGGCGCCGCCTGCCGCGGGGCACGGTCGGCGAAATGTTCGCGGAGGGCTACCGGACCAGCGGCCCGATCCTGGTGCTGCGGGGGGTGGGTGGCTCGCTGGCCGCGGTGGTCGGGGCTGTGGGACTCGGGGACATGGTCGAGGACTGCGTCTCGGCCGGCACCTGGGCACCGCTCGTACTGGTCTGGCTGATCGCCGCCGTCCTGCACATGGCCATCGGCTCCGTCATCACCGCGGCCATCACCGCGGCGAGCATTCTCGCCCCGCTGATGCCGGACCTGCACGTGGAACCGGTGCTGGTGGCCCTCGCGGCGGGCGCGGGCTCGCTGTTCGCCATCCACGCCACCAGCAACACCTTCTGGCTCCTGCAGACCCTGCTCGGGCAGACGACGCGCGGAGCGCTGAAGACGGTGACGATGAGCGTCTCGGCCGCCTCCGTGATCGCCCTGCTGCTGATCCAGACGGTGAGCCTGGCGGTGTGAGCGAGCCGTGAGAGGACGGAAAACCTCGCGATCGTGACTACGGTTTCCTCACCCGACCGGAATCCGTTCTACAAGGGCTCATTGACCCCCAAGAACAGCAGTCGCCCACCTCTTTGACCACGGATTTCGTCGAAAGAAGGGTCTTGACTCCGCATCGTCTGAACAGCTTGTATGCGCTGACCGGAACGGTGCTTCCGTCACTCGGACTCCCCCCACCGCAACGCGGTGTCTCACCGGAGGCGATACCCCTCCCCGCCCAGTACGCACAGTACGAACGGAACAGCATGACCGACACCCTCGAAGAGCACAGCAAGCCCAAGCTCACCCGCTCCATCGGCGTGGTGGGCGGCACGCTGCTCACCCTGTCCTGTCTGACCCCGGCCTCGTCACTGTTCGTGATCGTGCCGGACTCGTTCAGCACGCTGGGCACCGGGACGGCACTCACCATCACCGTCGCCGCTCTGCTGTGTATCGGCGTTGCCTTCACCTACTCCGAGCTGGGCACCCTCATCCCGAGCTCGGGCGGTGAGTACGCCATGGTCGGCACCCTGATGGGCAGGCTGGCGGGCTGGCTGGTCTTCGTTCTGTCACTGATCGTCGTCATGATCGTGCCGCCGATCATCGCGCTGGGCACCGCCGACTATCTCGAACCGCTCATACACCTCGATCCGCAGTTCGCAGCCGCCGCCGTGATGCTGCTGTCCACCGCCATGGGCCTGCTGGACCTGCGGGCCAACGCCTGGATCACCGGCGTCTTCCTCGCCCTGGAGGTGGTGGGCGCCGCCATCGTCGCCTTCCTGGGCTTCACCCACACCCAGCGCTCCGCCTCCGTACTGGTGAACCCCGTCATGGACAGCGGCCATGGCCACTCCTCGCCGGTCACGGCCGGTCTGATCGTTGCCGGGCTCGCCACCGCGCTGTTCATCCTCCAGGGCTTCTCGACCGCCGTATACCTGGCCGAGGAGATGGAGAACCCGCGCCGCACCGTCGCCCGCACCGTGCTGTGGACGCTCGCCATCGGGTTCGCGGTCGTGATCGTTCCCGTCGTCGCGATCACGCTGGGCGCCCCCGATCTGCACGCCCTGGCCGGCGGCGACATCGCGGGCATGGTGCAGCAGTGGAGCAATTCCGCCGTCGGGACGTTCATCAGCCTCTGCATCGCGCTGGCGATCATCAACGCCGCGATCGTGATGGTCATCCAGAACTCCCGGGTCGTCTTCGCCTCGGCCCGTGACTCCGCCTGGCCGGCGCCGGTCAACCGCGCCTTCTCCCGGCTCGGCAAGCGCTTCGGCTCCCCCTGGGTGGCCACGCTGATGGTCGGCGTACCCGGCGCGATGCTGTGCTTCGTGAACCTCGACATGCTGAGTGAGGTCACCGGGGTCGCCGTGGCGGGGATGTACGTCTTCGTCGCGCTCGGCGCCCTCGCGGCGCGCCGTGCGGCGTACAAGCACCGGGCCGCCTGGCGTATGCCGCTGTGGCCCGTGCTCCCCGCGCTGCTGATGGCGGTGCTGCTGTGGGTGCTGTGGCAGCAGAGCGCCGAGAGCCTCGCCATCACCGGCGGCATCGTCCTCGCAGCGGCCGCCTACTGGGCGCTCTATCTGCGCCCGCGCCGGCAGACGCACTGGGTCATCTCCGTCCCCGAGGACGAGCAGGCCCCCGCCCCCGCCCCCGCCCAAGAGGACAACCGGGACAACCGCGGAGACACCCTCCAACCCGTCTGACCGGCTGCGCCCCGCAGGGGCGCGGGGAACTGCGCGAACAGCCACGAGGCACCCGCACCCGGCCACCGCCAACAACCCGACGGCGCTCCCCCTCCCCCGACCCCCCCCCCCCGGCGCACATGCTGACCTGCAAATCTGTGACCTAGCCGAGACGAGGGACCAATCGCGTAGCCGCCACTCGTGGCCGATAGTGTTCCTACGCAAACGCGGGGGCACGCGCGTTAAACAGAGCGAGCGCAGACGTCTCCCCCCGCTGCTCTGCACCCGCACACCGGCGTGCCGAACACCGAGGAGGGGAGCCATGACCTACCCGAGCCCGCCCGAACCCCCTGGCAGCGCCGGGGGGTTCGGTCAGCAGCACCCCGGCCCACCCCCAGCGGCGCCCCCGCCAATGCCGCCGGGCCCGCCGGGGATGCCCCCGGACCAGGGCGGCTTCCACCCACAGGGGGTGCCCGGACAGCAGGGCGCACCCGGCATGCAGCCGGGAATGCCGCCCGGCGGGACGCCCGGAGGGTTCCCCGGCGGCGGGACGCCCGGGGGAATGCCCGGAGGGTTCCCCGGCGGCGGGATGCCGCTGCCGCTGCCGCCGAAGAAGAACACCGGCCGCAACTGCCTCACCGCCTTCCTCAGCATCGTCGGCGGCCTCGCCCTCCTCGCGGGCGGCGCACTGACCGCGCACACGATCTCCAACGCCAACCAGGACATCCCCAACCGCTCCGGCTTCGGCCCGGACATGTGGCGCAACGAGCGGGTGGACACGCTCTTCCCCAAGACGCTCGGGCCGAAGACCAACTCGCAGTCCGGCGCGGACGACCCGAAGATCGCCGAGTGGCACCGTCTCGGCATATCCGAGAAGACCGACTGCGCCGGCGCGCTGACCGGAGCGCTGGCCGCCGAGGCGGATAAGCGGGGCTGCAAGGCGGTGCTCCGCGCCACGTACATCGATCCGACGGGCAACCTGGTGGCGACCGTCGCGCTCATCGTCCTGCCGGACGTCGACGATTCCGCGGACGGGATGACCACCTTCTTCGACGCGGAGAAGGACAAGCGCACCGCGAGCCACGGCGTCAAGGCGTTCCCGGTCCCGGACACCGCCGCCGCCGGCTGGAAGAACGCCGACCGCAACGGCTCGGACGGCATACAGGTCACCGACCTGAACCTCCCCTATGCCGTCGCGGTCTCCGCCGGCTCCGCCGACGGCCGCAAGGCGGGCCGTCTGCCCGGCGAGTGGGGCAGGACGCAGCTCGACGCCAAGTCGGACCGCATGCCCTGGCGGGAGGCGGCCCACTCCCTCGCCGGCGACCTCAATCTGCATCTCGGCGACCTGCTGCTCAAGGAGACGTCATGAACCGGGGCGTCATGAACCGCCGGCGCATCAGCACAGTGATCGCCGCTGCCGGGCTGAGCGCACTGCTGTGCACGGTGACCGCGACCCCGGCACAGGCCGACACACCCACCAGTTGGGAGTCCCGGGCCCTCGGCCTCTCCTCCGCGCAGCGCACCACCCAGGGCGAGGGCGTCAAGGTCGCCGTCCTGGACAGCGGCGTGGAGAAGGACCACCCGGCCCTCGCGGGCAAGGTGACCACCGGCCCCGACTTCCTCAAGGACGGCCTCCAACCCGGCGATCCGCGCTGGGGCGGCCACGGTACGGCGATGGCCTCGGACGTGCTCAAGGTCGCCCCGAAGGCCGAGATCCTGTCGGTGCGGGTGATCGACGACAAGAAGGAGCACGACGCCGACGACTGGAAGACCGGGCCCAGCCCCGTCGCCCAGGGCATCGAGTACGCGGTGAACCACGGCGCCGACGTCATCTCCATGTCGCTGGGAGGTGACTCCTTCGGCTCCAGTTTCAACGAGGAGGAGACCAAGGCCCTGGCCCACGCCGCGTACAAGGGCGTGACGGTGGTGGCCTCGGCCGGCAACGACGGCGATGTGTTCAACGACTCGTCCTATCCAGCCGGCTACCCCGGTGTGATCGCCGTCGCCGCCGTCAAGCAGGGCGGCAGCCGGGCGGAGTTCTCCACCGTGCGGACGTACAACACCGTCGCGGCGCCCGGTGTCGACATCGTCAGCGCGAAGAACACCGGCGGCTATGAGCCCGTCAACGGCACCTCGCCCGCCGCGGCCCTCACCTCCGGTGTGGTGGCCCTGATGCTCGGCAAGGACGACAAGCTCAAGCCCTCCCAGGTCCGCGCCATCCTCACCAAGACCGCAGCGCACCCGCCGGGCGGCTACAGCCCGCTGGTCGGCCACGGCGTGATCAACGCCGCGGCGGCCGTACGCGCCGTCTCCAAACCGCCCGCCGACCGGGCGGCTCCGGCCGAGTACAAGGGCAGACCGCACCTGGCCTCTCGTACCAACGTCAAGCCCACCCAGCACCCGCCGATGGAGACATCGCTGCTGACGATCGGCGTCTCGGCGGCAGGTGTCGGGCTGCTGATGGTCGTCGGCGCCATCGTCATCAGCCGTATGGGCCGTCGCCGCACCCCCACCACGCCGCCCCGCCACGGCCTCGCCTAAGGGGGTGCCCCCTTCCGAAATGTGCGGCTGCGGGTGTGTGGTGGCTGGTCGCGCCCGCGCGGCGGAGCCGCACATGAACACAGCCCCGCGCCCCCTTCGGGGCGCGGGGTCCCTCCCAGGTCAGGGCGCCATGCGCAGCCCGTCCTTCTTCGCGCCCCGGCTGAAGACCACCTTCCGGATCGACGCGTACGCCTCGTCCTGCGCCGCGTCGCCCGCGCCCCTGCTCGCCTTCGAAGCGAGGTTGATCAGGGTGTGGCGCGGCGAGGTCTGCATCATGAACGGGGTGAACTCCGCCTTGTCGACGCTCCATTCGCCCCTGCCACGCTTCGCATCCCTCGGGGGGAGGAAGTGGAAGCGGGCCGCGGTGCCCATGCTGCCGCGCGGGTCGTTCATCTTGCCGGCGATCTGGTCGCCCATCCCGTAGACCACCCACGTTCCGTTGACCTTCTCGTACGCCTGGGGAATGTGGGCGTGGGTCCCCAGGATCAGGTCGATGTCCCGCCGTCCGTGCGAGCGGGAGGCGGTCAGCTTCTTGGCGACGGAGCGCTGGAGCTGGTCGGGGTTCTCCTGCCACTCGGTGCCCCAGTGCAGGCTGGCCACCACCACATCGGCGCCTGCACGACGCGCTGCGCGGGCGTCCCGGATGATGCGTTCGGGCTGAATCAGGTTGACGAGCCAGGGCTTGTCCTCGGGGAGGGAGATGCCGTTGGTGCCGTAGGTGTAGGAGAGCTGCGCGACCTTGGC
The DNA here is from genome assembly GCF_052246355.1 of Streptomyces sp. 3N207. Taxonomy (NCBI): domain Bacteria; kingdom Bacillati; phylum Actinomycetota; class Actinomycetes; order Kitasatosporales; family Streptomycetaceae; genus Streptomyces; species Streptomyces sp. 3N207. The sequence continues at coordinate 308,179 of NZ_JBQQBV010000002.1, read as the reverse complement.
GCCGCCCGCACGCAGCATCGCGGGCCGGCCGCGCTCCCGGGCCGAGCGGGCGGACCCCACATGCTTGAGACCCGCGGTGTCCATCGCCTTGAGGGTGCGGGTCACACCGTCGGCGCTGTCGTCCAGCGTGTGATTGGAGCCGGTCGAACAGGAGTCGTATCCCGCGGCCTTGACGGAGCGGGCCAGCTGGGGCGGCGTCTGGAAGAGCGGGTAGCCGGTGAACGGCCCGCCATCGGGGCCGTAGATGGTCTCCATATGGCAGATCGCCAGGTCGGCTGCCTGCGCCGGTGTCTTGGCGGCGGCGATCATACGGCCGAAGTCGTAGCCGGAGCCGCCCGCGTCCGCACGTGCCTGCCGGATGATCGAGTCGTGCACGAGCAGATCGCCGGTGGCGAACAGCGAGAACCCGCGCCGGGCCCGCTCGGCGCGCTGCCCTCGGGCCTGCGCGGCCTGCTCCCCCTTGCCGTGTCCGGCCCGGGCACCGTCCCGGCCGGAGCCCGAGCCGGAGCCCGAGCCGCTGTCCGAGTCCCCGCACCCGGCCACGACGCCGAGCAGCGCGGCGAGTGCGAGCGCTGCCGAGGCGCGGCGGACGCCGGTGCAGCGGGGGCCGGTGCGGCGCAGGCCGGTACGGCGCAGGCCGGTGCGGTTTCGGGTGCGGTGGGGAGCGTGGCCGGGCGCGGTGTGGCTGGTGCTCATCAGAGCTCCTCCGTGGCGAGTAAGTCATATAAGTCCGATAAATGCACTGGACGATGACTCGCCTTCGCCCCACGGCAGCGACACCGCACCTACGGCCGAACGGCCCACAAGATGCACCCGGTCAATCGTTCGATGTACCCGCGGATCAGCACCGCCGACGAGGCCCCCGCACCCCGCCGCAGCCGAAGATGGCCTGGTCAACAGCGTCGGCTGGCACACCGTGCACCAGGACGCCGCAGCGCCCCTGCTGGTGCCGCTCTATCTGTTGGTCGCGATCGCCGCCTTCATCGTGATCGGCCGGGTGTCGGGCCGACTCAGGCGCGGGTGACGATGTGCCGGAAGAGGGCGCGGAGGGCGGAGTTCGAGGCGGGCGGGAGGGCTGCCTTGTCCAGCTCGGCGTACGCCTCCGAGAGCTGCCAGGCGGATATCTCGTGCGCCGCGGCGCGCCCGCCCGCGTTCTCGATGAGATCGGCCAGTTCGTCCGGGGGCGGCGGGCAGGCCGGGCCGCCGCCCAGCGACTGGGCGAGGGTGCGCGCTGCCGGGTTGCCGGCGCGCAGCGCGGTGATCAGCGGCAGGCTCGGGCCGCCCTCCCGCAGGCCGCTCATGACGGGCCGTCCGCTCAGCCCCGTACCCGACCAGAGATCCTCGATGTCGCGGGCCGCCTGCACCGCTATGCCCAGGTGGTGACCGGCGCGGGTCAGCACCTCGACGACCCGCTCCTCGGCGCCGCCCAGCAGTGCCCCGCCCGCCAGTGCGCACTCCAGCAGCGAACTGGTGCGCGCCGCCGCGACCGCCGCGTACTCCTCCACGCTGATCCCCTCGGGTGCGCGGCGGCGCAGCGCCAGTTCGGCGGAGCGGCCGCTGATCAGCCGGGACGTGGTACGGGTCAGCAGCCGCAGCACGGCGGCCCGCTCCTTCCGGGCCGCCGCGCCGCCCGGCGCCATGGCCCCCGCCAGCCCTTCGGCTCCGGCTGCCCCTAACCCCTGTGTGCCGGGTGCCGTCAGATCCTGGGTCGCGGTCGCCGCGAAGTCCCTGGTGGCTGCGATCGGCTCCGCACCGTCCGGCCCGGTGCGGGGTTCGTCCGGGCCCGCGCTCTCCGCCCCGTGCCCGCCTCCGTTCGTCCCGTCCGGCTCTCCGGGCAGCAGCAGGCAGCGGGTGGCCGCGCCGAGCAGCGCGTCGCCCGCCAGCACCGCCCAGCCCGTGCCGTAGACCGCCCACACGGCTGAGCGCCCCCGGCGGAGCGCTTCGCCGTCCATGACATCGTCGTGCAACGCGGCCCAGTTGTGGACCAGTTCCACGGCCGCGGCCCCCGGCAGCGCCGCGGCCGTGGAGGACTCCGGCGCCCGGCCGTCCCGCTCCGGCTCGCCCGCGCCCGCCGCGTGCAGGGCGAGCGCCGCGTGCGGATACGGACCCGGGGTGACGCCGTAGGTGGGGCTGCCGTCCGGCCGGGTCCAGCCGAAGTGGTAGCCGCAGACCCGCCGCAGCTCCGGCTGGAGCGCACCGACGGCCTCCCTCAGCACTGGTTCTGTCCGCTCGTGCGCGTACGCCAGCAGGGAGGGTGCGGCGGGGACGTCGGAGAGGTCGTGAGTCGTCATACCGGAGCGGCTTCTCCTTCCTCCGGCCCAGGCGCGCAGAGCAGCGCGAAGCGTGTGGGAATGGTGCGCTCTCAGTAATCGGCTTTCCCTCCCTCCGGCCCCGTGACTCCCGCTCGGCGGGCCCGGTACGAAGCACGCGGGGGCGCAGGGGGCGGCAGAGCGCGGCAAGGGGCAGCACGGCGCGGGCAAGGGGCAGCAGGATGGAGCCCAGCGCGTTAAATGCGGGGGGTGAGCTGCTCGCGGCGTGCAACCCGGGACACATACGCACCGCTCCCGGATGCGGGTGTGGGCGCCAGGGGCGAGAGTTGAGAGCCCGTGCGCCCGCGCTCGGAGGGATCGGCGGGACAGCTGACGTCTCGTATGTACGAAGGGCACGAATCACGTAGTTGATGGGGCGTCAGTCGCGTCAGTGGTGTGCGTGGTGCGGGCAGCGTGATCCGATAAGGCTCGCTCGTTGTCGATATCGACCGTGGGCGGGGGTCGGCTACCGGGATGGACCCGCGTCTTCTGGCGAGGTAGCGTTGAGTCCAGCGGGACCTCTGCGGCAGCCCGGACGCCAAGTCCGAGGAGATGCCGGTCTCATCGTCTCGGTGGCCCAGATGCTGGTCGTCGACGACACCTCTCTCGGCCAGGAATCCCGGTCGGCACCCGATTCGTGTTCGACGCCGAACCGATCGACTCGACCCACTTGCCCGTAAGCAAGCGAGATCATCGCCGCCTATTGGCTGGCTCGCTGGATTCGGCGTCATCGCCCGCCACACACCGAAGCCGTGCAACATCGCCTCGATGCGGGGCCGTTCGACCGGAAACACCGACAGCCCAATCGACGTGCGCGAAAACGTGAACTCCCACGCTTTCCACGCTTTCCACGCTTTCCACGAAAGGAAACACACGACATGAACGACCCGACTCGTATCACCGACGGCCCCGAGCGCCAGATGCTCGAATACATGCTTGACCACAATCGGGCCGAACTGATCGATACGGTGCGCGGCCTTTCTGAAACAGAGTCCCGCCGCCGTCTCGTCCCGTCCATGACGACGTCGATCGGGCTGGTCAAACACGCTGCGTTCGCAGAAAGGAAGTGGTTCCAGCACATCTTGGGAGGTTTGCCGGAATCCGAATGTGACGGTGCGATGGTGGGCGAGGCCAGTTTCTCGGTCAGCGACAACGAAACGGTCGCCGACGTGATCGCCGAATTCGAGCGCGCCGGCAACCGCGCACGAACCATCGCCGCGGACATCGACCTCGACGCCACCCGACAGCACCCCGCCTTCGGCGCCGTCAGCCTGCGATGGATCTACCTGCTCATGATCCAGGAATTCGCCCGCCACGCCGGCCACAGCGACATCCTGCGTGAGCAGATCGGCGCCACCCGTCGAGCAGACGGCACGCTTGTACAGGGCGTTGACTGAGCGACAGAGCACAGGTCCTGCTGCCGCCCTGGTCCGAGAAGGTTCCTGGCCGCGGACGGTGCCTGGGCCGGCTGTGCCTGCGGGGCATCCTGTACGTGGGCCGTGCGAGCCATCATCGGGGCCCCGGTCACGGAAACGCCGTGACCGGGGCCCCAGGATCAGCCACCGCGGGAGGTGCCGACCGCCGCTAGTTCCGGTACCGGAAGACGATCCGGCCGCGCGTCAGGTCGTACGGCGGGAGCTCCACCAGTACCCGGTCTTCCAGCATGATCTTGATGTAGTTCTTGCGGATCTTCCCGCTGATGTGCGCGAGCACCTGGTGGCCGTTCTCGAGCTCCACGGTGAACATGGCGCTGCGCAGGCACTCGACGACCTTGCCCTCGACTTCGATGACGTTCTTGTACTTCGTCATCGCACCAGCTCCAGGTTGCTGGTCATCGGTCGGGCACCGATGCCCTCGAACAGCGCCGAGGCCGCTTGATTGGACTCTTGGACTTCGGCCCAGGCCGCGGCGGACCCGGAGCGGTGCAGCGTCCCCAGCGCGTGGGCCAGCAGCGCCCGCGCGATGCCGCGGCGCTGCTCCCCGGCCCGGACCGCGATCAGCCCGATACGTGGCCGGTTCACGGTCACCACCCGAATCAGACCCAGGTAGCGGTCCGGCGCCGCGGCCACCGCGTACTTCGACGGGTCGACGATGGTGTCGCCTTCGGGGAAGGGAATCACCTCGGCGGGCATCGACTGCCACCCGACGGTCGCCTCGACTTCGTCCCGGATTGCGCGGTCCACCGCCCGCAGCAGGCCCTCGTCCGCCTGACCGGCGGGAACGATCGTCACGCCCGAAGGCGGCAGGACTTCGTCGAGCCCTGTGACCCGCGGGTCGGTCGTCACGACGCACTCCCACTCGCGGCGCCGGATCGTGAAACCGGCCCGCCGCCAGCCGGCCGTCAGCTCGACGTCGGCTTCGTCGACCACCGTGTACAGCGGCGCCGGTAGTTCCGCCAGCATCGCCTCGGCGAGCCGGTCGAACGTGGCGTCGTGCCAGGCGTCGATGCTGACGAACAAGCGTCCGTCGGGCCGGTGCTCCGCATGCCCGCGGCCGACCACCAGGTCGTCATCCAGTGCATGCCATTGCCTGTCCGCGACGCGCGTGATCATCACCGCGTTCTCGCCCAGGCCGGATGGGAAAGGCTTCGTGTTCATCGGAGTCTCCTTCCAGGAGTGCCTCGATCTCAGGCGCTCCTGGCGACACCGAACGTCAGCCGCCGGACCGTGACGGGTTGAGGGAGCACCCATGGGTAACTGTGTTCACGGGTCTCACCTCCATACGACGACTTCACGGTCCGCCAGGACCGTAGCAGCGGGGCGCCGACTCGCTCAAAGCCTTTTCTATGAGCTCGTAACGTACCGAGCCGCTGGGCAGTGGAGCGGACCTACGGATGGCTGATGTTCCATCGCTGCTGTCCCGTCTCGCTGGAGCTGAGGCACGACGGCCGCCTGACCTGGTGTGTCTCAGGTTGAGTGAGATGCCGAGTGTCCGTCTGTCTCGCCCAACTGACTTCTGACTGACTGGCGCCTCGTCGAGCACCTGCGTCCGGACCCAGGCTTGCTGGAAGGACTGAGCCGCACGGCCAGCGATACCTGGAAAATCCTTCGTCCGTGCCGCCGTCCGGATGATGCGGTGGCACGGTGATGAACCACGATGAGGCCGCGACTGTCCGACCGTTGACGCTGGCTTGGGTGGGTCGGCACCTGCAGGCCGGCGAACGGATCGCCAATGCCGAGGAGCTGCACGGCGGCATCACCGCCGAGATGCGGAGGCTGATCATCGGCACACGGGACGGAGGCACCCGTGACCTGGTGCTGCGGACCTACGTCGACCCGTTCTATATGGAGCACGCCGAGGACCGGCTGATTGGGGAGGCCAGCGCTCTGACCTTGCTCGCGGGGACCGGCGTGCCGGCTCCTTCATTGGTCGCGGTTGATCCGACTGCCGCGCAGTGCGAGTATCCGTCGCTCCTGATGACCCATCTGGCGGGCCGGACGGTCCTCGACGATGAAGGAGTGGAGGCGCGCGTTCGCCTGCTGGCCCGTCAACTTGTGGCGATCCACGCGGTGTGCCCTGCTGAGCGGCCCCGGGAATATGCGACGTTGACGACCGCCGACACTGTCGTGGCTCCCAAGGGCGCCGACGCGGCCGTATGGGCCGCAGCGATCGAAGTGATCCGCAGGCCCGCGCCACCCTATGAAGGGCGCTTCCTGCACCGGGACTTCCAGCCCGGCAACGTGCTGTTCGACGTGTCGCCTTCGAACCCGGAAGGCGCCCGGATCACCGGCGTCATCGACTGGGCAGCAGCCTCCTGGGGCCCGGCCGATCTCGATGTGGCGCACTGCTCCGTCAATCTCGCGCTGCTGCACGGCCCGGCTTGGGGTCTGCGGTTCTCCGAGGCGTACGAGGAGGCTGGCGGTGTGCTCGCTGCGAGCGTGAGCGAGCGGCTGTACTGGCGGGTGCGGGACGCGCTGGCCGCCTCGGAAGAAGTGCAGTCGGTGTCGCAGCCGTGGCGGGAGGCCGGGAGGGCAGAGCTGACGACGCGAGCTGTGGAGGAGCGGCTGGATGCCTATGTCACCGCCCTGATGGACGCGCCGGGCTGACACGCGAGAAACAGTGGCAGTTGCCCGGGATTGAGCGAGACGTACGCCCGATGCCTCACATCGACCGAGACTGCCTCCGCTTCAGCGAGACAGGACAGCTGCCTGGCCCGGACTATCCATGGGATGGAACACCGGGAAAAACGACCTCTGTCTGAGAGGGCGCTCGCGGTGCACAGCGAAAGGACGGTCTTGATGCGTAACGCCGGGTCATCCGCGTTTGGCTTCACCGACCGTGATCGTGTACTGGCCCTGAAAGACCTCGCTGCTGCGCAAGTTCTGATCGCCGTCCGCCCGCGTGCCGAGATTGATGCGCTACTCCTCGTTTACGCCGGGCGGCCGGTTACCACTTCGGTTGGTGGGACGCCGAGGGACGGCCCGTGTACGGCGGCGCCGGGGGCCGGCAAGGCCGTGCGTCCCGCGTTCGCCATACTGGCCGGTCGGTCTGCGGATGCACCTCCTGACGCGAGTGCCGGCGACAGGTTCGTCGAGCACCCTGTCCAGATCGAGGAGGGTAGGACCTTGCCGCAAGAGTCGTGTTCGATGTCCCGGTCGAGCCTCGCCGAAATCCGCGCCGCGACTTCGCAGCACGCCACAACCTCGCCTGGCTGCGCACGCACGGAATGCTGCGCAGCGAGGAAGCCGAAGAGGTTTACCGGTCATGGGAGCTCGCGGATCTGGCGGCCGGGTGCTGGCCGGCGGCGACTGCCGAAGATCTCGGCCTCACCCTGGAACTGAAAGCGTTCTACTTCCTCTTCGACGACCAGTTCGACGGGCCGCAGGGCGAGGACATGACCGCCTACGCCCACGAGTTGCTGCGTCGGCACATCCAGTCTGTGCCTGACATCGGCGACTACTTCCACGTCCGCCGCGGCTCGGCAGCGACCGAGTCGGTGACCGACATGATCGAGCGGCTCGACCGCTCCGAAGTGCCGCCGTTGGCCTTCCACTCTCGTCGATCGCCACCCGCCCGACATGCGAGTCGACCAGCCGCTCCAGGCAGGCGCAACATTTGGCGAGCGAACTCGGCCTGTCCGACGAGCATGCACAGTGCCTGGCGCGGTACGTCACCGGGCTGGGGACTGGCTGCGTGGTCACAACGACTGGATGAACGCCACTCCGCGCTGTCGCACTGTGTTCAACCACTCGGCTGCCCAGCCGGGTTACGCGGAAGGGCTGTTGGCATCGTGAGCGGTACGAACCGGACCGAGGCGCCTCAACTACGTGGTGTCGCTGCGCGACCACGGCGACGCGGTGATCACCACCTGGGCCGTACGCCGGTATACGTGCTGAACACCCCCGCGCTGATCCATGGGGTGCTGGTGGGGCAGGCCCGGGCATTCCGCAAGGGGCTGGTGTTCGAGCGGGCCCGGCCGTTCTTCGGCAACGGGCTCCTCTCCTCGGGCGGGGACTTCCACAAGCGGCAGCGCCGTCTGCTCCAGCCGATGTTCCACCACACCAGCATCGACGCCTACCGGGACCGGATGGTCGCGCCGGCGACGGCGCGCGTCGCCGGCTGGACGCCGGGGCACGTCGAGCCGGTCGACGAGCACCTGCACCGAATGGCGACAGACATGATCGCCCACACGCCCACACGCTGTTCAGCAGCCATGACGCCCGCCGGCTCGCCGCCCGGATCGAGGCGTCGTTGCCGAGGTTCACGGCCGGTGTGGCAACTTCCGGTCTCCGGGCACCGGAAGCCAGTGCGGCAGCAGCGTACGGCTTCTTCTGACGGCCACGGACGCCAGAACCGGTGCACCGATGTCCCTGGAGGAGATGACCGACGAAATCATCACCCTCACCATCGCCGGCATCGAGACCACCGCGACCTGCCTCACCTGGGCCTGCTACCGGCTCGCTCGGCAACCCGCACTTGGGGACCGGCCGGCCGCCGAAGCTCCGGCAGTCCTCGCCGGACAGCCCGCTGACCGTTGACACGGATCCTCGGCTCTTCGACGATCCGATGTGTTTCCGCCCCAACCGGTGGCTCGCCCACACCGGAACAACCACGCTCACCGGCATCCGCGGTCTGCCTGCCGACGCGTACGTCCCCTTCGGAGCGGGAAACCGGCGATGCATCGGGGGAGCGTTCGCCACGGCCGAGATGAAGATCGTCCTGGCGGCGGTCAACCAGCAATGGCGACTGACACCACTGCCACGGTTCCGGCCTCGGACCGCCGTAGGCGGCGTCGCGCGCCTCGACCGCCTGCGCTTGATCGTGTCAGCTCGCCGACCTTGACCCGTTGCTCGCGCACAGCAAGGAGTACCTGGTGGCCCGACCCCCGCGAGGAGCTGCCCGTGCTGTCGGCGCGCGGAAGCGTGTCGTAAAGCGGTCGGCGCCGAGAACGCGGGCGAAAAAACTCCGCGCGTTCTTGATATCGGGGACGGTCACTCCGATGTGGTCGATTCCCAGGGCCCATGCGCAGACTGCATACGCGCTCCATTCGTTCCCGATGAGTTCTCGATGAGTTCTCGATGATGACGCGAGAACGGGCGGCCCGCATACGGGAGTTCAGCGTTCGGCCGCCGCTGCGCAGCACCGCAGCTCGCCTTCGCGGCCTCTACAGCGGAATATCCGCGCAAATGATCTTTCCGCTGTCGGAGTGCAGCCGAATGGTGACGTCGCGGGCCAGATGGCAGACGATGGGCCAGCCGAACCCGCCGCCTTCTCCGTCGGCGAAACCCTGCGGAGTGCGGTCCCGGGGAAGCGCCGAACTGGAATCTCCGACTTCGACCGTGACGGCGTCGTGCCCGGCGGTCAGCCGGAAGTCCCGGACTCCCTTGCCGTGCCGGAGGGCGTTGGTCACCAGCTCGGACACCACCAGCAGAACTGTCTCCGCGGCTTCGGACGAAGGCGGCGGCGAGACCGTGGCCAGAAAATGCCGGGTGAGCCGGCGGGCCTGAAAACTGCTGCACAAATAGCGTGTCCGCGCTGTGTCCGCTGCAACACTCTCCGCGTCGCGGAGGGCCGCTGCCTGTTCCATGCCTGTCTCCCGTCTCCGCAGGGCTGTTGCCGCCGAATGCGACCGGACCCGCGAATGTGGGGGTCTTTCCTCTTCCGGCGAGGACTCGCACCTGGGCGAATACCTCTCCGTCCGCTGAACGGTGCCCCGTGTGAACGCTCGAACGGCTGAGGGGTCAGTTACCCGGGGCTTTCGTCTTCATGCATAGTTCGTCGCGGATGGTACGGACCGGGAAAGGTCAGACCATTCCGGAGACTGTTGACGATCATCTCGGCCGACGAGCGCCCGCGGGACTCGGCCGACGATCGCCCGCCGGAACGGCTATCAGGAACGGCTGCACGGCCCGCGGGGTGCGCCCGCCACAGCCCCCGGAAGGTGTCACCATGCCGGGCGGCAGGACGTACGATCACTGTGCAGGGGGGCACTGGCGGACGAGTCGCGGGCAACCGCTCAGGCGCCGGGTTTGGGATACTCGGAGACCACAGGTCCGATCAGGGCGGGACGCGCAGAACACCGGCTCCGTGCCGGGGGACGGAGGCGGAGTGAGGTCGCGGGAGAACGACCGTCTGGCCATCACGCCGCTGACCGTCAAGGACGAGTGCGCGGTGCTCCGCTTCAGCGGCGAACTGGACCGTGCGTCCGAGGAGTTCTATCTGGACCGCATCGGCGCCGTGGTCGCCACCGGGTACCGCCACTTGGTGCTGGACGTGACGGCCCTGGTCTTCTGCGACTCCCGGGGCCTCAACTGCCTGCTCGCCCTGCGGTGGCTGCTCCAGCGGCGGGAGGGCAGTCTGCTGCTCGCCTGTGTGGGGCGGCGGCTCGCCGCGGTCCTCGCCCTCACCGGGAGCACGGAGATGCTGCCCGTCTTCTCCAGCGTCAGCGAGGCACTTCGCTCCCTCCCTGCCGAGCAGCGTCCCGACTGGCCTCCCACCGAATGCGCGGAGCTGGACATTCCGCTGCACAGCCCGGAGCCGCTGGAGACCTCCTGGCAGAAGGACGCCAACCCGCACCTCCCCCTGGACCCCGAGGGCATGGACTCCTAGCCGCGGTTCGGCGTCCCGGCCAGCGCCGTCGCGGTGTCGCGGCGGGAGCCGGGCCGGGTCCGGGTGAAGATGGAGGGTCCGACCCGCACACCCTCCGCGCAGCGCAGCGTCGCCGCATCGCACCCTAGGAACGGTCCATGGAGCAGCAACAGGCCGTGGAAGACCCGCCGCAGCAGTCCTTCGACCAGGCGCCGCGGGTCCTGGAACATCCGCAGCCCAAAGCACTGTCCACCCCGGCTTTCGTGCTGTGGGGCCTCGGCCTCACCCTGCTGGTGGTCGTGCTCAGCCTCGCGGCGGGGTCCGAGGTGCGGCTCGTCGGCCTGCTGATCTTCCTTCCGGCGATCGCGGCGAGCGTGGGCACCGTACGGCAGACGCAGGCCGCGTCCGTATGGGCGACGGCCGGGGCCGTGGTGTCCGTCACGCGGCCCGGCTACCACCTCGACGACGTCATCGCGCTGGTGCTCACGCTGCTCTTCGCCGGGCTCGCCGTCGTCGGGGCGCGCTGGCGCATCGCGAAGGACACCGAGCTGCTGCGGCTGCGCTCGACCGCCGCCGTCATCCAGCAGCACATCCTGCACCCGCTGCCCGAGCTGACATCCCAGGTACGGGTGGACGGGGTCTTCGAACCGTTGCAGGAGGACAAGCTGTTCGGCGGCGACATCTACGACGTCGCCGCCTCCCCGTACGGCACCCGGGTGCTGATCGGCGACGTACAAGGCAAGGGGCTGTCGGCGGTGGGGTCGGCCTTCGCGGTGCTGGGCGGGTTCCGCGAGGCTGCCCACCGGGAGCCGACGCTGACCGGCCTGGTGGACGTGCTGGAGAAGTCCGTGGCCCGCCACAACGTCTACGCCCGGCACTCGGGTGAGCCGGAGCGGTTCGTCACGGCCCTGGTCCTCTCGGTCGACCCGCTCGACCGGGGGACCGGGCAGGCGGTCAACTGCGGCCATCTGCCGCCGTTCCTGGTGCGGGACGGCCGACCGCCGTGCCAGGTGGGACTCGGGGAGACGGGGGTGCCGCTGGGACTGGCGTCGCTGGTGGGCGAGGAGCGCTCGGCGGCCGGTTTCGGCTTTCCGCCGGACTCGACCCTGCTGCTGTACACCGACGGTCTCTCCGAGGCGCGGGACCGGGACGGCGCCTTCTACCCGCTCAGAGAGCGGCTCGCCGCGCTGGCGGAGGCCGCCGGTTCCGCTCCCGGCGGCTCTGCTCCGCAGCTGGCCCGTGCGCTGCGCGACGACGTACGCAGCTTCACCCACCCGCATCAGCAGGATGACATCGCGATCCTCACGTTGCAGCGGCTCCCCGCCTCTTCCCGGGCCACCGCAGCCGCCCATGCCGTCGTACCGACAGGGCCCCACGAAGCGGGACATTCCCACTCTGAGTGAAGGCGGACTGGTACAGCACGGGGCGAGGTGAGGGCTCCCCCGGCCGTTCACTGCTCGCAGCGGGGCCTGTCTACGGATGACGGGGGACGACCGTTATCGTCGGTGCGGACGGGGACGGCGGAAGCGCGGGGGCGTGCCGCCGAGGGGGACACGGAGGGGAGCCGCATGACATCCGGCCAGGGGCGGCTGCTCGCGGTCAGTGATCTGCACGTGGGGATGGCGGCCAACAAGCCCGTCACCGAAGCGCTGCGCCCGCTCACGGACGAGGACTGGCTGATCGTCGCGGGAGACGTGGCGGAGCACTTCGAAGAGGTGGACTGGGCGCTGCGGCTGCTCAGCCGACGGTTCGCCCGCGTCATCTGGACGCCGGGCAACCACGAACTGTGGACACCGCGCGGCGACGCGGTGCAGTCGCGGGGCGCCGCGCGGTACGCGCAACTGGTGGAGCTGTGCCGGTCGTTGGGCGTCGTTACGCCGGAGGACGCGTATCCGCGCTGGACGGGGCCCGAGGGCGAGGTGGTGATCGCGCCGGTCTTCCAGCTGTACGACTACACCTTCCGGGCGCCCGGGACACACACCAAGGAGGAGTCGCTGGCTCGCGCCCACGCCTCCGGGATCGTGTGCACGGACGAGTATCTGCTGCACCCGGACCCGTATCCCGCGATCGACGACTGGTGCAGGGAGCGGGTCGCCGAGACCGAGAAACGGCTGGACGAGGTGGACCCCGCGACCCCGCTTGTGCTGGCCAGCCACTGGCCGCTGCTGCGGGAGCCGACGGACGTGATGTGGTACCCGGAGTTCGCGCAGTGGTGCGGTACGGAACTGACGGCGGACTGGCACACCCGGTACAACGTGGCCGTCGCCGTCTACGGCCACCTGCACATCCCTCGTACCACCCACCACGACGGGGTCCGGTTCGAGGAGGTCTCCATCGGCTACCCCAGGGAGTGGCGCCGCCGCGGCCATCCGCGCGGACTGCTGCGCCAGATCCTGCCCGCACCGGACGACAGCTGAGCCGAGGGGGCGTCAATTCTCCGGGTGATGCAGTTTCTTCGCCCGGCGTACGGTGGCGAACAGCAGTGCCGAGGTGAGGCCGACAGCGGTCGCCACCGGCCGCAGCAGCGACGTCGCCTGCGCCCCCGGATCGAGGACGCCGCTCAGCCCGATCCCGGCAGTCAGTGAGCCGACCGCCGTCAGGAGAGGCGCGGCGTACCAGAAAGCGAAGACGAAGACGCTGGCGTCGCCCGCGGGAGTCACCAGGCCGAGGGACAACAGATCCGTCCGCACCGGCCCGCGTGCTGCCGCCAGCACCGCTGCGGCGGCGAACGGTGGGACACACAGCGGCATCAGCAGCAGCGCCCACCCACCGCCGTGCAGCGCGAACGGCACAGCCGCCAGCAGGGTGAACACCACACCGACCAGCACGGGGACGATCGTGTGCTGGACCATCAGGGCAGCGAGGCGGAACGGCGACCAGGAGGAGCGCCGTATGTCGTCCGCCTCCAGCCGTGCGGTCTCCGCGAGCCTGCCCACCGCGCACCAGCCGAGGGCCAACGCGAGGGCGAGTACGACGATGCGGGCCTTCCCCTCCAGCGCCACCGCGAGCCCCACCGTGCCCGCTGCCGCGGCGGTCCACAGGGCGGCGCTCACCACGCGTCCCGGAGCACGCAGCAGGGCGACGGCATCCCGCCATACGACGACGAGCCGGCGCGAGCGCGGCATCGGCAGCCGACGCCGGCTGCCGGATGCGCCGTCCGCGAGGGCTTCACCGACCGCGAGCGTGGCCGCACGCAGTTCGGCGGACCACAGCACGGAAGCGACGGTGGCCGCGGTGGCGGCGCGCGCCCGCAGCCGCCGGGTGGGGATCGTATCCGCCGTCCGGAAGGCATGCGCGACCGCTGCTGCCGTACCGGCGCACAGCAGCACGAGGGCCGACGGCCAGCCCGCCGCCTGCCCACCGGTCGCGTGCAGCACCGGCAGCGCGGCCCAGCCCCACGGCCCGGACCACAGCTCGACCGCCTCCAGGAGTGCTGAACGCCCGCCCGAAGCCGCCCACGCGGACTGCCCGGCGAGCAGGGTCAGCAGCAGCACGGCGTACGGCGTGAGGACCCGTACCCGGCGCGCCACTGCGGCGCTGCGCTCCACGTGGAGGGCGAGCGCGGCAGCCAGCAGCGGCAGACAGACACCGGCCGGCAGACACAGCCCCAGCGCGGGCCCCAGCTCCGCCAGTCCGGTCAGCCGCAGCAGCACGGCACCGCCGACCGCGCACAGCGCCCCGCCGACGGCCGACAACACCACCGTCAGCCGGAACGCGGGCCGCAACACCTTTGCCCGGCGTACCGGTTGGGACAGCAGCCAGGCCAGGTCGTGCCGCGGCACCAGCACGGGGCCGCGCCACAGCGCGTCCCGCGCCGCGAGCACCGCGAGACCGCACGCGAACAGGACCAGGGCGGCCGGCATCGCGCGGCGGACCGCCTCGGCGGTGCCGTCCTGCGCGGTGAGGTGCCCGAGCCGCTGGACGAAGCGGTAGCCCAGCGTGCTGCCGTAGCCGACGGCGAGCAGCAGCACTGCGTAACCGGTGACGGCCAGGTCGCGGTTGCGCTGCTTGCGGTAGGCCAGGCGCTTGACGTGCAGCCAGCGCAGGGTCTCGGGAGTACGGTCGTCGGCGTCCGTCCACTCCGCGCCACCGGGCTCGGCCCGGGGCTCCTCGGTCAGCTCCGTACCGTCCCGCTGGGCGGTGCCGCTCACCGGGCGCCGCCGGATCCGGCAGCCCCGTCGCCGCCTGCGGCACCGGTGCCGGCCGCCGCGTCCAGCTCGTCCAGCACGGCGGGGCCACCCTCGGCGATGACCTTGCCGTCCTCCAGGACGACCACGTGGTCGGCGACGGCGTGGACGAGCTCGGCCTGGTGGGTGGCGAGGAGCACCGCGACACCGTCGGCCTTCTCGCCGCGCAGCAGCTCCGCGAGGCGGATACGCGCTGACGGGTCGAGCCGCTGCTCGGGTTCGTCCAGGACGAGCAGATCGCGGGGCCGCACCAGGGCCGCGGCCAGTTGCAGGGACTGCGTCTGGCCGGAGGAGAGGGCCGAGGGCAACTGGTCGGCGTGTCCGGACAGTCGGCGGTCGGCCAGCACCTGGTCGAGCCACACGTCCGCGTCGGCAACTCCATGGGCCACGGTGATCAGTTCGAGATGTTCGCGGACGGTGAGGTCCGGATAGAACGCGACGGTGTCTCCCGAGACGGCGACCCGGGCGCGCACCTCGGGGTCGTCCTCGTCGACCGGCCTGCCGTCGAACAGGGCGGTGCCCGTGGTCGGCCGGTCCCGCCCGCAAGCGATACGCAGCAGCGTCGACTTGCCCGACCCGTTGTGCCCGAACAGTGCGGTGCAGGCGCCGGGAAACACCTCGAGGTCGAGCGGGTGAAGGGCGTCCCGCTCCCCGTAGCGCCGGCTCACGCCCGCCAGCCGCAGCAGCGGTTCGCCGTACTCCCCCGTCTCGGCCATGGGTGTTCCCGTCATCCTTTCGGGTAGCCCGGCCGGTGGCCCGGCCGCTCGTCGGTCCGGTGATCGGTCCGGTGATCGGCCCGGTGCCGCATGTGGACGGTGACGGGCTTGCCCAGGAAGGTGTCCTCCCGCCCCGCGATGAAGCCCAGCCGTTCCGCAACGCGCACGGACGCCGCGTTGCCGTGCACGATCATTGCGGTGAAGTAGTCCGCGTCCAGCCGGTCGAAGCCCCAGTCCACGACCGCCCGCGCCGCTTCGGAGGCGTATCCGCGGCCCCAGCACTCCCGCCGGAACGTCCAGCCCGCCTCCACCTCGTCGAAAACCTGCCAGTAGTTGAGGCCGCAGCGGCCGATGAGCTCGCCGGTCTCCTTCGACTCGACGGCACACATCCCGTGCCCGCGCTCGGTCCACTGCCGCTCGATCTCCGCAAGGCGCTCCATGGCCTGCTCGCGCGTGAAAGTGGGAACGAAACGGGTGACCTGGGGATCGCTGTGCAGCTCGACGAAGAAGTCCAGGTGGTCCGAGGTCAGCGGACGCAGCAGCAGTCGCTCCGTCTCGATGACGACGCCGCTCCCACTGCCGTGGGCAGGGAAAATTCGTTCGGTGGGGCCCATGGCGGCCATGCTCTCAAACGATCGCCGGCAGAAATGATCTGGTCACACATGACCGGGGAAGGGTGATCGGTAGCGTCGGCTCGATCGGCGGTCACGGCATGGCCATGACGTCATACTCCTGTCACAGCCAGCGAAGGGCGCTGACCATGAGGCCGGTTGGTTGGATAACCTGCAAGGGCGGCGCACCGCGGTCGAGACGTGGATGCGGGTGACGGGGAGGGACTGTCGATGCCGGATGCTCGGGGGAGCTCCGAAGAGAGCCGGACGCCGGGACTGCGTCCGCGGCGGCTGGTCGACGAGACGAAAGAGGCCGAACAGGAGCGCGGCCGGGGCGGGTTCGCGGCGCTGAAGGAGCGCTGTGCCGGTCTGGCCAGGTCGGCCTGGACGGCCGTGCGGCCCAACCGGCGCCGGGCGACCGGCTATATCGCGCTGTGTTCGGTGAGCGCGCTGGTCGGTACGTCCATCGTGGTGGGCTCGGGCAAGGCGGGTGCGGTGCCCGATCTGGCCGACGTCGGCGCCTGGCTGACCAGTTCCCGTACCGGCGAGGCCGCGCACGCCAACGGCCTCACCGGGGACGTGGACGGCAAGGTGAAGCTGCCCGGGATGGGCGACCATCCGGTCTCCATCGCGCAGGACGGCAAGACGGTGCTGGTCTTGGACGAGAAGACCGGCAAGCTCGTACGGATCGATCCCTCGCAGCTGACTGTCGAGCAGTCCTCGCGCTATGGGACGGGGCTGCAGTTGGTCTCCGGCGGCCGGTACGCGTATCTCGTCGACCCGGTCAAGGCGCGGGTGCAGCGCATCGATCCGGTGCGTACGACGCCGATCGGCGCCCCGGTCGACCTGGGCTCGGGACCGTTGGGCAAGGCGGTGGCTGACCCGAAGGGCACGCTGTGGGTTCCGGTGCCGGGCAAGGGCACGGTCGTACCGTTCCCGCACGGCAAGAAGGCGTCGGGCATCAAGGTCGCGGGCAAGAGCAGCAAGCCCGCCACGCTGGTGATGACCCTCGCCGACGGCCGCCCGGTGGTGACCGACACCAAGGGTGGCACCGTGACGCTGCTCAAGCGCACGGGAAGCGGGATGCGGTTCAAGCTGCCGGACAACATCACCAAGGCGCGGCCCGGTTCGGTGCTGGTCCCCGCGGCGACCGCCGGGGACGTGGTGCCGGTACTGGCGAAGAACTCGGGCCGGATGGCGCTGGTCAACACCCGTACGGGCTCGCTGACGACCGCGTTCGTCGGCTCCTCGAACCACGAGTACGGCACACCGCAGGTGCTGGGCTCGAAGGTGTACGTGCCCGACGAGAGCAACGGGACACTGAAGGTCTACGACACCGAGGAGGCCGCGATCACCAAGCCGGTCAAGGTGACCGGCAAGCCCGGCAAGTTGAGCCTGTTCGTCCGCGACGGACTGCTGTGGGTCAACGACGCGGACAACGCGACAGCCGTGGTGATCAACTCGTCCGGGCACGTCAATCGCGTGCACAAGTACGACACCGATGTGCCCTCCGGCCGTAAGCCCAAGGAGAACGACCGCCCCGGTGACGACGGCAGCCGCGATCCGGCGCCGGGCCCGGAAGCGCCCAACCCGCTGCCCGAGGGCCCCTCGGGGCCGGGCCGGGACGACACGCCTTCTGGCCCTGACACTCCGGCGGAGAAGCCGGGCCGCAGCGACAAGCCCGGCAAGCCCGCACCGAAACCGAAGGCCCCCAAGCCCTCGGGACCGGACGAGGACGAGCCCGCGAAGCCGCAGCCACCCGGCGTCCCGCAGGCGGAGTCCGGCTCCGGCATCATCCGCGTCTCCTTCGCCCCCTCCTCCGGGGTGAAGCCGACGGGGTACCGACTCAAGGGCGCGCCGCCCGGTGCCGAGGTGAAGCCGGGCAGGATCGGCCCCGGCGGGCCGTTCACCTTCGAGGTGCAGGGCGGCTCCTGCGACCAGCAGTACAGCTTCACCGTGGAGGCGGACTTCTCGGACGGGCAGAAGGTCGAATCGGGCCGCTCCGGGCCCGCCCGGCCGTGCGTGGCCCCGGGACAGCCGCAGAACGTCAAGTACACGTTCCCGCAGGGCGGCAAGGGCATCGACCTGACCTGGCAGCCGCCCGCCAACGCGGGGAACGGCACCACGTACACGGTCACCGGCGGGGGCCCCGACACCGACAACAACCCGGGCAACACCGCGGCGCAGCTGCGGAACCTGAAGAACTTCCAGACGTACAACGTGACGATCGCCGCCAAGAACGCGGCCGGCTCGGGCGGCAGCGTCGTGCAGCAGATCGACCTGTCCAACACGAAGACGATCCGCGTCGCCGACAACGTGAACGACGGTGATGACGTGGGCGTCCGCAGCCAGCCCAGCACCACGGCCGGAGAGCGCCGAGGCAGCGTGCCCGCCGGACAGACTCCCGAGCTGAAGGTGATCTGCCAGGTCGAGGGCAGCCCGGAGGAGCACGACACCTACAAGTGGAAGAGCAACGTCTGGGACCGGATCGAGTGGGAGGGCGGCACCGCCTACATCAGCGACCTGTGGGTCGGTACCAGCAACCACAAAGAAGGAAAGTTCTCCCCGGAGGTCTGGAAGTGCGACTAGAAAACCACCAATCGCCCGCCTCCACAGCCTCTCCGGAGTCCGTCGCGCTGCTCGCCCAGTGCTTCCACGCGCTCGGCGACAACATCGAGCGGGTCGTCAAGGGCAAGCGGGACACCGTGGAACTGGCACTGGTGTGCCTGTTCTCGGAAGGACACCTGCTCATCGAGGACGTACCGGGGACCGGCAAGACAACGCTGGCGCGCTGTCTGGCCGCCTCGCTGGAAGCCAGCTGGCACCGGGTGCAGTTCACGCCCGACCTGTTGCCCTCGGACATCACCGGGGTGACCATCTACCGGCAGAACACCGGCACGTTCGAGTTCCTGCCGGGCCCGGTCTTCGCCAACATCGTGCTCGGCGACGAGGTCAACCGCGCTTCGCCCAAGACGCAGTCCGCGATGCTCGAGGTGATGGAGGAGCGGCAGGTCACCGCGGACGGCAGCACCCACCCGGTGCCGCGCCCCTTCATGGTGATCGCCACCCAGAACTCGGTGGACATGGGCGGCACCTATCCGCTGCCCGAGGCGCAGCTGGACCGGTTCCTGATGCAGGTCACCCTGGGCTACCCGGACCACGCCTCCGAGGTCGCCGTGCTGTCGGGCGCGGCGTCGCAGCCGGGCATCGAGCAGTTGCCGACGATCGCGACGGGCAAGCACGTCGCGGAGTTCATCCAGGTCGCCCGGCAGATCCAGGTGGCGCCACAGCTGTACGACTACCTGGTGCGGGTGGTCGCGGCCACCCGGGAGCTGCCCGAGGTGCGGCTGGGCGCCAGCCCGCGCGGTTCCGTGGCACTGCTGCGTGCGGTGCGGGTGCGGGCCGCGTCGCAGGGGCGGACGTACGCGCTGCCGGAGGACGTCAAGGCGCTGGCGGGCCCGGTGCTGGCGCACCGGCTGATCCTCACTCCGGAGGCGGAGCTGAGCGGCCGCAGCAGCGCCGATGTCATCGCTGAGGCGCTGGCCACGGTTCCGGTACCGCAGGCGGGGGCACAGGGCTGATGCTGTCGCCGACAGGTTGGGGGGCACTGGTCGGCGGCGCGGCACTCACGGGGGTCGGGTACGGGTTCGGCTATGCGGAGGCGGCGATCCTCGGGGTCGGCTGCCTGCTCGCGGTGGGCGTGGCTGTTGTCTGGACGGGGCGCTCGCCGCAGCTCGCGGCGCGCCGCCGGGTCACTCCGCGCAAGGTGGCGCGCGGGGACCGCGCCGAGGGCTCCGTCACCCTCGGCAACACCGGCCGCCGCACCCGGCGCGGGCTGGAGGTCACCGACAAGTGCGGCGAGCTGCCGCTCACCCTCCAGGTGCCGCCGCTCGCAGCGGGCGCCGAGCACACCGTGCGCTATGCGCTGCCCACCGAGCGGCGCGGCCGGATCGCGCTGGGCCCGCTGCGGCTGGAGCGTACGGACCCGCTCGGACTGGCCCGCCGGGTACGGGTCTTCGGGCCCGGCGAGGGCGGTACGGACACCCTGCTGGTGCGGCCGCGGGTGTGTCTGCTGCCCGTCCTGCCTTCGGGTACGGCGCACCATGTGGAGGGGCCGACGTCGGACACCGCGGACGAAGGGTCGCTGACCTTCCACGCGCTGCGCGAGTACGTGCTCGGCGACGATCTGCGGCGGGTGCACTGGCGGTCCACGGCCCGCACCGGAACGCTGATGGTCAAGCAGCTGGTGGATGTCTCGCTGCCGCACACCACGGTCGTACTGGACACCCGGGCCGCCGCCTACCGCACCGAGGACGACTTCGAACTGGCCGTGGACAGCGCCGCGTCCGTCGCGTTCGCCGCCGCGCGCTCCAACTTCCCCGTCGATGTGCTGAGCGAGACCGGCCCGGTGCTGCGCACGGACGGCGCGGGCGGCAACGACGCGGAGGCGCTGCTGGACCGGCTGGCGCTGGTGCGCCGTTCGGACCGCGCTTCGGCGGCGGGGGCCTTCGACGATCTGGAGCGGGCGCGCCGCCGCGGCTCCCTCACCGTCATCACCGGCACGGGTGATGTCACCGGGCTGAGCGCACTGGAGCGGGTGCGCCGCCGGTTCGACCGGACGGTGGTGCTGCGGGCCGGGGCCCAGAGTGAGGACGACCCGCACGAGCCGCCCAGCGTCGGCAGCGATGTTCCGCAGCTGCGGGTGACAGGACTCGACTCCCTGCTGGCAGCCTGGCGTTGGGAGGCGGTGCGATGAGCCCGGCCTCCAGCCCCCGTGCCGCCGCGCTGCCCGGCGTGAGCCCCGCGAGCTCCGCCGGTCACGACGGCCCCTCGTGGGCGCCACCGCGTCCGACGGCGGCCGAAGCGCCGGGGCCGGCGCCGACGATCCAGGGCACGGACGACGGGCCGACCGGCAGCGGGCACGGCGGCGGCCGGGTGAGGACGGCACCACCGGCGCCGCACCGGCTGTCGCTGCGCCGCCGCCTGTGGTCGCTGCTGCCCGTCGCCGGGCTGTTGGCCGGTGCGGGGCTGGGCTTCCACCGGGTGTTCCCACCGGGGCCGCTGCTTCCCGTGCTGGTGGTTGCCGTGCTGGTGCCGATGGCGGTCGCGGCCGGGCTGTTCCTGGCGCAGGGCCGCAAGGGACGCCCGGCGCCGCTGTGGCCCTCGCTGGTGCTGGGTGCCGTGGTGTGGTTGGTGACGGCGCGCGTGACGCTGTTCCAGGACTCGGCGGGCGGGCTCGCCTCGGGCGGTGCCGTCGGTGAGGTCTGGTCGGCGCTGCTGGACTCGCCGCATGCGATCCTCACCACGATCCTGCCCGCGCCGACCGGACCGGACTTCCTCGTACTGCCGCATGCGGTGGTGTGGCTGGCCTCGCTCACCGCCACCGAGCTGGCGCTGCGGACCCGCTCGCCGCTGCTGCCCGCGCTGCCGCCGGTGCTGGCCTTCGGCTTTCCGCTGGTGCTGGGCGTCTCGGGGCCCGGCTCCAACACGCTGCCTGCGACGGGTCTGGTGGCCTGTACGGCGCTGCTGGTGCTGCTGCGGTCGCGGGCGGCCCGGCGCGGCACCGTACGGGCCCTGAGCACCGGGCTGCCCGTCGTCGCCGTACTGGCGCTGGCCGCGGCGCTGCTCGGGCCGCGGCTGCCGGGGCTGTCCTCACGCGAGCCGTTCGACCTGCGCCAGGATGTTCGCCCGCCCACCGTCCACCCGCAGTCCACCAGCCCCCTCGACCAGGTGGGTGCCTGGCTCCAGCACCCGCAGACGCGGCTGTTCACGGCGCGGACCGCCGGGAAGGCCCACAACTGGCGGCTCGCCGTGCTGGACCGCTACGACGGAGTGAAGTGGACGGCCGGCGCCGAACTGGCCCGCTCCGGCGGCCGGGTGCCCCCGCAGCTGGGCGCCGATCCGGGCCGCCGCGAGCGCGTGGAGCAGCGGGTGACCATCCAGGACCTGCCCGGCATCTGGCTGCCCGCTGCGGACCGGCCCTCCTCGGTGGAGGTCACCGGCAAGAGCACCAAGGGCAGTGCCAAGCATCAGGGTGACGGGGCCGATCGCGAGGGGAGGCAGCTCGCCGTCGATCCGGCCAGCGGTGTGCTCGCCCTCGGTAAGGGCGGCGCCACCGGTACCCGGGTCAATCGCGGGCTGTCCTACACCGCCGTCTCACAGGCGCCGGTGTTCGACGCGAAGCGGCTCCAGTACGCGGCAGTGCCGAACGGGCCCGCGTACACGACGCTGCCCCGTACCGACGCGACGGGCAAGCCGATCAAGGCGGTCGAGACGTTCTCGAAGCTGGCGGCCACCGCAACGGCCGGCAGCAGCTACCCGTACGAGCAGGCGCACAAGCTCGCCTCCTGGTTGCGCGAGCGCTACCGCTTCGACCCCAAGTCGATTCCCGGGCACGCCTATCGGAACCTGGAGTTCTTCCTCACCACGGGCAAGCACGGCACCTCGGAGCAGTTCGCCGCCTCGTTCGCCGTGATGGCGCGGACGCTGGGGCTGCCGACGCGGGTCGCGGTCGGCTTCCGCGCGGACGGCGCCGACAAGAAGGGCACCACACAACTGACCGGGCGGGACGCGCTGGCCTGGCCGGAGGTGCGGTTCAAGGGCGTCGGCTGGGTGCCGTTCTATCCGACGCCGGGGCAGGCGTCCAAGGACGGCTCGTCCGTCCCGCCGGCCGGCCAGCCCAAGGAGCGCGAGAAGGCCGACCGGGACATCGCCGAAAAGCCACGGCCGTCCGTACCGCCCAAGCAGCAGGACGACGGCAAGGACCGGGACAGCAAGGCGGCACCGGACGACGGCGGCGGACTGCCCGCGTGGGCGTACGCGCCGCTGGCGGTGCTGGTGCTGCTCCTGGCGTACGGCGGCTATGCGGCCTGGGCCCCGTACCGCATCCGCAGCCGGCGCCGTGGCGCCCGCGATCCGGGGCAGCGGGTGCTGGGCGCCTGGCAGCAGATCGTCGACCGGCTCACCGAGATCGGGCTGCCGCCCACCGCGGCACACACCGCGACCGAGGTGGCGGCCTTCGGAACCGGGCGGATCGGCGGCAGCAGCAGCGAACAACTGCCCGCGCTGGCCCGGCTGGTGAACGAGGTCGGCTACGGGGGCCGGACGCCTGACGAGGCGACCGCGGACGCCGCCTGGCGGCACTGCGATGCGATCGAGGAGGTCGTCGCGCGGACGGTACCGCGCCGTGAGCGGGTCAAACGGGCGCTGCGGCCCCGCACGTTGCTACGTCACAGCCGATCAGGAGCACGCCAGTGAACGCCACCCCGAGCTGGGGAACCGCGAAGACGGGTACGACCGGCCCCGCCGCCGCGGCTCCCTCCGCATCCGCCGACATCGCGCCTGTCCTGCCCGACGGCTACCAGCCGCGGCGAGTTCTCGTCACGGGTGCGCACAGCACGGTCGTGCTGTGCCAGGAGGTGTCCAGCGGCCGGGAGGTGGCCGTCACGGTGCCGGCGCCGAGGGTGGAGGACCCCGCGCGCCGCCTCGCCGCGCACTCCGAGCTGCTGGCCGCCGGCGCTGCCGCCAAGCACCCGTGCGCCGCCACGGTCATCGACGCCGGGGCCACCAGCGCTGAACAGCTGTATGTGGTGGAGGAGTTCTGCCCGGGCGGCTCGGCCCAGGACCGGCTGACGGCCTCCGGCCCGCTCCCGGTCGAGGACGTGCTGGTGATCGGCGTACGACTGGCCCTGGCGCTGCACTCCTCGCACCGCCGCGGCGTGCTGCATCTGGATGTGCGCCCGGCGAACATCCTCTTCGACGCCCAAGGCGGCCCGCTGCTGGCCGGGCACGCGCTCGGCCGCGTACTCCAGCGTGCCGTACCGTCCCAGGGCGCCGTCTTCGACCCGGCGTACGCGGCGCGGGAGATGTTCGGCTGGGAGGCCCCGGGGCCCGCCGCCGATGTGTACGCGCTGGGCGCGACGCTGTACGCGCTGCTGGCCGGTGAGCCCGCACGCGCCGAGGCGGTACGCCAGGGTGGCTCGGCGCCGTACGAGGCGGCGCTGGCAGGTGAGCTGCCCCGGCTGCCGCGCGGCGATGTGCCCGAGCCGCTGTACGCGCTGCTGCACCGGATGACGGCTCCGCATGCGGAGGGGCGGCCGCCGCTGACGGAGGTGCACCGCATCCTGCGGATGCTGCTGCCCGTCTCGTGCGCGTCCCGGGTTCCGGATCTGCAGCCGGAGGCCGAGCCCGAGATTCCGCTCCCGGGCTGGGACCCCGCCGACGACGCCCTGACCCAGCCGCCGCCGGAGACGGACGACGACCCCGACTCGCCGGAGGCCGTCGCACGCCGCCGCCGCAGCCGCAACCGGGTGCTGGCCGCCGTCGGGGCACTGCTGCTGGTGGGTGGGGCCGGGCTGGCGCTGTTCCTGGTGCGGTCCGCGAACCAGGCGAAGCACGAGAGCGCCGACAAGCCCCCGAAAAAACCCGCCAGATCAGCGCACCCACTGCCCAGGGGCCAGGTCCCGGACTTCCAGGCCCAGGACGTGAAGGTCACCAGGGTCGGCAAGCAGGTGCAGGTCGTCTGGAGCAAGCCGAAGAAGCCGCAGCCCGTCTACGGCTACGCCATCACCGCGCAGTCCCGCGACGGCGAGACGGTGAAGGTGAAGAACACCAACGCGGACGAGCCGAGCGTCATCTTCTCCTCCCCGCCCGTGAAGCCCGGCTCCTGTTACGTGGTCACCTCACTGGTGCAGACCGCCGACGGCAGCGTGGGGCTGGCTTCTGCGGAGTCGGTGTGTGACAGGGGGGAGCAGCCCGGCTGAGCCCGTCGATTTTTCCGCCGGATCCTGTGGTCGGTGGTTGCTCCCCCGACCCCCGGCCTTCGGCCGGGAGGTACCCCAGTTGCGGCGGAACAAGTCCGCCGCAACGACCAAGGTGGGTGCTCGCTCCCGCGAGGTTCACTCGCTCGGGGCGACACCGCCCGCACGTTCAGCCGCTTCCTCGGCTTTGTTGTCGAACGTGTCGTTGTCCGCCGCCGAGGTGGAGTCCGACCAGTCGCTCAGCGCTTTGAGCTTCTGCTGGAAGATCTCGGTGGGATCTCCGCCGTCCGCCTCGTTCTGCGCCTCCTGCTGGAGCTGGTCGAGCGACTTGAGGCTGCCGTCCGCGTTGAGAAGCTCCTGCGGGGGCGGCGGCTGCACCGGATAGCCGGACTCGTACAGAATCTGGGTCATGCGGTACTTCTGGATCTGGTCGTAGTTCTGGTACTCCTCGGTCACCCGCTGCTGCTCCGGATTTTCGCCTTCCGCCCAGCTTCCGGCGCCCTTGCCGATGGCGAACTTGACGGCCTTCCAGCCGTAGTTGAGGGCCTCCTGGGCAATGGTGGCCTCCCCCAGGCCGAGGGTGGCTACGTCCTTGAAGAAATTGCGGACCGAGGCCGCCTGCTCGTCCATGTCCTTCCCGGCCGCGAGTTCCGCGTCGTACTGCATCTGGGCCAAGCTGCCGAAGGCTCCGGAGAGCCGGGAGAACTGCTCCGGGTCCTCGCCCCCGCCGGCCACGGCGTCGGCGTCGATCTCCGCCGCTTCCCTGAGGGCCTGATCGCTGAACTGGCCTGCTGCAGTGTCGAAGATGTCTGTGGCCGACTGGTTGTTTGAGAACGTCGTCAGGAAGTTCTTGGTGTCATCCTGACTCAGGTAGAAGGCCGGGGTGATACCCGCAAGGTCGGTCCAGTTGGCAGGCTTGGTCATGCTCGACGGGTGGCCCTCCGCGTCCGTACCGCGGGATCCGGTCGTCAGCTCGTGGATGTAGGAGGCGCCCAGGTTCGCCATGGATGTCTTCATCGACCAGGGGGTCTCGTCCTTCCCTTTGCCGGCCATGTACCTCATGGCGTTGAAGGCGAACTCGGAGGCGGCCATGCTGTGCTGACCCGGCTGCTCGGTCCCCACGCCGGATCCGGCCTCAATGGCCAGGCCCAGTCCGGCGGCGACGTCGTCGCCCGAGCCGTGCGACCAGGCGTAATCGAGGAAGACGTCGTACGTCTTGTCGGAGGCACCCTGGTACATGCCGTTGAGCACGTGGCGGGCGGCGACGCCGTCCTTCCCCAGCAGGTTGAGGGCGAGTGCAAGATTGTCCTCGCTGAGGCCCAACTTGGCGGCGTCCGACATCGAGGTGCCACGCCAGTCCTGGCCGTCCGGGTCCTGGGCGAACTGGTCCAGGGCCAGGTTCTTCGCCGCCGTCTCGATGTACTCGGTGGGGAAGTGCCCGTACTGCATCAGGGCGAGCCGGTCCCAGGCGTCCCCCGGGTACTCCGACGGGCTCAGCATCATCTGCGTGACTTTGTCGAAGCCGGGCGTGGCCAGGTACGCGGCGCTGCTGGCCGTCCCCAGGGTCCGGCTGAAGGTCTCGAGGTCTTCCTGAGCGGTCGTGCTCCCCGACTGGGCCAGCCACGTCGGCAGCGTGGAGAGGCGGTTGTCACCCAGGTTCGCGTAGAACGCGGCCAGCACCTCCGGATCGTCCTGGTAGCGGGCCAGTTCACCGGCGATGGCGTGTATCTCCTCGGCGCCCGAACCGTCGACCTGGTCGATCTGGTTCATCCGGTCGGCCAGCTCCTTGCCCTTGCGCTGGGCGTCCGAGAGCGAGAGGAAGTCGTCCGGCACCTGGACCATCGTGCTGCCGGAATCCGGGTGGTTCTGCTCCATGGCCTGCGCCAGGTCGCAGCGGCGTTTGAGATCGGGCAGATGCTGTTCCACCCAGACCCCGATGGCCACCAGCCGGTTCAGGCCGCTGGTCTCCACGCCGAACTGGAGGAACCGCCGGCTCCAGCCGTTGGCGCCCTGCAGTACGTCGGCGCCGGTCACCAGTGAATCGATCATTTCCTTGAGTCGCCCCGGGTCGATTCCGCTGAACGTTCCGGATCCGGACCCATCTGCCGGCGGAGTGCTCACCGACGTCTCCCCCCTCGTACCCTCGTACGACGCGCTCGGAACAGCCCGTTCACATTGCGTTGCGGTAAGCCCGCGCCCAGCTGAGCGTTACCTGCTTCGGCGTGCTGTTGATCACCGCATCCACCTCGTCCACGATCTCCTGGGCCAGGCTTTGCACCTCGCCCTTGCGGCCCTCGATCTCCGAGGCGAACCCGTCCGCAACCGACCCTTCCCAGACCCCGCCACCGCCCATGTCGGACGCTGCGCGGTCCAGGGTGGTCGCAATGCTTTCCTTCTGGGAGGCCACGCTCTGCCGCAGCTGCGAAAGCTCCGCGTAGAGCGGGCTGTCCACCATTTGCTCGTCGGAGTCCCCGTGCTCACACATCACGCCCCCGTCCTGTTGTGCATCGCCAAAGGTGCCGCCGGGCCCGATGGCCTCGGCGGCACCCTGCGATCCTAGGACGAATCGTCCCGCACAGACGTGCTGTTGCGGGATTGCTACGCACCGCTGAGCACATCGGTGCACTGGCGAAAATACGGGACGATCTCCTCCGTATCCGCGGTGTCACTTGATGGGCACGAACCGCCGCTCGCCGGTTTTCGGGTCGGGAGCGCCGAGATACTGCTGACCGACGACGTGATCCTCCTTCGCCCCCACTGTCCCCTCGAAGCCGAAGGGGATGCCCTCGATCGTCACCTTTGCACCGGCCTTCACCTCGGTGGCCCTGCCCTGGTAGGAGACAGCGCTCACCTGCCCCCGCTGGTGTGCCAGTTTGGTGAAAAGGTCCGCGTCGGGGGGCGGCGGGCCGGCCGGGACACCGGGGTTGATCAGGGCGGAGCCGGGCGGCGTCTGCAACCACTGCCGGGCGGCGGCCTGCTCGTCGGGGGCTGCGCCGATCGGCACGTTGACCGTCACCACGTTGGCGTTGGTGCCCCCTGACTTGTAGGAGCCGGACACCTCTGCGGCCTTGACGTCGAGTTCGCCGCCGAACGATCCGTTGAGCTTCCCCTCCACTGTCCGGATGAGCCGGACTGCGGTGATGTTGGTGTTGGGGTCCGGGTTGTTCTTGTCCCGGACCACCTGGATCGTGCCGTTGAGGACAGTCCCGCTCTCGATCTTCTTTCCGTTGCCCGCGGCGGCCGTGCCCTCCACGACGAAGTCCCGGCTCTCCGTCACCGTGTGGGGCTTGTCGGGGAGGGTGCTGGTGATGGTGGACATGTTGCCGGCGAACTTGGCGTTGACGGTCAGGTTCCCTCCTGCGATCTCGAGGCTCCCCTCCGTCCCCAGCGTGCCCGTCTTGATCTGTGGCTCACCGATCCGCTTCAGAATCTTGTCGATCTCCATCGTGGCGACGCCCATGGGGTTCATGTCGGGCGCCATCTCCTGCTGCCGCAGCATGAATACCTGGTGGATGTCCTGCTGGAGCCGGTCCGCTTCCGCCTTGTCCCTGAACACCCAGGTGTCGCCGATCTCCAGCTTGACCGCACCGCTCAGAGTCAGCGCTCCCCCGTTGTCGACCTTGACCCCGGCCTGCCCGTTGTTGATCATCGTGACGCGGTAGGTGCCGTCGCTCATCTGCTCCGTGCGGAAGGCGAAGCCCTGGCCGATCTCGAAGATGCCCAGCGACAGCTTGACGCCGCCCGTGCTCTCCTCGCTCGACGTCTTGTAGGGCACCACCTTGAAGTAGGCCAGACTCGCCGCCTGCTGCTGGACCTCCGGGGGAAGCCCCTTGAGCGTCTCCAGCACCTCCGGCTTCAGATACAGGTACTGCTCGCGCTGCGCCGGTGTCAGACCCGCCCACCACTTGGCGATCGCGTCCTCGCCCGCGTTCGGCTTCGGTGTGGCATTGAGATCGACCATGGAGTCGAGGAGGGCGCCCGCGTCCAGTTGGGCGCCGAGCGGAGCGGCCTGAGCGACCTGCTCCAGCCGGTCGCACCGGGTACGGATGTCGGCCGCCGTCTGGCGGAGGAACGGATCGACGGAGCCGGGCATCGGCCCGGCGGCAAGCGCCCCCGCCGACATGGAATGCGGAAACAGTTCCACGGGGAAGTCGGTCACGCTGGAGGTTTGCGGCAACGGCAGCGGCGCTCCACCCGGCAGCTGGAGGGTGGTGAGCACCGGGTCGAGTTCCGGGCTGGTGCTCACCCGCTGCGGCGCCACATCGTTGGCTGCCGCCTGCAGGATCTGTGTCAGCTGCCGGTGCATGGGCACCATCGAGCCGGCCACCGTGTCCAGGTGCCCGGCCAGCTCCCGTACCCCCGCCGGATCCAAGCCTTGGAACTGTCCCATCAGCGACCCCCCGTACCGGCCGCGGCTGCCTCCTGGTCGAGCAGATCGGCCTGGTTCTCCCAGGTCTGTGCGCTGGTGCGCAGCCCGTTGGCCATGCTCTCCAGCGAACCCTGGTAGTTGCGCAGCGCTCCTGTGATGCGTTCGGCGTACGGGCCGCTCCACACGCCGTCGGCAGTCGCCTTGGCCACCCCCGAGCTCAGCGTGGAGCCCAGCGAACCGGCGAGGGTGCGGGCCTGTGCTGCGTGCTGCCGAAGGCGCAAGGCCCGAGCCCGCGCCTGCTCCGGTGTCTCCCCCGGTCTCATCGCTCCCAACGTTCCCCCTGGTCCTGATCAGCCACCGTCGAGCGGTATCTCGATCGTAGGACGAACTGTTGGACGCGAGCGCTCTGTTGCATGATTGCTACGCAGAGCAGAGCGCATCAGTGCAATGGCCGACGAGTCTGAACCACGGAACGGACACCGGCCGACCCCGGGGGAGAGCTCATATGGAACTGCGGCTTACTGCCGCCGACGCCGCGGGCGGGCGGCGTGCGGACCTGCTGGTGGATGTCGAGCCCGACGCCGCAGTCGGAACCGTCGCACGGGAGGTCGCCCGGCAGCTGGGCGGCACCGCACCGGACCGCGGCCGACCGGACGGCAGCGCTCCGGGCGGCGACGGTGCGCCAGCCCTCTTCGTCAACGGCTACCCCCTCGATCCCGCCCTCCCGGTGGCCGACTCCCCCGTCCGGGACGGCGCGACGGTCTCCGTGGGAGCGCCCGGCGCATGCCCGCAGCCCGAAGCGCAGGGCCCTGTGGAGGTGCGGGTGGTGGGCGGCCCGGACTCGGGGCGGGTGTACCGGCTGGGGCCGGGCGTCGCCGTCGTCGGCAGTGGGCCGGAGGCGTGGGTGCGGCCGGCGGACAGCACGCTGCCCAGCTCGGCCTGCGAGATCGATGTGGCCGTCGACGGCACGGTGACCGTCACCCCGGCGTTCGGCAGCAGCGTCACGATGGACGGCCACCAGCTGGAGCAGCCCGGAACGTGGCGGCAGCGGGGCGTGGTCGCCGCGGGGCACTCGCTGTTCGAGCTGCGCGAGCCCAGCTTCCCGAACGCCGCGCTCAAGCCCTCGCAGGATGGTACGGGCCTGGATTACAACCGGCCGCCGCGGATCAAGCCCTCAGCGCGTAAGACACAGTTCCAACTGCCGTCCAGGCCCACGCAGTCCGAGAAGCGGCCGCTGCCGTGGGCGGTCGCGCTTGCGCCGCTGCTGGCCGCCATCGCGATGGTGGTGATACTAGGCAGCGCCATCTACATGATCATGGCCGTGCTGACCCCGGTCACGCTCGTCGCCAACCACTTCTACGACCGCCGGCACGGCCGGACGTCGTACCGCCGCAAGCTCCGCGAGTACGAGCAGCACAAGGTCTCCATCGAGTACCAGGCGCTCAAGGCGATGGCCGAGGAGACGGCCGCGCGCCGGCTGGCCTGCCCCGACCCGGCCGAGCTGTACGTCGTCGCCACCGGACCCGGGCAGCGGCTGTGGGAGCGACGGCTGGAGGACGACGACTACGGCGTGCTGCGCGTCGGCACCGGCACGCAGCCCTCCGAGGTGGAGGTGAGCGACCCCAACCAGCAGGAACACCGGCGTACCGAGCCGCGGATGCTGACCGACGTCCCGGTGAGCATCCCGCTGCGGACCCACGGCATCCTCGGCGTGGCGGGCCGCGGCGAGCTGCCCCGCGCCGTCGGACGCTGGCTGGTCGCGCAGGCGTCGGTGCTGCACAGTCCGACGGACCTCAGCATCTGTGTGCTGACCGATCCGTCCGGCCGCGAGAGCTGGGAGTGGGTGCGGTGGCTGCCGCACGCCCGCGGGCGCGAGGGCCGGAGCGCGGTGGCGCTGCTGGGCACCGAGATGGAGAGCGTGGCCCGCCGGATCAGCGAACTGCTGGCGCTGCTGAACGCCCGCCAGGAGGCCGCAGGCGAACGCCGTCCCGGCGCCGACGACCAGTGGCGCGGCCCTTCCGTCCTCGTCGTCCTCGACGGTTCCCGCAGGCTGCGCGCGCTGCCCGGGCTGACCCAACTGCTGCGTGAGGGGCCCCGCTTCGGGATCCACCTGGTGTGTCTGGACGCGGACCGGGGGCTGCTGCCCGAGGAGTGCCGGGCGCTGGTGGAGGAGGACCACTTCGGGCTGTTGCAGGTGTCGCAGTTCGGCGAGAACCCGGTGCAGTCGGTACGGCCGGACTGCGTACCGCCCGCCTGGTGCGAGTCCGTGGCGCGCGCCATGGCGCCGGTCCGCGATGTGAGCGAGAAGGAGTCCGGCGCCCTGCCCGACTCCTGCCGGCTGCTGGACCTGCTGGACCTGGAGCCGCCGTCGGCCGCCGCGATCACGGCGCGCTGGGCGGCGGGCGGCCGGTCGACCGCCGCCGTGGTCGGCGCCTCCTTCGACGGCGCGTTCACCATCGACCTGGTGCGGGACGGACCGCACGGGCTGGTCGCGGGCACCACCGGATCCGGTAAGTCGGAGCTGCTGCAAACGCTGGTGGCGTCGCTGGCGGTGGTCAACCGGCCGGACGCGATGAACTTCGTACTCGTCGACTACAAAGGCGGCGCCGCCTTCAAGGGCTGCGAGCAACTGCCGCACACCGTCGGCATGGTGACGGACCTCGACTCGCACCTGGTGAAGCGGGCGCTGGTCTCGCTCGACGCGGAGGTACGGCGCCGCGAGCGGATCCTGGAGCCGGTCGGCGCCAAGGACATCGAGGCGTACGACCGGGCCGCCCGCCGCGACCCGTCCCTGGCGCCGCTGCCCCGGCTGCTGATCGTCGTCGACGAGTTCGCCTCGATGGCCCGGGAGCTGCCGGACTTCGTCACCGGTCTGGTCAACATCGCCCAGCGGGGCCGCTCCCTGGGCGTCCATCTGATCCTCGCCACCCAGCGGCCCAGCGGTGTGGTCTCGCCGGAGATCCGCGCCAACACCAACCTGCGGATCGCGCTGCGGGTGACCGACAACTCCGAGAGCCAGGACGTCATCGACGCGCCCGACTCCGCGTACATCTCCAAGAGCACTCCGGGGCGGGCGCTGGTGCGGCTGGGCGCCTCCTCGCTGCTGCCGTTCCAGTCGGGCCGCGTCGGCGGGCGCAGGCCGCAGACCGCCGCGGAACAGACCAGCGAGCCCTGGGCCGTGCCGGTCGCCTGGCCGGACCTGGGCCTTCCGGCGCCCACCCGGCCCAGGCCGTCCAGCCGCCCGGACGACGATCCGCTGACGGACCTGGCGCTGCTGGTCGAGGCCGTGGGCGAGAGTGCCGTGGCGCTGAAGTGCGAGGAGCCGTACCGGCCTTGGCTGGAGCCGCTGTCCGACCTGGTGACGGTGGCCGAGGTGCCCCGCCCGGCGGCCGACCGCCGCAGCGATGTGCCGCCCGCGGTGTTCGGCGTCACCGACGTACCGGCGCGGCAGGCGCGCGAGGCGCTGACCCTGGATCTGGTGGACGGCGACCATCTGCTGCTGGTCGGCGGGCCGCGCTCGGGCCGTTCGACAGCCCTGCGCACGATCGCCGCCTCGCTGGCCGACATCGCCTCCCCGGCCGATGTGCACCTGTACGGCGTGGACTGCGGCTCCAACGCGCTGGTGCCGCTCTCCGTTCTGCCGCACTGCGGCGCAGTCGTCACCCGGGACCAGCCCGACCGGCTCACCCGGCTGCTGGCCCGGCTTCAGACGGAGATCGCCCGCCGCCAGCAGATCCTGGCGCGGGCAGGCGCGGCCAACGTCGCCGAACAGCGCGCATCCGCCGTCTCCCCCGAGGAGCGGCTGCCGTGGCTGGTGCTGCTGCTGGACGGCTGGGAGAGCTACACCGCCGCTTTCGAGTCGTACGACTACGGCAAGCTCATCGACGCCATGACCCAGCTGTTCCGCGAGGGGCCCTCCGTCGGTCTGCGGGTGGTGATGACCGCGGGACGCAACGGCCTGTCGGGCGTCGTCTCCTCCTCCTTCGGCGACCGGCTCATCCTGCGGCTGGCCGACCCCAACGACTACACCACGGCCGGCTTGACGCCCCGGGAGGTGCCCTCCCACCTCCCGCCGGGCCGCACTCTGCAGCCCGGTGACGACGGGGTGCTGGAGAGCCAGATCGCGCTGCTGGACCCGGACCCCTCCGGCCAGGCGCAGGTGAGTGCCATCCGGCGCATCGCCGAGCGTGCCGCCACCACGCACGGCCGCCCGCCACGCGGCCTGCGCCCCATGCGGGTGGACGCCCTTCCGGGGCGCGCCACCACGGGCGAGGCACTGGCGCTGGACCCGGAGTTCGCCCCGCCGTCCCCGCTGTGGGCGCTGGTGGGCGTGGGCGGCGACGAGCTCGGCCCGCTCGGTGTCGACCTGTCCCAGCACGGCCCCGGCTTCGTCATCGCGGGCCCGCCCAAGTCGGGCCGCTCCACCTCGGTGTGCGCTGCGGCACGGTCGCTGCTGCGCGCGGGCCTGCCCCTCGTCGTCGTCACCCCCAAACGCACGCCGCTGCGCGAGCTGGAGAACGAGCCGGGGGTACTGGGCGTGATACGGGAGACGACGGACGCGGCGCCGCTGCAGGAGTTGCTGGAGCGGGCCGCCGAGGGCGGCCGGTACGCGGTGGTCGTCGACGACGCCGAACTGGTCTACGACACGCCGCTGGACTCCGTGCTGGAGGCTGTGGTGCGCAGCGGCGTGGACGGCGGCCACGGGCTGGTGGCTGCCGGTACCACCGACTCGCTGACCTCGCAGTACCGCGGCTTCGTCAGGGAATCCCGGCGCGCCCGCAGCGGGCTGCTGCTCTCGCCGCAGAACAACTCGGAGGGCGAACTGTTCAACATCCGGCTTCCCCGCGCCGCCGCCTCCGGCGTGGCGGGACGCGGGCTGCTGGTGCTCAGCGGGGAGATGCTGCCGGTGCAGGCCGTCACGGACGTCTGAGCGCCGGGTGCCGGCACCCGCACGCCGCCGGGGGCCGGCACCGCACACACAGACGGGCCGCAGCCGACAGCGGCTGCGGCCCTTCCGTGCTGGATCGGTCAGGAGCGGATCAGTTGGTGGCCTGGTCGATGTTGTCCGCGTTGGTCCGAGCGGCGCTTCCCGCGTCCTGCAGCGTCTGCACGAACCTGTCGAAGGTCGGCTTCAGCCCCTCCCACTCGGTACGGAACTGGTCCGCCTTGCCGCCCTTCCAGTAGCCGCCGCTGTTGTTGCAGGCGCTCTGGAGGCTGGTGATAAGCCCCTGAAGCGTGGTGGCGTCACCGTCGAACTTGCCCGCCAGATCCCGCAGCTGCTGCAGATCAGCACCGTTCATTCCCATAAGGAACCCTCCCCGTATTCCGGCTTTGACACGTCTTGCAGCACGGTAACGCACTCCGCGGTGAACCGGGTACGGATCGTGTCACAGACCGTCAACGCCCTTGTCGCGCCCGGCAGAAGCCGGGTCCGGCCCGGCCTGTGCTTGCCGTCAACGCCGGGCCGGGCCGTTGGGGCCCCGTGGCTCGGTCGAGGCCACCCGCGTAGCGGCGCGCATCGTCCATCTCGCCGCGATCAGGCCGCTCTGGATGATCGGCCCGACGTCCCCCTTGATGGTGACGACGCTCACCGTGCTCCCTCAGTTACAGAGAGTGCTCGAATGGCCAATCCGTTCAGGTGTGATATAAATCACACTGTATGGGGTGATTTATCCCGATTGTTGGTCACTCGGGGTAGGTGGTGGACGGTTTCCGCCGTTCGCCGCAGGCGCTCCTAGGAAGGAGGACGACCATGGCAGTGCCTACTACCGGCAGCACCATCGAGCACCACCCGGATCTCGTGGAGATGCGCGCCCGGTACGAGAAGGCCGGATCCACTCCGGTCGCACAGCTCGTCGAGGGGCTGACCTTCCTCACCGGTCTCTACATCGCGATCTCTCCGTGGGTGGTCGGGTTCAACGGATCGACCACTCTGACGGTGAGCAACCTCATCGTGGGGCTGGCGTTCGCGGTGCTCGCCCTCGGGTTCGGTTCCGCTTACGAGCGGACACATCTGCTGGGTTGGACAGCGCCGCTGCTCGGAGTCTGGGTGATCATCTCGCAGTGGGTGATCAACGGGGCTCCGGATACGGCGCAGATCGTGGTCAACAATGTGGTCGCGGGAGGTGTGGCAGCCGTCTGCGGATTCGCGATCATGGGGTTGGCGCTCATGGGCAAGCGGAAGACGACAGAACGGCGTACAGCGCCTGTGACGCGCGAACGGGAGACGTGAGCACAAGACACCGAATGAAGCCATGACGCGCGGGATCCGACGCGCGTACGGACGGGCGGAGCGGTCTGACGAGCGACCGCACCGCCCGTTCTCCGTTTCCCATGACTTCCCGGCCCCGGCTCCCGGCCCGGACCGTTCCCCTCCCCCCGACCGGCTCCGGTTCCGGTTGGTTCCGGCTCCGGCCTTCCGGCCGCCGCCGGATGGCTGCCAGGGGGTGCGGCCCGGGGCGGACTGGGATTGGCTGGGGTGATGAGGGGCCGCAGCCGGCATGCGGGTGGAGGGCCGCGGCTCGGCGACACGGCACACGGGCAGTCAAGGAGGCGTCCGACGGGCCATGGGCATGGGCACGGCGCAGCGGATCGACGCCTTTCAGCAGCGGCACCGCTGGGCGGGTCTGCCCCTCGCCGTCGTCTACAAGATCTTCGACGACCAGGCCCTCTATCTGGTCGCCTTGCTCACGTACTACACCTTCCTGTCGATCTTCCCCATGCTGCTGCTGTTCGTCTCGGGGCTCGGCTTCTTCCTCGAGGACAACCCGGAGCTCCAGCGGCGGTTGCTGAACTCGGTGCTCGGCGAGTTCCCGGTGCTCGGTGACCAGCTGCGGGGCCGTATCCATGCGTTCCGCAGCAACGGCATCGCGCTTGCTGTCGGTGTCGCCGGAAGCCTCTACGGCAGTCTGGGAGCCGCGCAGGCCGCGCAGTACGGCCTCAACAAGATGTGGGCGGTACCCCGGTACAAGCGGCACGATCCCTTCAAGTCACGGATGAAGGGGATGCTGTTCCTGATGACGGTGGCGTGCGGGCTGTCCGTGACGCTGCTGCTGTCGCTCGCGACCTCGGAGTCCCGGGCGTTCGGCACCGACCTGGGCACCGGGCTGCGGGCGACGATCGCGCTGGTGGCGGTGGCCGTCAACGCCGGGCTGCTGCTGGCCACCTACACCTTCCTCACCCACCATCAGGTGGCTCTGCGACGGCTGTGGGCCGAGTCCGTCGGCGGTGCCTGCGCATGGCAGCTGCTGCAATGGGCCGGCGGGTACTACGCCACCAACGTGCTGCGTGGGGCGAGCTCGACGTACGGGATGTTCGGCATCGTGCTCGGTCTGCTCGGCTGGATCTATCTCGGCGCGCTGATCTTCGTGGTGGCGGCCGAGGTGAGCGTGGTGCGTGCCCACCGGCTCTGGCCCCGCAGCCTGCTGACGCCGTTCACCGACCGGGTGTGGCTGAACTGGGCCGACCGGAAAGCGTACGCCTCCTATGCCACCACCGAGACGTTCAAGGGCTTCGAGACCGTCAGCGTGGACTTCCACCAGCGGCCACCCCCGGGCGCCCCGCCCGCCGAGGACCCGCCACCCGATCCGCCGCCCGATCCCCCGTCCGATTCCACGTCCGATTCCTCGTCCGATGCGCCGCCCGATTCCACCTCCGGTGAGGAGCCGTCGCCCCGCAGGCCGGGCCCGGGCTGAGGCTAAGGCTGGGCTTCGCCTCGGTGGTCGGGTTCCTCCTCCACCTTGCCGCGGCCGGTGAACGCGTCGCGGGCGCGGTCGACGAGGCCGACGCCCGGGGCCAGGGCCTTGAGGGCATGGGGCTCGTGGGGGCTCGCGCGGTGCGGGCGGGTGGGAGCGGTCTTCTTGGCGTGCCGGACCTTGCCGCCGAGGTCGGAGAGCTCCGGGGGTGGCAGCACCTCCTTGAGCCGCGGGAAGAGGTTGTCCTCCTCGTCCCGCACATGGATACGGACCTCCTGGATCAGGCTGGTCAGGATGTGGTCGAAGGCCGGGTCCTCGCCGCCCAGCCCCTCCAGGTCCCTCATCAGCCGCTCGACGCCCTTGTGGTCCTCCAGCTCCCTGTCCGCGAGAGCCTCTCCGCCGACCACATGGGAGCGTACGGCCGGGTACAGATACTCCTCTTCCGCCACGGAGTGCCGCACCAGTTCGATCACGGCCCGCTCGGCATACTGCTTGCGCGCCTCGTGTCCGGGCGGCAGCGCCTCGATCTTGGCGAAGAGCTCCTCCACCTCACGGTGGTCGGCGGTGAGTTCTTCGATGACCGTTCCACCGTGTGTCATGGCATCTCCTCCCGCGGGCCGCTGTTCCGGGGCTCCTCGGGTCCCCGCGGGGCGTACCCGGCTAACCTCCGCGGTCCGACCGTGTACGGAGAGGCAGAGAACGTTTCGGCGGCGTCTTCCAAGGAACCCAGTGGCGCGTGTGGCTCCTGAGACCGCCAGGGGTGTACGCCCCGCAAGGCGATTCCGAACTGCTGCTCGAAGCCCTCCACGACGCGGCCGTACCGCGCGGTACGCGGATGCTGGACGTCTGCACCGGCACCGGCGTGGTCGCGCTGGCGGGCGCGCGGCTGGGCGCCGCCGAGGTGCACGCCGTGGATATCTCAGCCCGGGCCGCGCTGGCGGCCGCCTGGAACGCCCGGCTGCGGAAGCTGCCCGTACGGGCGCACCGCGGGGACTTCTTGGCTCACGCTGCGGGCCGCTTCGACATCGTGACCGCCAACCCTCCGTACGTACCGCACGCGGAACCGGACAGGCACGCCGGGCGCCGGGCGCGTGCCTGGAACGCCGGACAGGACGGACGCAAAGTGCTGGACCGGCTGTGCCGGGCCGCACCGCAGTTGCTCGCCGTGCACGGTGTACTGCTGGTGGTGCACTCCGCGCTGTGCGGTCCGCAGCGGACGCTGGACATGCTGCACCAGGGCGGGCTGAAGGCAGCGGTGACCGCACGCCGTATCCAGCCGTTCGGCCCGCTGCTTCGGGAACGGGCGCACTGGCTGGAGCAACAGCAACTGATCGCCCCTGGACAGCGACACGAGGAACTGGTGGTCATCCGTGCCGACCTCACCCGGTGAGCAGGACGAGCCACGCCGCGACCGACGGCGTGTGACTCTGGAGCAGGGCGGACCGGTGCTGGTGGAGGGCCCCGTGGAGGTCCGGCTCGACGACGGGCGTACGGTCGTCTCCGACCGTTTCATGACGGCGCTGTGCACCTGCCGCCGCAGCCGCACCTACCCCTGGTGCGACACCAGCCACCGCCGCCGCTCCCGCTCCCCCTCCCGGGACAGGGACGTCACCTCCCGGACCGGTGACGCTCAGGGAGGTGGCGACCCCACCGCGTAGTCGATCGATGGGTGCCGCCCACCCCCGCGGCTCAGGGCAGCGGTATGCCGCCGGTGGCGTTGAGGATCTCCGCAGTCACGTAGTTGGCGTCCTCGGAAGCGAGGAAGACATAGCCCGGCGCCATCTCGGCGGGCTGCGCGGGCCGTTGCAGCAGGCTCTTGGCGCCGAACTCGGAGGTGTCGGGGAGCGTCGAGGGGATCAGCGGCGTCCACACCGGGCCGGGCGCGACGGCGTTGACGCGGATGCCGCGCTCGGCCAGATTCTGCGCGAGGCCCTGGGTGAAGGTGACGATGGCGCCCTTGGTCATGGCGTAGTCGAGCAGATACGGCTTGGGCTGATACGCCTGTACCGAGGTGCTGTTGATGATGCAGCCGCCCTGCGGGATGTGCGCGAGCGCCATCTTGGTGATCCAGAACATGCCGTAGAGATTGGTGCGCACCACACGGTCGAACTGCTCGGTGCTGATGTCGTCGATACCGGCGGACTGCGCCATCTGGAAGGCCGCGTTGTTGACGAGTACGTCGATCCCGCCCAACTCCCGCACCGCGCGCTCGACCAGCCGGCGGCACTCGGCTTCCTGGCGGATGTCGCAGGCCACGGGAACGGCGCGGCGGCCCGCCTCCTCCACCAGCCGGGTCGTCTCCTGGGCCTCGTTCTCCTCCTCGGGCAGATGGCCGAAGGCGACGTCGGCCCCCTCGCGGGCGTAGGCGAGCGCGACGGCGCGTCCGATGCCCGAGTCCCCGCCGGTGATCAGGGTGCGCCGGCCGGTCAGCCGGCCGCTGCCCCGGTAGCTGCGCTCGCCGTGGTCGGGGCGCGGCTCCATGGCCTCGGTGTCACCAGGATGGGTCTGCTCCTGCTGCGGAAACTCCGGCTTGGGGTGCTTGTCGGCGGGATGCCCACCGGTCGGCGGGGTGCCGTTGTCTGCTGCGCTCATGTTTCCTCCTCTGTCTTCGGTTCGCGGTCGGTCGGCACCCGTCCGCCCTTTCCGGGAGGGGCGGGCGGGTCGGGAGGTGGTTCCGGGCCCGGCCGCCGGATGGTCAGCCCGCGGATGCGCCCGCCGGGAAGCGGTCCCAGGCCCGGTGCTCCGTCAGCAGCTCGGTGACCCGGCTGAACACGGAACGCGGGTCGTCGGCCACCACGACGCCGGCCGCGTCCTGCGGGCACCCGGCCGCGGCAAGCACGTCGGCGCCGGCTCCCCACGCGCCCAGTGCCTTGGCGTGCCGGAACGCCTCGGAGACCAGCAGCAGGACGCGCGGGTCGATGCCGCCGCTGCCGGTGTGCAGGCCCGCCTTGGCGTCGCGGGCCCCGTGGGCGTCACCGCCGATGCCGGGTGCTGCGGCGAGCAGTACGGCGTCGAACTCGATGGAGCGGGCGCCTGCGAAGGTCCGCTGGACGACGACGGGCCCGCCGGCGCCCGCGAGTTCACCGCCGTGCGGGGCGATGACGAGTGGCACCATTCCCCCGTCGTGGATGGTGGTGCGCAGCGTGGACAGCGCCGCCAGGTCGCTGTTCTCGTCGGCGACGATGCCGACGACCCGGCCGTCGGTGGGCCAGCTGCGGCCGACTTGGGACAGCGCCGGGCTGGGGGTCACGTCGGGGAGCGGGCCGGAGGGCTCGGGGGCCGGGAGGCCGAGCCCGGCCGCCACCGAGGCGCACAGCTCCGGGTCGATGTCGGCGAGCACCCGCAGCTGGCGCTCCTTGATGGACTGCTCGTAACACTTGCTCAGCTCGAAGGTGTACGCGGCGATGACGTGCTCCCGCTCGACCGGGCTGAGGCTGAGGTAGAAGCGCCGCGGGTGGCTGGTGTGGTCGCTGAAGGACGCGGGGGCCGCCCGCACCTTGGACGCCTGCGGGACGGTGACCGGGCTCTCCACGTAAGCCCCCTCCCCGGCGCCGGCCAGGAACGGGCAGCCGCCGTCCAGCGAGTTGGGGCGGAAGGGCGCCACGCCGCTGTGCACCGCGGTCTGGTGCATACCGTCCCGTGTCATGTCGTTGATCGGTGCGTGCGGCCGGTTGATGGGCGCCTGCGCGAAGTTGGGACCGCCCAGCCGGGTGATCTGGGTGTCGAGGTACGAGAAGAGCCGGCCGGCCAGCAGCGGGTCGTCGGTGATGTCGATGCCGGGCACCAGATGGCCGGGGTGGAAGGCGACCTGCTCGGTCTCGGCGAAGAAGTTGGAGGGGTTGGCGGTGAGCGTCATCAGCCCGAGGGGCTGCACCGGTGCCCACTCCTCGGGCACGATCTTGGTCGGGTCGAGCAGGTCGATGCCCTCGAACGTCTGATCGGGGGTGTCGGGGAAGGTCTGGATGCCCAGCTCCCACTCGGGAAAGGCGCCCGCCTCGATGGCGTCGGCCAGGTCACGGCGGTGGAAGTCCGGGTCCATGCCGCCGGTGATCTGCGCTTCCTCCCAGGTCATCGAGTGCACACCGAGCCTGGGCTTCCAGTGGAACTTCACCAGGGTGGTGCCGCCCTGCTCGTCGACGAGCCGGAAGGTGTGCACGCCGAAGCCCTCCATCATCCGGAACGAGCGCGGGATGGCCCGGTCGGACATGGCCCAGATGGTGTGGTGGGTGGCCTCGGTGTGCAGCGAGACGAAGTCCCAGAAGGTGTCATGCGCGCTCTGCGCCTGCGGGATCTCCCGGTCCGGATGCGGCTTGCCTGCGTGGATGACGTCGGGGAACTTGATGGCGTCCTGGATGAAGAAGACCGGGATGTTGTTCCCCACGAGGTCGAAGGTGCCCTGCGCGGTGTAGAACTTCGTGGCGAAGCCTCGGGTGTCGCGCACCGTGTCGGCGGAGCCGCGGGAGCCGAGCACGGTGGAGAAGCGTACGAAGACAGGGGTCTCGACGTCCTTGCCGAGGAAGGCCGCCTTGCAGATCTTCGAGCCGGTGCCGTAGCCGCGGAAGACGCCGTGCGCCGCGGCGCCCCTTGCGTGCACCACCCGCTCCGGGATCCGTTCGTGGTCGAAGTGGGTGATCTTCTCCCGCAGATGGTGGTCCTGAAGCAGTACGGGCCCGCGCTCACCGGCCTTGAGGGAGTGGTCGGTGTCGTACAGCCGCAGGCCCTGCGCCGTCGTGAGCCGGCCGCCCGTCTGGGCCCGTACCGCCGGGTCCACTCCCCCGGCCTCCGGCCGGGAGGTACCCCCGATGTGCTCGCCGGTCGCGGAGTACACCTCGGGGCCCGACTGGTCCTGTTTGGGCGGCAGCGGCTCGCGCGGGGTGGTCGGCTCCTCCACGGGGGGTGCTTCGGGTGCTGGACGTCCGGGGATGAACGGCTCCCCGTTCCGGTTCTCGTGGGTCGGGCCGGCCATGGGACCTCCAAGAGCGAGTGGGACGGACCACCGCAGGGGTAACCCGGCCGTCCCGCTCCGAAACGGGAGGTATCGGAAGTATCCGCTGATGCCGCAGGCCCCGGAAGCTCGCCCCACTGCGGGGGAACTGACGGCGCATTACCTCATCGACACTGCCTCAGCCCGCTTCCGGCAGGCGCACCTCCAGCATGCCGTCCCGCTCCCGTGCCTCGAAGCTGGGCTGCGGTGCGGTGGCAGGGCCGCGTACGTTCCAGCCGTCCGAGAGCCGGAAGGTGCTGCCGTGCCAGGGGCAGGTCACACAGCCCTCGGCCACCGTGCCCTGGGACAGCGGGCCCGACTGGTGGGCGCACCGGTCGGCCAGCACCCGTACCGGCCCCGCGGGCTCGCGGTAGACCAGCAGCCCGACTTCGCCGAGCACGGCGCTCGTCGGCTGGCCGACGGGGAAACTGTCGGCCTTGCCCACCGGGTGCCAGCCGGGTTCGACGAGGTGCGGTACCGGCTCGGCCTTGTTGGGGCCCGCCGACTGCCGGAAGGCGAGATGGCCGCCGAGCAGCCCGCCCACACCTGCGACGGTCAGCCCGCCGAAGCCCAGCAGCCGCCCCCGGCACTCGCGGCCGCGCAACCGGGCCGCCAGGGAAGCCGTGTACAGACCGAGGGCCG
This sequence comes from Streptomyces sp. 3N207, assembly GCF_052246355.1. Lineage (NCBI taxonomy): Bacteria > Bacillati > Actinomycetota > Actinomycetes > Kitasatosporales > Streptomycetaceae > Streptomyces > Streptomyces sp. 3N207. The sequence goes on along the minus strand of NZ_JBQQBV010000002.1, from coordinate 265,880 downwards.
CGACGTTGGCCGCCGCATGGACCAGTCCCACCCGCAGCTGCGGCTTGTGCAGCTCTGTCCAGTCGGTCGCGCCGCTGACCGCAGCGGGAAGCGCGGCGACCACCCCGGTGCCGATCAGCACCCGGCCGGCGCGTCGCGTACCGGGCATCAGGTCCAGCAGCGCCGCCGAGGACCAGGCCCCGATGGGGACCTGCACCAGCGCGGGGTGCAGCGGGTGTCCCAGCCAGGTGCCGTGCAGTACGTCGCGGAACCTGCTGAGCGGACTCTTCTTGACGGCGCTGCGGAGCGGGCCGATCGCGGGGTCCAGGGCGCGGAGCGTACCCAGCCTGTCGAGCCATGCGGGGAGCGAAGAAGCTTCGGACGGCGTTGCAGCCGATGTGTCGGACGACTTGGACGACGTTTCGGAGGACATATCGCTCCGGTTGCCACACCTGGCCGCGGACAAACGGTCCGCGGCGCGCACCACTCCGTCAGCCGCCGTCCCGGGCCCACAGTTCGATCCGCGGTCCGAACCGCGATCCGGGCCGCGTTCGCCGCCGTTGGTGTGCCGTGCCGGGGGCGTACGAGGCAACCGGGAACCCGGGGCGTTTGCCGCCCGGGCGGCGGGGCACTGAGGTATGCGGTCTTCGAGGAGGGCGACCGCATGACACACTCTCGGGCCCGTGCCGCCCGGCGGGCCGCACTGCGCAAGGCCGCCGAGCGCGGGTTCACAGCCGCGGACCAGAGACTGCCCGTGGCCGCGGGTGGGAAGGCGCTGCTGCGCAAGGCGTTCCCCGAGCACTGGTCCTTCCTCCTCGGGGAGCTCGCTCTCTACAGCTTTCTCGTCCTGCTGATGACGGGGGTCTACCTCACCCTGTTCTTCGACGCGGACATGACGCAGATCCGCTATGACGGCGCCTACCGTCCGCTGCGCGGCCAGCCGATGTCGGTGGCCTACGCCTCGACGCTGGAGATCAGCTTCGAGATCCGCGGCGGACTGCTGGTCCGTCAGATCCACCACTGGGCCGCGCTGATCTTCATCAGCGCCATCGGGCTGCATATGCTGCGGATCTTCTTCACCGGCGCCTTCCGCAAGCCGCGGGACATCAACTGGGTGATCGGGCTGACGCTCTTCGTCCTGGCGCTCGCCGAGGGCTTCTCCGGTTACTCGCTCCCCGACGACCTGCTCTCCGGTACGGGGCTGCGCATCGCGCAGGGCATCATGCTCTCGATCCCCGTCGTGGGTACCTACGTCGCGCTGTTCGCGTTCGGCGGCGAGTATCCGGGCGACGAGATCATCGACCGGCTCTATCCGCTGCACATCCTGCTGCTCCCAGGGCTGCTGCTCGCCCTGGTGGTGGCCCATCTCATCCTGGTGGTGGTCCTCCAGCACACGCACTGGAGCGGACCCGGCAGAACCAACAAGAACGTGGTCGGCCATGCGATGGTGCCGCAGTTCGCCGCCCGGTCGACGGGGCTGTTCTTCATGGTCGCCGGGGTGCTGGGAATCCTCGGCGCGGTGGCGCAGATCAACCCGGTCTGGAACTACGGGCCGTACCAGCCGGGCCAGGTGTCCACGGCCGCGCAGCCGGACTGGTACGTCGGCTTCCTGGAGGGGTCGCTGCGGCTGATGCCGCCGTTCGAGACGACGCTGTTCGGGCACACCGTGATGTGGAACGTGCTGGTGCCCGCCGTCATCCTGCCCGCGCTGCTGTTCCTCGTCCTGTACGCGTACCCCTTCTTCGAGCGGTGGATCACCGCAGGGGACGAGACGCCGCACGTGTGCGACCGTCCCCGCAACCGTCCCGTACGCACCGGCCTGGGAATCGCCGGGGTCACCTTCTACGGCGTGCTGCTGATGGCCGGCGGGAACGATGTCCTCGCGCACACCTTCGACGTCTCCCTCAACGCGCTGACCTGGGCGTTCCGCGTCCTGCTCGTGGTGGGGCCGCCGCTGGCCTTCCTGCTGGCGAAGCGGCTGTGCCTGGCGCTGCAGAAGCAGGACGCCGAGCGCGTCACCGAGGGCGAGGAGACCAGCCATGTGCGGCAGTCGGTCGAGGGCACCTTCAGCGCCGACCACGAGCCGCTGTCGCAGGCCGAGAAGTTCCGGCTGGCGGCCCAGCGGTTCCCGCGCCCGCTCGACGCGGAGGCGGCGGCGAGCCGTGCAGCGCGGCTGCGGGCAGCGCTCAGCCGCTGGTACTACCAGGACTCGCCGGCCCGGCAGTGGCGGACCATCGGCCACCAGCGCGAGCGCGCCCAGACCGCGGTCTCGGGCCTGCGCGCCGAGCAGCGCAACGTCCGGACGCTCAGTGGTCGGTCTGCGCGTACTGGAAGGCGAACCCGCACACTCCGGCGCCGGTGAGACCGGCACCGATCAGGGCCAGCCACAGCCCGAAGACGGTGCCGGTACCCAGCGTCGCCACGCCCAGCGCGGTCAGCACCGGGTAGGGGCTGCGCGCGGGGAAGAAGTCCAGCGGCCCGCCCCGCTCGTGGATCTCCCCGTCCCTGCGGTCCTCCGGCCGTACGCCGCGGCGCTTGTACTGCACCGTGAGGAAGAACGAGACCAGTGAGGCCATCAGGGTTGCGATCAGCACGGCGGCTGTGCCCGCAGGATCGTCGCCGTAAAGCGCGTACGGGATGGTGACGCAGGCGAAGAAGAGCGCGACGCCTGCGAACAGAATGGCTTCGAGCTTCATCAGGGGCTCCCCTTCATGGGCGTCCGCTTCGAGGCGGGGTCCTGTATGCCGGGCGTCGGCGGGCTGGGCGGCTCGTCAGGGCCCACGGGCCGCACTCCGGGGCTCTCCGGCGCACCCGGCGCCACGATCGCCGCTCCCTCCTCGGCCTCGGGGTGGTGCAGCCAGAAGGCGGGTGAGTCGGAGCGGATGTTGGGCAGGGCGACGAAGTTGTGCCGGGGCGGCGGGCAGGAGGTCACCCACTCCAGGGAGCGCCCGAAGCCCCAGGGGTCGTCTTCGGTGACCTTTTCGGTGTGTGTCGTCGTCCACCAGACGTTGTAGAGGAAGACCAGGGTGGACACGCCGAGAGTGAACGCGCCGATCGAGGAGACCGTGTTCAGCGGCGTGAAGCCGTCGGCAGGCAGGTAGTCCGCGTACCGGCGCGGCATCCCGTTGGCGCCGAGCCAGTGCTGCACCAGGAACGTCGTCTGGAAGCCGACCAGCGTCAGCCAGAAGTGCACCTTGCCCAGCCGCTCGCCCAGCATCCGGCCGGTCAGCTTCGGCCACCAGAAGTAGAAGCCGCCGAACATGGCGAAGACGACGGTGCCGAAGAGGACGTAGTGCAGATGGGCGACGATGAAGTAGCTGTCGGTGGCGTGGAAGTCCAGCGGCGGGGAGGCGATCAGGACGCCGCTGAGTCCGCCGAGCAGAAAGGTGACGAGGAATCCGACGGCCCACAGCATCGGTGTCTCGAAGCTCAGCGAGCCCTTCCACATGGTGCCGATCCAGTTGAAGAACTTCACCCCGGTCGGCACGGCGATCAGGAAGGACATCAGGGAGAAGAACGGCAGCAGCACGGCGCCGGTGGCGAACATGTGGTGCGCCCATACGACGGCGGAGAGCATGGCGATGCTGGCCGTCGCGGCGACCAGCCCGATGTAGCCGAACAGCGGCTTACGGCTGAAGACCGGCAGGATCTCGCTGATGATGCCGAAGAACGGCAGCGCGACGATGTAGACCTCCGGGTGCCCGAAGAACCAGAACAGGTGCTGCCACAGCACGGCCCCGCCGTTGGCCGGGTCGTAGATGTGCGTGCCGAACTTCCGGTCCGCCTCCAGCGCCAGCAGCGCCGCCGACAGCACCGGGAAGGCGAACAGCGCCAGGATCGAGGTGAACAGCACGTTCCAGGTGAACAGCGGCATCCGGAACATCGTCATGCCGGGGGCGCGCAGGCAGATGATGGTGGTGATGAAGTTGACGACACCGAGGATGGTGCTCAGCCCCGCCACGGCCAGCCCCATGGTCCACAGGTCGCCGCCCGTGCTGGGGGTGTACTTGGGACCGTTGAGCGGGGCGTACGCGAACCAGCCGAAGTCCGCCGCACCGTTGGGGGTCAGGAATCCGCCGACCACCATCAGCCCGCCGAACAGATACACCCAGTAGGTGAAGGCGTTCAGCCGGGGGAAGGCCACATCGGGGGCGCCGATCTGCAGCGGCATCACGGCGTTGGCGAACCCCGCGAACAGCGGGGTGGCGAACAGCAGCATCATGATGGTGCCGTGCACGGTGAACAGCTGGTTGTACTGCTCCTGGGAGACGACCTGCATTCCGGGGTGGGTCAGCTCGGCCCGCATCACCATGGCCATCGCGCCGGCGGCGAGGAAGAAGCAGAAGGATGTGACGAGGTAGAGGTTGCCGATCACCTTGTGGTCGGTAGTCGTCAACCACCGCAGCACCATGTGGCCTCCGCCCTTCGCCGAACGCTCTGGTCTGGCCCGCCGACCTTTCCGCCGGGGCGAGCGCCGCAACGAGCGCGCTCGGCTCATCCGCCGGGCAGGCTCGGTAGGAGTAGCCCGCTCGCCGGTGCGGAAACCTGATCTGCACGAAGTCAACCCGCTCAGCGGCCGGGGGCGCCGCGCCCGGCGCGACCCGCTGCGAGGGCTGCCACCCCGGCGGCTGCCGCGCCGCCGGCCAGGGCGAAGGGTGCCGCAAGGCGCACCGCGCGGTGGGTCCAGGCCGGTGCGGGCTTGACGGTCCGATCCGGCGCGCCCTGGTAGGCGCGCCGGACCAGTTCGGCGAGGTGTACCGGCGCGGCGCCGATGTCCGCGGCGGCCAGCTGGGTCTTGCAGGAGAACCCGTTGGCCACCACGGTGGTGCCCGGCGCGGCGTCGCGGACCGCGGGCAGCAGCGCCTGTTCGCCACAGTCCATGGAGATGCCGTACTTGCCCTGCTCGAAGCCCCAGGAACCGGCCAGCCCGCAGCAGCCGCCAGCCAGGTTCTCGACCTGAAGGCCGAGCTTGGCCAGCAGCTTCCGGTCGGGCTCCGTACCGCCGGTGGCGCGCTGATGGCAGTGGCCCCACAGCAGGACGCTGCCGCGGTTCCCGGCCGGCCGGGGCAGGGTGATGTCGTAGGTGTCGAAGAACTCGGCGAAGTGGTGGGCACCGGCCGCCAGCCGCCGGGCGCCGTCGTCGTGCGGGAGCAGCTTGGTCAGCTCGTCCTTGAAGACGGCCAGACAGCTGGGCTCCATGCCGACCACGGGTGTTCCGGCGCGTAGGTGCGGGCGCAGCGCGTCAAGGACGCGGTGCAGATAGCGCTCGGCGGCGTCCAGGAAGCCGTAGTCGTAGAGCGGGCGCCCGCAGCACAGGTGCTGCTCGGGCATGATCACCGACCATCCGGCTGCCTCGACGGCCTCCACGCAGGCGACACCGACGTCCGTGTCGAAGTAGTTGTTGAACGTGTCGGGAAAGAGGACGACCGGCCGCCCGGCGGGGTTGGCGGTGCCGCCGCGCTGCCGGAACCACCGCTGGAGCGTCATGGGCGCGAAGGCGGGAAGGGGCCTGCGCCGGTCGATGCCCGCGGCGAGCTTCGCGAACCGGCCCAGGAGCGGGGCGTGGGTGGTCAGGTTGGCGGCCTCCGGCAGCCGGGAGGCGAGCCGTGCTGCCTGGTCGATGAAGCCGAACGCGTAGGCGTGGCGGGGCCGCCACCTGCGGGCCGACCGGTAGTGGTGGTGCAGGAACTCGGCCTTGTAGGTGGGCATGTCGACGTTGACGGGGCAGTCGTTGGTGCAGCCCTTGCAGGCCAGGCACAGGTCGAGCGCTTCGGCGACCTCTTTGGACTGCCAGCCGTCCTTGACGGTCTCGCCGCGCAGCATCTCGTGCAGCAGCCGGGCCCGGCCGCGGGTGGTGTGCTTCTCCTCGCGGGTGACCTGGTAGCTGGGGCACATGGTCTGCCCCTGGCCGGAGTCGGGGACGCGGCAGGCGCCGATGCCGACGCAGCGCAGGCTCGCGTGGGCGAAGTCGCCGTTGTCCTCGGAGTAGGCGAACTTCACCTCGGGCCGGGGCGGGTTGTAGTCGGCTCCCAGCCGCAGGTCCTCGTCCAGCCGGTAGGCGTCGACGACCTTGCCCGGATTCATCCCGGCTTCCGGGTCCCAGATCTGTTTGAACTCGCGCATGGCCTGGACGAGTTCGCTGCCGTACTGCCGCTCCAGCAGCTCGCCGCGCTGCTGGCCGTCGCCGTGCTCGCCGGAGAGGGAGCCGCCGAAGGAGGCCACGAGGTCGGCGGCCTCCTCCATGAACCTGCGGTAGTCCGCCACTCCCGCTGCGGTGCGCAGGTCGAAGCTGATCCGGGAGTGGATGCACCCGTGCGCGAAGTGCCCGTACATGGCGCCGCGCAGCCCGTGCTTGTCGAGGAGCCCGCGCAGGGCCGTGACGTACTCGGGCAGCCGGTCGGGCGGTACGGCGGAGTCCTCCCAGCCCGGCCAGTGGTCGCCGTCGGGCGGGAAGGCGGTGGCGCCCTCCCCGCCCTCCCGGACGGCCCACAGGTTCTGGGCCTTTCCCTCGTCCTGGTCACTGGTGGTGATCCGGTCGGACGCGTAGCCGCGCGCCTCGGTCAGCCAGGTCACGAACCGTTCGGCCTGGGCGTGCGCGTCCTGTTCGGTGTCGGCGCCGAACTGGACGAGCAGCCAGGCGGCGCCGCCCTGCCGGGGCAGCTGTTGCAGCGAGGCGAGGTTCATGTGCTGGAGCTTCTGGTCCTGGATGAGCTGTTCGTCGAGGGCTTCCAGGCCGATCGGCCGGAACCGGTGGGCGCAGATGTGGGCGTCCTCGGCCGCGGCGGTGATCTGCTCGTACTCGACGACGACCAGCGTCCGCTCCAGCAGCGCCGGGGTGAGCAGCACCTGCGCCTGGAGGACGGTGGCGCAGGTGGACTCGGTGCCGACCAGGGCGCGGGCGACGTTGAAGCCGTTCTCGGGCAGCAGCTCGTCCAGGTTGTAGCCGGAGACCCGGCGCGGCATCCCGGCCACCGGAGGGAAGCCCGCGCGGATGGCGTCGGCGTACCGGTCGCGCAGGTCCCGCAGCTTGGCGTAGATCTCGCCCTTGGGCCCACCGGCGGCGGTGATCGACTCCAGCTCCCGCTCCTCGTCCACGCCGACCCAGAACCGGTCGCCGCCGTAGGTGACGACCTCCAGCGCCCGCACGTTGTCGGAGGTACGCGGCCCCGGCCCGTACAGCTGGGCCTGCACGGAGTGGGTGCCGCAGGAGTTGTTGCCGATGTTGCCGCCGATGACGCAGCGGGAGTGGGTGGAGGGGTCGGGCCCGAAGACCAGGTTCCAGGCGCCGGTGTGCCGGTTGAGCTCCTCGTTGATGACGCCGGGCTCGACGGTGACGTGGCGTTCCTCGGCGTCGACCTCGCCGATGCGGGTGAGGTACTTGGAGTGGTCGATGACGACGGCGTAGTTGACGGTCTCCCCCGACAGGCTGGTGCCGCCGCCGCGGTTGAGGACCGGGGCGCCGTACTCGCGGCAGATCCGGTGGGCGGCGACGACGTCCTCGACGGTCTTCGGCACCACGACGCCGATCGGCACCTGGCGGAAGTTGGAGGCGTCGTGGGCATACAGCCCCTTGGTGGCGGTGTCGAAGCGGACCTCGCCCTCGATCGCGTCACGCAGGGCCCTGGCCAGCTTCCCGACGGCGAGCAGCCGGCGGGCACGGGGCGGCCCGGGCACCGCGGGATCGGTCCTGGCGGGGATCTCCTCGGTAAGCAACGTGCGGGGCAGGTGCGAGGTGCCGGTGCGGTCGGGTGTCTCGGCCATGCGGGTCGCCTTCAATCACGTTCGTCGGCGGGGGGCGCTGCTGCTCGGCCGGGCGGGCGGGCGGGCGGGCGACCAAGCCGTCACCGTGGGTAAATGCCAGGCCAGTGGCCCGGTCCACGCGGCGACCGCGCGCGGTCATGGGTACCTCGCCGACCGGCTGTGAAACGGCCCCCAAGGCTGAGCAGCGACTTGTTTGCGGGTGTCCGCGGCGTGGGACCCGGGCCGGGACCGTCGCGTCGACCATGTGAATGGGAGTACCAATGGCGCAGCAAGTAGCCGACTACGTTCTTCAGCGCCTCCGCGAATGGGGCGTGCACCGGGTCTTCGGGTACCCCGGCGACGGCATCAACGGCATGCTGGGCGCCTTCGACCGCGCCAAGGGCGATCCGGAGTTCATCCAGACCCGGCACGAGGAGATGGCCGCGTTCATGGCGTGCGGGCACGCCAAGTTCACCGGTGAGGTCGGGGTCTGCGCCGCCACGTCGGGACCCGGCGCGATCCATCTGCTCAACGGGCTCTACGACGCCAAGCTGGACCACCAGCCGGTGGTAGCCATCGTCGGGCAGCAGAAACGGCTCGCCCAGGGCACCCATTACCAGCAGGAAGTCGGCCTCGAACAGCTCTTCTCGGATGTGTCGGAGTACTGCCAGATCGTGATGCACCCGGGGCAGATGCGGCATGTACTCGACGGCGCGTTCAAGACGGCGCTGACGACGCGCGGCGTCGCCACGGTCATCGTTCCGGAGGACATCCAGGAGTCGGAGGCGCAGCCCTCGCCGCCCAAGACGCACGGCTCGGTCTACTCCAGCGTCGGCTGGAGCCGGCCGCGGGTGCTGCCCAACAAGGACGAGCTGCGCAAGGCCGCGGACATCCTCAACGAGGGCAAGAAGGTCGCCATCCTCATCGGCCAGGGCGCCGCCGACGCCGAGGCCGAGGTCGTCGAAGTGGCCGAACTGCTGGGCGCGGGGGTCGCCAAGGCGCTGCTGGGCCGCGAAGTCGTCCCGGACGACCTGCCGTTCGTGACCGGCCCGATCGGGCTGCTGGGCAGCAAGGCCAGCGACGACATGATCATGAACTGCGACACCCTGTTCATGATCGGCAGCAGCTTCCCGTACGCGGAGTGGCTGCCCGACGAGGGCCAGTGCAAGGGCGTCGAGATCGATATCGACGGCCGGATGATCGGCATCCGGTACCCCATGGACGCACATCTGGTCGGCGACTCCCAGGAGACGCTCAGGGAGCTGATCCCGCTGCTGCAGCGCAAGGAGGACCGCTCCTGGCGCAAGCAGATCGAGGAGAACATCCGCGCCTGGAACGCCGTCCTGGAGAAGCGGGCCGCGCAGACCTTCGACGGCAAGGTCAATCCGCAAGCGGTGGCCCACGAGGTCTCCTCGCTGCTGCCGGACGGCGCCATCCTCACCGCGGACTCGGGCTCGGCGACCAACTGGTGGGCCCGCCACATCAAGCTCCGCAAGGGAATGCAGGCGTCCCTCTCCGGCACCCTGGCCACCATGGGCCCCGGGGTTCCGTACGCGATCGCGGCGCGCTTCGCCTACCCGGACCGGCCGGTGATCGCCTTCGTCGGTGACGGTGCCTTCCAGATGAACGGCATGAACGAGATGATCACCGTCAAGCGCTACGCGGACCGGATGGCGGGCTCGGCGCCGCTGATCTTCTGCGTCCTCAACAACCAGGACCTCAACCAGGTCACCTGGGAACAGCGCGCCATGGGCGGCGACCCCAAGTACCCGGGCTCGCAGTACATCCCGGACTTCCCGTACGCCGAGTACGCGGAGCTGGCAGGGCTGCGCGGGATCCGCTGCGACGAGCCGAAGAAGGTCACCTCCTCCTGGGAGGAGGCGCTGGCCGCCGACCGCCCGGTCGTGCTGGAGTTCGTGGTGGACAACGAGATCGCCCCGATCCCGCCGCACATCATGAAGGACCAGGCCAAGAAGGCCGTCAAGGCGGGGATTCGCGATCCCGAACGCAGCGGGATCGCTGCGCGCGGCTTCCGCCAGAAGCTGACTGAGGTCACCGAGCATCTGCCGGGCCGCAAGCATTGAGCGTTGCTTGTCCGCGGACCTTGCCTTGGGGGAGCAGACTGCCCAAGCTTCGCAGCACGGGCAATCCGCGAAGCACGCGTGCGATCCGCGAAACCGCTGACGCGGTCTTGGCGGGTCGCTACCGTGAACGCATGGACGACAGGGACGCTGACCACGACCCCGCTGACGCCTGGCCGCTCCCTCCTGTGTGGATGTGGGGGTGTGAGAAGTGCATCGAGCTGTACAAGGGGATGAAGCACGCCTGTGAGGTGACCAACGCCGCGCGGGAGGAGTACGGCCCGGCGTTCGACTGCGATCCGTTCGACACGGTGCTCACCAGTCAGATCCGGCTCGCCGAGCACCTGGTCACCCAGCACGGGGACGACATCCCCGCCGAGGACCCGGCGTGCGGCAAGTGCGTCTCGCCGGAGATGCTGCATCTGCCCCGGCGCTTCGTGCTGGAGCACCGCGCACGCCACCTGTTCGCCCCGCCGAGCATCGTCGACCTGCTGTAAGCCTCCTGGGAGGGGTGCTACGCCGTCGGCTTGAGGCCCACCGCGGCCCAGCAGCCGACCTCTTCCGGGCTGATCGAACCGGGCGGGCGGCGCATGCCGTCCTGGCTGTCCGCCATCTCCGGGCGCCAGTCGCAGGTGGCCACGATGCCGGGCTCGACGAGGGAGAGGCCGGCCGCGGCGAAGAACTCGCGGACCTCATCCGTGCCGCGCAACTGCACGGTGATGCCCTGCGATCCGTAGATCTCGACGACCTTGCGGAGCGTGACGTCGAGCTCGTCGGTGCCGTGGGAGAGCACCAGCGCACTGCCGGGGGCGAGCGCGTCGACAAGGGTGCGGACGATGCCCTGCGGGTCGTCGGCGTCGCCGACGAAGTGCAGCAGGGCGACGAGGGAGAGCGCGACGGGCTGCTCGAAGTCGAGGGTGCTGCGAGCGTGGTCGAGGATGCGCTTCGGGTCCCGTACATCGGCTTCGATGTAGTCCGTTGCACCCTGAGGCGTACCGGTCATCAGGGCCCGGGCGTAGGTGAGCACGATGGGGTCGTTGTCGGCGTAGACGACCCGGCATGTCGGGTCCTCCCGCTGGGCGACCTGGTGCAGATTGGGGGAGCTGGGGATACCGGTGCCGATGTCCAGGAACTGCCGGATGCCCTGCTCGCGGGCCAGGCTGCGGACCGCACGGTGCATGAACTCGCGGTTCTCCCGGGCCGCGGTCAGCACATTGGGGAAGGCGGCCATCGTCTGCGCCGCCACCTGGCGGTCCGAACCGTAGTTGGTCTTGCCCCCGAGGTAGTAGTCGTACATCCGGGCCGAGTGTGCCTTGGCTCCGGTCGACTCGGGCATCTGGTGGCTCATGTGCGGCGGCTCCTGAGTAGCGGACAGCTGGGTACGAGCGCGCACGTGCGGTGCTGAAGCGACGCACGCGACGTACGGCCTGTTGGGGCAACTACTCTCGTACACAGGGCGTTTGAAATCCAGGCAGCCCCCGGAAGTCCGGGAAACGGATGTCCGGGGGCTGCACACTCAGCGACGCGAGCTCAGGATCTCGGGCTCTTCGCCTTGATCCGCAGGAACGTCACCGAGTTCGGCGGGAATGTGTGGGTGAACTCGTCACCGACGCCGCGCAGCGTGGAGCGGCGGGGTGCGATGGGCCGGTCGGTTTCGGTGTTGACCGCGTCCGGGTCGCCTTCGAGCGTGGTCAGCCGGGCCGTGTCACCGACGACCGTGCCGCGGCCGAGCGCAACACGGGTCCTGGCCTGCGCATCCTGCGCGTTGACCACCTTGACGACGAGCTCGCCGTGCTTGTCGTCGTAGGTGACGACCTGGCGGAAAGGATCGGCGGGCTTGTCGGTGAAGCTGCCCCACTTCTTGCCGTCGAGGTAGAGCGTGACCTGACGGCCGCGGACCTTGACCCGCAGGTCGTACTCCTTCCCCTCGGTGATCTTCGTGTTGTCCTCGATCACCGTGTTCCGCGCACCGCCTCGGGCCTGCTCCACCGCGGACTTGGTGTTGTTCCAGCCGCCGAGGTTCCACCAGTAGTGGTTGCCGGTGTCCTTGACGCCGAAGGCGAGCATGAAGCCTTCCTTGCCGGCTTTCTTGGTGGCCTTGGCCCGTACGTCGTAGTCGTGCCACTTCGGGTCGCCCGCGGTGACCATGGTGTCCTCGGCCGTGGTGTCGGACTGGACGTAGGCACCGTTCTCGGTCTTCCACGAGCCGCGCTTGGAGGCCGGGGTCCACTGTCCGGCGGTGCCGGAGAAGTCGTCCTTGAGCAGGGTGTCGCCGTCGGCGGAGGTGACGGAGACATCGTCGAACGCGGCGCTGGTCGCCCATGTCGACAGCCCGATGCCACCGCTGATCGGTGCGTCGGCCGAGGGCGTTCCGGACGCTGTGCTGGGCACGACCCGGTCACCCACGTTGTTCATGAACAGCTTCTGTGTCTCGTAGTTGGCCGAGCCCCAGGAGGCGTGGTTGTTGAACCAGATCATGTTCGGCTTCCACTGCACATAGTCCTCGTTGGCGAGCAGCGGCGCGTACGAGGCCAGCTTGACGGCATCGGCGTTGCGCTCCAGCCCGGTCATGAACGCGGCTTCGGCGAGCGCGTTGCGGAAGCGGTTGTCGCGGGAGGCGTACTCGCCGAGGAAGACCTTGGGGCCCTTGCGGTCGTAGTTGTCGTAGCGGTCGTTGTTCTCCAGGAACCACTCGGGGCTGTTGTAGTAGTGCTCGTCGACCATGTCGACACCGGATTGCCGGTTGAGCTCCCAATGCCGGTCGAAGACCTGCCCGGAGTCGTCGGGGCCGGAGTTGCTGATGACGGTGATGTCCGGGTACTTGGCCTCGATGGCCTTGCGGAATTCCTTGAAGCGGGCGTGGAACTCCTCGGGCAGGTTCTCCTCGTTGCCGACTTCGAGGTGCGTGAGGCCGAACGGTTTCGGGTGGCCCATCTTGGCCCGCTTGGCGCCCCATTCGGAGGTCGTGGGGCCGTTGGCGAACTCGATCAGGTCGAGGGTGTCCTGGATGTGTCGCTTGAGGAGCGCCGGGTCGTCGGTCACCTTGTTCTGGCCGCAGCCGGTCACCAGCGCGGGGACGACGGGCAGCGGCATGGCTCCGGTGTCCTCGGCGAACTGGAAGTACTCGTAGTAGCCGAGGCCGTAGGACTGGTTGTAGCCCCAGAAGTTGGCGTTGGTCGCCCGCTGTTCGACCGGGCCGATGGTGTCCTTCCACTGGTAGGAGCGGCGGCGCTCGAAGTCGGGTGCGTCGTAGCCTTTGTGGCTGCCGGTGTTGACGAGACAGCCGCCGGGGAAGCGGAGGAAGCCGGGATCGAGGTCGGCGATCTTCTGTGCGAGGTCCGGGCGCATCCCGTTCGGCCGGTTCTTGAACGTCTTGCGGGGGAAGAGCGAGACCTCGTCCAGCCGTAGCGTGCCGGAGCCGCCCGCGGCGACGGTCAGCCTGCCGTCGTTGCTGGTCTGCTCGGCGGTGAGGGTGCCGGTGTACTTGGCCCAGCGGTCGCCGCGCGCGGTCAGGTGCAGCGGCTTCGCGAGGGTGCCTGCCGATTTCGCGTCGGTGAGGGAGACGGTCAGCGGGGTGCCGGAGGGGCGGTCGGTGCGCGCCCATACGGAGAAGTCGTACCGCTCGCCCTTGCGTACGGCCAGGCCGGAGTTGTAGCCGGAGTTGGTGAGGCGGAACTCCTCGTTCCCGCCGGTGAGGGAGGCCCGCAGATAGTTCCGGTTGCGGGTGTTGAGGCGGGCGTCGTCGTTCGCCACCTGCGCGGTGCCCGGCCCGGAGGCGGTCCAGGCGGTCATGGGCGTGTACTGCTCGTTGTCCGCTTTGTCGTACTCGAAGGAGCGGTTCTGGACGAGTTCCGCGTAGAGCCCGCCGTCAGCGGCGCGGTTTATGTCCTCGTAGAAGACGCCGTACATGGACTTGTCGATGGCGGGGCCCTGCTTCCCGGCGTCGACGGTGAGGGTGTAGTCCGTCGTCGGGGCGGCGGGCTCGCCGGAGGCGACGGCCGGGACGATCCCGACGGTGCAGGCGAGCAGGGCACCTGCGGCGAGCCGGAGGCGTGGCCGCAGCCATCGTCTGGCGGGTGCGCGTGGTCCGGTGGGGCGGGTCTTCATCTACTGCTCCTCCTCGACCCAGCTGTTCGAGATATCGAATACAGTTCGGTATTGCGCCAAGCCGAGAATGAGGGAGCCCGCAGCCGCGGGTCAATGAGCCTGCGGCGAACTTGGATTGGCGCGGCGCGAGGTGTTGACAGCCGGAATGCGGAGCCCTTCACTGGTGCCGCCTTATCGAACGGTGACCGAAATATCGAACAGCCAGCAGACACGTTCCGCCCAGGCCGAGGAGCCCAGCACCGATGATGACGAGCAGACGCACACTCCTGGCAGCGACCACCGGCGTCGCAGCAGCAGCCGCCACCACCTCAGCGGCCAAGGCCGCAGCGCCGACGACGGCCACTCGCAGCAGCACAGCAGTCGGCTATCAGCCGCCTGTCCGGGAGCATTTCGGCAAGCTGGACAACGGTGACCGCGTCGACCGCTGGACGCTCGCCAACGGCGGAACCCGGCTGCGTGTGCTCTCCTACGGCGGGATCGTCCAGTCCCTGGAGATCCCCGACCGGCGGGGCCGCACGGCAAACGTCTCGCTCGGCTTCGACGCGCTGGACGACTACGTGGCGGACAGCCCCTACTTCGGCGCCCTGATCGGCCGTTACGGCAACCGCATAGCAGGCGCGAAGTTCACCCTGGACGGCGAGACGTACAAACTGCCCGCCAACGACGACAGCAACAGCCTGCACGGCGGCACCAAGGGGTTCGACAAGCGGGTGTGGGACGTCGAGCCGTATCGCAACGGCCCGGACATCGGCCTCACGCTGCGGTACGTCAGCCGGGACGGGGAGATGGGCTACCCCGGCACACTGCGCACCCGGGTCCGCTATCTCCTCACCCCGCGCGGCGAGTTGCGTATCGACTACACGGCGACGACGAACAAGGCCACGGTCGTCAACCTCACCAACCACACCTATTTCAACCTCGCCGGCGCGGGCAGCGGCAGCATCGAGGGCCATACGCTGCGCATCGCCGCCTCCCGCTACACCCCCGTCGACAACGCCCTCATCCCCACAGGCGCGCTGGCGCGGGTCGCCGGGACGCCGTTCGACTTCCGCAACGGCAAGCCGATCGGCAAGGACCTCCGCGAGGGGCATCCGCAGATCCTGCGCGGCCAGGGATACGACCACAACTTCGTCCTCGACAAGGGCATCACCGAGGAGCCGCGCCCGGTGATCACGGTGACCGAGCCGGAGTCGGGCCGTACGATGCGGGTCTCCACCACCGAGCCCGGAGTGCAGTTCTACAGCGGCAACTTCCTCGACGGCACCCTCAAGGGCACCTCCGGCCGCGTCTACCGCGCGGGGGACGGCTTCTGCCTGGAGACCCAGCACTTCCCCGATTCGCCGAACCAGCCCGACTTCCCCTCGACGGTGCTGCGCCCGGGTCGGAAGTACCGGTCCACGACCGTCTACTCCTTCGGCACGGACCGCTGAGGTGACGGCACACCGGTGAGGGGGACGGCGGGCCGGGGGCGCGCTGACGGCGGGTCGGTGGCGGCGGTGAGGGCGGGCCTGGGACGGGGCCGGGGGAGCGAAGCGGTCAGGGCGGGCCGTGACGGGGCCGGGGAGCGGGCGGTGACGGCGGTCACCGGCGATGTCGGCAGCTGGACCGTGAGATAAGGTCCGGCTAAGTTAGGCTCGCCTCACCTTGGAGGCCCGCTCGTCACACTCGCCCCGCTGGAGTTCGATATGCGTCCCGTCCGCCTCTGTGCCGTCAGCGCTGCCCTGGCCGCGATATCGCTTGCCGCAGTCAGCGGGTGCGCCGAGAAGGCCGACGCCGGCGGGGAGGGCGCGATCGAGGTGACCGCCACCGACGACTCCTGCAAGGTGTCCCGTACGTCGTTCCCCGCCGGCCATGTCCAACTGGCGGTGGAGAACAAGGGCTCCAAGGTCAACGAGGTCTACATCCTCTACCCGGACGGCCGGATCGTCACCGAGCGGGAGAACATCGGCGCCGGGACGAAGGCGAAGGTCACCGCGGAGATCAAGGCGGGCGACTACGAGATCGCGTGCAAGCCCGGGATGAAGGGCAACGGCATCCGCCAGAAGGTCAAGGCGACCGGCGGCTCCAAGACCGCCAAGCGTGACCCGAAGCTGGACGCCGCCGTCTCCGCCTACCGCGACTACACGCTCCAGCAGGCCGAACAGACGCTGCCGAAGGCCAAGAAGTTCGCAGCAGCCGTCAAGGCGGGCGACATGGAGAAGGCGAAGGAGCTGTACGCGCCCTCCCGCATCGGCTGGGAGCGCACCGAGCCGGTCGCGGAGTCCTTCGGCGACATCGACCCCAAGGTCGACCTGCGCGAGGACGGTCTGGAGGACGGCCAGGACCCGGAGAAGGACTGGACGGGCTGGCACCGCCTGGAGAAGTCGCTGTGGAAGGACAAGAAGCTCACCGCAGCCGACAAGAAGCTCGCCGACCGGCTCATCAAGGACCTCACCGACTGGCAGAAGAGGGTCGGTAAGGCCGAGATCACCCCCACCTCCATGGCCAACGGTGCCAAGGAACTCCTCGACGAGGTCGCCACCGGCAAGGTCACCGGCGAGGAGGAGCGCTACAGCCACACCGATCTGGTCGACTTCAAGGCGAACGTGGAGGGCGCCGAGAAGTCGTACAAGCTGCTCAAGCCGGTCGCCAAGAAGAACGACGCGGCGCTGGTCAAGGAGCTGGACACCCAGTTCTCCGCGCTGAACAAGCTCCTGGACAAGTACCGCGAGGACGACGGCAAGGACAAGGACAACTACGCGTTCACGTCGTACGACAAGGTCGGCAAGAGTGAGCGCAAGGAGCTCTCGGACGCGGTGAACGCCCTGGCGGAGCCGCTGTCCAAGCTGGCGGCGGCCGTCGTCAAGTAGCCGCCGGAGCCGACGTCCGGACGGCGGAGACGGCGACCGGACGGTGAGTACGAGGAGCGCGTCCGTGACAGCGGAAGACAGCAACAGCACTGAGCAGCACCGGGTCGAACCGGACGAGGAACGAACCCCCGAGCCCGGGCAGAGCCAGGGACAGCGTGGCCAGGAACAACAGCGCAGCCCGGGAGAACAGCGCGAACAGGTCGGACAGCCCGGGCAGGACGGGCAGCCCGGACAAGGCGAACAGCCCGGACAGGCCGAGGCCACCGGTGCCCGGCCCGCCGTGGCGCGGCGCTCCCTGCTCGGTTGGGGCGGGGCCGGGGTGGCGTTGGGCGCCGTCGCGGCCGGTGGTACGGCCACCGCGCTGCACAACGACAACGCGAAGACCGCTTCCGGAACCGCGGGGCAGGCCGTGCCCTTCCACGGCGCACACCAGGCGGGTATCGCCACCGCCGTGCCCGACCGGCTGCACTTCGCGGCGTTCGACGTGACGACCAAGGACCGCGCCGAGTTGGTCCAGCTCCTCAAGGACTGGACCGCCGCCGCGGCACGGATGACGGGCGGCCACGCGGTCGGTGAGGGCGCGTTCGGGCCGATCCCCGAGTCGCCGCCGGACGACACGGGTGAGGCGGCGGGGCTCAAGCCGTCCCGCCTCACCCTGACCATCGGCTTCGGCGCCGCCCTCTTCGACAACGACCGCTTCGGGCTGGCCGGGCGGCGGCCCGAAGCGCTCGTCGAGCTGCCGGCCTTCCCCGGCGACAAGCTGGAGAAGGCCCGCAGCGGCGGCGATCTGTGCGTGCAGGCGTGCGCGGACGACCCGCAGGTCGCCGTGCACGCCATCCGCAATCTGGCCCGTATCGGCTTCGGCAAGGCCGCCATCCGCTGGTCCCAGCTCGGCTTCGGCAAGACCTCGTCCACCACGCCCGACGCGCAGACCCCACGCAATCTGTTCGGCTTCAAGGACGGCACCCGGAACATCTCCGGCACCGACGCCAAGGCCCTCGACGAGCACGTGTGGGTGTCGAAGAAGGACGGCCCCGAGTGGCTGGCCGGCGGCTCCTATCTGGTGGCCCGCCGGATCCGGATGCACATCGAGACGTGGGACCGCACCTCGCTCAAGGAGCAGGAGGACATCTTCGGCCGGGACAAGCGCGTCGGCGCGCCCGTCGGCAAGGCGAAGGAGCACGACGAGCCGTTCCTCAAGGCGATGCTGCCCACCTCACACGTCCGTCTCGCCCACCCGGACAGCAACGAGGGGGCCCGGATGCTGCGCCGCGGCTACTCCTTCACCGACGGCACCGACGGTCTCGGCCGCCTCGACGCGGGGCTGTTCTTCCTCGCGTACCAGCGGGACGTACGCCGCGCGTTCATCCCCGTCCAGCGCAGGCTGGCGCGCAACGACGCACTCAACGAGTACATCCAGCACGTCGGCTCAGCCGTCTTCGCCATCCCGCCGGGCGTCCGCGACAAGGACGACTGGTGGGGCCGCGAGCTGTTCTCTTGACCGGAGTCCCCGAAGAAGCTGCTCAGGCGGCAAGCGGCTCGTCGGCGAGGTAGGGCGGCGCGGGCTCGTACTGGATGTAGCGGCGTACGGCGCGGGCGTGGTCGCGGCCGTGCAGGGCGCCGATGAGCCACAGGGCGCTGTCGATCCCGGCAGACACGCCCTGGCTGGTGACCAGATTCCCGTCCACGACATAGCGGGCTTCGCGTGCGACCGTCACATCGCCGTGCGCCTCAAGGGTGTCCTCATAGTTCCAGTGTGTGGCCACCCGGCGACCACGCGCCGGACCGGCCGCGTGCAGCAGGGCGGCGCCGGTGCACACGCTCGCCAGCCAGGTGACCTGCCGGGCGGTTTCGGCGATCCAATCGAGCAGTACGGGGTTGTGCAGCTGACCTATGCGGGCGCCACGACCGCCGGGGACCAGCAGCACGTCCAGCATCGGATGGTCGTCCAGCGTGTGGTCAGGCAGCACCCGCATGCCCTTGTTGCAGCGGACCGGGTCAGGCCGTTCGGCGATCAGCACGGCGGTGTCGGCGTCGCTGCGGAGCATCGAGGAGGCGGTGAACACCTCCCAGGGGCCAATGAAGTCCAGCTCCTCGGCCTCGTCGAAGATCAGCAGACCGTAGGTCGTCATGAGTACTCCTGTGCGGTAAGGGGGTCGGCAGTGGACCGGAACCTGCTCCGGTAGTCGGACGGCGCGACGCCGAGGTGCCGGTGGAAGGTGCGGCGCAGGGTCTCGGCGGTACCGAAACCGCAGCGGCGCGCGACGGCTTCCACCGGTTCGTCGCCCTCGGCGAGCGCCCGCTGTGCGGCCTCGACGCGGGCGCGTTCGACGTAGGCCGCGGGTGGGACACCGAGTTCGGCGGTGAACCGGCGTTGCAGGTGGCGCGGGCTGAGCCCGGCGTGCGCTGCCAGTTCGTCGATGGCGTGCCGGGCGCGCAGGTCCGCGTGGATGGCCGCGACTGCGGCTCGGACGGGGTCTGTGGCCGGCGGTGTGGTGGACAGCGCCACGCTGAACTGTGCCTGGCTGCCGGGCCGCCGCAGGAACAGCACCAAGTGGCGGGCGACGGCGTGGGCGACGTCGCGGCCCAGGTCGTCCTCCACCAGCGCCAGTGCCAGGTCCATGCCGGCGGTGACACCGGCCGAGGTCCATACGCGGCCGTCGCGGACGAAGATCGGCGCGCTGTCGACGTGCACCCGTGGGTACTCGCGGGCGAGCTGTCGGGCGCGGCCCCAGTGCGTGGTGACCCTGCGGCCGTCCAGCAGTCCGGCTGCGGCCAGCAGGAAAGCACCGCTGCACACTGAGGTGACGCGCCGCGCACCGGCCGCCGCGGCGGCGATCCACCCGGTCAGCGCCGGGTCGTGCCGGGCCCTGTCGACGCCCGAACCGCCGGCCACCACCAACGTGTCGACACCGTCGGACGGCGCGTCGTCCACGCCGTGCCCGGCGTGCACCGGCAGTCCGCTGCCGGAGCGCAGCAGCCCGGCGCGGGCCGCGACGATGTCGCATTGGTAGCCGCCGGCCAGGAGGTCGGCGCGCTGGAACACCTCGTACGGGCCGGTCAGGTCGAGGGTCTGGAATCCGTCGAAGATCACGAAAACGATGCGGCGTCCTTCCACGCCGTCCACCCTCGATCGCCACCGCGCCGACGTCAACGACGACTACCCCACAGATCGCGCCACCGGTTCCGGGGCCGCGAACGTGGCGCGGTAGGCGGTGGGCGACGTGCCCAGGACCCGCCGGAAGTGCAGCCGCAGGTTGGAAGGGCTGCCCAGCCCGCACCGCTCGGCCACCTGGTCGATGGTGAGTCCGGTGCTCTCCAGGAGTTCCCGCGCCCGGTCGATCCGGGCCGCGAGCAGCCACCGCAACGGCGTGGTTCCGGACTCGGCGACGAAGTGCCGGGCGAAGGTCCGGGGCGCCATGTGCGCATGTGCGGCGAGTCGACGGACCGTCAGCGGCTCATGCAGATGGGCAAGGGCCCACTCCCGGGTGGGTGCGAGCGTGGTGCCGTCCGTCGCGCCGGTCAGTGGGCGCCTGATGTACTGCGCCTGCCCGCCGTCGCGGTGGGGCGCGGCAACCACGGTGCGCGCGGCCTCGTTGGCGGTCGCGGCGCCCAGGTCGCGCCGTACCAGGTGCAGACACAGGTCGATACCGGCCGCAACACCGGCCGAGGTCAGTACCTGCCCCTCGTCCACGTACAGCACCCGCGGGTCCACCGACACCCGTGGGTGCCGCGCCGCCAGATCATCGGCGAACAGCCAGTGGGTGGTGGCCGTACACCCGTCCAGAACGCCGGCGGCGGCCAGGGCGAACGCACCGGTGCAGACGGAAACCAGCCGCCGGCCTCTGGCGTGCGCTGCGGCCAGGGCTTCGAGCACGGCCGCAGGCACCTCGCTCAGATGCGGCGCGTAGCCCGGGACCACCACGGTGTCCGCGCGCTCCAGCGCCTCCAGTCCCGCCGTCACCGTCACGGCAAACCCTGCCGCCGTCGGCACCGGGCCCGCCGAGCGCCCGCACAGCACCATCTCGTACGGCTCGTCCGGCACCGCGGTGAAGACCTGGGCCGGAATGCCCATGTCCAGGGGCAGCACACCGTCCAGCACCAGCACCGCCACCCGGTGCGGCGCACCACCACCGCACGCGCCGTCGGGATTCGTCGAGGCAGTTTCCTCTCGCATGGCGGCAATCCTGCCACTGTCGCGCCTCGGTGTCCCCGCCGAGCATGGAGGCGTGCCCGGCCCGGCGCCGAGGACCAGCCCTGTCCGCACCTCTCAGAAAAGACACCTGATGGACACCATGGACGCTTACGAACAATTGCCGTTTCCCCGCACCGAGATGGCGCTGAAGACGCTCCGATTCGTCAAGGGGATCGAGGATCCCGCGATCTTCAACCACAGCCTGCGCACCTACCTCTACGGGCGCACTCTCGGCGAACAGCAGGGCCTGCGCCCCGATCACGACTACGACGACGAACTGCTGTTCCTGGGCTGCGTACTGCACGATGCCGGGCTCAGCTCCGAGGGCAACGGGGATCAGCCCTTCGATATCGACGGCGCCGATCTTGCCGCCCGATTCCTCAGCGAGGAGGGGATGTCGGCCGACCGGGTCGAGGTCGTATGGGACGCCGTCGCCCTGCACCTGCACTACGAGATCGCGCAACGCAAGCGGCCCGAGATCGCCCTCGTGACGGCCGGTGCCGGACTGGACCTCGGCGACGACGACCCGCCCGTCCTTCCGGCCGGCTACGCCGACCGCGTCCATACCGTGCTGCCCCGCCTGCATGCCGCTGCCGTGCTCTACGACACGATCGTCGGTCAGGCACTCGACAAGCCGCACAAGGCGCCGCCCTTCACCATGCCCGGCGAACTTGTCCGCCAGCAGACCCAGGAGCCTTGGCCCACCTGGAAACAGCTGATGACCCAGCCCTCCGGCTGGAACGACTACGCGGGCTACGAACCGAAGAGGTGAGTGCCGACAGCGGGGCACTGGGCCTGCGGCGGGGCTGGCAGCTCCTCCCTGCGCGTAGGGCACCAGCGTCTTGCCTCTGAGCCCCTGCCTCCCCCATCCATGCAGGTCAGGCCACCGGTAGACTCCCGTCGACGCAGGTCAGGTGAACCAGCGGCACGGGTTGCACGGGAGGACCGGGATGTTCGGGAACTATCTGATCGGCCTGCGGGAGGGCCTGGAGGCCAGTCTGGTGGTCTGCATCCTCGTCGCCTACCTGGTCAAGACGGAGCGGCGGGATGCCCTGCGCCCCGTCTGGCTGGGTATAGCGGCGGCCTGCGCCATCTCCCTCGCTTTCGGCGCGACGCTCGAGTTCGGCTCGAAGGAGCTGACGTTCGAGGCGCAGGAGGCGCTCGGCGGCTCGCTGTCCATCCTCGCCGTCGGGCTGGTCACCTGGATGGTCTTCTGGATGCGCCGTACAGCCCGGCATCTGAAGAGCGAGCTGCACGGCAAGCTGGACGCCGCTCTGCAGATGGGCACCGGCGCGCTGGTCGCCACCGCGCTGCTGGCCGTCGGCCGCGAGGGGCTGGAGACCGCGCTGTTCGTCTGGGCCTCGGTACGGGCCGGCGGCGAGGGCAGCTCCTCGCCGCTGATCGGCGTCCTGCTGGGCCTGGCCACCGCCGTCGTCCTCGGCTGGCTCTTCTACGGCGGCGCCCTGCGGATCAACCTCGCCCGCTTCTTCACCTGGACCGGCGCCATGCTGGTGGTCGTGGCCGCGGGGGTCCTCGCGTACGGCGTCCACGACCTCCAGGAAGCGCGCTTCCTGGGCGGCCTCGAGAACAAAGCCTTCGACATCAGCTCCACCATCTCCCCGGACAGCTGGTACGGCACCCTTCTGAAGGGCGTCTTCAACTTCCAGCCCGACCCGACGGTCATCCAAGTCGTGGTCTGGGTCCTCTACTTGGGCGTGACGATGGCCTTCTTCCTGGCCCCACAGCGGGGCGCGTCCACGCGGAAGCCGACGACGACGGCGGCCTGAGCAGCTCGTCGGGGCTCGTCGGGGCTCGTCGGGATCAGCCGATTTATGGCCCGAGTATGGCCGTCGGCTGACGCCCAGGGGACGCGGATCGTCTCTGAGATGGGCTCACTTGCCCTTGGCGAGCTGATCGACACGCGGAACCGAGATGCCGAGCAGTTGCGCAACTTCGCGCAGCTTCATGTTCTCGCGCAGCTCGACCACCGCCTCACCCCGTACTGATTTCACGCGCCGAGCCGCCTCGGGCAGCAGGTCGTCGGCCAAAGCCCGGGCCGTCACCTCACGGTCGACCGGGTCGGGGATGGAGTCAAGACAGGCGAGTGCGGCTTCGATGTGTGCAGCCATGGCCGCGCGCACTCCGGGGGCTACTTGCGGGAGGGGAGCGGGCGTGTCGGTCATACGGTAAGCCTACGACGCTCCGCGAGCCCCTTCTACCCCCTCTTGATTTCTTCTAGCCCCCCTCTAAAAAATGGGTGCTACACCGACAGAGGGGGTCCACGTGAGCCAAGAGGACGTGACCCTGATCCTCACGGCCGTCTCCGCACTGTCCAGCGTGATCATCGCGATCGGGACCATCACCTCCGTCTGGATCGCCTGGGAGTCGATCAAGCGGCGGGGCAAACGCCGCCGCCGCTGAGATGGATGCCGCACCGCTTCATCAATGGAGCCCCCAACGGTGGTTGGCCGTCGCCACCTTCGCCGACATCACCTCGGCGCGGGTAGCCGGCCGCAGGTGCTGCGGATCAGCCGCCCATGCGGGCCCACCCGGGCGTACGAGCCGCACCGCGCCGTCCTCCGCAACCGAGTGGACGAAGCCCGCCGTGCGGCGGGCAAGGTCGGTGACGACCTCGCCCTTCCGCCATTCCGTACGGCTCAACTCCCTTGCCTGCCCAGCGCCTTGGCCAGCTTCTCCGCCGTCGCCAGATTGCAGCCGCCCAGTTCGAGAAGCGGGCTGCGCAGTGCGGCGCTCGCACAGGAGGCGAGGTCCACCCGGAGTGAGGGCAACATGATGTCCGCCTCGGCGAGTGCGGTACGGAGCCGCTCGCATGTCTCCTCCGCATCGCGGAGCTTGGCCAGCGTCGGGTTCTCGTGACGGCTCTCTGCCATGGAACGCGCCTTTCTTGAGGGGGATTTCACTTTCTGTGGCCCCACAGTGGCGCTCCGGACATAGCCTTGTGGAGAGCAATCGCTGTGCACCTGTGCTTGTCAAGAGGCGGAGAGTAAAGATGGCCGCAGAGAACGCCCTCGAAGTCGATCCCAAGGTGTCGACCCTGGCCTACTTCGGCACCGAGTTGCGGATCAGAAGGGAAGAGGCCGGACTGAGCCAGGTCAAGCTGGCCCGGCACACCTTCTGCACCCACTCGTACATTTCCCGGATCGAGTCCGCGAGCCGCGTCCCGAGCGAGGAGTTCGCCCAACGCTGTGACGAGGTGCTCGGCACAGGTGGAATGTTCGCCCGCCTGTGGCCCGTAGTGATCGAGCACGCGTACCCGGACTGGTTCCGGCCGTTCGTGGAACTGGAGAAGGACGCCGTCAGCATTTGGAACTTCGAGAACCAGGTCGTGCCGGGGCTGTTGCAGACGGAGGAGTACGCACAAGCACTCTTCGCCGCCGCCCGCCTGTCGAACGCCTATGAGCTGGTGGCGGCCAGAATGACCCGCCAGCACATCCTGGAGCGCGAAAATCGGGCCACGCTGTGGGTCGTTCTCGACGAGAACGTGCTGCGCAGGACCGTCGGTGGCCCGGAAGTCATGGCCCGACAGCTGCGGTCCGTCATGGAGGCGACGGAGGACCCCCGAACCATCGTGCAGGTCGTCCCGTTCGATGTGGGGGCGCATGCCAGCATGGATGGGCCGTTCGCCGGGCTGACGATGACCGAGGGCGCCGACGTCGTATACATCGATGGCCGTGCCCGCGGCCACATCAGCGCCGCACCAGCCGAGGTCACCGGTTACCACCACGCCTATGATCTGCTGCGAGCCGATGCACTCCCTCCCAGTGCGTCAGTCGACCTGATCGCTGCCAGAGCGAAGGAACTCTCATGACCAGCGCGACCGATCTGCCCGTCACAACATGGCGCAAGAGCAGCTACAGCGGCCAGAACGGCGGCAACTGCCTGGAGGTCGCCGTCGACTACCCCGGCCCCTCCCTCCCCGTCCGCGACTCCAAAAACCCCCAAGGCCCCGCCCTCCTCATCCCCTCCCCCGCCTGGCAGGCATTCATCACGCAGGTCCGCGAAGGCGGCTTCAGCCAGGACCGAACTCCCGTCACCTGAGCGGTTCTCGTTCGGCCCGGCGGGCGGGCCGGAGGGCAACTTGCCGTGCCGTTGACGTGCGCTCCGGCAGGTTCAGTCGAGGGCGGTGCCCTGGCGTGCTTCCAGGTGGGGCGGGGGCTGGATGCCGGTGGGGAGGGCCGGGTCGGCGCATAGGGTGCCCCAGAGGGTGTGGAGGGGGAGTTCGCCCGCCCACAGGCCGAGTTCGGCGTCGGGGCTGTCACCGTCGTCGGGGGCGCCGGTGCGGATCTTGACGGACGCCTCGTCGAGGGAGAGGGCGAGCAGGGAAGTGGCGGCCAATTCCTTGCGGTTGGGGCGGCGGGCGTAGTCCCATTGGCCGGGCGTCACCTGCTCGGTGAGGCAGCGCAGGCCCGTCCACTTCTCGTCGGGGTCGGTGACGCGGCGGGGGATGCCGAAGATCATGGCACTGCGGTAGTTGATGCCGTGCTCGAAGACGGAGCGGGCCAGCACGAGTCCGTCCACGTGGGTCACGGTGACGCACACGTTCGCCGTCGGGGAGGCGACCAGGCTGCGGCTGGCGACCGAACCGTGTACGTACAGCGTGCTGCCGTCGGAGCCGTAGACGGTGGGCACCACCATGAGGCTCCCGTCGACGGTGACCCCGAGGTGGCAGACGAACCCCGCAGCAAGGATGGCCTCCAGGTCGCCCCGGTCGTGGCTGCCTTGCTCGCGCAGTCTGCGGTGTCGAGTGCGGTCCGTCTGCGACAGGGACCGGCTGGGGGCTGGCTGGCTCATACGGCACCTCGTGGGCGTGCTGCGTCGGACTCGGCTCAAGCTACTGTTTTCTTTGCTGTATGACCAGAGCACCATGGAAAGCGTTGCAAAAATAATCCACGGCAACGGATTCCGCAGCACGTCCGCACCCGGTACCGGTTCCTCGTGCGCGGTTGCTTGTCGAGGTCCCCGGTGGCTGTTTGACTGCTTGGTTGGCTGCGCCACATCGGTCCGGCTCCCACCGGGAGGCCCCATGGAGATCACGCGTCGACATGTGCTGTCCCTCTTGTCCGCTGCCGGGCTGGCAGCGGTGATTCCCTCCACCGAGGCGTTCGCCGCGGCGGGCAGTGCCCATGGCGGCGACGCCGGTGTCGAGCGGCTGCTCGGCAACATCCGTGCCGTCCTCGCCGGGACGCCGGAGTCCAACTCGCGCCCCGAGACGGCGGCCAAGCTGGCGGCGGTCGCCGAGGCGGCCCGCAGCCATCTGGCGGACATGGCTGCCGCGGGCGAGAACGAGTTGTTCCGCGGGCTGCCGCTGGGCAGCAGCGACGCGAACCTCAACACGTCGTTCCGGCGGCTGTACGAGATCGCCCTGGCCGCCCGCGCCCCGGGCATCCCGTCCGGCGGCCCGCCCGGCGATGCCGCCACCCGGCGCCGGGTCGTCGACGGGCTCGTCTCGCTGCATGAGCGCTACTACGGCGACCAGTCGCAGGGCTACTACGGCAACTGGTTCAACTGGGAGATCGGCATCTCCACCAGCGTCACGGCCACCCTGGTGCTGCTCGCCGAGGACGTCGCCGCACAGCGGCCCGAGCTGACGCACCGTTACATCGCATCGATGGACGCGTATCTGCGCAACGGCAAGGACGGCGACGTCGATCTCGACTCCCGATTCCACACCGGCGCCAACCTGGCCGACATCACCACCAACCGGATTCTGCAAGGCGCTCTGCTGGGCGACGAGGCACGGATCCGCAAGGCGCTGGAGGATCAGCTGACCGTCTACGCGACGATCGACCCGTACCACCTGAACCACGGCGTCACCGACGGGCACTACGCGGACGGCTCGTTCATCCAGCACACGTCCGTCGCCTACACGGGGTCGTACGGAAAGGGCCTGCTGACCCGGGCTGTGCAGATGCTGAAGTTCCTCGACGGGACCGGGTATGCCAACACCGAGGTGCTGGTGCCGGTGGTGCACCGGTGGGTGACGGACGGTTTCGCGCCCGTCGTCTTCGAGGGCTGGATGATGGAGATCGTCAAGGGTCGGGCCGTCTCCCGTACGGGTGGCGGATACGCCGACAGCGCGGCGGTGGCCGAGGCCGTCACCGATCTGTCGGCGTATGCGGAGGGGGAGCGGGCCTCCGCGCTCAAGAGTTACGTCAAGCATCTGGACGCGGCCTCGGCCACCCCGCCCGACCCGGCGCGCTTCGTCTCGCCGCTCACGGTGGTGCGCCACGCTGCGATCCTCGCGGACGGTTCGGTACCGGCCGCCGACCTGAATCCGGCAGCGCGCTGCACCGCCTTCAACGCCATGGACAGGACGGTGCACCGGCGCCCTGGGCACGCCTTCGCGCTGGCCCGCAGCTCGGAGCGGATCAGCAAGTACGAGTACATGAACGGGGAGAATCTGCTGCCCTGGTTCCAGGGCGACGGCGCGTACTACCTCTACCTCGCCGGGGAGGACCAGCGGGACGCGTTCGGTGTGGACTACTACACCACCGTGCCGCCCCACGGGCTCGCTGGTGTCACCGCCCCTGACGAGCAGCGGAAGAGCGTCCCCGAGCTGTACGGGAAGCCGTACTACGACAACCCGGACCACCCGCTGCACTTCACGCCCTCTTCCGAGTCGCAGAACACGTATGTGTACTTCCCGCGGGGCACCGACCGCCACTCCGGCGGCGCCGTACTGGGTGCGTACGGGACGGTTGGGATGGTGCAGTCCGACGACATCGCCTACGCGGAACGCGACCGGCTGCCCGACGACTTCACGGTGTACCGGAATGCGACGGCCACCAAGTCCTGGTTCCTGCTGGACGACGAGATCGTGGTGCTGGCGGCAGGTGTCGGGGACGGGGAGGGAGAGGGAGGCGGCCGGGCGGTGACCACCACCGTGGATGCGCGTATCGCGGCTCCGGACGCCATCGTGCGGATCAGCGCGGAGCGTGCCGGTGGCGGCCGGTGGTCGTCCGCCACGGGCACGGAGCGGCTGCGCTGGCTGCGGTACGCCGACGAGACGCGGGGGTCGGCGGTCGGGTATGTGTTCCTCGGCTCCCCCGGCGCGGACCGCCACCCGGTCACCGTCGCTCTGGAGACCGTCACCCGCAGCCGCCGGGTCGTCCGTACCGCGAACCCGGACACCGCCGTCACCCGCCAGGTCTTCCGCGCCGCGTTCCGGCAGGAGGCGGGTGCCGCGCCGCGGTCCTTCGCCTACGCGCTGGTGCCGCACGCCACCGAACGGGACCTGCGCGCCTACGGTGCTGATGGCGGCCCCCTCGCCGTCCTCGCCAACACCACCCGCCTCCAGGCGGTGCGGCACACCGGGCTCGGCCTGCTGGCCGTCAACTCCTTCGGCGACGGCAGGCGGACGGTCGCGGGGCTCGCCCTCGACGGCCCGGCCTCGGTCCTCGTCCGTCGCGGAGGCGGCAACGGGCGGGTGACCGTTGCCGCCTCCGATCCCACCATGCGGCGTGACCGGCTCACCGTCCTGCTGCGCGGCCGTCGGCTGCGCCCCGTCTCTTCGGTACCCGACGTACGGGTCGGCCCCGCGCCGGGCGGCACCCTGCTGAGTATCCGCACCCGGCATGCCTACGGGCGGTCCTTCGCCGTCACTCTCCGCTGAGTACCCGGCATGGGGGCTGCGCCCCGTCAGGGGCGCGGGGAACTGCGCGACCGGCCACGACGCTCCCGCAGCCTGGGGAATCGGGCAAGGGGCACCCTCTCGTCAGAAGTGGGTACTCGGCATACGCACGCGGGATCGCGGTTAGCGAGAGGAGCGACACGATGAGTGACCAGACACCGACGCCCTCCCAGGCTGAGGGTGAGCGCGACAACGGCTTCGCGGAGGCCCGTTCCATACCACCCTCGGAACGCCGCAAGGCCGAGCATCCGGACCTCCCGCGCACCACACCGTCCCAGGCCGAGGGCGAACGCGACGAGGACTCGGGCTGATCCGCCCGGATCAGCCCGTATGTGTCTTACGCAGCCGGTCAGCGCCCAGCCCTGCCTCGATCAGCACGGTACCCCCCGCACCGCGGCCGATCTCGGCGATGCCGAGGAGCAGGTGGTCGCAGCCGATGAGCTCGGCACCGGACTGTTCCGCCTGCTCCTCCGCGAGGGCGATGGCCTTGCGGGAGTACGGGGTCCAGGCGATGCGCTCGGCCGCCTGGGAGGCGCCCATGCTCAGCCGGTCCCCCACGGCGCGGTGGATCTCCTCGGGGTCGGCTCCTGCCGCGGCCAGCAGCGCTGTGGCGCTGTTGCCCTCCGAGGTGAGCCCCCACAGCAGGTGTTCGGTGCCGATGTAGTTGTTGCGGTGCTGCATGGCGGCCTGCTTCATATGGGCCATGGCCTGCTGGAGTTCCTCGGTGAGGACCTCCGGCGTGTATCTCTTGTGCGGGGCGTGGAAGCGCTGTTGCACCGCTTGCCGGGTGACACCGAGGGCGGCACCGATGTCCGTCCAGGAGATGCCGTGCAGCCGGCAGTGTTCCACGTAGTCTTCGACCAGGTCGTCCGCGAGGACCTGGAGTTGGGATGCCAGCTCGGCGGCCGAGGCCAACAGGGCGAGCCAGTCGGGCTGTTCGTGCCCGCCGGGGCGGTGCGCGACCTCGCAGGTGCGGTCGACTTCCGCGATGAGAGCGTCCAGGTCAGGAAGTGCCATAGGTCAAGTACGCCTTGACAAAACGTCTTTGTCAAGGTCGCCTTGCACTCGTCTCGTTCGGCGGGGCACCGCGCTCCTTACGGGGCGCGGGTTCGGGCCCGCTTCAGGGCTTGGTCGGCCTCGCGCACGCGGGCGCGAGCTGCCTGCCTCGCGTCGCGGGCTGCCCGCAGCTCTTCCTCGGCCTGGCGGAGTTGCTCCCGTGCTTCCGCGACGTTCTGTTCGGCCTGCCGATGGCGTTCCTCGGCGCGGTCGGCCTCGGCCTGGGCCGTACGTTGTTCGTCCTGTCGGGCCCGTAGCTCTCGCTCAGCCTCGCGCGCCTTCTTCCGGGCCGCGTCGGTGCGGCGGGGCCGAGCCGGGGCTTCGGCGGCGGACTCCGCGATATCGCCCGTGAAGCCGACCGGGGCGGGGAGGGGTTTGGACAGGTGGCCCGCGGCCCATTCGCGGCCGGCGTCGGGGTCGGCCAGTGCGGCGTGCAGGGTCTCGGTGACTTCGCGCTGGGCGTCGTCGCTGATCCGTCGGCCTGCCCGGGCCGTCAGCTCGCGGGCCTGCCGGGCGAGGGCTGCGGTGATCTGCCGCTGCCGCGCGGACAGCTCGCGGAGCTGGTGGCCGTCCAGGTCGCGGTGGGCCGCGCGCAGCGCCTCCCCCAGCTCCAGCAGCAGCCGCGCCTCCTCGGGTTCCTCGCGGACGAGGAGGTTGCTGGCCCACGCCGCCGCCGTCGGGCGGCGCAGCCCGCGGATCCGCTCGGCCAGCTCCCGCTCCCCCGCCGCGCGGGCCTGCTGCGCCCGCGCGTCGCGGGTGGCGGTGAAGTCAGCGGGCTGCAGTCCGTACAGCTCGTCCGCGACAGCGTCCAGATCCAACCCGTCCTCCAGGAAAGCGCGTCCGACACCTGCCCCACGGCCGTTCCCGCGGCCCCGTCCGGCACAGCCGGACCCTTCGGAGAAGCACCCGACGGCGCCACCGGTTGACCCGGATGCCCGCGGTGGCGTGACGGCGCACGTACGCGATCCGGAGGGAACTGTGCTGGAGTTCCAGTACTAATGAGGACAACGGAATTCGGTGGCAAAGCGGCGATTATCCGCTGTTCGACTTTTCGCCTGCACCGGGCGCGGTGTGGGGAATACGGTTCTGGATCAGTCACGTGGGGCAGTGCGCCCCATGTCCAGGTCATGCGCCCCTGACGCTTCAACTCCGTCCCGTCGGGGGGTTATTCGACGATTCCCTTGCTTTCCCTGCGGTCGCTTTCTGAAATGGATTCTCCGAAGTCCGTCATGGAGAGCGAGAACCCAGACGTCGAGAAAGAAAGGGAGCCGCGTTCGAGGAGATGACGGCTTCGGAGCCCGAGGCGTTTGCCGGCCGCAGCTTCCTGCCCTCCACAGGAACCGCGCCTGAAGCCTGATCGGGCCCCGTGCCCCTGGCCGCCTGCACCGGACGGTCAGGGGCACGGCACGCGGCGAAGGGACGCCGCTGCCTGTACATGCGGCGTACCGCCGAGCCCGGACGGCGCATCCGGCGCCAGGCGTACCGGCGGCGCGAGACGTACCCGGCCGAGTTCCGGCCGACGCAGGCGGCTATCGAAACCCGCACATGAGACCCCGGCGGTCCCGGCCCTGCGCAGGGATTGATCCCGCCCATCAACGCGAACCTCGGCGACACGGAGGGCACTCCGGCCGGCATCGACCGGCCCACCTACCACTGGCTCGGCTCCCTGCCCACCGACCCGGACAAGCTGCTGGACTATCTGTACGCCAAGACCCCGCGGGCCAAGGGCACGGGGCCGGACCGACGCGAGCGGGACCAGGCGGTGTTCGAACGGATCGGGTCGCTCCTCGGCAGTGTGATGCCACCCGAGACCAGCGCTGCTCTCTACCGGGCCGCGGCCGAGCTGCCCGGTGTCACCCGGGCTCCGGGGGCCCGCGACGCCATCGGCCGGCAGGGGCTCGGTATCGCCCGTGACGACAAGCAGCACGGCGTCCGGACCGAGTGGGTCTTCGACAAGGAGGATTTCTCCTTCCTCGGCTCCCGCAGTTACCTCACCAAGGACACCAGCTACGGAAAGGCGGGAACGCTGCTGTCCAGCGAGGCGGAGCTGGAGCACGCCGTCGTCGACAAGGCCGGCCGCCGGCCCGGCAGCGCGGACGAGCAGACGGCGACCGAGCACAGGAGCTGACCGCACCGGGAAGCGGCGGAGTGAGCAACATCACAGATTTCGGTGGGTTCCGCGGTGAACTTTTCGCTCCGTGACCGCATCCAATCTCCCGTAAGCGCACAATTGACCGGCCTCGAGGGGGAAGACCGAAATGACGGAGAAGCACCACCGCACCAGCGCGGCAGGGCAGCTGTGCAAGCGCGTCGGCGCTGCGGGCCTGGCAGTCGCCGCGGCCGCGGGGCTCGGGCTCGTCGGAGCCGGGGCCGCGCAGGCACTCGGCAGCCAGGCGACGGCCACCGTACCCACCTGTCGGACGTCGGGGCTGACCGCCTCGTTCGGGGAGAAGCTCGGGGGCGGGATGAACCACGAGGGGGTCGTCCTCAAGCTGAAGAACACCAGCGGACAGACCTGTAATCTGCGCGGCTACCCGGGACTGGGCCTGGAGGACTCCGGCCACCGGACGCTGGGCTCGTCCGTCCACTGGGGCGACACCTATTACGCGCAGGACCCCGGCAAGAAGACGCTGAAGCTCAAGAACAACCAGAGCGCCGAGGCCGTCATCGCCTGGACCCACGCCAACGCCGGCACCCCCGAGGCGCGGCACGCCGGATACCTCCAGGTCACTCCGCCCGCCAACACCACCCACAAGACCCTCAAGCTCCCCACCTGGGTGGACAACGGCCGCCTGGACGTCACAGCGTTCGCCCCGAAGGTGCCGGTCGGCTGATCCCGTCCGGCCGGCCACAGGCTCCCTACGCGCACATCCTGTGCCCCTGTCAGCGTGCAGCCGACAGGGGCACAGCTGTACCGACCGGGTGTCCAGGCTCGTACGGCACCGGTTTCGCCTGCCGGTGCCGTACGAGCGCTCGGGGGGTCGGCCACGCCTCGGCTACCTCGCCGTGGACACGAGCTTGCCGTCGGCGACTTCGGTGACGCCCAGGGCCTGCCGCAGTTTCCGTACCGCGTGATACAGCCGCGACTTCACGGTGCCCGGCGGAATGCCGAGTACCAGGGACACCTCGCGCGTCGACCTGCCGGTGCAGTACGTCTCGTACAGCACCTCGCGGTGCGCGGGCGAGAGCGTCCGGAACGCCTTTACGAGCACCAGGGAGGAGAGCACCCGGTCGATGTCGTCGGTGTCGGCCAGCACGTCGTCCAGCCAGGCGGTGCCGTCGACCTCCTTGGGGAGGCCCGATCCCGCCGCTCCGGCCCTCCAAGGTGTCCGGGCAGCCAGGGCGTCTCCCCCGTCATCCCGGCCTACGACGCGAAGCTGACCGGAAGGTGGTCGAGGCGGGTCTCCCATGTGGAGGCGGTGTCGGTGAGCTCGGTGGGGTCCACGGTGAGGCGGAGGCCGGGGAGGCGGTGGATCAGCACCTCCACGGCCGCCTCGATGATGGCTTGGCCGATGGCCTGCCCCGGGCATTCGTGGGGGCCGCTGCTGAACGCCAGATGGGCCTGGTTGCCCCGTACCGCGGTACCCGTGTGCGGGCGGATCTCCGGGTCCAGGTTTCCCGCGGCCAGGCCGAGGATGAGCAGGTCGCCGACCTTGAGGTGCTGGCCGCCGAGTTCGCAGTCGGCGGTGGCGAACCGGCCGGGGAGCACGGCAAGTGGCGGCGAGTTCCACATCATTTCCTCGATGATCGCCGAGACGGTCAGCTGTCCGCTCACCACCTTGGCGAGGTGGGAGTCGTTGCTGAGGATCGTCTGGAGCACCCGCGCCAGCAGGTTGCTGGTGGTGGTGTGGGCTGCGATGAGCACGAGACGCAGGTGGTTCTGGACCTCGTCGTCGTCCAGGGAGGCAGGGTGCTGAATCAGTCCCGTGGCGAAGTCCGGGCCGGGTTCGGCGCGTTTGTGCGACGTGAGGGCGGCGAGCACTCGGCCGATGCGATCGTTGTGCGCGATGGCGTCCTCGCCGCCCTTCATCATCTGGGCGCAGGACGCCGCCAGGCTCTTCCCCTCGCTCTCCGGCAGGCCGAAGAGCCGTGTCAGGACGAGCATCGGCAGGTATTCGGCGTACTGGAGCACCAGATCGGCCTGCCCGGTGTCCGCGAAGGCATCGATCTGCTGGTGGGCGAAGTGGACGACGTGGCGGCGTATCCCGCGATCGGCGACCGTCCGCATGCTTTCGGTGACGGCTGTGCGCAGCCGCTGATGGGGCTCGCCGTCCTGCGAGAGACAGTCGGGACGCCACCCCAGCATCGGAACGAGCGGTGAGGTCTGCTCGATCCGCCCCTCCTGCCAGTCCCGCCATTTGCGCGAATCCCGGCTGAACTGGTCGGGGTTGTCCAGCACCCGCCGGTTCTCCCGGTAACCGAGTACGAGCCAGGCGGGCACGTCGCCCTCCAGCAGCACCGGCGCGACCTGCCCGTACTGTTTGCGCAGCCGGGAGTAGGTTCCGTACGGATCGACCGTGGACTCCGCCGCGTACAGCCGCGTCGCGGCACCGGCGTGCCGCACGGGACAGCCCGCGGGCGGGTTCGGCGGGTCAGGGGGCGGACTGTCGGAGGGCTGGGCGTTCATCGGGGCTCCAATGCGGCAACAGACCGGTCCTTGATGTGGTGGATGAGCGCGATCAGCACATCGCGGCTGGCCGCCCGGTCGCGTGCGTCGCAGGTGAGGATCGGTGTGTGCGGGTCGATGGCCAGGGCCTCCCGCACCTCCTCGGCGGGGTAACTGCGGGCGTCGGGGAACATGTTGAGGGCGATGACGAACGGTACGTTCAGCCTCTCCATCTCCTCGATGGCCCGGAAGCTGGACTGCAGCCGCCGGGTGTCCACCAGGACGACCGCGCCGAGAGCGCCCTTGAACAGGCCGTTCCACAGGAACCAGAACCGCTCCTGCCCCGGCGTGCCGAACAGATACAGCACCAGTTGTTCGTTGAGGCTGATCCGGCCGAAGTCGAGGCTGACGGTGGTGCTCTTCTTGTCCGCCACGCCGACCAGGTCGTCGACGCCGACAGTGGCCTGCGTGAGGGTTTCCTCGGTGGTGAGCGGCACGATTTCGCTGACCGAGCCGACCATGGTCGTCTTCCCCGTGCCGAAGCCGCCGGCGACCATCACTTTGACCGATCGGCTTCCCGCGTGCAGCGCTTCCGCCCGTTGCGGAAATGCCGGCCGGTCAAAGCCGTTGAAGTCCACTGAGTACCTCCTCAAGGAGCGCGAGGTCGGGCCCGCCGTCGCGCGTACCTGCGATGGGATCACGGGCTTCCACGCCGCCTGTGTTCAGCAGGTCGGCCACCAGCACCGAGAGAACGTTGAAGGGCAGCTCCAGATACGCGCCCAGCTCGGCCACCGACAACGGGTCGCGGCAGGTCCGGAGGATGGCTTCGTGCTCGGGCTTGATGCCCGGTTCGGGCGCGGAGCGGGCGACGATGAGAGTGGCCACGTCGAGGCTCGCCGCTCCCACGGTGGGCGCGCTGCGGCCGTCGGTGAGTATGTAGTAACGCTCCAGCCCGGACGGCCCCGGGCCCAGTTGCCGTTCGGTCATCCAGGCTGCTCCTGGCGCGGAACGGTGCCGAGGAGATCGCCCATCCTGCGGGCGCAGTCCCTCATCTGGTGTCCCAGCAGGCCCTGGTCGAGCCCCGTTTTGGCCAGCACGCCCAGGTACGTCTCGGTGCCTGCGCGTACGACGAAGAGGTGTCCGCCGTCGACCTCGATCCCGGCGAGCCGCAACTGGCCGTTGTTCTTGGGGAACTGTTCGGCGACGGGCTGGGCCAGCGACTGAAGGCCCGCGACGATGGCGGCGAACCGGTCGGCGTCATCGGTGTCCGCGCCGAACGCGGTGATGGCCTTTCCGTCCGAGGAGGCCACCACGGCGAAGCGGATCTCCGGGATGCTCTCCGCCAGGTCGCGGAGTGCCCAGCTCAAGTCGGGCTGATGCTGCGTCATGTGGCTAATCACTCTCTTGTTGCTCGTCGAGGCGGTCGTGCGTGTCGGGCCCGCCCGCCGGGCTGTTGCTGGACACGAAGGCGGCCAGTCCGGCGAACGACTCCTCCGGCGGAACGCCGTGGGTGTCAGCGCCCGCCGCGGCACGCATGCCGTTGCCGGGGCCCGGTACGTCCGTGAGCTGCTTGCTGCGCTTGGGCAGACCGCCCGGTGTGGTGCCGTCCGGAACCGGCTCCTCGTCCGGGAGGACCAGGCTGCCCGGAGCAGCGGTCCCCGTCGGGCCGCCCGGGGCGGCTTCGGAGCCGGCCGTGCCGGGTTCGGGCCGAGCGGTGACGGGTTCGGGCCGAGCCGTGCCGACGGGTTCGGACTCCCGCCGGGGCTTGGTGGCCCGCGCCCGCTCGGAGTACATGGGCTTGTCGAGGGGCTTGAAGTACTTGTGGGGCACCACCACGACTGCGGCGGTGCCGAGCCACGGCGAGTCGTCGAACGTGATGGTGATGCCGTACTTGCGGGCGAGATTGCCCACCACACGCAGGCCGATCTGCGCGTCCTCGGCCAGCCCGCCCGGCCCGGAGCCGATCATCACGCCGTTCAGCAGCCGCAACGCCTGCTGCCTCTTCTCCGCCTTGAGCCCGGTACCCGCGTCCTGGATCTGGATGCCCAGCCCGTTGGGCACTTCCCGGCCGGAGACGATCACCGGTTCCGCCGGAGGCGAGTACCGCGTCGCGTTGTCCATGAGGTGCGCGAAGATCAGCGTGAGGTGGTCGACCAGGTTGCCGTCCACGCCCAGTTCGGGCAGTCGGCGTAGCTGTACGCGCTTGTACTCCTTGATGCGTCCCATGCCGCCGCGGACCACGCTGATCAGCGGCTGGTGGGTCTGCCACTGCCTGCCCGGGTGGTCGGCCCCGCCAAGCACGACGATGCTGGCGGCCAGGCAGTCGGCCGGGCCGATCTCCTGGTCCAGGTGCATGAGGTCACGGGCAACCGCCGGCAGCCTGCAGTGCTCACCCTGCATCTCGTGCAGTTGGGCACGGATCTTGTTCGTGTAGACCTGCATCCGGCTGCCGATGCTCACCACCGACTGGCGGGCAGAGGTGCTGCGGTCGAACTCCTCCTCGATGGCGAGCATGGCGGACCGCAGCAGCTTCCTGAGCGTGCTCTTGAACTCCTGCGGTACGTCGGGATCGTCGGCCAGCGGGCGCAGCAGATCGTCCATCGCCTCGCCCGCGCGCAGTTCGTCGATGGCCTTGGGCAGGAACTCCTCGGCGATCCGGACCAGTTGCGCCTTGTGGAACTCGGTCAGCTGGGAGAGCCGCGTTTGCAGCGAGGAGACCTCAGCGGCGTGCTTCTCCTGCACGGACGCCAGCCAGTGCTCCGCCTGCGCCTTGTCCGCCGCCGCCTGCGCCTGGTGGTTCCCGGCGGCCTGGCGGGCGCGGCTCTCGCAGTTCAGCAGGCGCTCGACGCAGATGGCCGTGGCCGCGGTGGCCAGCGCCCCGGCGAGGAGAACAGTCGGCCGGCCCTGGGCCGACCCCGCGACCATGGCCACGGCCGTGGCCAGGCATATCGCTACGGGTAGTGACCACCACGCGTACCAGGCAGCGGGCAGCCGGGCCGCGGGTGAGTTCGTGGCTCGTTCCATCTGGGTCCTCAACCATTTTTCAAGCGGGGCTGGGTCGGAAACGCACTCGTCCTACGGCCGCTGCCGTACGGCGAGGCGGCGTTCACCGAATGGCCTGCTGGTGGTGCTGGTTCCTTTTCACGGGAGGCATGAAGCGGTCGGCGGCAGGCCAACGGCGCCCTGCGAGTGCGTCAACTCGCCGGGAGTCGGGGAGCTTAACGAGAAGAAGGTCCGCCCCGCAGGAGATGCCGTGTTCTGCCATGCATCCCGGATTTCCGTTCGAATACAACAGGCGAGATCCTTCGCCCCCGCTTCCGGGGCGCTTTGCGGGAATTTCCAGGCGCCACGTATCGCCGACGATCCATCCCGGCGTTAACGGCAGCACTTTCCGGCTTCCTCCGTTCGGAGAATGCCGCCCGCTTGACTGTTCTTGCTCATTTTTGATCGCTCAGGGCGGCGGAGCGCGCGCCTATCTCACGGCTGACCTGGACACATCCCCTCAGTCTGGGGAAACTGCCCTAGCACTGGCAGCTACCCCCCTCACCGGCCACGTCCGCCGGCCGGCCGCGAGCCTTCGCGGCCGACGGGTTGACAGCCTCTGCTGCCTGTGTGACCTGGCCCAACAGGTCGTCAGCTGAAAAGTGCACCACACAGTTCTCCCGTGTCCGAGGAGGAGCACTGCGCCACCGCACGCCCCACCGCACCACTGGCCGTCATGCACCGCAGCACCGACGTGAGCGCATCCACGAGCAGGAGGACTCACCGATGGGACGAAGCGGAATCAGCACCGAACTGGCAAACGTGGTCAGAGACTCCATCAAGAGCTGCACGGAAGATTACAAGCGCCGCGAAGAATCCGGTATCGCACGCAGTAACAGGGCCGCGTGCGGAGAAGAGCGGCACGGGGACAGCGTGATGTTTCCCGTGGAAGGGACGCTGACCCTCGCGCCCAGGGCATTTCCCGCACCCGACGACCACGGTGCGGAACGTCTGCGCAGGCTGGACGCGTGTCTCGCCGTGATAGAGCAGGCGTTCCCCGGCGTGGAGACCGGCATCCGCCTGTGCCGGCTCTCGTGTGAATTGTTGGAGGGCGCCTGGCGCGAGCGGGCGGAGAGCACGGACGTTGCACCCCACGATGATTCGTGCACCTGCACGCTCTGCGCCCACTTACCCAAGCCGCTCATCCGCAGCCTGGACGACTACAACTGGCGTAGAAGCGACGGACGCCCGCTCTCGATCAAAACCTGGCCCTTCCGAAAAGAACTGGACAGCGTGTTGACCGGCGGCTGGGTGTGGACCAGGAAGATGAACGACTCCGACCGGGATCTCGGCCTCAGGTTCCGGCACGAGGACGACATCCTGGTGCTCCACGAGTACAAGCGCGTCGAGGCGGCGATCCAGATGTCCGACACCGTCCGGGCGGTCGAGCAGCGCCTCGCCGAGGACCGTACGACCAATGGGGCACGCGCCCTGATCTGCGGGCTCTACGCCGCCTACAAACGGTCGGTCGACGAGCACTGGCTCAAACGGCACGTGTCGGGCACCGTCACGCTGCCCCAATCCACACCGCTCGACCGCTCGGCCTACACCCTGCTCCAGCTCATGGACTGCCTGTTCTGGCACGTCTCCCCCGACAGCGAACTCTGGCAGGAGGAACACCTCGCCTCGCTGGTCCTGTGCCGGGTGCTCAACGACATGACCGACGTACGCGCGGACGCGGTCACCGGGGAGGCCAGCAACTTCTGGCTGAGCTCCATGTCCACGCACGAGAAGGCCCTGTACGGAGCGTGCGTCGTCGCGCTGATCAAGTACGGGTGCATGCCGGAAGCGCACGGCCTGCTGTGGAACACCTGGCTGATGGGCACCACGATCGTCTGGGAGGGGCTGACCGGGCGGCACGCCCTGTGGTTCGACGGGATCACCAACGGCCTGCCCCCAAGGGACGGCTGCCCACTGTGCGGCATCGAGCCCAACGCCTGCACCGGTCTGCTGACCGACGGAGTCACACTGCGCATCGGCTGTACGCCCACGGTGGACGCTCTCGGCGAACGCGCGGCCCTGCTCTCGGCTCGCTGCCGTAGCGAACACCCGGAAGTGTGGCGGCTGTTCGACCAGGAGCTCGCCACTTTCGAGGCGCTGCACGGGGAATGGCACGGTGACGTCGGCACGGTCTGGGTCGTACTGCGCCGCACCTACATAGCCGCCGTCATCGCCTCCCTGGCAGGCGGCGAGGGAGCCCGCGACGTCCAGATCGACTCCGGCAACGTCGGCGCGGACTTGTTCCACGCACTGCACCGACCACCTACCTGGAAGGAGGACACGGCCCTGCTCGCCTACATGTTCGGCTGCGCCCATCCGCACTTCCTCTGGAACGCCCAGGCGTTCGCATCCACCGCAGTCGGCGGTGACTGGCTGGACGGCTGAGCGGCGCCGAACGGCAGGGCCTCGCGGGACGCCGCATCAGCCCCACCCTCACAGTTGTCCCGGTGAGGGGGTGCCCTTGCCCGAGTCACTCCGGCTGCGGGTGGCACCGTCGCTGGGCGCGCAGTTCCCCGCGCCCCTTACGGGGCGCGGGGCGCTTCCGCGCAGCCTCCGCGGCGTAGAAGGTCAACCACCTGGGCGTGGAGGGCCGCCAGCCCTCCGGGCGGCAACGGTGCGGGACTGCCGGTGAGGGTGTACCACTCTTCCGCACCGGCGTACTGCACATCGATCGCGGCTCGCCCCCCGGCCGCTCGCCAGGTCACA
Organism: Streptomyces sp. 3N207; assembly: GCF_052246355.1. Classification (NCBI taxonomy): domain Bacteria; kingdom Bacillati; phylum Actinomycetota; class Actinomycetes; order Kitasatosporales; family Streptomycetaceae; genus Streptomyces; species Streptomyces sp. 3N207. The sequence goes on along the minus strand of NZ_JBQQBV010000002.1, from coordinate 225,868 downwards.
ACGGTCACCTCGCCGGTGATGACGCCGACCTCGTCGGTCATGATGCCGCCCGGGCCCGCCTGGACACGGTCCTCGTACCTGTCCGGGCCACGGCCCGCCTCACGGCCGGTCATCGCCCGCACGTCTCCAGCATGTCGTCGAGCTTCTGCTTCTCGGCGCGGGTGACCGTCAGTTCGTACGTGGATTTCACCGCGGTCCAGGCGCGAGCGTACGTACACCAGGAGGTCTTGGCCGGGGGCTGCCACTCCTCGGGGCCCTGGTCGCCCTTGGTCCGGTTGGTGGAAGCGGTCACCGCGAGCAGCTGTGGGTGGGTCAGATCGTTGGCGAACGCCTCGCGCTTGCGCTGTGTCCAGGCGCCTGCGCCGGAGCGCCAGGCGTTGGCGAGCGGGACCATGTGATCGATGTCCAGTTCGGAGGCGTCGGTGATTTCCTTGCCGTCATAGAGGCTGGTCCAGCGCCCGGAGACGGCCCGGCACTCCTCGTTGCGTTTCACGTCGGTGCCCGCACGGGCGAGGACTCTCTCCCGGGTGTCGCAGCTGTCGCCCTGCGCGCTCCAGTGCGGGAACTTCTCCCGGCTGTAGCCGGACATCGACCTGTGCGCCGCCACCTTGAGCCCGGACAGTTCGCGTTGGGCCGTCGCCGCGCTCGGTACCCCCGGCAAGCCCCTCTCGCCGGCCGCCCGGTCGTCGTCGGTCCGCCCGGAGGCGGGCGGCTTGTCCTCCGGCGGCGAGGACGACGTCCCCCCGGACGAACAGCCGGCCACCGCGAGCATGACCAGCGCCACCGTCCCCGGACCCCACCACGGCTGACGCCTCATAGCTCCCCCGTGCCTCCGCCTCGCCGACTCTCCCGGCGGGAGCCTACGGCAGGACCGGGCGCGGTGGCACGGGTGTGGATACGACGAGCGAGCTGGTGGTCTGGCCGTGCAGCAGGAATCGGTCGAGTACGGATTCGAGGTCGCTCAGCTCCGGCACATGCACTTTGAGCAGAAAACAGTCCTCACCCGAAATCCGGTGGCACTCACTCACTTCCGGTGTCCGCTCGGCGAGTTCGGTGATGCGGGCCATCTGGCCGGGGCCGGGCCGCAGCCTGATCCAGGCCGCGACGGGGCGGCCGAGCGCCGCGGGGTCCACATCGAGCCGGTAGCCGCGGATGACGCCCGTCTCCTCCAGCCGCCGGATACGGTCCCGCACGGTGGGCGCGGAGACGCCGAGTTCGCGGGCGAGCTCCGAGGCACCCCGCCGGGGGTCGGCCGCCAGCAGGCGCAGCAGGCGTCCGCTCAGCTCATCGACAGGCTGTTTTCCGTTCTGAAAGCGATCATTGGTCACGGCTTTCCCTTCCGCGGATAACCAGCACTCCTGGCCTTCAACCGTCGATGGCTCTGTGCGCTGCTGCTTTCTAGGTTAGAGGGCATGCAGAACCCCAGCACCGGAACCGCTCGCGGAAACGGCGCCGTACGCAGCGGGCAGATCGCTGACACCCTGCGTGCCGTGCGCGTACGACGCGTACCGCCGCACGCGTACTTCGTCGTCAGCGCCGTCTTCCACTACCTCGGCCCGGCCTTCGCCGTTCTGCTGTTCGCGCATGTCCAGCCGTTGGGCGTCGCCTGGCTGCGGATCGTCACGGCCGCCGCCGTGTTCGCGGTGTGGCGGCGGCCCTGGCGGCGGTGGCGGTCGGCCGACCGCGCAACCCGGCGCTCGCTGCTGGCCTGGGGCGCGCTGCTGGCGGCGATGAACTCGAGCTTCTACCTCGCCATCGACAGACTGCCGTTGGGCACCGTCGCCGCGATCGAGTTCCTGCCGGTGATCGCCCTCGCGGCGGTGGCGGTACGGAGCAGACGCAATCTGCTGGCGCTGGTCACGGCGGTCGCCGGGGTGTACCTGCTGACCGACGTGCACCTGGCCGTCGAGCCGCTCGGGCTGTTCTTCGCGGCCCTCAACGCGGCGCTCTTCGCGCTCTACGTCGTCCTGGCCCACCGCGCCTCCCGCAACCCCGCCGTCAGCGGCATCGACGGGCTGGCGCTGGCGATGCTCATCGCCTCGGCCGCCGCACTGCCCGTCGGCATCGTGCAGGCCGTACCCGCACTGTCCGACCCCGGGCTGCTGGCGGCGGGCGTGGGCGTAGGTGTCTGCTCGTCGGTGATCCCGTACGTCTGCGACCAGTTGGCCATGGCCCGGCTGAGCCGGGGCACGTACGCGCTGCTGGTCTCCCTGCTGCCCGCCACCGCGACCGTCATCGGAGTACTGGTGCTGGTGCAGATCCCGGTGCCGTTGGAGGTCGCCGGGATGGCGCTCGTGGTGCTGGGCGTCGCCGTACACCGCGAACGGTCGCCGGACATACCGGGCGACCCAGCCGACATACCCGCCGGCCCGCCGGACGTACGAAGCGGCGCGGCCCCGGCGCCGACTCCCCCGCCCGACAGCGACCGATGACCCCGCCCGACAGCGACCGCCAGGGCGAGAAGGACCACGACATGCACTACACCCGGCTCGGCACCACCGGCCTCACCGTCTCCCGTATCTGTCTGGGGATGATGAGCTACGGCAACACCTCCGAACGCGCCTGGCACCTCGACGAGGCGGCGGCGGAACCGCTCCTGCGGCGCGCGATCGAGGGCGGTGTCACCTTCTTCGACACCGCCGACGTGTACGACGACGGCGTCAGCGAGGAGCTGACCGGCCGCATGCTGCGCAGGCTCTTCCGCGACCGGGAGGCGTACGTGCTGGCGACGAAGGTCTACTTCCCCATGGGCCCGTCCCCCAACGACCGCGGCCTGTCCCGGAAGCACATCATGGCCGCCGTCGACGCCTCGCTGCGCAGGCTCGGCACGGACTACGTCGACCTGTACCAGATCCACCGCTGGGACTACGGGACACCCATCGAGGAGACGATGGAGGCGTTGCACGACGTGGTGCGGGCGGGAAAGGCCCGCTATCTCGGCGCTTCGGCCATGTACGCCTGGCAGTTCGCGAAGGCGCAGCAGATCGCTCGCGAGGCGGGCTGGACCCGGTTCGTGTCGATGCAGAACCACTACAACCTCGTCTACCGCGAGGAGGAACGGGAGATGCTCCCGCTCTGCGCCGACCAGGGTGTCGGCGTGATCCCGTACAGCCCGCTGGCGCGCGGCCTGCTCGCGGGCGGTCGCGAGCGCGGCGGCGCGCGGTACACCGTCCGGGCAGGTGACGACCCGCTGGCCGACGAGATGTACGAGGATGCCGACTTCGACGTGGTCGACGCCGTCCGCGCACTCGCGGCCGAACGGGGCGTGCCCCCGGCCCGGATCGCCCTGGCCTGGCTGCTCGGCAACCCCACCGTGAGCGCCCCCGTGGTGGGCGCCACGAAGGCCGCCCACCTGGAGGACGCACTCGCCGCGATCGACATCGACCTGAGCGCCGCGGAACGCCGGCGGCTGGAATCTCCGTACCGCCCGCACCGCGTACTCGGCCACACCTGACCCGTCCACGAAGCCGATCCCCTCCGACGAGCGGCGCCGCGAACTCGTCGTCTGCCGTTGGTCCGTTGGTGCCGGATGGCCTGTGGGAGCTGCCAGAATCCGTGCATGGTTGCGACGACATATCTGACTCTGACCACGCAGTTGGTGGAGCTTGGCCTGGTCACCAGAGAGCGGATGGATGACGTGTTGGCGGCGGAAGTGGAGGACAGCTCCGACCTCGAGGAAGAACTGGAAGAGGTAGACATCTTGGAGATACTGGAGGAATGCGGCGTTGCGGTTGTCGTGCACGGCGAGGATGTGGACGACCTGGAGGAGAGTTACCAGGAAATCCTGGAAACGGCAGCGGCGTGCTCCGGCGGCACGGTCACGGTTTCCGGCGTGGAACTCACCGAAGACGAGGACGAGGGTGAGTGCCTGAAATTCCGACTCAACGGCGAGTCCATATCGTGGCCGATGGAGCATCAGGCCGAGGACATTCTTGACCAGTTCGCCGTGTGGCAGTACATCGACGATCTGGAACCCGGGGGCGACGATCCGAGAGTGTTCCATCCGATTCCGGGCGGGACGGCCGAGGACGATGTCTACGTCCTGGCCACACCGGAGCAGGCCCGCGCCCTACGGGACGCGTTCGGCCTCAAGCTGGAAATGCGAGGCTTGCCCGACCCCGAGGACTGATCCCGGGCTGGGGTGAGCGCTCGTATCGGCCCGCACCGGCGGACTTGGTGAACAGCCCTCCGGTGACGCCGTTCGCCTCCCGCCGTCCGGAAGTCCGTTGCTCATAGCGCCCGCCAGGAAGCACTGGATCGTGCCCGCCCCGAGTTGTCCGGCGGGGTCGGTTCCCGAACCGGAACTCCTTCTACACCTACAGCGGCCTCACCGCAGCCCTTGACGCCTACCCGGCATTCGCCAACACGGGCTGGCCAACGTCAGCCACGAAACCGGCGGCCTGGTCCACGTCGTGGAGCAGGACCAGAGCAACTACCCCCACTACTGCGACGCAAGCAAGCCGTACGGCTGCCCCGCCGGCCAAGCCGCCTACTACGGCCGCGGCCCCATCCAGCTCAGCTGGAACTACAACTGCAAGGCAGCGGGAGATGCGTTGGGCATCGATCTGCTCAACGACCCGTACAAGGTGGAGCGGGACTCCGCGGTCTCCTGGAAGACCGGCCTGTGGTACTGGAACACCCAGACCGGCCCCGGCACGATGACCCCGCACGACGCCATGGTCAACGGCGCCGGTTTCGGCGAGACGATCCGCGCGATCAACGGCACCTTGGAGTGCAACGGCGGTAACCCGGGTCAGGTCCAGAGCCGGATCAACAAATACAAGGAATTCACCGGGATACTGGGCGTGCCCCCGGGCGAGAACCTCAGCTGCTGAGCAGTTCGCAGGCCGGCAGCTCCGTTCGGGGACCGTATCGGCGCCGAACGCCGAGCGCCGGACACCTGACGCAGCCCGGGCCAGGATCGCCTGGCCCGGACTGTTCCGTTCCGCGCGTACGTCAGCTACGGCCCCCGCCGTCGCAGGTCAGATGGTGAAGGTGGCCAGCACCACATGGTGGTCCGACGTGGGTGTGGGGATGCTGCGTGCTGAAGTGGCCTTCAGACCGCGGTGGAAGAGGTAGTCGAACTTCTTTCCTACGTCGTGTGTCGGGGGGCAGGTCGTGGTGTCCGGTACGCATCGGGGGTCGGCCTCCTTCCAGCCGGACTCCCACAGCGGCTTGAGCGGGCCTTTGCCGGTGGGCTCGCTGTTCAGGTCGCCCATCAGAATGCCGGCCTGCGGGGTGCCCACGCCGTTGGCCAGCGCCTTGGTCTGTTCGGTCTGGGTGCCCTTGTAGCCGATGTGGGTGTTCCACACCGGAACGGTCCGGTTGCCGAACCCGATGCGCGCCCACACCACGCCGCGTTCCTCCTTGTCCTCCGAGGTCGACACGGCCGGCAGCCGGAAGTTGCCCTTGCTCAGGATCTTTCCGGCTCCCTTTCTGACGAGAAGGGCGTCGCCGTTGGCGCCCTTGCTGCCCGCCCCGTTGCCGCAGCGCCAGTCGGTGCGCCATGTGCCGTGAACGGCTTCGTAGTGGAGACCTTGCGCTTTCAGGTCGTCGAGCAGGTGGTCGACCCACTTCACGCAGATCTCCTGAAGGCCCAGCACATCGGGGCGCTGATTCTTGATGACGTTGGTCCAGCCCGGCTTGTACCAAGGGTGTTTGGGCATCTCCCAGTTCCAGGTCATCACCCGGACGGACCGGGCGGCTGCCGGTGCCGGCCCCGCGGCGGCGTCGGGCCGTGCAGCGGCTTCCGCGGCAGCGCTCCGCGGCTCGTCGGTCGGGGATGCCGGTGCCTGTGGCGAGGTGTCGCGGAGCGACTGGTTCGTGGCGGTGGGCGTGGCGCAGGCCGTGGTCGCGACCAGCAGCCCGGCGCCGAGCACTGCGAGGACGGTGCCCAGGCGGGCGCGGTTGGCTGTCATGTCTCCTCCGTGAAAGTGGTGCCGTGGCAGAGAGGCGGCCCGGGCCGGTCGTCAGGCCCGACGACGGGCTCGAACAGCGGCGTTGTTGCCGTGGCGCCGCGATCCGGCGCAGCCGGACGCAGTGGATGCCTGTGGGGTGGCTGCCCCTGCCGGTGAACGTCTGGGCCGGGGCCGACCAGGCACGAGCATGCTGACGTGGTCCGGGCGGGGGCAAGACACTGCGGCTGTCCCGGACAGCTCTCGGCTGTCCCTGCTGGTCAGCCGACTGTCCGAGGGCTGTCCCAGCGCTCTTCGGTACCGTCAGGCACTCGGCTCCCGGGGTGCGAAGGTCGCTCCCGGCAGACCGGAGCGGCGCCGATCCCCCCAGAAAGCCCGGAAGTTGACGGACCGGCAGCGCCGGGCCACCTGCGTCGGGGAGTGGGCATGGCTGCCGGCGGCATCGGCGCTCGGGGGCTTCGACCGGGGACGCTTCGTGTCCTCACCGGCCAGAAGACGTGCACATCGAGCACCCACCGGCCACCGACGCGTACGCACAATACGTGCATGCCTGGCCACAGCACGTGGTTCGGCGGTTCCCCCTGCCGGGCAGCAGATTCCGGGCGATGGTTCAGCTGTCAGCGACCACCGCGTGCAGGACGAGGATGGCCAGATCGTCCTCGAGCGGCTCCGGACCGAAGGCGTGCGTGGCCTGACGCACCCGTTCCGCCACCGCCGCGGCCCCCAGTCCGACGCAGCCGGCGAAAATCTTCGCCAGGCCGTCGTCGTCGTCCAACTGTCTGCTTCCGTTGCGGCGTTCCGTCACCCCGTCGGTCACGCACAGCAGCGACTGCCCCGGCGCCAGATCGAAGCTGTAGGCCGTGAAGTCGGAGCCCTCGTCGATACCGAGCAGAAGCTGTGACTCCAGCACCGGCACGACCTCACCGTCCACGGACAGCTTCAGCGGAGGCGGATGTCCGGCGCTGGCAGCGGTGCAGTGGGCACCGCCGGCCCGCTCGTCGGGCTCCAGCTCTCCGTAGATGAGGCTCAGAAAGCGCGGCTGGGCGCTCTCGCCGCCCACGGCCACGGCCTCGGCGCCCTCCTCGGCCATGGCGGCGTTCAGCTTGCCGAGTACGGATTCGACGCCGTGCCCCTCGCGGGCGAGCAGCCGCACCAGGTGGCGGGTGAGCCCGGTGACGGACATCGCCTCCGGGTCCTTGCCCTGGACATCGCCGAGCAGGAAGGACCAGCGGTTGCGGCCCATGGGGAAGAGGTCGTAGAAGTCGCCGCCGACGGTCTGGCCCATCGCGTGCGGTTCGTAGACGATCGCCGTCTCCACGCCCGGGAGGTCGGGGAGCGACCGCGGCAGCTGCTTGCGCTGGAGTGCGCTGCTGATGGTGGTCTGACGGGTGTACTGGCGGGCCGTGACGACTGCCTGTGCCACCCGGCGCGCGACGTCCTCCACCGTTCGGGCGGCGAAGCCCGTCATCTCCGTCGGACCGGACCTGCCGATCACCAGCGAGCCCACACAGCTGCCGCCCGCGACCAGGGAGAAGGCCAGCGCCGAACCGCTTCGCCCGGACGCCTCACCGGGCCAGGGCCAGGGGAGGCCGACGGTTCGCAGGCCGGCCGGCGGCGGATCCGGTTCGAGGGCGAAGCGCAGCGCGGCGACCTTGCGCTCGTCGGAGTGCCAGACCCGGGACAGCCGCATCCCGCCGGTCTCCGTGGTCAGCCAGACCGCGCACCAGTCGGCCAGCCGCGGCACCAGCAGCTGGCCGGCCAGCGCCGCGACCATGTCCTCGTCAAGCTGCCCGGCAAGGAGCTCGCTGGCCTCGGCCAGGAAGGCGCCGCCGGGGTCGGTCCACGCCGCGGTGCGGCGCTGGTCCGCCTGCCCGGGGGCGGAGAAGATCTCCGCGGCGGCCAGCTCGCGGTGCAGGGCCTCGCTGAGGGCGCCCGAGGGCTTGGGCACATCGGAGACGGCGATACGGAACCAGACGATCTTCTCCGTACGCCGGTAGACCACGCCCCAGGACTCGGCCAGCGATCCGACCATCTGGAGGCCGAGCCCCCGCGCGCCGGTGCGGCGGGCCGACGAGTCGCCGGTGACGACGCGGCCCGAGGGCTGCGCGTCGGTCACCTCGACCAGGACGGCGACGATCTCGACCGGGCCGCCCTCGGTCGCCCCGCCGTCAGGCGCCGCACGCTGGGCCGCGTCCTGCGGAGGCAGGGACCGCGTCTCCACGGTGCAGGCGACTTCGATCCGGGTTCCCGCGTGTACGAGGGCGTTGGTGACGAGTTCGCTGACGAGGAGCTCCGCGTCCTCGGTCAGCCGTCTCGTCTGCGACTCCGGCGTCGCGCTGGAGCGGCCGTGCTTGTCGATCTCCGAGCGTACGAGCGCACGCGCCGCGGAGGGCGCGAGGTGACTTGTGGGGAGGGCCCGCCGCGACGCGGGATCGCTCAGGCCGACGGACGGTAGTCGCACAAGCCTCTCCTGACTCGGATGACCGGCGCTAACCCATCTATATTAGGATAAGAGAGAATATAAGGGATGCCGAGGATGGGATGCCATGGAGGACCCCATGGACGACCCTCAGGGCCTTGCTGTGCAGGAGAGGGATCTCCGTCCGCTGCTGGGAGCGATGAAGTCGCTGAGCGACGGAGACTTCTCGGCGCGCGCGGGGGTCGAGAGCCAGGGCATACTGGGCGAAATCGCTGGAACGTTCAATCAGATAGCCGCCCGTAACGAACACCTGGCTTCCGAGCTGAAGCGGGTCCGCCGCGAGGTGGCCAAGAACGGCCAGCTGGACGAGCGGGTCTCCGCCAGCCCCGGTCAGGGCGCCTGGTCCACCAGCGTCGACGAGGCGAATCAGCTGATCGAGGCCCTCGCAACCCCGGTGATCAGGGCGACCCACGTACTGGAAGCGATCGCCGACGGGGACCTGGCCCACCATGTGGAGCAGTCCGGGTCCCCGCAGTGGCTCCACGGCGACCTCGGACGCCTGGAGGGGGGACTGCACCGTCTGGTGGACCAGCTCTCCATGTTCACCGGAGAAGTCACCCGAGTCGCCCGCGAGGTCGGCACCGAGGGCAACCTCGGCGGACGTGCGGATGTGGGAGAACTCTCCGGTGACTGGCGGCGGGTGACCGAGGCCATCAACGACATGGCGGAACGGCTCACCGGCCAGGTACGCGACATCGCCGGTGTGACGACCGCGGTCGCCAACGGAGATCTGACGCAGAAGGTCATGGTCGAGACCTCCGGTGAGCTGCTGCAACTGAAGCTCACCGTGAACACGATGGTCGACCAGCTCTCCGCGTTCGCCGACGAGGTCACCCGCGTCGCCCGCGAGGTCGGCACCGAAGGCAACCTCGGCGGACAGGCCGAAGTGCGGGGGCTGTCAGGCGTGTGGCGGAACCTGACCGACAACGTCAACCTCATGGCCTCCAACCTGACATCCCAGGTCCGCAACATCGCCCAGGTCTCCACGGCCGTCGCCCAGGGCGATCTCAGCCAGAAGATCACCGTGGATGCGAAGGGCGAGATCCGGCAGCTGATGAGCGCGGTGAACGCGACGGTCGACCAGCTCTCCGCGTTCGCCGACGAGGTCACCCGCGTCGCCCGCGAGGTCGGCACCGAAGGCAACCTCGGCGGACAGGCACAGGTCCGCGGCGTGTCCGGTGTCTGGCGTGACCTGACCGACAACGTCAACCTCATGGCCTCCAACCTGACCTCGCAGGTCCGCAGCATCGCCCAGGTCGCCACGGCGGTCGCCGACGGAGACCTCTCCAAGAAGATCGACGTCGACGCGAAAGGCGAGATCCTCCAGCTGAAGACCACCCTCAACACGATGGTGGACCAGCTCTCGGGCTTCGCCGACGAGGTCACCCGCGTCGCCCGCGAGGTCGGCACCGAAGGCAACCTCGGCGGACAGGCACAGGTCCGGGACGTGTCGGGAGTCTGGAAGGACCTCACCGACAGCGTCAACTCCATGGCGTTGAACCTCACTTCGCAGGTCCGCAGCATCGCCCAGGTGACCACGGCGGTCGCCGACGGCGACCTCTCCAAGAAGATCGAAGTCGACGCACGCGGCGAGATCCTCGAACTGAAGGACACCGTCAACACCATGGTCCGCCAGCTGCGGGCCTTCTCCGACGAGGTCACCCGCGTCGCACGGGAGGTCGGCACCGAAGGCAACCTCGGCGGTCGCCGGGCCGAGGTCCACGGGGTGTCGGGCCTGTGGAAGGACCTCACGGACAACGTCAACTTCATGACGATGAACCTCACTTCGCAGGTCCGCAACATCGCCCAGGTCGCCACCGCCGTCGCCAACGGAGACCTCTCCAAGAAGATCGACGTGGATGCGCGCGGCGAGTTCCTGGAGCTGAAGACCACCCTCAACACCATGGTCGACACCCTCTCCTCCTTCTCCTCGGAGGTCACCCGTGTCGCACGGGAGGTCGGCAGCGAGGGGCAGCTGGGCGGACAGGCCCGCGTCGAGGGCGTCTTCGGCACCTGGAAGGGACTGACGACCAGCGTCAACGAGCTCGCCCTGAACCTCACCACCCAGGTCCGCGCGATCGCCGAGGTCGCCAGCGCCGTCACCCAGGGCGACATGTCCCGCTCGATCCAGGTGGACGCACGCGGCGAGGTCGCCGAGCTGAAGGACAACATCAATGTGATGGTGGCCAACCTGCGCGAAACCACCCGCACCAAGGACTGGCTGGAGTCCAACCTGACCCGCATCGCCGGACTGATGCAGGGCCAGCGCGATCTGGTGGAGGTCGCCGATCTGATCCTGCGCGAGCTGACGCCGCTGGTGAACGCGCAGGCCGGCGCGTTCTTCCTGGTCAACTCCGGCGGGGAACCGGGCGAGGAGCTGGAGTTCATCGCCGGATACGGCACCAGCGGACGCGAGGACAGCGGCCAGCACGCCGACTCCCCGCTGCGCGGCCTCATCTCGCAGGCGGTCGCCGAGAAGAAGCGCATTCTCATCGAGGACGCCCCACCGGACTATGTACGGGTGGAATCCGGGCTCGGCTCCGCACCCGCGGCACACATCCTGATCCTGCCGATCCTCTTCGAGGACAGGGCACTCGGCGTGATCGAAGTGGCCTCGTTCAGCAAGTTCAACGATGTCTATCTGACGTTCATCGACCAGTTCGTCCACACCATCGGCGTCTCGATCAACACCATCCTGGCCAACGCCCGTACGGAAGTACTGCTCTCGGAGTCCCAGCGGCTCACCACGGAACTGCGCCAGCGCTCGGACGAACTGCAGCGCACCAACGCCGAGCTGGAGGAGAAGGCCGCGCTGCTGGCCACGTCCTCCCAGTACAAGTCGGAGTTCCTGGCGAACATGTCGCACGAGCTGCGCACACCGCTGAACTCGCTGCTGATCCTGGCGCGGCTGCTCGCGGACAACCCCGACGGGCGGCTCTCCGAGCAGGAGGTGGACTTCGCGACCACGATCTACCGTTCCGGTTCGGACCTGCTTCAGCTGATCAACGACATCCTGGATCTGTCGAAGGTCGAAGCCGGGCGGATGGATGTGCGGGCCAGGAAGCTGCCGCTGACGAAGCTGCTGGACTACGTGCACGCCACGTTCCGCCCTGTGACCGTCGACCGCGGGCTGGCCTTCGAGATCGGGGTGGGCGAGAACGTGCCGCGCGAGCTGTACTCCGACGAGCAGCGCATCCAGCAGGTGCTGCGCAATCTGCTGTCCAACGCCGTGAAGTTCACCTCCTCCGGCGGTGTGGAGCTGCGGGTGGACCGCGTCACCGACAAGGAGTTCAGGGAACCGACGCTGCGCGACGCCGAATCCGTGATCGCCTTTTCCGTGAGGGACACCGGAAGCGGTATCCCGCCGGAGAAACTCTCGGTCATCTTCGAAGCGTTCCAGCAGTCCGACGGCACCACCAGCCGCAGGTACGGCGGCACCGGGCTCGGGCTGTCCATCAGCCGCGAGATCGCCGGGCTGCTCGGCGGCCGTATCGACGTCGAGAGCACAGAGGGTGTGGGGTCGCGGTTCACGCTCTACATTCCGGCGGTCTACCCCGGCAGTGCCCCCTCCCCCGCAACGGTGCCCACAACGGCGACGCCGAGCGTGGACCTCGGCGAGGGCACTGCGGCCGTCGCCCCGGCACCGACTCCGCCCACCATGCTGCCCGAGAGGGAAGGGCCGGAGCACTCCCGGACGGCCACAGCCCGGCAGCCCGAACCCGAACCCGCACCTGCACCCGCACCGGAACCGGAACCGGAACCGGCCGCCCCCGAACGGCCCGCCGCTCCGGCCGACTCGACCGCCGCAGCATGGCCGGAGACCCCCGAGCCCCCTGCCGCTCCCCTCTCCCCCGCACCCCGGGCCGAACCGGCCGGACCGGAGGGGCTGCCACGCATCGAGCCGCTCGGACGGGATGAGGGACACGAGAACGCCTGGCCCGAGACGACGCAGCTGAAGCAGTGGCTCGGCGAACCGCAGGGGCAGGTCCTGGCAGGCAAGAACGTACTCATCGTGGACGACGACATTCGCAACGTCTTCGCACTGACACACGTACTGGGCCGCGTCGGGATCTCCGTGAAGTACGCCGAGAACGGCCGCGAAGGTCTGGAGGTGCTGGACCGTTCACCCGAGGTCTCGCTGGTCCTGATGGACATCATGATGCCCGAGATGAACGGCTACGAAGCGATCCAGAGAATCCGGCGCACGCCGCGGCTGGCGGGACTGCCCGTCATCGCGCTCACCGCGAAGGCGATGTCCGGCGACGACCAGAAGGCGCTGGACAGCGGCGCGGACACGTACATCAGCAAGCCGGTGGACCTCGACAACCTGCTGCAGGCCATGTACGACCTGCTCAGCACACCCGGCGTGCGCTCGGGAGCCCGGGCCGGAGCCGGAGCCGGGGGCAGCACCAGCTCAGCCGGTGACGCGGACGCTGCTTCCCACACCGGCGGTGCCGACGGCGGCGACGGCTCGGGCGCGAGCAGTCCGCAGTCGGCGCGCGGCAGCGATCACGAACCGCCGGGAGGGATGCCATGACCTCGGCGGCGCCGGAGAAGTCGAGCATTCTGATCGTCGACGACATGGAGGAGAACCTCGTCGCCCTCCAGGCCGTGCTCGGGCCGCTGGAGCAGCAGCTGGTGGTCGCACGCTCGGGCGAGGAGGCCCTGAAGGCGATGCTTCGCCAGGACTTCGCGCTCGTACTGCTCGATGTGCTGATGCCCGGGATGGACGGGTTCGAGACGGCGAACAACATCAAGCGTCTCGACCAGACCAAGGACGTCCCCATCATCCTGCTGACCGGCACCGACGTGGACCGGGACTACGCCTACCGCGGCTATGCCCTGGGGGCAGCGGATTTCCTCTCCAAGCCGATCGACCCCTGGGTGCTGCGTACGAAGGTCAACGTGTTCCTGGACCTGGACCGCAAGAACCGGCAACTCGCCGTCCAGTCGGAGCAGTTGCGCCGTCTGCTGGTCGCCGAGCACGCGTCTTCCGGGGCCGGACGTCCGGAGGGCAGCCATCCGGGTGGCCGGGAACCGAACGCGCCGCAGGCAGCCGCGGTCGGCGCCGAGCTTGCTCACCTCACCGGGCAGCTCGACCGGATCGAGGCGATGCTGCGGAGCCGTGACACCGCCGACGGCCCTGAACTCGCCGACCGCATCGCCGAGTTGGAGCATTCAATCCGTCGGCTGGAGCCCGGCGGCCACACCGGATGACCCGACGGAAGAGCCCGCCCTGCTCGACCGGGAGGCCCCGGTACGGGCGTACCGGCCCGGGGCGATGCCCAGGACCCGCTTGAAGTGCCGGGTGAGGTGGGACTGGTCGTAGAAGCCGGCGGCGGTTGCCACCTCGCCCGGTGGCCATCCGTCGAGCAGCAGACGACGGGCAAGGTCGACGCGGCGGGACGTCACGTACTGGTGGGGTGCCATGCCGAACGCGGCACTGAAGGCACGTACGAGATGCGCGGGGTGGGCGTGCAGCTCGCGCGCGGTCTCTTCCAGTGTGGTGCCTTCGCGGAATCGCTCGTCGAGGAGGTCACGCAGGTGCTGCGCGATGCCGCGGTCGGGAACCGTGCCGCCGACGGCGGCACCGGGGCGCAGGTGCCGGCGCAGGCGCTGACTGATGAGGGCCAGCCGGCTCTCCGCCTCCAGCTCGTCCCCCCGGCCGGCGAGGGCGGTGTGCAGCTGTCCGACACGTCTGCGCAGAAGGGGGTCGATGAGGTCCGGGCCGTCGACCGCAGGTCCGATGAAGCCGGCGTCCAGCTGCGTCATGTCGAGGTAGAGCACCCGCTTGCGGAAGCCGTGCGGAGTGGCGGGTGAGCCGTTGTGCGGGACCTGCGGCGGCAGCAGGCTGACGGTGCCGTCCGGGGTGCCGCGCTCATGGCGGTCCAGCTCGTAGCGGACCGCGCCGTCGTCGACGATCAGCAGCGTCCAGGCGTCGTGGACATGCATCGGGTACACGTGCTCGGTGAAATGGGCGTGGAGGACCTCCCTGACGCCCGGGACCGACGGGCGCCAAGCAGAGATTTCCTGCTGGGACACCATGCAAAGAACGTACAAGACGGGGCGGGTGTGCAGCCTGCAGTCTCACAGCATGAGAACGATGGATGAGACCGCTGTGAGGGCCGGCGTGGGGGCCGAGAACGCGCCTGTACGCTTCGACACGAAGATCGCCGTACTGCTGCGTGACGACCTGGAGCCCTGGCAGCGGCTGAATGTGACCGCCTTCGTCGTCAGCGGGCTCGGCACGGTGTCCCCCGAGGTGATCGGCGAACCGTACGCGGACGCCGACGGCATCGCGTATCTGCCGATGTTCCGCCAGCCCGTGCTGGTTTTCGAGGGGACGAAGGAGATGCTGACCACCGCACACGGTCGTGCGCTGTCCCGTTCCTTGCCGAGGGCGGTGTTCACCTCGGACCTGTTCAGCACGGGCAACGACCGCGACAACCGGGCGGCGGTACGCGCGGTGGGCACCGACCAGCTCGACCTGGCGGGGATGGCCGTCTACGGGCCGCGCAACGCGGTGGACAAGGTACTCAAAGGCGCGCGGATGCATCCCTGAGCAGTAGCAATGGCTGAGGGCCGTCGAGGGACGAGCGGGCTCGGCGGCACCCCGGCCGGCCACGCCCGGTCCGGTGTGCGCAGGAGAGGGCGTGGGTACGGTCCGCAGCGGCACGCCCACCCACGGTGGTGCGCCGGTGCGGGCGAGGAGGAGTTGATCCGGTGGTGGAGACAGCGGCCGGCGGTCGTCCCGTGGTGCGGTACCGGTCCCCGGTCCTCGACAGCGCACGATGGCAGGGCTTCCCGTTCCGCGGCGACGACATCGTGATCAGTACGCCGCCCAAGTGCGGCACCACGTGGACGCAGATGATCTGCGCCCTCCTCGTCCACGGCACCACCGAGCTCCCACGGCCGCTGAGCAGCATGTCGCCCTGGGTGGACGTGCTGTACCGGGACCGCGACGAGGTGCTGGCCTCCCTGGAGGGGCAACGGCACCGCCGGTTCGTCAAGTCCCACACCCCGCTGGACGGCCTGCCGTACGACGAGCGCGTGACCTATGTGTGCGTGGGCCGCGACCCGCGCGACGTGGGCCTGTCGACGCAGCACCACATGGCCAACATCGACCCGGCCACCGTCGCACGCGTCCGCGCGCGAGCAGCCGGTGAGCAGGCGGCCGCGGAAGTGGCCGAGGAGGTGACCCGGCGGGTACGGGAGGCTGCCGAGCCGGGCGCCGCCGGCTTCCGGCGCTGGGTCGAGAACCGGGCCCCGGTGGCGGAGGCGCCGGCGAGCCTGCGCTACACGCTGCACCACCTGCGGACGTTCTGGGAGGCCCGGCACCTCGGCAACGTGGTGCTGCTGCACTACGACGGCCTCAAGTCCGATCTGGCGGGGAACATGCGCCGCCTGGCACGGCGACTCGGCATCGCGGTGCCCGAGGAGAGGTTCCCCGAACTTGTGCGGGCGGCGACCTTCGAGGCGATGCGCGGCAATGCCGGCCAGCTCGTTCCCGAGGCCGACATGGCCGTCTGGCGCAGCCCCCGCGACTTCTTCCACCGGGGCTCGTCCGGCCAGTGGCAGGAGATCCTGGCCGAGCCGGACCTGCGCCGGTACGCGGAGGTGACCGCCGAGTGCGCCGGCCCCGACCTGGTGGCGTGGCTGCACCCGACCCACCCGCTCACGGCCGCGCGGGCGGACTGAACACGGGGCCTCTCGCGAGTGCCGGCCACCGCCCCGGTCTCGGCGCCCGGTCTCGGCGCCCCGCCCTGATCTCCCGCTGCGCGCATGAGTACGGTGATCCCCCGCCCGAGCGCCCTCCTCGGCCCCCGTTCGCAGATCACCAGTACGCCTGAGCGCCCCTCCGGAGGAAACCGTGGCCCCAAGTCCCGCCCCAGCGACCGAGGATGAGCCGCGTGAGGGGGCGACCGCGGAGGGAGTCTCGGCAGCGGAACGGGAGCTGTTCGGCGGGCGACTGCGCTGGGATGACGCGTTCGTCGAGTACGAGGGCGCGCTGACGCGTATGCGGTTCGGTCAGATGGCCGCCGCGCTGCCGCGCATGGTGGGCGTGGTGCTGCGGGCCGGATGGGCCGCGGACCGGCGGGCGCTGACCGGCCTGGTGACCGCGCAGATCGGCCAGGGGCTGACGGCCGCGTTCGGGCTGGTGGCGGTCAACGGGGCGCTCAGCAAGCTGTTCGCGGACGGCCCGGCCGGCGACAAGCTGCTGCAGTCCCTCCCGGCGCTCGCGATGCTGGCCGTCGTCTCCGTGGGCTCGGCGCTGCTGTCGGCCTGGTCGACGGCGATGTCCGGTCGGCTGGAGCCCCAGGTCGAGCGGGCCGTCTCCCTCCGGTACTACCGAGCGGTCACGCAGGTGGAGGTCGAGGCCACCGAGCAACCGGAGGTCCAACGACACCTGGACGCCGGGAAGTTCGGCACCGACTCGGCGCGGCGCATGCTCGGCCTGTCCGTAGGCGTCGCCAATGTCGTGATCGGCATGGTGGCCGCAGCCCTCGTACTGGCCTCGCTGCACTGGGCGCTGCTGCCGATGCTGCTGGCGATCGCCCTGCCCAAGGGCTGGGGGGCGGTGCGCTCGGCGCGCCGGGAGTACATCTCGCGTCGGCATTGGGTGGATCACCGGCGGGCGGTCGCCACGCTGTTGCAGTACCTGACGATGCCGCATGCCGCCGGAGAGATCCGGGCACACGCGGCAGACTCACTGCTGCTGCGCGGGTACGAGGAGATGTCGGGGCTGATGGAGACCGAGCAGCGGCGTCTGGCCCGGGCCCAGGCCCACACCGATCTGGTCGCCGGCGCATTCTCCGGCCTGGCCTCCCTGGGCTGTTACGGGGTGCTGTGGTGGCTGCTGACCAGCGGCGGTCTCCCCCTGGCTGTGGGGGGTACTGCGGTGGTCGCCATCCGTAACTCCACTGCCCGGCTCACGTCGTTGGTGCAGCAGGTCAACCGTATGTACGAGGAGATGCTGCAGCTCGGCGACACCGAGGAAGCCACCCAGCTGGCTGCGCGGCACGCCATCCCCCGTACCGGCAAGCAACTGCCCGCGCCCGTACGGGAGATCCAGGTACGGGATGTCTCCTTCACCTACCCCGGCGCGACGGTGCCCGCGCTGCACCGCGTGGATGTGTCCGTACGGCGGGGCGAGGTGACCGCGCTGGTCGGCGCGAACGGCTCCGGCAAGTCCACGCTGGCCAAGATCCTGGCCGGTCTGCTGCTGCCTGGCAGCGGCAAGGTGTGGTGGGAAGGCCCGTCCGGGGAACGGGTGGAGGTGCGCGAGGCGGACCGGACAGACGTGTTCCGGTCCGTCGGGCTGCTGACGCAGGACTTCCCCACCTGGCAGATGACGGCCGCCGCGAACATCGCCATCGGTGCCGGTGACCGCCCGCGGGACATGGCCGGCGTCAAGGAGGCCGCGCGAGCTGCTGACGTGGACGATCTGATCGAGGGGCTGCCGCACGGCTGGAACTCCATCGTCTTCAAGGGCTACGAACGCGGCGTCCAGCTCTCGGGCGGCCAGTGGCAGAAGCTGGGCACAGCGCGCAGCCTCTACCGCGGCGCGCCGTTCCTCCTGGTCGACGAGCCGACCTCGGCGCTCGATCCGCACGCCGAAATCGAGGCGTTCGACCGGCTGCGGACCCTGGCCGACAGCGGCGTCGCGGTGGTGCTGGTCACCCACCGGCTCGCCGCCACCACCACGGCCGACCACATCTACGTCCTGGAGCGCGGGCACATCGCCGAACACGGCGCCCACCAGGAGCTCATGGGAAGGAGCGGCGGGCTGTACCGGGGCATGTTCGAGGCGCAGGCCGCACAGTACGGGCTCGCCTCGCCGCCGGCCGCGTCCCAGACGTACGGGTCGCCATTCACCAGTAGTTTGCCTAACCAATCACTTTGAGTCCGGACAATCCCGATATACATGTCGGGGTTTCCTGCCGCGTGGACGGCCGGTCTTCGCTGATCTCGCGATACCTTCGAATCATCGGGAGTTCATCAAGAGGCAAGTGTGGACCGGTAGTTGACGTTGATCGCAACGCTCCACTACCTTTCAAGAGATTCTGGGAAATCCGGCATTCACAAAGACCCTTGTCCGGAGAATCCCGTGCGGGCACCTTTAAACGGAGGGAACAGAATGAACGAAGAGATGCTGGAAGACGAATTCTCCCTCGACCTGCGTGTTGGTTACTCGGAGGCTTCGTCCCATTCCGGTGGTGTCACGAACGACACCTGTGGGACGTCGCGCACGTCGGCCTGTACCGACACGCTCAGCACGTGCTGCTGATACGCCACATCTGATGTGACGAACACCCAAGGCGAATCACGCGGAGGGCCCCCGGTCCGTGCCCAGGGGATCCCCGTGTACAGGGGATTCCTGCGCCCTCCGTGTGGTCGCCTGCCGGGCAGGCCGAGGAAGGGAGCGGTGCCATGGAGTCTCGTCCCGTGGGGAAAGTGACCGACGACGAGGTTCTACGGCTGGCCCGCGACGTGGCTGACCGGCTCACGACATCGACCGGCGCCGCCGAAGGGAAAGCGGATCTCGCCGACGGCGCTCCCGGCGTCGCGCTCGCCCTCCGGTATGCCGCCGAAGTCTTCGACGACGACCGCTACTTCAAGGCCGGTCGGCTGCAACTGCGGCGCGCCGCAGAGGCGAGTGCCGCCGCGCCCTTGCGCGAGGCGAGTCTGTACCACGGCACCGCGGGAGTCGTCTGGGCAGTGACCGAGTACGCCCGGCTGGAGCCGCGCTACCTTCCGACACTCACCACGATGACCGACCAGCTCGCCCGGCAGACGCTGGCGATCAAGCTCCCCGTCGCCGTCGGCAGCGTGGCCGAATGCGATTTCGACGTCATCTCGGGCGCGGCCGGCTGGCTCGCCGCGCTCCTCAAGGCCGCGGACGTCCTCGGCGGGCCCGCGACGGCCGCGGCCGAGGAAGCCACGGACCGCCTCGTCGGCTATCTGCTGGATCTGGCCCAGGACGACGGCGGCAGACCCAAGTGGTTCTGCGCGCCCTCCCACTTCCCCCGCATTCCGGGCCCCGACGGACAGCTGATACGCCTTCCGACATATGTGAAGCAGTATCCCGACGGCATGTACAACATGGGATTCGCCCACGGGCCGCCGGGTATTCTCGCGGCCCTCTCCCGCCCCGACACCGCCCACGTGGCCGGCGTCACGGGCCGGGGCGAGGGGGGAGACGCGCGGCCTCGCCGGGTACAGCAGGGAATCCGCGCCCTCGCCCGGACGATCGAAGCGCTGCGTATCGACGGCCTCGACCATCCGGCGTGGGCCTACGTTCTGCCGGCCCACCCGGACACCGGGCGCCCCGACACCGTCTCGCGGGTACCGGCCAGGCCCGCGTGGTGCTATGGCGCGCCCGGCGTCGCGACGTCCCTGCTGTCGGCCTCGGCGGCCTGCGGCGACCCGGAGCCGGCCGACCTCGCGGTGGCCGCGCTCCTCGGCGTCGAACACACCCCCGCCGAGGAGCAGCGCCTCAACTCACCCACGATGTGCCACGGGCTGGCGGGGCTGGTGACCATCTACGGCCGCGCCGCCGCACAGACCGGCGTGCCGGACCTGTGGCGTATGCACGACGACTTCCGGTCGCGGTTGTGCTCCCACGCCGACCCGGAGCACCCCTACCTCTTCCCGAACTACACCCCGACGGGAGAGCAGGAGCACCAGGCCGGCCTGTTGATCGGTGCGGCCGGAGTCCTGCTCGCCCTTCTCGGCACCGTGTCCGACGCCGCCGCCGAGTGGGACGAGCTGCTGTTCCTGACCCCGGGGCCCGCGCGCGGGCGCGGGCGTGGACCGGGCGCGACGCAGGCGTGAGGGAGACATGAGCGAAGAGACCGCCGACACCTACCGGGCCTGCGGGTTCTTCATGCTCAGAGCGCCGGCGCTGCCCACCCGTCCGATGCTCGAACTGCTCAGGTCGCTGCCCATGGCGAACGGCGACACCGAGCGCACGGACGCCTGGCAGGACGATTACGCGGACCAGCTCCGCAAACTGTGGTGGACCCCCGGAGTGCCGGACGCCGTGCGGGCCGCCTCGCCTCATCTGGCGGACGCCGTCGAGCGGTTCGACAGCCTCACGGGCAAGAACCGGCGGAAGGCCGTCCGCGGCCTCAGCCGCTATCTGAACCGGATGAGCTTCCGCTCGACGCCGTTCGGCCTCTTCGCGGGCGTGGCCACCGGCGTGTTCGGCGAGGAGCAGCGGGCCCGGCTGGGGCACAGCTCCATCGGGACGGCCCGGGCACGCGCCGACTCGGGCTGGGTCATGCACCTGGTGAAGCAGCTCGCCTTCGGAGCCGAGCGCCCCCACGACGTGCGAGTGCGGCGCAACGACCTGCTCCACGTCTCCCGCGGCCGGGTGTGGCTGTCCACCGCCGAGGGCTATGGACTGGACGACGGGGCCGAGGCCCGCCCCGGCGCGCACGACGAAGAGCCCACCACGCCCAGGGGCCGACGCTTCGTCAGCGTACGGCTCACGGCCCCGGTGCGGTCCGTGCTCGACCACACCCGCACACCGAAGACGCTCGGCGAGCTCACCGCCCTGCTCACCGAGACCTACCCGAGCGCCGGCGCCGAGCGGATCAGGGAGCTGCTCGACGGTCTCCTCGACAGCGACATCCTCATCACCGCCGAGCGGCCCCGGCTGCTCGTCCCGCCGACCGGCGGGACGGAGCGTGACGCGCTCCTGCGCTCGATGCTGCCGCCCGCCACCGACCCCGATGTCGCACGGGCGATCGACGACGTGGAGGCCGCGATCAGCGCGTTCAACCAGGGCGGGACCCCGGTGCGGGAACTGCTGCGGACGGCGAGCGCGCCGGTGCCCGAAGCCATCGGCGGCCACTCGGGGCCGACCCTCCAGATCGACTCGGCGCTGGACTTCGAGGCGCCCCCGGTCCTCCCACGGGCCGTGGCCGACCTGGCCGAGGAAGCCGCCCATGTGCTCGCGCGCGTGGGAACGGAAGACCAGTACCCGCCGCACCTCGCGGAGTACGCCGAAGCCTTCTCCGAACGGTACGGCGACCGGTCCGAGATCCCCCTGCTGGAGGCGCTGACCCCGGAGACCGGCCTCGGCCCGCCCCGTCGGTACCGCAGCCCAGGACGG
Source organism: Streptomyces sp. 3N207 (assembly GCF_052246355.1). Taxonomy (NCBI): domain Bacteria; kingdom Bacillati; phylum Actinomycetota; class Actinomycetes; order Kitasatosporales; family Streptomycetaceae; genus Streptomyces; species Streptomyces sp. 3N207. The sequence goes on along the minus strand of NZ_JBQQBV010000002.1, from coordinate 204,354 downwards.
GCCTATCCGCTGCCCGGCGTCGTCGCGGAGCCCGAGGCCCGGCCGGGCTGGACGGACCCGTCGTCCCGGGAGGCCGTGCTGACCCGGCTGGCCACCGCCGCTCTCGCACGCCGGGAGCTGAGCGTCCAGCTCGACGACCGGCTGCTCGACGAGCTCGCCGAGGCCCCGGCCACCAAGGACGACGACCGGCCGCCGTTCCCCGTCCTCGATCTGTACCTCAGCCTCACGGCACCGGGCCCCGGCCGCGCGCACTGGCGCGCCGTGTGCAGCACCATCGGGGTGGGTTTGGGCGGCAGGACCTTCGCCCGTTTCCACGATCTCCTCGACGGCGGGGCGCAGTCCGCGCTGCGGGAGCTGGCCGCCGCCGAGGAGCAGCGCCAGGGCGACGCCGTCTGCGCCGAGCTGTCCTACCTCCCCGGGGACGCCAGGTCCATCAACGTCTCGACACGTCCCACCGCGCACACATGGGAACTGCCGGTCAACGTCACGCCCGGCCGGGACGAGGACCATGTGATCCGCCTGGACGACGTCCTCGTCGGCGTGGCTGCAGGAAGGCTGTATCTGCGCAGCCGTTCGCTGGGCCGGCGGCTGCATGTCACCCAGCGCACGATGCTCAACCTGGCAGGGGCGCCGGACCCCTGCCGGTTCCTGGTGGAGGTCTCCTACGCGCTCTCGCGCCTGGTCACGCCGTTCAGCTGGGGAGACCTGGGCTGGACCATGCCGTTCCTGCCCCGCGTCGAGCGAGGCGGTCTGGTGCTGCGGCGGGCGCAGTGGCGGCTGCGAAGGGGTGAACTCGCGCTGTCCGAAGAGCACGGCGGCGGGGACGGACTGGCCGCGTTCGCCGAGGCCGTCGACGCCTGGGCCGGGACATGGATGGTGCCCCGTCTGGTCAATATCGTCGACTCGGACAACACCCTGCTGCTCGACCTCACCAGCGCCCCTTCGCTGCGCGAACTGCGCGACACCCTGGAACAGGCTCCGGAGGAAGGAGTCGTTCTGGAGGAGGTGCTGCCCGCGCCCGACGAGGGCTTCCTGCGGGATGCCGCCGGTCAGCCGTACGCCTCCGAGGTCGTGGTGCCGCTCGTACGAACCAGCCGGGACCCGGGCCGGGTTGCCGGGCACGTCCCGCGCCGCCAGGTCCACGCCGCCACCGAGGATCCGGAGGCACGGATCAAGCGGATCGGCAGCGACTGGCTGGCCGTGAAGCTCTACGCCGAGCCGGACGCGCACGACACGCTGCTGGGAGTGGGCCTGTCCGGCCTCACCGAGCGACTGTCCGAACAGTACGGCGTACCCGCACCCTTCTTCCTGCGGTACCACGATCCGGCCCCCCACCTGCGGATGCGGTTCTTCGTCCCCGAGGAGGCCACGCGCCCGGACGTCCTGCGTGAGGTGACCGCCTGGGCCCGGGACCTCGCCCGGGGCGGGCACATCTCGGACCACACCTTCGTCAGCTATCAGCGCGAGGTCGAGCGGTACGGCGGCCCCGAACTGATCGCCGATGCCGAGGAGTGCTTCCGACAGGACAGCACCGCCGTCGTCCAACTCCTCCGGCACCTCCGCGACTCCGGAACCGGTCTGCCGGCCCTGGGCCTGGACGCGGGCCAGGAACGCGCCGCACTGGTCGCCCTCACCCTCGACCGGTTGTGCGCCTGTCTGGTCCCCGAAGCCGAGGCCCGCCACGCCCTCGCCCGCGTCGCGGCGCTGCGAAACGCCGGCGGCGGCCTGTACCGGACCGCAGGGCGCAGCCTGTGGGCGGCCCGCACCGAGGTCGGCCCGACCCGCGAACCGCTCGACCGGGCCGCCGCCGTGTGGCAACCGGCCGCGGAGCGGCTCACCCGGCGGATGACCGAGCTGGAGCGGACAGGTGAACTCCAGGCGGAGCGTGACCACATCCTCCTGAGCCTGCTGCACATGCACTGCAACCGCATGGGCCTCCGCCGCGCCGAGGAGGAAATGTCCTACGGGGTATGGCGACGCCTCCTCGACCGCGCCGCCCACACCCGCTGACACTCCCGGTGTGGAAACGGGGCGCCCCCTACGCGTGTCCGGCGCATCTTGCTGGGCACGGGCTGCCCCTGGCTGTTTGCAACAGACTGCAGGCGTTTTGTGGTTGAGCGCGCAGTTCCCCGCGCCCCTGACGGGGCGCGGGCCAAGTCCTAGTTGGGCGGCGTGTAGCGGCCGTCGATCGCTGTCCAGCCTCCGTCCACGAAGAGCTGGCTCCCGGTGACGAAGGATGACGCGTCCGATGCGAGGTAGACGACGGCGCCGGCCAGCTCGTCGGGACGGGACCAGCGGCCCAGGGCGCTCTTGCTCGCGTACGCGTCCGACCATTCCGGCACTGCCCGGATCTGCGCGGTCAGCGGGGTGTCCACGACGCCCGGCGCCACGGTGTTCACCCGCACCCCCGACGGGCCCAGTTCGGCCGCAGCGGTCCGCAGCAGCTGGACGAGGCCGGCCTTGGTGGCCGCGTACACCCCCTGCCCCGGCTCGACGGCCACTGCGCGAATGGAGCTGAAGCCGATGATGCTTCCCCTGCCGCGTTCGGCCATGCCGCGGCCGAACGCCCGTACCAGGTCGAAGGATGCGCGCAGATTGAGCGCCACGACCCGCTCGAATTCCTCCGCCGTGTAGTCGAGCAGGTGCTTGCGCACGTTCGTCGCGGCGGTGAAGACGAGCACGTCGACGGGTCCGAGCTCCTCGGCGGCGCGCGCGACGGCCTCGCCGTCGAGCACATCGAGGGCGTACGCCGAAAGGCCACGGCCCATCGCCGCCGACTCCGTGGCCGCCTTCAGATCATGGTCGGCGCACACCACCGTGGCGCCGTGCGCGGCGAGGGCCAAGGCGCTCTCGCGGCCGATTCCACTGCCCGCGCCCACCACGACAGCCCTGCGGCCGTCGAGCCTGAACAGGCGGGAGTACGTATCCACCGCATCGGTGCGGTCCTTTGCTTGCATGGTCCTCACGGCTTCGTTGTCGTCGGACGGATCACTGCCATACGGGTCACGGTGAGCTCTTCGATGGCGAACCTCGGGCCCTCTCTCCCGGCCCCGGAGTCCTTCACGCCGCCGTACGGCATGACGTCGGAACGGAAGCCGGGAACCTCATTGACCACCACCCCGCCCACCTCCAGGCGGTCGAGAGCGGCGAACGCCGTGTCCAGGGCGCTCGTGTAGACGCTCGCGTGCAGTCCGTAGCGCGAGTCGTTGACCACGTCGAAGGCCGTCTCCAGATCGGGGACGGACCGTACGGCGACCACGGGGCCGAAGACTTCCTCGCCCCAGACGTCCAGGGCGGGGTCCACGTCGAGCAGCACGGCGGGCTCGATCACCCCGTCGGTGACCCTGCCTCCGGCCACCAGCGAAGCGCCCGCCTCCACCGCCTCTTCCAGCCATGCGCACACCCGCTCGGTCGACCGTCCGTCGATGAGCGCCGAGACTCTCGTCGCAGGATCGCGGGGATCTCCCACCACCACCTGGGCCACCCGCTCCGTCAGGCGGGCCACGAACTCCTCCCGCACGGCGTCCACCACGATGACCCGCTGCACGCTGATGCACGCCTGGCCCGACGCGTAGTACCCGCCGCGTACCGCCGCATCGGCGGCGGCGTCGAGGTCGGCGTCGGCGGCCACCACCAAGGCGGCGTTGGAGCCGAGTTCGAGCAGCACCTTGGTGGGTGCCGCGTCCCGGGCGATCCGGTGGCCCACGGCGGCGGACCCGGTGAAGGACACAGCGCCGATCCTGCGGTCGGTGGTCAGCGCGGCGCCCACCTCGGGGCCCCCGGTCACCAGCTGCACCGCGGCTTGCGGCGCGCCGCCGGCGCGCAGGGCCTCGCGGAGGAGGTGCACCAGCCACAGGGTGGCCAGCGGCGTCTGCGGGGCCGGCTTGGCGATGACCGGGCAGCCGGCGGCCAGCGACGGCGCGATCTTGTGCGCGGCGAGCAACAGCGGGTAGTTGAAGCCCGCGATGCCCACCACCACGCCGATCGGTTTGCGGGTCCAGAAGCCGAGCAGCCCCTCACCCGACGGCAGCAGGTCCAGCGGCACCGTCTCGCCGTGCAGCCGGGCCACTTCCTCGGCCGCCGTCAGCAGGGTCAGCAGGGTGCGGTCCACCTCGATACGGCAGTCGACCAGCGGCTTACCGGTTTCCAGGACCAGGAGCCGCTCGAAGTCGGCGCGGCGGGACGCGATCGCCTCGTGCGTCGCGAGCAGCGCCGCCCTGCGGGTGTACGAGGGGAGCCGTCCGACCCGTCCGCGGACCGCGACGGCCGCGTCCACCGCCTGGCGTGCGAGGGCGCTGTCCCCGACCGGCGCCCGCGCGACGAGCGTTCCGTCGTAGGGAAAGCGGACGTCCTCGGCGGTGGGCGCCTCCACCCAGTCCTCGCCGATGGGGAGACCCTCCGGAAACTCCCCCACCACGGGGCTGTCGCCGCCGGCGGGTTCGACGTGCGTAGTCACGGTCGGTACTCCCGGTTGAGGTCGGCCGCCGACACTCCGGACAGTGCCTTGCCCAGAGTCGGAACGGCGGCGATGAGCCTGCGTGTGTAGGAATGCTGCGGTTCCTCGTACACCTGCTCCGTGGACCCGGTCTCCACGATCTGCCCGTCGTGCATGACCGCGACCCGGTCGCACACATGACGGACCACGGACAGATCGTGGGAGACGAAGACCAGGGTGAGGGACAGCTCGTCGACGAGGTCGGCGATGAGGTTGAGCACCTGGGCCCGTACGGACACATCCAGGGCGCTCACCGGCTCGTCAGCCACGATGATCTTCGGACGGGGGGCGAGAGCACGCGCGATCGAGATGCGCTGCCGCTGGCCGCCGGAGAACTGGTGCGGATACCGGTCCGCCGCGTCCGCCCGCAGGCCGACGGCCTCGAGCAACTCGACCACCCGCTCCTTGCGGTTGCGGTGCCCCTGCGCGACGAGCGGTTCGGCCACGATGTCGCCGACGCGCATCCGCGGGTCCAGCGCGCTCATCGGGTCCTGGAACACGAGTTGGAGCCGCTCGCGGACGAACCGGAGCTGTCTCTCCGGGAGCCCGGTGATGTCCCGGCCGTCGATCGCGACGCTGCCGCTGGTGGGGCGGTCGAGCCCGGCCAGAATCCGCAGCAGGGTGGACTTGCCGCACCCCGATTCGCCCACGATGCCGAACCGCTGCCCCTCGGGGACGGCGAAGCTGACGCCGCGCAGGGCGTGCACCGGCGGGCTGGGGCGGCGCAGCGAGGTACGGGGCCGTCGGTAGTCGCGGGTGATGTCGCGGACGGTGATGGCATCCACGGGCCCGGTCTGCGCCCCGGGGGCGAGTGGGTCATCGTGTTCGGCGGGCGACTGCTCAGCCACGGCCGGCCTCCTGGTTCGTAGGGATGCGCGACCCGGCTTCTTCGGGCACCGGGTGGAAGCAGGCGTAGCCGGAGTCCGGCCCGGTCGGCACCCATTCCGGCCGGGTGGCGCACACCTCGGTCGCCTCGGCGCACCTGTTTCTGAAGACGCATCCGGCGGGGAACCGGCCCGCCGCAGGCACCGAGCCGCCGATCGTGGCCAGCCGGCCGCGATCGTCGACCACGGTCAGGTCCGACGCACCGATCAGGCCCTGGGTGTAGCGGTGCCGGGGGCGGGTGAACACCTCCCGGACCGGGCCGGATTCGACCAGCCGCCCGCCGTACATGACCATGACCCGCTCGCAGGCGGTGGCCACCACTGCCAGGTCGTGGGTGATGAAGAGCATGGCCGACCTGCGGTCCTGGACGCCCCGCACGATCAGGTCGAGCACCCGCGCCTGGACCGTGACATCGAGCGCGGTGGTGGGTTCGTCGCAGACCAGGAGCGCGGGGTCGTTCGCCAGTGCGATGGCCAGCACCACTCGCTGCCGCTGGCCTCCGGAGAACTGGTGCGGGTATGCCTGCGCGGCGGCAGCGGGGTCGGGAAGCCCCACCTGGGCGAGGAGTTCCACGGCGGCGGCCCGGGCGGATGCGCGGTCCGGCCTGGTCCGGTGGACCAGCAGCACCTCGGCGATCTGCCGCCCGACCCTCATCGTGGGGTTCAGCGCTGTCATGGGTTCCTGGAAGACCATGGCGATCTCCTTGCCCCGCACCCGGGACATCCGCGCCTCGTCGGCACCCACCAGGTCGTGGTCGACTCCGGCGAGCCGCACCGAACCCGTGGCCCGGAGCCCCTCGGGGAGCAGGCCCATGACGCTCAGCGCGGTCAGTGACTTGCCCGATCCCGATTCACCGATCAGGCCGACCCGTTCGCCGGCCCGGATGGTGAAGTCGACATCCTCGACGAGCTTTTGGCCACCCACCGCGACATCGAGGTTCCGTACGGCCAGCACGTCGCCGGGAGTGCCGGAGGGGCCCGGCCCGGAGGCCGGTGCCGCGTCGGATGCCGTGTCAGGTGCCGGGGTCATCGGCGGTCCTCCAGCTTGGGGTCGAAACGGTCGCGCAGGCCGTCACCGAGCAGGTTGAATCCGAGCACCGCCACTGCGATCGCGATGCCCGGGAACACGGCGAGCCGAGGTGCGGACGACAACATCTCCTGGCTCTCCTGCAGCATCCGGCCCCAGGAGGGCGTGGGGGGCGGGGTTCCGAAGCCCAGGAAGGACAGCGCGGCTTCGGCGAGTACGGCGATGGCGAAGCCGACCGACGCCTGCACGATGACGAGGCTGCTGACGTTGGGCAGGACATGCCGCAGGCCGATGGAGAACGGCCCCCGGCCCGCCGCGCGCGCCGCGATGACGTACTCGGTCTTCATGACCTGCAACGTGCCGCTGCGGATCAGCCGGGCGAAGTGGGGGATGGACGCGATGCCGATGGCGATCATCGCGACCAGCGTGCTGCCCCCGTACACGGCCGCGAACATGATGGTCAACAGGAGCGCCGGGAACGCGAGAAGCAGGTCGTTGCCGCGCATCAGCAGCTCGCCGAACCAGCGGGGCGCCATTCCGGCGACTATTCCGAGGGGCACTCCGACCAGCGCTGCGACCCCCACCGCCACGAAGCCGACGAACAGCGTGGTGCGCGAGCCCATCAGGATCTGGCTGAACACGTCGCGGCCGAACTTGTCCGTGCCGAACCAGTACTCCAGCGACGGCTTCTGCAGCCGCGCCGAGGCGTTCACCAGGGTCGGGTCGTGCGGGGTCCATACGAAGGACAGCAGCGCCATGCCGAGCACGACCGTGACGATGAGACCGCCCACCAGGAGGCTGCCCGTCACCGGGCGGCGCCGCCTCCGGCCGTCGGGCAGCGCGGACGCGACAGCGGTTTCCAGCTCCGGAGCGCTCATGACGCACCCGCCCTGAGCCGGGGGTCGATCAACAGGTAGACGAGGTCCACCAGGAAGTTCACGAACAGCACCGCCATTGCGATGATCATGACCACGTCCTGCACCATGAGGAGGTCCCGGTTGGAGACGCTGTCCAGCAGCAGGCTCCCGAGCCCGGGGATGACGAAGACCCGTTCGATGACGACGGCGCCCACCAGCAGCGTGGCGAGCTGCAACGCCAGGACGGTGACCACCGGCACCGCCGCGTTCCGCAGGCCGTGCCGCAGCAGCGCCTGCATCGGCCGGAGCCCTTTGGCGCGCGCGGTACGGAGATAGTCCTCCCTCAGGACGTCGAGCACGGCGCTGCGGACATAGCGGGTGAGCACTGCTCCCTGCACCACTCCGAGGGACAGCGCAGGCAGCACCAGTTGCTTGAGGAACAGGCCGGGATCCTGCGCCGGGGGTGTCCAGCCGTTCGCCGGCAGCCACCCGAGCCCCACCGCGAACACGGTGATCAGGAGGATGCCCGCGAGGAAAGCCGGGACGGCCACGCCGACTTGGGACAGCGCCGAGAGAATGAGCCCGGACGGCCTGCGGTGCCGCACAGCCATGAGCGTTCCCAGGGGCAGCGCCAGGATGCAGGCGATCAGCATCCCGGTGCCGACGAGCCACATGGTGACCTGGAGGCGGTCGGCGATCTGCGGGCCGATCGGCGTGTGTGAGATGTAGGAGTTCCCCGGGTCGAAGGTCACCAGCCCATGTATCCAGCTGAAGTACTGGGCCACGAGCGGCCGGTTGAGCCCGAACTCCTCGCGCAGTTGCGCCACCGCCGTGTCCGACGCGCTGGTGCCGAGGGCAACGCGGGCGGGATCCCCTGGCAGCACCGCCATGAACGCGAACACCAGCACGGAGCTCACGACGAGGCTGGCCAGGAGGACCCCGAGCCGCTGCACTAGACGGACGATCATCGGTTGAGGCCGCCTTTCACGACCGGCCGATGCCGGTGAGATCCAGTGACTCGGAGACGTAGTTGACGGGCAGGCCGGTGATGTCCTTCTCCGCCACCATCAGGTTCGGCAGCAGGAACAGCCAGTCGGCCGCGGCGTCCTTGGACAGCAGCCGGGCAGCCGCCCGCATATTGGTGATCTGCTCCTGCTGGGTGCCCTCGTCCGCCTTCTTCAGCAACTCGCGGAATTTGGCGTTGTCGTAGCGGGTGTAGAAGGACTTGCTCCCGAACACCGTCCCCATGTCGCGGGGCTCCACATGCGCGACGATGGACATGTCGTAGTCGGCGTTCTTGAACACGGTGGACAGCCAGGCGGCGGGGAATTCCAGCTGGTCGAGCTTGACCTTGAACCCGGCCTGTTCGAGCTGGCTCTTGACCACCGTGCCGCACGCGGTGGCGTAAGGCAGCGTCGGAATCCGCAGCCGCAGCGTACGGCCGGCCACGCCGGACTCCTTGAGGAGCTTCTTGGCCTTGCTGCGGTCGTACGGATACTGCTTGGTGAGGTTCTGGTACCACGGGTCGGTCGGAGGCACCATGCTGCCGATGAGCTTGCCGCGGCCTGCCCAGCAGGTGTCCATCAGGGATTTGTGGTCGATGGCGTAGCGGACTGCCTGGCGGGCCTTCAGGCTCTTCAGCGGGCCCGAGCCGTTGTTGAAGGCGAGAAGCACCTCGGAGTTGGTCGAGCCCTCGGTGACCTTGTACTTCGGGTTGTTCTTGAACCGGTCCAGCGCATCCGGGGGCTGCATCGTGCCGATCATGTTGATGGTGCCCGTCAGCAGCGCGTTGTGCATGGCCGTCGGGTCCTTGAAGTACTTGAGGGTGACCGAGGCGAAGTTCGGCTTGCGCCCCCAGTAACTCTCATTGCGGGCCAGCGTGATCGAGTCGCCGCGGTTCCACTTCTTCACCGTGTACGGGCCGGTGCCCACCGGCTTGGTGGCCAGATTGCTGACGCCGGTCCGGCTGAACATCGCGCCGATGCGGGTGCTCATCCGGTACAGCCATTCGTTGCTCGGTCTCTTGAGGGTGACCTTGAGCTCGGTGGGCGATTCCGCCTGCGCCTTGTCCACGACGTCCATCTGGGACTTCGTCGCAATCGTCCAGTCGGACTTGACGCGCTCGATGGAGAATTTGGCGTCCTCGGCCGTGAACGGTTTGCCGTTGCTGAACTTGGCGTCCTTCACCAGCTGGAAGGTGTAGGTCTTGCGGTCCTTGGACAGGCTCCACGATTTTGCCAGAGCCGGTCTTATCTTCCCGGACTGGTCCACCTTCACCAGGTTCTCGTAGACGTTGTAGAGCAGTGCCTGCGGAATGGCGGCACCTTCGGTCTTGGTGAAGTCGAGGTTGGCCGGCTCGGCGATGAGGCCGACCTTCAGCGCTTCGTTGGTCTTCCCGGAGCTGCCGTTGCTGTTCCCGTCTGCCGAGGACCCGGCCGAGCAGGATGCCAGCAGCAGGCAGGAGAGCGTGGCTGCGATCGTCCCGGTGTTCCGCGTCAGCTGCTTGTGTGGCCTCATGTGCTATCCCTGGCTTTCCATGGTGTGCAGGACGGCGGATGTGACGTCCGCTGTGGTGGCATTACCGCCGAGGTCGGCCGTGTGGTGCCTGGTGTCTCGCAAGGTGCCCGCCACCGCGTCGCGGACGCGGCGAGCCGCGCCGGTGTGGCCGAGGTCGTCGAGCAGCAGTGCGCCGGAGAGCATGCATGCCACCGGGTTTGCCACACCCTTCCCGGCGATGTCGGGTGCGGAGCCGTGGACGGGTTCGTAGATGCCCGGTATGTCCGCGCCCGGAAGGACGTTGGCACTGGGTGCCATGCCCATACCGCCGGCCAGCACCGCGGCGAGATCGGACAGGATGTCGCCGAAGAGGTTGCTGGTGAGCAGGACGTCAAGGGATCGCGGATCCTGGATCATGCGTGCTGCCATGGCGTCGACCAGCACGGTTTCCAGCCGGACCGCCGGGTAGTGTGCGCCGACCTCGCGCACCACCCGGTCCCACAGCGGATAGCCGTAACGCATCGCGTTGGACTTGGTCACCAGGCACAGACGCCCCGACCGCCCAGCGGCCAGGGCGAAGGCGTGGTGGGCGGCGCGCTCGATGACGCGACGGGAGTGCACGGCGATCTCGATGCCGAGATCGTGACCGCTGCCGGCGTGCGCCACTCCGCCGGCGCCGACGTACTCGCCCTCGGTGTTCTCGCGAACGATCACCAGGTCCACGCCCTCGGTGTCGCGCACCTTGGTGGGAACGCCGGGGAACGCGTGCACCGGGCGGAGGTTCACGGCGAGGTCCAGTTGCTGCCGCAGGCCGATGATCAGGCCCCAGATCAGTTCGTGCTCGGGCACATCGGGGCGTCCGACGGCGCCGAACAGCACGGCGTCCGCCTTCTTGACGAGCTCGGCCGCATCGTCCGGCATCGCCGTGCCCTGCCGGAGGAACCGCTCGCCTCCCCAGTCGAACGAGGTCACCTCGAGCCGGTGGCCGTCGGCCTCCAGCGCGGTGCGGAGCACGGGCACGGTCGCCGCGACGACCTCAGGGCCGATTCCGTCGCCCGGTATGGCGGCGAGCCGCACGACTGTGGTCTCCCGCGTCATGGACGGCACCTTTCGCTATGACTGGCCTGACCAGTAAGCTCGCTTGCCAGGTACCGTGACGACTGGAGCTGTTCTTGTCAAGGGTTCGAATGCCCAGGTATCCGGGCCGACGAGCCCGGTGTCCGAGCAAAGGAGAGTGCGGGTGCACACGGAACAGGGCCTGGCCGCCATGCCGGCCGTCGAGATGGTGGCCGGATTCGCTGACCGCACGTTGTCGCCGGTCCAGGTCCACGACGCCGTCCAGTCGGTGATCGAGGCGCGCGAGAGTGTGCTCAACGCGTTCTGGGTGCGGGATCCGGACGAGTCCCGTATGGCAGCCGTGGCCAGCGAGGCCCGATGGGCGGCGGGGGAACCGCTCGGTCTCATCGACGGCGTGCCCGTGACGCTGAAGGAGAACGTCGCCCGCAAAGGCGTCCCCATGCCCTCGGGCAACGCGGGCACTGAGCCGGTCGTCCCCGAGAGGGACGCGCCCATCACCGCGCGGGTCGTCGAATCCGGTGGGGTGATACTCGGATCGACCGTGATGCCGGACTGGGGCATGCTCTCCTCGGGGGTCTCCAGCCGGCACGGCATCTCCCGCAGCCCCTGGAACCCTGCCTGGACCACGGGCGGTTCCAGCTCCGGTGCGGGGGCCGCGGCCGCCGGGGGATACGGTCCGCTCCACGTCGGCACCGACATCGGGGGATCGATCCGGCTGCCGGGCACCTGGCTGGGCCTCGCCACGCTCAAGCCCAGCTACGGGAGAATCCCGCTGGACACCCCGTACCTGGGGCGCAACGCCGGCCCCATGACCCGTACGGTGGCGGACGCGGCCCTGTTCATGCGTGTCCTGAGCCGGCCGGATCCCCGGGACTGGTCGAGCCTGCCGCCGCAGGACATCGACTGGTCGGCGCTGGAGGGCGATGTACGCGGGCTGCGGGTGGGGGTGCACTTGGACGCCGGCTGTGGAGAGCCATGCGACGCCGAGATCCTCGCCGCGGTGCACGGTGCCGCCGCGCTCTTCGAGGCGGCGGGAGCCGTCGTGGAGCCGGTCGAGCCGTATCTGAGCCAAGATCTGCTGGACGACCTGGACCTGTTCTGGCGGGTGCGGTCCTGGAACGACTTCCGCGCACTGGCGCCCGATGCGGGGCTGCGCGTCCACCCGCACATCATCCAGTGGTGTCAGGGCGGCGCGGACGTGCCGGGCACGAAGGTGCTCCAGTGCTACCAGCAGATCATGCGCATCCAGGCACAGACCGTGGCGGCAACGCTCCCGTACGATCTGGTGCTCTCGCCGGTGGCTCCGGTGGCGGCGTTTCCCGCTGAGCAGCCGATGCCGTTCATGGGGGACGGGAAGAACATGTCCCACATCGGCTTCACCGCGCCGTACAACATGTCGGGGCAGCCCGCGGCGACCGTCAACTGCGGTTTCACGGCGGACGGTCGGCCCATCGGGGTGCAGATGGCGGGCCGCCGCTTCGACGACCTCGGCGTCCTGAGGGCAGCGGCGTGGTACGAACACAACCGGCCTGCCGACGCGGTCCCGCGCTGGCCGGACAGCGTCCCCGGGGCGGTCACCGGGGAGCACACGACACGGACCACGCTCGAAGGGGAGAAGCAGTGAGTGACGGGGCACAGTTCCGGCAGGTTGCGCCGGTACGGCTCTACCAGCGCATCGTCGAGCAGATCGAGCAAGCGATCGCGCGGGGTGACTTGAAGCCCGGTCAACGGCTGCCGAGCGAGCGAGAGCTGGTGACGCAGTTCGGGGCGAGCCGGCCCACGGTGCGGGAGGCGTTGCGCGTGCTGGAGAGCAACGGCCTCGTCCGCTCGCGCCCGGGTGACCCGAACGGCCCGGAGATCCTCCCCTTCACGTCGGCCGGTCTGACCAAGGAGATGACCCGGCTCGTCCAGTTCGACAACATGTCGATGGCCGAGCTGATCTCGTTCCGCATGATCCTCGACGGATCGGCGAGCATGCTGGCGGCTCGGCTGCGGACCGAGGACCAGCTGTCTGCCATGGAGCGGACGCTTGCCGTCATGTCGGACGCGATCGAGACGGGCTACGAGGAGTTCAGCAAGGCGGACGTCGCATTCCATGAGGCGGTGGCCCTGGCCAGCCGCAACTCCCTCATCGAGGTCTGCAACCAGGTGGTACGGGGCGCTGTCCTCTCGCTGATCTCGGACAAGGTCGCCCATGCGCTCAACAGCACAGCGCTCATGCGGGAGTCGCTCCACCACCACCAGGAAGTGCTCGAGGCGATCCGGGTACGGGACGGCCAGGCGGCAGCACGCATCTCGCGGCGCACACTCTTCGACTACTACGCGGGCTACGTCCCCGAGGACGAGCAGGGGCCGCTGCTCGCACTCGTGGACGACGAAGAGACCTGAGTCCCCGCGCGACCACGCGCCGCGACCTGGCCTCGCCCTGCTCACAGCCGGGCAGCGGCAGGTCCGGGTTGTGGCGCAGCGCGTCCAGCCCAACGTGCACGCCACACCCTGAACCGGCCCGGGGCCTTCCGGCACACCCCTCCCGCGGCGAGCACCACTGATCCCACGCCCTCGGCCGTTGGTGATTCACGATCGGGGCAGCCCACCGTGCGCAACGCCGGGACGAGGGCCGGGTGTCGGGACCGTTCAGTCGTCGCGGGGTTTGCGGAACTCTTCGATCAGCACGGGATACTGCTCCCCGCCGTGTCCGGCGGCGATCGAGCGGTCGGCCATCGCCTTGATCAGTTTCGGCAGTTCGGCGTTGACACCCACCGCCTCGCTCTCCTCGATCAGGTGGGCCATCGCCCGCGCGTCGGTCTCCAGGGCCGACACCTCGGCCGGGAAGGAGCCGCTGTCGATCTGCTCGGCATATCCAGGCAGCCATTCGGCCACACCGGCAGCGATCTGCTGCGCGAACGGCGCATATGTTGCAGCGTCGACCCCGGCCGTCCTGAGCATGGCGGTGCCCTGGAGCCAGGCGTTCAGGACGCTCCACATCATGGCCAAGCCGGCCATCGTTGACGCGTTCCGCGAACCTTTCGGCGGGGAATGTCCCGTCGACAGGTCAGCCGCGCTTCGGTCACTGTCGCGCAAGTCGAGGACGGACAACTGAGGGGGACTCGTGTGATCGATCTGCCGTTCAACCAGCCAGGTCGTTTCTGGAGGGGCAATCTGCACACGCACTCCGATCGATCCGACGGAGCGCTCTCCCCCGCGGAGACGGTGCGCCGCTATCGGGAGGCCGGCTATGACTTCCTGGCCGTCACCGATCACTTTCGGACCGAGTACGGCTTCCCGGTCACGGACACTCGGCCGTTGCGTACGCCCGGATTCACCACGTTGCTGGGCGCCGAACTCCACGCCCCGCGCACCGAGGCCGGACCGAAGTGGCACATTGTCGCTGTAGGACTCCCCCTTGACTTCTCGCCGCCCGAGCCGGGCGAGAGCGGTCCGGAGCTGGCACGCCGGGCACGTACCGCGGGCGCGTTCATCGGTATGGCCCATCCGGCGGCTTCACTGCTCACCGCTGCTGATGCCGAAAGCCTGGATGCGGCCCACGCGGTCGAGGTCTACAACGCGCTGTCCGCGCGCGAGGACCGGGCCGAGAGCTGGCACTTGACCGACGTCCTGCTCAACCGGGGACACCGGCTGCATGCCTACGCCGCCGACGATGCCCACTTCCAGCCCCAGGACCCGCCGGGGTGCGCGGCCTGGGTACAGGTCCGCGCCCAGTCCCTCGACCCTGCGGCGCTCCTGTACTCCCTCAAAGCCGGCCACTACTACTCCAGTACCGGCCCTGAGCTGCTCGACATCCGACTCGAAGACGGCCTGATCAAGGTGCGCTGCTCCCCGGCACGCAAGGTCTTCCTCAGTGGGGGCGCTCCAGGCGCGCAGGTGGTCGAAGGCGAAGCATTGACGGAGGCTTCCCTGCCTGTGGCGATGTTCGAACGTGGTTACTGCCGGGTGACCGTCGAGGACGCCACCGGAGGACGCGCCTGGAGCAACCCCATCCAGTTGCGAGCACGACCCCACGCTTCCACGCAGATCTAGCCGGCGGCGGTGCCCTCGTTGTCGACCCTGAGCGTGGGGGCGGTCTGGTACGTAGGAGGCGGAGGGCGCCACCTCCCGTCCTCTGCTGCGTACGGCTCGCGTCCGGGCGGCGCCAGCAGTCCGCGCGCTTGAGGATCACGGGCCTCCCGGGCTCGGCGACACAGCCATGCGGGTCGGGAGTGTCGCGCTGCGGTCAGGCGCGCCGTACCGTTCGGCGATCTCGGCTCGCTGCTGTGCGCGAGGGGCGGCGCCGTCCAGATCGGCCCGGGCGACCGTTCTCAGCTGCGTGGGCAGAGGCTTTCACAACTTGTCGAGGCCGAGGTTGGCAATGGCGGTCTTGGCCACTTCCCTGCCCCGATCGGTGAAGTCGCCCTTGCCGGGATAGGTGATCACCAGCTTGTACATGTCGCCGGACGTGGTCCGGTAGTAGAAGATCTTCGCCTCGCGCGGAAGCTGGTTCTCGCTGTCGGTCGACGAGAAGGTGATGGTGTTCTCGGCAGCCTTCTTGTCCTTGTACGTGGTCTCCTTGGGATAGCTCTTGGGAGCCGGCTCCGAGTCCATGCCGAGATCGCTGCTGCCGCTCTCCTTGTAGGTGGCATTGTCGTCGTACATCTCGGCGGCAGCCGACTCGGCGACGCTGTTGCCGAAGCTGTCGTCGGACTTCTTCTCCAGGTGCAGAGTGATCCGCACCGCATCGCTCAAATCGGCGTACTGGACCCAGCGTTCGTCCTTTGGGGAGTCGGCGTCCGGTACCGACTTCTTGTATCCCTCGGGTACCACCATCGTCGCGCTCAGGCCCTCGACCTGTTCTGTCTTCCACCCGTCCGGCAGCGGTCCCGCGAACGGGTTGACGACCAGCAGTACGCCCGCGACCACGACGGCCAGGCCCCCCGTACCGACCGCGATCCAGCCCTTACGGCTGAGACCGATGCCCTTGCCGCCGCCCGGGCCCGCAACCCGTACCACCTGGGTGGGCTGCGGCGGTTTCGCCGCCTCCTCCAGCAGCTTCCGGACCTGGGTCGCGTTCGGACGCCGGGCCGGGTCCTTGTTGAGGAGCCCGTTGATCACTTCGGCTGACGGGCCCTTCGCCGAGGCGGGAGCCGCGGGCGTCCCGTTGAGCACCGACTGCAGGGTTGCCGGCGTGTTGTTGCGCCGGAACGGCGAGATGCCCTCGGTAGCGGCGTACAACACGACGCCCAGCGACCAGAGGTCGCTCGCAGGGCCGGGCCGCCGGCCCAGTACTCGCTCCGGTGCGATGAACTCGGGTGAGCCGACGAACCCGCCCGTTTCCGTCAGATTCGTCTCGCCCTCGATCTGTGCAATCCCGAAGTCGGTCAGGATCACCCGGCCGTGCCGACCGAGCATGACGTTGTCCGGCTTGACGTCGCGGTGCAGGATTCCCGCCTGGTGCGCGGCATCAAGGGCGCCCAGTACCTCCAGGCCGATACGGGCCGCCTCGCGCGAGTCGAGGGTTCCCTCCTGCAATGCGTCGGCCAGCGACCGGCCCTGGAGGAACTCCATGACGATCCACGGCTGCCCCTCCTCGACCGCCACGTCGTGGACGTTGACGACCGCCGGGTGGTCGAGCCGGGCCGCGGCCCTGGCCTCACGGCGCATCCGTTCGAACGCGTTGGCCCGCTCCCGCTCCGGAAGGTGCTCCGGGAGCCGCGGCTCCTTGACCGCCACCTCGCGGTCCATCATCTCGTCCTTGGCCCGCCACACGGTGCCCATTCCGCCGTGGCCGAGCTTGGTCAGCAGCCGGTAACGGCCCGCGATCAGCCGCCCCGCACCCGGGTCCGGCTGCGCCTGCTGCTGCGGCGCGACGTGAGTGGGCGTGTGATGCGGAGACGCCTCGTTCTGCTGGGAGTACGGGCTGTGCAGTTGGTTGTACGGGTCCTGCTGTGATGGTGGCTGAACCCACTGGCTCGTCGGCTCGTACGGGCGTCCCCCTTGGTGCGTCATGGCCACAGATCATCACAAAAGCAAGTGGCGGATCACCACGCAAGGTGCCCAAGTTGCGGGATTGTGACGTGTTTCCACGTCAGTAGCCTCGGCGTCTCCAGCGCGAGGGAGCCGATTGCCGCGATCGACTCTTTGCCAACCAGAATATTGGCCAGATTGCACCATGCCGGCCGGCTCGGAACAACCCCCCGCGGCGGGTGGGTGTGGTGTCGGCAGCTGCGGCCAGGCCGACACCCGCGTTCGGGGAGAACCCGGCAAACGCCGTGAAGCACCCGGGCCTGTGCGGTCATGCTCATCGGCGGCCTACAGCCCCACTGGGGCAGGCGTGCCGAGCGTGCAGGACAGCGTCAGGGTGCCGGCCGCGGCGGCCACGAGAGTCGTGTGCTGGTGAATCCTGAATGCCTCGGCCGGATCGTCGGGCACGGGTTCCGCGTCGCGCGGCAGCAGGCCGTCGTCGTGCTGCGCCGCGGCGAGCTCCTCCCACACCGTACGGTCGCACAGCGGTTTCTCCAGGCATGCGCCGACGATCAGCAGTTCGCCGACCAGATCCCACTGCGCGACCTCTTTCCAGATGTCGATCCAGACCGGCAGCCAGGTGGTCAGATACGACTGGAGCTCGCTGGGCATGGCGTTCGGCCGGGCGCCCCAGTCAGTGAGGTGGAAGACGGTGTGGGTGAGGTTGTACGCGGTCGCCCAGTCGATGGCCCACGGCTCAGGCGTGCGGCCGAGCCATGTTTCCGCGGCGAGCGCCTGCCAGTCCTGCTCGCCGACGATGCCGGCTACGCGGGCGGCGTTGGCGACGGCGAGGCGGCGGTTGGGCATCATCTCGACGGCGTGCCACGAGCGGAGACCGTCCAGATGCGCGAGCAGGCCGTCCAGGCGTGGGTGACGGTAGCCCGCCCTGACGAAGTGCGTGTAGAGCTCCAACGGGTCGGTCGTCACCGGATGCCGTAGCTGCCGCTCGTACAGCCGGTCGCCCTCGCGCAGCTGCTGCCAGGCGAAGTCGAGCAGCTCGCGGGCCGTCCGTGTCTCCCGCCGTCCGGTGACGCCTTCGCGCAGGACGAGCGAGCAGACCATGGCCGTCTCGCCGAGGGGCTTGTACATGCTGTCGGGGTCGGCCAGTTCGGCTGTGGTGTCCGCGGGCAGGCCGCCGTAGACCTCGGTCCTGCGCAACCAGTCAAGGGCCCGGATGGCGACCCGGTGGGCCGTGGCCGTCACCGGCATCGGCGCGCTCATCGGCTTCTCCTCCGTCCGTTCGGGCGTAACATCCACCGGCTGATCGCGACCTCGAGCGCCGTACGCGCATCTCTCGCACCGAACAGCAGCATGTGGTCCAAGACCGGTGCGGGGTCCAGCGGGGCATCCGTCCCACGGACCCGCACCAACGTCAGCCAGCGGGCGAGGCCGATGGCGGTGGCGGGGTCCCGGCGCAGCATGGAGCGTGCGACGCTGCGCGAGAGCCACACCGCGTGGCGGTGCGCCGCAGCGTGTACCGGGCTGTCCAGAGCGGGCAGCGCCAGCGGCGACAGCTGGGCCATGCACACGGACCAGCTCTGCCAGTGGAACCCCTGGGACTCTTCCGAAGCCGCGTACGGAGCCGGCGGTGCATCAGGCAGCGGCACATCCGCCAGGCGCCAGCCGGACAAGGCCAGGACCTGGGCCGTGGCCCAGTCGCGCGACGCCGTGATCCGGGCGGCGCCGGGATCGGCCATGGTCAGCGGAAACACGCGGTATGCCGCCGCCACCGCCTCCGCTTCCTCCGCGTCGACCGGCAGACCCCGCAGCACGTACGGGGCAAGCACGTCCGCCCCGAGTACGCGCACGGCGGCCAGCGCCACCTTCCTGTCAGCCGCGCCCCGAAGATAGGCGCCCAGCACACCCGGGCCCGTGCCCCCGGCGCCCTGAAGGGCACCGAGGACGCGGGCGGCGAGTTGTTCGACCGCCTCTGCATACTCCGCACGCGGCGCGGTGCCAACGTATGACATCCGCAGATTCACCTCCACCAACTGCACCACGGGCGAAGCCCGTTCGCTACAAAGCGGTTTTCACCGAAGCGGCACTCTTCCTTGAGTGCGATAGGCAAGAAGCCCGTTACGACTTGTCCTTGGGCTCCTTCAGGGACAGCAGAAGCAGGGCCGCGAACAGCCCGCCTACCGCCTCAGGGCAGTACTGAGGTGCGTCACCCACGCTCGCTTCGTGCCGGACCGTCAGCTCCATCACTGCCGCGGACTCCGCCGGGAGTGCTGAGGCTGTGCCGACTGAATGGTGCGTCTCCTTCATGTGCCCGGCGTTCTTCCACGAACCGGCGCCATCGCCTTCGATGGCGCTTCGGTGAAGAAACTATGACGGTTCCCTGGCGGTCACCATCGGCCAGATGGCCGGAGCGCACCCCCCAAGAGGCCGAGGCGGCCGCATCCGCCGGCGTCTGCGGCGTCCCGGGCGACTTCGGACTGTGGCCGGATTTGCCGGTCGGTCGGTGGTGCCGGCCGTCGGGACCGACGGAGGCATCCGCCGCCACATGCTGGGAGAGTGTCTCAAGTCCGCGGGGTTCGGCCCGTCGGTCACAGAAGCTCGGCGCCGAAGGGCAGGGCGGTGATTTCAGCCAGGTTCACAGTGAGTACTTGTGCGAGCTGTATCGAGTAGCCATAGTGTGTGACGCAAGCGCTTGCGTTGACGGAGGGGGAAGTGGGGATTCAGAGCCCCTGTTTCACGCCCTGCCCTGGTCACCCCTTCTCCGCCCGCCCATGGACCGGCCCTGGTCAGTGTCCCCCGTCGCTGGCCAGGGCCTCTTCTTCTCCTGATGACCAGTCGTGCGTCGCCGCCTCATGCCTCGGCGGCATGGGGGCGGCGGCGCAACCCGAGCGTATCGGCTGGCCGCAGCGTTCAGGGACAACGTTTGCGCCCCAGCATGAAGGGGCGCATGGCGCATGCCACCCTCCCGGCATTCGACTGCTCACCGAACCGGCCGAGAGCGGCCCACTGGTCGAAGCCGCCGGGCAACCCGGTGCCGAATGCAGCGCCTTGAGGCTCCCCCCAGCGGACCAAGTAGATAGACGCAAACGCTTGCGCAATTAAGTCTCCCAGTCGTACCGTCTGTCCACCTGCGGATCCCACCGATGTGATCCGGTGAGAGGAGAAGTCTGCTGTGGCGGTCAGCATCGTGGATGTCGCCCACGCCACTGGCGTCTCGGCGTCGACCGTGTCACGCGCGCTACGCGGCCGGCCGGGCGTCTCGGAGGACGTACGAGCGCAGATCGCGGCCGTGGCTGAGTCGCTCGGGTACACCGCGTCCCGGTCCGCGGCGACCCTCGCCAGTGGCCGCACATTCACGATCGGTGTGGTGGCGCCGTATGTGAGCCGCTGGTTCTTCGGCACGGTGCTCGACAGTGCCGAGCAGGTGTTCAGCGCCGCAGGCTATGACGTCATGCTGTACAACCTCGGTTCGCACGAAGCCAGGAACCGGTTCTTCAGCAAGATGCCGGCCCGCAAAAGCGTGGACGCCATGCTGTGCCTGCTGATTCCTACCGAGCAGGAGGCTGCGGCGCTCCACACCCTAGGGGTACCGATGGCCACCACCGTCGGTGGCCCGCGTCCCGGGTTCACCGTGGTCGGCATCGACGACTACGCGGGGGCAACGCAGGCGATACGGCATCTGGTGAACCTCGGTCACCGCAGGATCGGCATGATCGCCGGTGCGAGCGGACCGCAGCAATGGACGACGCCCATCGAGCGCCGTCGGGCATACCTCGACGTCCTCGACGAGGCAGGCATCGACCATGACACCGCCCTGGAAGCCGATGGTGGATTCACCATCGCGGGCGGTGAACGGGCCATGACCGAACTGCTGGCCGTGGCGCGTCCGCCGACAGCCGTCTTCGCCCAGTCCGACGAGATGGCGATGGGCGCGCTGCGATCCCTGCGGAAACACCGCTTGAAGACGCCTGACGATGTGTCCGTCGTCGGCTTCGACAACCACGAACTGGCCGACGTGGTCGGCCTGACCACGGTGGCTCAATCTGTGACGGACCAAGGCACCGAGGCGGCCCGGCTGCTGCTGCGGCAGTTGGAGGAGCCGGATTCCCCACCGCCCGTCTATACGGAGATGCCCATCGGCCTGGTGCTTCGCGAGACAACTGCTCCGCCCCGCCTGCGCGGAACTCAGTAGCGCGCCGTCCTTCCTTTCCCCCGTTTCCCCCGCTTTCTCCGTCTCCCCCGTTTCCCTGTCTTGAAAAAGCAGACCCCGGCACCGCGCCAATCGAGGCGCAGGGCACTGTCGAGGACAAGTTTACGACCTGGGGATGTACGACTCCGGCCTGGGAATCTACGCCGCGACGACAAAGGCGAACAGAGCTCCGCCCGCCAAAAGAGCGCCCCTCGCAAAATGTCAGCTGTACAAGAAGGGCGGCCCGCTCCACCTCTTCGCCGAATCAGGACTTCTCCGCCAACGACGGCTACCCGCTCCGGTAAGGACGGGAAAGCCGGGTCTGGGGCGGGGGCCGCGCCGGAGGGGGGCGCGGCCCCGCCCCGCCTGGCTCACGGCACGGACGGGCCGCCGTTCCTCATTCAATGGATCTCCTTCCTGTGTCCCGTACTGATGGTGTTCGACTTATTTGAAAGTGCACACACCATGGGAAGTGGTCGCTCACCAGTTGTGGTGTGCCCGAAAAGAATGGCCACCTTGCCGTCCAGCTCCCAGCTCACGCAGCAATTCGGAAACGAGGACCTTGCGGGGTCATTTACCGGGAGAGTGGCGTGGCGCTCCCGCGGCGAACCCACCAAGTGGTCGTTATCCGGCACCGATTGGCCGATTGTTCGCGGTTACCAACCGGAAACCCTCAGGCGAAGCTCAAAACCGCCGGGACGGCATTGACTGGACTCCCGGTAACGCAAGAGGCTCCTGACGGAACGAAAAGGTCGGCCTCATTGGAACGCACACGCGGCCCTGCCGTCCTCTCACAAGGGACACACCGTGATCTGCGTCATCGTTGTTGGTAACGAGAATCTGCTCCTTGTCGGCGCAAAAAGAACACTGGAGGAAGCGGTCGACATTCAAGTACCAGCAGTCTGCGGACAGTCGACCGCCTTGGAAACCACCGCACTTCTCAATCCTCAGGTGGTACTGCTGAACCACGACGGTGCACCGGACGAAACCCTTTCGCTGCTCTCCGAGTTGCGTGCGCTGCCGCGGACGCCCGGCGTCGGTGTGCTCACCGGATCCCCGGATCTGCGGTTCGCCACCGCCGCGCTCCTCGCGGGCGCGACGGGCATTCTGTTGCGGGATGCCGCTCCGGCCGAGCTGACCAACGCGGTCCGTCTGCTCGCCTCCGGAAGTTGGGTGCTGGGAGAGAAAGCTTCCCCCGCGCTCGTCGATGAGCTCCGGGTTCCGCTCCCCGAGGGCACCTACACCCGGGCAGCGACCCTCTCGGACCGGGAGCGGGAAGTTCTCTCCCTCCTCGTCGAGGGACTGTCCAACGCCGAGATCGGCCGCCGCCTGCTGATCAGCGTGTCGACCGTCAAGGATCACATCAGCGCCATCTATACAAAGCTGGGCACAACCAATCGGGTACGGACGGCAGTCCTGGCAGACCGCATAAGGAGGCACTCCCTACGGCCGGCCCGCGCCGAGGGCGCGGCCTGACGATGCGGCCGACACAAACGAGTGCTCTCCGGCATCGGTGAGGGGCCGTGCTCTCCCTCACGTACTCGAATGGCACATATCGGTTGTACCGGGGACGATGGGGAGGGGTGGGAGCGGATTACGTCGACAAGAGGAGCCCCCATGGCCACCGCAGCCGACATCATGAACCGTGGCGCCAATTGGGTGCCCGCCACCGAAACACTCGACCGGGCCGCACAGCTCATGCGCGAACTCGATGTGGGCGCCCTGCCGGTCAGCGACCCCACCGACCCCAATGAACGCATGTGCGGCATCCTTACCGACCGTGACATCGTGCTCGGGTGCGTCGCTGCGGGTCACGACCCCTCGCGCGTCACGGCTGGAGACCTGTGCCGGGGCACGCCGCGCTGGATCAGCGCGGATGCGGACGTGAACGAGGTCCTTCGGGAGATGGAGACCAGTCAGATTCGGCGTCTGCCGGTCATCGATGAGAACAAGCGCCTGATCGGCATGATCAGCGAGTCCGACCTGGCCCGCCACCTGAGCGATCGCCAGCTCGCAGAGTTTGTGGAACGCGTCTACGCCTGACACCTGGCACCTGGCGGCCTCGGGACAGGGACCGGCACCAACTCACCCGCACACGGCCCGACGGTTCGCGGGCGGGGTCGGTCGGTCAACTGCCGGGCGTCCCCGGCGCGGTCTGCTCGGCCCAGATGACCTTGCCGTCCTTGGTGTAGCGGGTGCCCCAGCGCGCGGTGAGCTGGGCGACGAGGAAGAGTCCCCGTCCGCCCTCGTCCATGGTGGCTGCGTAGCGCAGGTGCGGTGAGGTGAGGCTGCGGTCGTAGACCTCGCAGGTGAGCGTACGGTCGCGCAGCAGCCGCACCTTGATCGGCCCGACGCCGTACCGCATGGCGTTGGTGATCAGCTCGCTGAGGATCAGTTCCGTGGTGTCCGCGAGGCTTTCCAGCTCCCACTCCGTCAGCCGTGCGGAGACGGCGGCGCGTACTCGGGGAACGGCTGCGGGGTCCTGCTCCACGTCCCACTGTGCGACCTGTCCGGCTCCCAGCACCCGCGTACGGGCGACGAGCAGCGCGATGTCGTCGCTTTGGACTTCCGGGAGCAGGGCGTCGAGCACGGCGTCGCAGGTCTGCTCGGGGGACTGGTCCGCGCGCGCCAGGGTCTCGCCGAGCAGCCGGAGCCCGGTGTCGATGTCCTGGTCGCGGCGTTCGACAAGGCCATCGGTGAACAGGACGAGTCTGCTGCCCTCGGAGAGCTGCAACTCGGCGGACTCGAAGGGCAGTCCGCCGATGCCGAGGGGAAGACCCGAAGGTACGTCCAGGAACTCCACCGTGCCGTCGGGGTGCGCGAGGGCGGGCATCGGGTGGCCGGCCCTGGCGATGGCACAGCTACGGGACACGGAGTCGTAGACGGCGTACAGGCAGGTGGCGCCGGTCATCGTGGTCTCGTCGCCGGCCACGATGGCGTCCTGGTCGGTGCGGGTGACCAATTCGTCGAGGTGGCCGAGGAGTTCGTCGGGCGGCGGATCGAGGGAGGAGAAGTTGTGCACGGCGGTGCGCAGCCGTCCCATGGTGGCGGCAGAGTGCAGTCCGTGCCCGACGACGTCGCCCATCACCAGGGCGACCCGGGCACCTGACAAGGGGATGACATCGAACCAGTCGCCGCCGGCTCCCTCCTGCGCGGGAAGGTAGCGGGAGGCGACCTCGACGGCGCTCTGTTCAGGCAGGGTGCGGGGCAGCAGACTCCGCTGAAGCGCCACGGCCATGCCGTGCTCGCGGGTGTAGCGGCGTGCGTTGTCGAGGGACACGGCAGCGTGGGCGGCCAGTTCGGCCGCGAGGGAGAGATCGTCCTGCTCGAAAGGCTCGGGCGTCTCCGAGCGCCAGAAGTTGACAACGCCCAGCAGTACGCCGCGGGCGGGCAGCGGTGCCGAGATGAGCGAGTGGACTCCGTAATCGAGGATGCGGGAGGCCCGCCCCCGATCCACGGTCTGCCACCCCAGGGAGTCACGCAGCCGGGGCACCAGGATCGCCCGCCCTGTCTCGATGCAGCGGGCGGGTGGCGAGGACGGCGTGAAAGTGACCAGGTCGCCGACGGGGAAGAAGGGAGTGTCCTCGCGGATGCCGCTGACGGCCGTGCGCCGCATCAGCGTGCTGCTGTCACTGGTGCCGCTGCCGTTCACCCCCGGTTCTTCGCCGCGCAGCACGGGCTCGGCCAGGTCGACGGTGACGTAGTCGGCGAAGCGCGGGACCGCGACCTGAGCCAGCTCCTCGGCCGTATGAGTCACATCGAGGGTGGTGCCCATACCGCGGGTCGCGTCGTAGAGGAACTCCAGCCGCCCCCGGACCAGCTCGACCCTCTGCGACGCCTCGCCGATCATCTCCATCACCTCATCGGTGCGGAGTGGTTCCTCTCCGACCACCGCGTCGACCGCAAGCCGCGCGGACGCCGCGCCAATGGGGCCGGAGAGCTGGGCTTCCGCGTGATGGATCAGATCCGGGGTCGCTGCGGCTTCGGGTGAGTCGGGTCTCGTTCCGGGGTAGGAGCGCATCGCCCGCTCGGCGCCCTCCCGCCCGAGGAAGCGCTCCAGCATTGTCTGCAATGTGCCGACCGTGGCACGGGCCTGCCAGCGCCGCTCTCTGGCAGGCTCCGCGAAGATATCGACGAACTGCACCGCCTGCGCCCGCTCGGCGGCGTTCGGTCGTCCGGCGAGTGAGACGGCGACATACCCACCGACGTTCACCAGTGCGCTCCAGAACATCGCATGGCTGATCGGGTCCATTCCCGCCAGGCCGAACAGCTGCTGCGGCCGGAGCAGCTCAATGCCGAGCGGGCCCTCACGCAGGAACGAGGCAGGCAGCAGCCCGGCCTCGGCGAAGCTCGGCAGCAGCAGGGTGTACCCCCACATGAAGAAGCCCGCCACAAGGCCCACCAGCACGCCCCAGCGGGTGCCGTTCTTCCAGAACAGACCGCCGAGGATCGCGGGCGCGAACTGTGCCACAGCAGCGAACGACACCAGGCCGAACGACGTCAACGCCCGTCCCTCGCCTGCGAGTCGGAAGTACGCATACCCGAGCAGCAGGACCAGCACGATGGTCGTCCGGCGGATGCCCAGTACCAGGCCGGTGACGTCGTCCCGGTGCGCCAGCCGGGACTTGCCGCGCAGCAGCAGCGGCATCACCAGTGAGTTCGACACCATGGTGCTGAGCGCGATGGTCTCGACGGTGATCATTGCGGTGCCCGCGCTGAGGCCGCCGATGAAGACGAACAGCGCGAGTGCCTGCTGCCCTTCGACCATCGGGAGGGTCAGCACGTAGGAGTCGGCGTCGGCGGCCTTCCCGAGCCGCAGAAGCCCACCGGCTGCGATCGGAATGACGAAGAAGGTGTTCGCGAGCAAATACAGCGGGAACAGCCACATCGCCCGCTTGAGGTGCCGCTCGTCCACGTTTTCGACAAAGGTGACCTGCCACTGCCGCGGCAGCAGCATGATCGACAGCATGGACAGCACCGTGAGCCAGACCCATGTGCCGTAGCCGGTGTGCCCTCGCAGCGTGAACAGTTGGGTGAGGTCGGCGTTCACTGCCTGGGTGAACAGGTCGTCGAACCCCCGGAACATCCAGAAGGTCACAAAGACCCCGACCGCGAGAATCGCCCCGAGCTTGACCACGGACTCGAATGCGACCGCCGCAACCATGCCCTCGTGGCGTTCAGCGGTGTCCAGGTGGCGGGTGCCGAAGAGGATGGTGAACACAGCGAGCAGCAGCGCTGCATACAGGCCGGTGTCCTGAAGCAGCGGAACATGGCCCAGATCCGACGGGGAGGTGATCCCCGGATACCGCCGAATGATCTCAAAGGTGTTGGAGACGGCTTTGAGCTGTAGCGAGATATACGGAACAACCCCGACCACAGCGATGATCGTGACCAGCCCGCCCAACACCGCGCTCTTGCCGTAGCGGGCGGAGACGAAGTCGGCCAGCGAAGTGACCCGGTGCCGACGGCTGATCCGGATGATTCTGCGCAGCACCAGCCAGCCGAGCGCGAACGTGATCACTGGCCCCAGGTAGAACCCCAGGAAGCCGATACCGGTCGTGGCGGCCGAGCCCACGTTGCCGTAGAGCGCCCACGCGGTTTCGAACACCGCAAGGGAGAGGGCGTAGACCGTGCCGCTGTTGATCAGGCTCCGGCCGGTGTCTGCCCGCCGATCGGCATAGAAGGCCACAGCGAAGAGCACACCGAGGTACGCCACCGAAACAGCGACGATGACCCCGGTCCGAAGCACAGCACTACCGCGATCTGGCGACGATGACGGCGACCAGGCCGATCACGATCGCCCATACGAGATAGATGTACGCCCAGAGAACCGGGACGCCGAAGACCCGGTCCCGTTGGTCGAACTGCGCCAACAACGGCGGGATGACCAGCACGAACCCCAACGCAGCTACGGCCGCCAGGCGCCCGGCCAGCCGGCCGTCGTCTCGTGACTCCGCCACGGCTGCCTCCACAACCCCAATGTCACGCCTCGCCACGCGCCAGGACTGTTCAGTGCCGTATCACGGCCGCCGAACACGCCATGACCAGCACAATCGTCATCCCAGTACGGTATCGGGGCCCCGCTGCATCGTCGAAGACCAACATGCCCATCACCTGGGGGACGCCCCTGGGCCGGCAGAGATCCCTCTTCCGCCTGGGGCTGCCCTGTGCGGCTTCGGAGGACGTCTTGGTGGTGGTCAGGCCGGGGCCCGCGTTCCGAGCGGGGCAGGTCGCGCAGAATCTGACAGCTCTCCGCCCCTTGACACGGCTCCCTCATGCCATTGAGGATCCTGCATCGTGAACCTGTCAGACAGCCAGACACCCTCAGGCATACCCCGGCGCATCAGCGCGATGGAAGCCGTCCTGACGCATCTGCGTGGTGCCATCGAGCGCGGCGAGTACGCGGTGGGCGACAAGCTGCCCTCGGAGGCGGAGCTCTGCCGTCGTCTGGAGGTGAGCAGGCCCGTACTGCGGGAGGCCCTGCGCGCCCTGGCGACGATGGGGCTCACGGTCTCGCGCACCGGCAAAGGCACCTTCGTCATCTCGAATGGCGCGGTGGAGGACCCGACCTTCGGCGACTACACGGCGAGCCACCTCCTTGAGGTGCGCCACCACGTGGAGATCCCGGTGGCCGGATACGCGGCCCTGCGCCGTACTCCCGAAGACCTCGACCGGCTCTCCCACCTGCTGGACCGGATGGAGCAGGAGACCGACACCACCGCGTGGGTGGCGATGGACTCCCTCTTCCATCTGGCGGTCGCCCAGGCATCTCAGAACCCGGTCTTCCGCAGGTTCGTCGAGGAGATCCGCGACGCGCTGGCCCAGCAGTCGGCGTTCCTCAACGACGTGGGCGGACGGCGCGAGCAGTCCAACCGCGAGCACCGGGCGATCGTGGAGGCGCTCGAGGACGGCTCCGAGCAGGACGCCGTGGACGCCATGACGCACCACCTCGAACGGGTCGAGACGACCCTCGAATCCATCGTGCGCCCCCACCGCACCGCCCCCACCGGCCCCCTCACGGAAGAAGGCGGAGAACAGGCGTGACCGAAAGAACCCTGCAGCAAACGGAACGGCAGCACACCGCCGCCGCGTCCCTCGATGCCATCGACGCCGGCGATGTCGGATACAGCAAGTCCCTGAAGTCCCGGCACGTCAACATGATCGCCATCGGTGGCGCCATCGGCACCGGGCTGTTCCTCGGCGCGGGCGGCCGGCTCGCGGGCGCCGGGCCCTCTCTTGCGCTGGCCTACGCGGTCTGCGGGGTCTTCGCCTTCCTCGTCGTACGGGCGCTGGGCGAACTCGTCCTGCACCGCCCGTCCTCCGGTGCATTCGTCTCCTACGCCCGCGAATTCCTGGGCGAGAAGGGGGCGTTCGTCGCGGGCTGGATGTACTTCCTGAACTGGGCAACCACCGGGATCGCCGACATCACGGCGGTGGCGACGTACACGCACTACTGGGGAATGTTCAGCGATGTCCCGCAGTGGGTGATCGCCCTGATCGCGCTCGCCGTCGTGCTGGCCGTGAACCTGATATCCGTGAAGATCTTCGGTGAGATGGAGTTCTGGTTCGCGATCATCAAGGTCGGCGCGCTGGTCTGTTTCATGCTGATCGGCATCTTCCTCCTGGTCACCCAGCAGCCGGTGGACGGCCACTCCCCCGGTCCTTCACTGATCACCGACAGCGGCGGGGTCTTCCCGCACGGCATGCTGCCGATGCTGCTGGTCATCCAGGGCGTCGTCTTCGCCTACGCCTCGGTCGAGCTGGTCGGTGTCACGGCAGGCGAGACTCGTGAGCCGGAGAAGATCATGCCCAAGGCGATCAACTCCATCATGTGGCGGGTGGCCCTGTTCTACGTCGGCTCGGTGGTGCTGCTGACGATGCTGCTGCCCTGGGACGCGTACTCGGCCGACGAGAGCCCCTTCGTGACCGTGCTCTCCAACATCGGCGTGCCCGCGGCGGGCGGCGTCATGAACCTCGTCGTCCTCACCGCCGCGATGTCCAGCCTCAACTCCGGGCTCTACTCGACCGGGCGCATCCTGCGGTCGATGGCGCTGTCCGGCTCGGGGCCCGGGTTCACCGGTGTGATGAGCCGCAGCCACGTTCCGTACGGCGGCATCCTGCTCACCTCGGCCGTCTGCGTCCTGGGCGTGGGGCTCAACTACGTCGTGCCGAGCGACGCGTTCGAGATCGTGCTGAACTTCGCAGCGATCGGCATCCTGGCCACCTGGGCGCTGATCATGATCAGTCATCTGCTCTTCTGGCGGAAGGCCAAGGCCGGAGAGGTCGTCCGGCCCGGCTACCGGCTGCCCGGCTCACCGTGGACCGAGCTCGTCACGCTCGCGTTCCTCGTCTCCGTCCTGGGCCTGATGTGGGCCGACGGCGGCGCGGGGCGGATCACCGTCATGTCCCTGCCCGGGATCGCGCTGGCGCTGGTGGGCGGCTGGTTCCTGGTACGCGGCCGGGTCGGATCCATCCGGGCCGCGGCTCAGGCCCGGCGGGCGGAAGCCGAGCGGACCGAGGGCGAGGCATGAGCGTGATCCGTACCGCGGACGGGAGCACGGCCGCGGTGCCGGTGCCCCCGGCCGAGCAAGTTGCCGAGCAACTTGCGACGGAACGGCTGGGAGCGCGGCGACCTTTGACAGAGCCGCCCGTGCGCCGTACACCCGCCCATGTCCCGCTCGCCCACATGGTGCGCGGCGGGATCGTCGAAGGCGTCCACCACGGCTCGGTCGTGGTGCTGGCCGCGGACGGCAGCGTGGAGTTCCGGGCCGGCGATATCGAGGCCGCCTTCTACCCGCGCTCGGCGCTCAAGCCTCTCCAGGCGGTCGCCCTGCGGCGCGCCGGACTGGAGCTGGACGGCGAGCTGCTGGCCCTCACCGCGGCCAGCCACTCGGGCGAGGCCCGGCAGCTGTCCGGCGCCCGGCACATCCTGCGCCTCGCCGGACTGGCCGAGGACGATCTGCACAACACCCCCGACCTGCCCTACGGCGCCGAACAGCGCGAGGAGTGGCTGCGCCGCGGGCTCGGCCCGACCCGGCTCGCCCAGAACTGCTCGGGCAAGCACGCCGCAATGCTGATGACGGCCAGGCTGCGGGACTGGCCACTGCCGGACTACCTCGACCCCGGACACCCGCTGCAACGGGCGGTCGCCGAGTCGGTGGCTGACCTCACCGGACAGGAGCTCGCCGGGGTGAGCGTCGACGGCTGCGGGGCACCGCTGTTCGCGGTGTCCCTGCACGGGCTCACCCGCGCCGTCGCACGGCTGGCGACGGCCGCGCCGGACACCCATGAGGGCCGGGTTGCGCAGGCCATGCGGGAGCACCCGGAGATGGCCTCGGGCACCGGACGGGACGTCGCCCGGCTGATGCGCGCGGTACCGGGCCTGCTCGCGAAGGACGGTTTCGAGGGCGTGCAGGTAGCGGCGCTGCCCGACGGACGCGCCGTCGGCGTGAAGATCGCCGACGGCGCCGATCGCGCCCGGATGCCGGTGACCGCGGCGGCGCTCGCCCGGTGCGGGGTCGACCCCGCAGTCCTGGCCGGATTCGCCGCCACGCCCGTCATCGGCGGCGGCGCGGCCGTCGGCAGCCTGCGGGCCGCGGGGGCACTGGCCGCCTCATGAGCTGGCCTGTCTCCTGTCCCCCGGGCCGACCCCACATTCCCTGCCAAACCCTCGCCCGCACCGCCTGAGCCCAAGGAAATGTCTGCGCCATGACCGCTGACCACCGTCGCGAGCACGATCTGCTCGGTGACCGAGACGTACCCGACGCCGCGTACTGGGGCATCCACACGCTCCGCGCCACCGAGAACTTCCCGATCACCGGCACAGCGATATCCGCGTATCCGCATCTGATCAACGCCCTCGCGGCGGTCAAGGAAGCCGCGGCACGCGCCAACCAGGACCTCGGGCTGCTCACCGCGGACCAGGCGGACGTCATCGCAGCCGCCTGCCAGGAGATCAGGGGCGGCCGGCTGCACGACCAGTTCGTCGTCGACGTCATCCAGGGCGGCGCCGGCACCTCGACGAACATGAACGCCAACGAGGTGATCGCCAACCGGGCCCTGGAGCTCCTGGGGTACGCCAAGGGCGACTACGCGCACCTCCACCCCAATGAGCACGTCAACCTCAGCCAGTCCACCAACGACGCCTACCCGACGGCTCTCAAGGTCGCCACGATCACCGCAGTGCACGAGCTGCGCGACGCGATGACCGTGCTGTGCGAGGCGTTCGCCGCCAAGGCGGAGGAGTTCAGCGACGTCCTGAAGATGGGCCGCACCCAGCTCCAGGACGCCGTACCCATGACGCTTGGCCAGGAGTTCTCCACCTACGCGGTGATGCTGGAGGAGGACCGCAGCCGGCTCGCCGAGGCCACCCTGCTCGTGCACGAGATCAACCTCGGGGCCACCGCGATCGGCACCGGCCTCAACGCCCCCGCAGGCTACGCCGAGGCCGCCCGCCGCCACCTCGCCGCCATCACCGGTCTGCCGCTGGTGACCGCCGCCAACCTCGTCGAGGCCACCCAGGACTGCGGTGCGTTCGTCCACCTTTCGGGCGTCCTCAAGCGCATCGCCGTCAAGCTCTCCAAGAGCTGCAACGACCTGCGGCTGCTCTCCTCCGGCCCGCGCGCCGGGCTCGCGGAGATCAACCTGCCGCCGGTCCAGGCGGGTTCCAGCATCATGCCCGGCAAGGTCAATCCGGTGATCCCCGAGGTCGTCAACCAGGTCGCCTTCGAGGTCATCGGCAACGACGTCACCATCACCATGGCCGCCGAGGCGGGCCAGCTCCAGCTCAACGCCTTCGAACCGGTCATCCTGCATTCCCTCTCGGAGAGCATCACCCACCTGGGCGCCGCCTGCCGCACCCTGGCCGAGCGGTGCGTGTCCGGCATCACCGCCAACACCGAGACGCTGCGCGCAAGCGTGGAGAACTCCATCGGCCTCGTCACCGCGCTCAACCCGCACATCGGCTACACGGCCGCCACCGACATCGCCAAGGAAGCGCTCGCCACCGGCCGCGGGGTCGCCGAACTCGTCCTGGAAAAGGGGCTGCTCGAGGCCGACCGGCTCACCGCCCTGCTCCGCCCGGCCGAGGTCGCCAGGACCACTGCCTGACAGCGGTGACGGACCGGGCCTCCGCGCAGCGGACGACCTCACAACTCAGCTGACCCGCCAAGGTGGTGACCCCCCAAGGTGGTGACCCCACCCACGGTGGTGACCCCCAAGGTGGTGATCCACCAAGGTGCCGCGAGCGGCAAGCTCTGCGATCACGAGCGAAGAGACAGAATCCGGCGGCGGGCTGGTCACTTGCCGTACCGGAAACTCGTCTCTTTCCGTATTGGAAACCAGCCGCTACTCTTTCCGTCATGGAAACCAACGGGGTACAGCTGACGCCGGAGCAGGCCCGTTCTGCCCTGGCCGACACCGAGCACGTCCGGGCCTCCGCCGCTGCGCTGTCGGCCACGCCGTGGCCGAACTGGTTCTTCATCACGCTGACGCTCTACCTTGCCGCGCTCCCGATCACCTACGGAGGCGTCATGGCCGACTCGGAATGGCTGCTGCCGCACCCGGCCTGGATGGGCATCATGCTGGCGATCACCGCGGTGTTCATGGCGCTCTTCGCCGTCGCGGCCAAGACGTGGCGTCACAAGACCGGGGTGGCACTGCGGCTGGACGTGCTGCCGAAGCGGGCGACTGTGCCGCTCCAGGTCGGCCTGCCCGTGCTGCTGGTGGGTGCAGCGTTCGCCTTCCGCGTCACGGGATGGCCGGTGTGGCTGATCGCGGCCTCGCTGATCAGCGCCGCCGTGTCCGTCGGCTTCCACCTTGCCTTCGTCCGCCTGCACCGGAAGACCGCGTGAGCGCCGAGAACCACGACCTGATGGAGGGCTTCGACGCCACCGTCCACGCCCCGAACCGGCTGCGCATCTGCGCCCTGCTGGACACCGCGGGCGAGGCGGAGTTCGGCTTGGTCCAAAAGCAACTCGACCTCTCCGCCTCCGTGCTGAGCAAGCACGTCACCGTGCTGATGGACGCCGGTTACGTCGAGCAGCGCAAGGCCGTCCGCGACACCCGGCAGCGCGTATGGCTCCGCCTGACCCGCCGAGGCCGGGATGCCTATCAGCGGCACCTTGCGGCACTGCGGACGATAGTGGGGCCCTCACATCCGGCTCTCTGAGCACGATCGGAGCCGGACGGAGAGCGCCGCGCGGGGTGCCTGGGGGCCTGGGTACCACCGCCGACATTCGCTGAACCGCCCGCTCTTCGCGTGCGGATTCCGTCCACACGACCGATGAGTTCCGCCTCCCCACGTCGTCAGCATGTTGGGAACGTCCCGCTTCCGCGCCTGCGGGAGGCCCGGGATGAGATGACAAGGAGCGTGCACACGTGGACCAGGAGAACTTGACCGCCACCCTGACGGTCGCCGTGCCCGCCGCGAAGGTGTTCGCGGTGCTGGCGGACCCGACGACCCATTCTGCGATCGATGGCACCGGCTGGGTTCAGCAAGCTGTCGAGCGGGCTCCGCTGACCGAAGTGGGGCAGATTTTCCGGATGGACATGTATCACGCCGCCCATCCCAACGGTGACTACCAGGTGGCCAACAAGGTCCAGGTGCTCGACCCGCCGCGCGCCATCGGCTGGCTGACAGGGCAGGAGAAGGAGGACGGTCACCTGGAGTTCGGCGGCTGGAGCTGGCGTTACGACCTTGCGCCGCTCGGTCCGTCCAAGACCGAGGTCACGCTCACCTACGACTGGTCACCAGTCCCGCAGTCCATCCGGGAGTACATCGAGTTCCCGCCGTTCGGCCCCGAGCATCTCACCAACTCGCTGCAGCACCTGGCCGAACTTGTCTCCGGTGGGTGATGTGATGCCGGCGACCAAGATGACCATCAGCGCCGGGGACCCCGGATGCGGGACGAAAGCTATGACTACACCCTGCTGTAACCGCACTACGGCTTCATGTTCGACCTGGCCACGATTCCCCGTCCGCCCGATGGCTGCGAGGCGTACGACCACGGAGTGACCCTGATCGGCGCAGACACCCGTACGGGCCTGGAGTTCATTCTGTCGTGGGCCTGCAACGGTGGCGCGAGGACCCGGTTTCGGAGCCCCCGGCGTGGCGCGATGCAGATGTGTGGCTCCCCCAAAACCAGTGGCGCATCGACGCGCGTACGAAAGACCGGCGACTTTTTGACCGCATGGCCGCCGAACTCCGCATACCCCCGGACCTGGATCGGACCTTTCCCGGTTCGTGGTGGGAAGGCACCACCGTCATACAGGACACCGAATACGGCATCGTGTTTGACATACCGGAAGGGTGGCGGCACGAAACCGGCGCGGACGGCATCGGCGTCCTCGCCCCGGCTGACGCGTACGCCGATCGAAAGCCGGTGGTCGCGAACCGCCCACTGCTCGAACCAGAGCTGATCGCCGCCGCATGCTGGCTCGATTCCGGATACCCGGCGACCGCGTCGCTCGCGTTCAAAGACACTTCCGTCAACGGACCGAGCTGCGACTTCGCCGACCTCAAACCATTGTGGGCTCACCGCCTCGGCCTGAGGTTGGAAGAGGCTCACGGTCCACCTCGATGCCATCTATGACTCGGCCAGGTCCCGCACCCTGCTCGCCGATCGGGGGTTGCGCGGCCGGATCGCATACAAGGGGACCAATGCACCGGCCCAGGCCACCCACAAGCTGTCGGTCAGCGCTTTCCATAGTTCTCCGGTCCGCAGGAGCGGACCGCTCGGGTTGTCGCGGCATAGACATACGGAAAGAGCCAGGTTTCCGAGAGGAGATCGGTGCGCAGAGTTCGGACGGTGATCACATAGCGCCCGGAGTTGCGGATGTAGGCACGTTCGAAGTATCCGTCGTCGTAGTCGCCGCGGCGGGGGCTGCCGTCGCTGCGGGTCTGCGCTGACCAGAACGTCAGCTTCTTCCAGTACAAGTCGTCCTTGAGGAGAAAGTTGTAGGTCATGTCGGCCGTCGTGCTGTCCGGCATCGGAAAGATGGTGACGGAGACAAGAATGGGCGGGTTCGGGCTGCG
Organism: Streptomyces sp. 3N207; assembly: GCF_052246355.1. Classification (NCBI taxonomy): domain Bacteria; kingdom Bacillati; phylum Actinomycetota; class Actinomycetes; order Kitasatosporales; family Streptomycetaceae; genus Streptomyces; species Streptomyces sp. 3N207. The sequence continues at coordinate 169,321 of NZ_JBQQBV010000002.1, read as the reverse complement.
CTGCTCCAGGTAGACCCCGGCCATCACCTGCGGGCAGTCGCAGGAGGTGAGCACGGAGACCACGTTCCTGGGCCCGACCTCCTCAGTCGGCCGGGGACCCGCCGCCACCCGGAGGTACTCGGTGTCGAGGTCGTTGACGAACTTCTCGGGCAGCAGGGCGTCCACGGTGAACGGGATCGGATCGGTCGCCCTGCTGTTCCATGATGCCTCGTCGATCTTGTCGCCTCCCTCTGCTCCGGTGGTGGTCGCGTCGTCCGCGGGCCCGAGAACCCGGTCGACCTCGGCGCGCTGGTCCCGTATGAGGTCCCTGACGCGCGGGGTCCAGGGCCGCGCGGATGTGGTGACATGGCCGATGAGATCTCGCAGCGTGCTCAGGCCGGGCCGCTCGGCCGGGTCCTTGGCCAGGCACGCTTCGGCGACCCGGCGTATGCGGTCCGGCAGCGCTGACAGGTCGGGCTCGGAGTGCAGAACGTTGTGGAGCACCTGCTGCAACGACGTTCCCGCAAACGGACTCTCTCCGGTACAGGCCATGACCACCACGGAACCGAGCGAGAAGATGTCGCTCGCCGGTGTGATCGCGGCTCCTTCGACCTGTTCGGGAGACATGTAGGGCGGCGAGCCGACCACCCACCCGGTCCGCGTCAGCCTGGTGCTGCCCGGGGCGTCGTCGGTGGCCAGCGCGATACCGAAATCGACCACCCGGACGCCCTCGTCGTTGACCAGCACGCCGCCCCCGTCGGTGGGCGGGACGCCCGTCGTGGTGGGTTCGTCGGTGAGGAGGATGTTGTCCGGCTTGAGGTCCCGGTGCACCAGTCCGGCCCCGTGGATCTCGTCGAGCGCGGCGGTCAGACCGGCGGCCAGCCGCAGCGCGGCCTCCTCCGGAAGCGTCTCAGCGGCGACATCGACGGTGGCGGCATTGGCGGTGATGCCGTCAACGGCTTTACCGGTCACACCGGCATTGATCACCTGCTGCAACGACGGGCCGGAGATGAAGGCCGAGGCCAGCCATGGTGTGGGCGCGTCGAGGTCCGCGTCGAGCACGGGTGCGGTGTGGACGCCGCGCACCCTGCGCGCCGCGGCCACCTCCCGTCTGAACCGCCCTTGGTGGCGCCCGTCGTCGGCGAGAGCTGCGCGGATCAGTTTGACGGCCACGAGTCGGCCGTCCGACGCAGCCCCCAGAAAGACCCGGCCCATACCGCCATGGCCCAGTACGGCCAGTAATCGATACGGCCCGATCTCCCGTGGGTCGGCCTCCGCCAAGGACTGCAACACCACCACCTCCCAGCACAGATGATGCCGCCCGACAGCGGGGAACGGTAGGCCGGTCCGGTGGCATCCCGCGCTCCCGCGAAAGGGAGGGATTCGGCTCCTGGTGCTCCTGGCAGGAGAGTTGGCGTGTCCCGGTCTGCCACTGCGGCCGAGATCCGCTCGGGGCGTGCAACTGCTGGGGGGCGACTGCTCCCTGAACAAGAGGCAGGCCATCGCACAAGTCTCCCGGGGCTGCACAGCAAAATGTGCTGGTTGAAGCGCGCCTCAACCAGCACATTCCTGGCACCCGTGGGGTACCAGTCGGTGTCCGAGGGTGGTTTTGGGAGAGGGGTGCCCCAGAGGTTGGTGCGGTGTTGCCTGCCACCTTGCCGGCTGTGTCCTTCCGGCAGTGCGCAGTAGTTTCACAGCCGCCGTTCGCCGACCGTTTCCTGGTGGTGCGCAGAGCACGACGATGCCGCCTTCGCCGAGACGCCCGGGTCGCTCTCCTCCCCGTGCAGAGCACCGTCCTCGACCAGGGCTGGGGCTCGCGCAGCTGTTGTCGGGGGTTTCTGACCAAGCCGCCGCTGCGTCCCGCCCCTGCCTGGCCGTGCTGATGACCGCCAGCAGGCCGGACCTGCCCCGCACGCGCTGGGACCACACCATGCTCCTCGCCATCTCGGTGACGTGGCGGGGAGCAACCCGCACACGCTGGGACCACCGGATGGCTTCGTGGACTTCTGGGAACGGCGTTTCTCGACGGTTCCGGAGGCAGCCTGTGAACAACCGGCTCGCGAATGTCGAAGAGGAATGACGACACTGTCGCGGCTGCGACGGCGGGACGGTCAGCCGCCTGTCAGGGCGGCTGACCGTCGAGTAGGTAGCCGTCACACGTCAGCCGACTGACCTCAGGTGCTCTGGTCCCGTGAGTCGCCTGGTCAGGCGGATTGCGCCAGTCAACGCGATGGGGGGTCACAGCAGCGTCGGTGCGTGGAATTCGCCGAGACCGGAGGCCAGGTCCCGGTCCAGCCAGTAGCGGCGTGGTTCAGTGAGCATGACGTCGACGCTGACGGCGAGGATGCCAGGGATCTTGGCCAGTTCGTTGTCGATGAAGAGCGCCAGGGCGGAGCGGTCGGCGACCAGGCCGGTGGCGAGGACGGACATGTCGCTGGCGACGTGGGCCGCGAGGCGGGTGTAGGGGAGTTGGTCGATGCGACGCATCACGTCGGGGGTTTCGCCTGGGGCCACTCGCAGGCGGGGCATGAAGGGGGTCTGGAAGCCGAGCCATTCCGACACGATCTCCAGGCGCGGTTTGACCCATCCCTCGTCGAGTACCCGGCGGACGAGACGGTGCGCGGTGGAGGTGGCCAGGCCCGCGGCCCGGGCGATGTTTGCGGTGGATGCCCGGCTGTCCCGGATGAGCTGGGCGACGACGGTGCGTTCGGCCTCGCTGAGTGGTTTGGCGGGGGGGGAGTCGCGGTCGCGGTCGCGGTGGCTTCGGGGAGGGCGCCGGCGAGCTTCAGCAGGTCGTCCGGTGGCCTCTCCTCTTCCGGCGTCTTGATCCTGTAGGCGCCGGGAGGCCCGGACCAACACTGCGATGTGCGGTCCGTGGCGATACTGCCGGGTTGACGGAGGCACCGTAGTACTCAGACAGGGCAGCTGTAAGTCTTGATCGCTGATGCGTAGTGACTGAGCGCCACGGTTGGCCATTCAGTGCTCAGTGGCAACGGTGCGCTGTGACGGGCCAGCACCGCGTCGGCTGGATGTCGGCCGTTCGGCGGGGCTGTCGGTGATCCGTAGGCGATGTGTCGGGGGCCGCTGGAACCGTGCGCGTCGAGCTGCCCAGCAGGGCAGCCGCAGCCGCCTTCAACGGCAAGGGAGCCACGCCGCCATGTCGTCCACGTCCTCCATCCTGCCCTGGGATGTTCAACGGCTGCCGCGTGCCGATGGCAGCGTCTTCCTGGTCACCGGCGGCAACGCCGGCATCGGGTACTTCGTCGCGGAGCAGTTGTCCGCAACCGGAGCCACTGTCGTACTGGGCAGCCGGAGTCCCGCGAAGGCCGAAGTCGCCACGGCCTCGATCCGCTCGCGTGTCCCTGGGGCGCGGGTGCGGGCCGTACGGCTGGACCTCGCCGACCTCTCGTCGCTCAGAACAGCGGTGGAATCACTGGATGTGGAATGCCTCGACGCGGTGGTCCACAACGCCGGCGTTGCGCTCGACGACCCGCCGCGTCGGGAGACCGGGGACGGTCACGAGTTCATGTTCGGCACGAACCACCTCGGGCACTTCGCGCTGACCCACTGGCTGTTGCCGCTGTTGTCGGCCGCACCGGCGGCCCGCATCGTGACCATGGGCAGTTTCGCGGCGAAGTCCGAGCGGCTCGATCTCGACGACCTGCAGTCCCGGAAGGACTACCGGCCCAAGCGCACCTACGGACGCTCCAAGCTGGCGCAGATGTACTTCGGTCTCGAACTCGACCGCCACCTGCGCGCCGTCGACAGCACGGTGGCAAGCGTGGTGGTCCATCCCGGCGGCGCGCTGGACTCCCTGACCCCGTCACGCCCGCCGGTCCATGTGCGGACCGCTGGTGCGCGGCTCTGCGGGGCACCAGCCGCCCTCTTCGTCCAGGGCAAGCACGCCGGCGCATGGCCCGCGGTCCGAGCGGTGCTCGACCCGACCGTGCGCGGAGGGCAGCTGTGGGGACCGCGCGTCTTCAGCCTGCGCGGCAAGCCCCAGCGTGAACCGGCGTGGAACCACCTCGCCGACACCTCCGTAGCGGCGCGGCTGTGGGACGCCAGCAGTGACCTGACCGGCGTCGACCTCGGCACCATCCCCGGATAACCCCCAGGCGCGCGCCGGCCGACAAGCGTCCTCAGGTTGGCCAACTGGGGGCGCTCGGTCATATGCGTTCGTGCGGGTCGGCGGGGCCGGTACGGCAACGGCCACCATGATCATGAACGTTTGTGAGGACGATCAAGGACCAGGTGGCCGTGGAGGCCACGGTAGCCGAGCAGGTGTGGGCGGCAGTTGTTCGGGGCGGTGATGGCCGAGGTGGCCTGCTGTTTCCCGCGTCGTGACTGGCGGCTGCCGGCACGGCAGATGACGCAGGCGATGCTGATGGAGCTGGAACGGCGCAACTGCTGGACGCTCGCCGAGGCGCCTGGACGTCCGGGCCCACACCGGCTTCAGCACTTCCTCTCCCGTGGATCGTGGGATCACGAAGCGGCCCGCGACCGACTGGCTCGCTGGGCTGCCAGTGAACTCGCCGAGGAACGGGCGGTGTTGGCCATCGACGAGACGGGAGACGAGAAGTCCTCCACCGACTGTGTGGGCGCAGCCCGCCAGTACTCCGGGGCCCTGGGCGGGGCTGTGCCAGGTCGCTGTCCACCTCACCTACGCATCGGCGCGCGGCCACGCGCTGATCGACCGGGAGTTGTACCTGCCCGCCGCCTGGGCCGGGCCGAGGACGAGGAACGCCGCCTGCTCACACACGTGCCGGACGAGATCATCTTTGCCACCAAGCCGTAGCTCGCCGCTGCCATGCTGCACCGTGCCCACGAACAAGGCATACGCGCCCGCTGGTTCACCGGCGACGAGGTCTACAGCGGCCTCGGAACTGCGACCCACCGCCCGTGCTCTGGGCTTCGACTACGCCCGGGCCGTCAAGGCCGACCACACCGCCACCACCTCCGTCGGCCGTTTCACCGCTACCCGGCTTGCCGCCAGGGTTCCGGCAAAGTCCTGGATGCGCATGCGCACCGGGCACGGGCTGAAGGGTGACCGGCACTACGTCTGGGCCCTGATCGAGGTCCGCCCCGACGACACCCCCACCGGCAGCGACAACAGGGACAGCCTTCCTGGTTGTGCGCCGCCACCGCTACACCCGCGAACTCCCCTTCTACCGCTGCTACTCCACCACCCTCAGAAACAGGACGGCGACGGACCTCCACCCGGCCGACCACGCCCACACGGTGACGCCCCTTAGCGATCCGCCACCCATAACCTGAGGAATCCCCCATGCTCAACGCCCTGTGGAACCCGATCGTCGCCGGGAAGATCTCCCTGCCGCACCGGCTTGCGATGGCCCCCATGACACGGGACCGGTCCACCCCGGAAGGCATACCCACCGAGCTGAACGCCGAGTACTACGCCCAACGCGCCTCGCACGCCCTCATCATCACCGAGGGCACCCAGCCCAACGCCGACGGACAGGACTACCTGCTCACCCCCGGCATCTACACCGAGGAGCACATCGCCGGGTGGCGCAAGGTCACCGACGCCGTGCACGGCGTCGACGGACGCATCGTCATCCAGCTCATGCACGCCGGACGGATGTCCCACCCCGACAACACCCCCCACCACCGGCAGCCGGTCGCCCCCTCCCCGATCCAGCCGGCGGGCACCATGTTCACCCCGTCCGGCCCTCAGGAGATGCCGGTACCCCGCGAGCTGGCCACCGAGGAGCCGGACCCTGGAGGCCATCGCGTGGAAGTACCGCACCTGCTCGCCCTGGCGGGATCTGCCAGAGGAACTCGGGCCCTTTCAGACCGCGCACAAACGCTTGACCAGGTGGGCCATGGACGGAACTTGGGAACGGATCCTCGCGACTGTCCTCGCAGTGGCGGATGCCGACGACGACGTTGGCTGGACAGTCTCGGTGGACTCCACCGTCTGCCGGGCCCACCAGCATTCGGCCGGAGCCGGGAAAAGGGGGCGCCCAGCCGGGCCGAGCCAGAGGATCACGCGCTCGGACGCTCCCGCGGTGGGTTGAGCACGAAGGTCCACTTGGCCGGCGACAACCGGGCACGGCCGCTATCCATCCACGTCACTGCGGGCCAGGCCGGTGACGCACCGGCCTTCGAGGCAGTCATGGCCGGAATCCGGACCCCGCGAAGCGGACTCGGCAGGCCAAGAACCCGCCCTGCGGTCGTCCTAGCGGATCGCGCATACTCTTCCCGCTCGATCCGTGGCCACCTTCGCCGGCGCGGTATCCGTGCCGTTATCCCGCAGCCCGCCGATCCGATCGGCCACCGTCTACGGCGAGGCCGCACCGGGGGCCGCCCGCCCGGCTTCGACGCCGAGACATACAAACAGCGCAATGCCGTCGAGCGGTGCATCGCGCGGCTCAAGCAAGGGCGCGGCCTCGCCATGCGGACGGAGAAACTTGCTGTCGCCTACCAGGCCGCCCTGCACCTGGCCGCCATCCTCATCTGGACCCGCAGATGACAGGACACCGACGGGAGCCGGTCTACTGGAGGTCTGTGCTCGGTTGGCGACGCCAGTCCCAGCCGGGGTAATGGTCCACCAGGGTGAGGAACTCGCTCGCCTGCAGGATCTCGTGGTGGTTGGTGTCGACAAGACCGTCCACACCAGGCAGGACGTAGCGGAGGAAGGCCCGGGCCGCGTCCATGGACTGGCACGACACATAGACCGCGTACGGTTCGCCGATCCGGGTCCTCACATCCTCGCGCTCCTCCGGCTCGTAGTCCGCCAGGATCCCGCCCGAGAGGTCGATGTAGTACGAGTACCCGTGCTGGTGCAGCCTTTCGTCGCCCGTCACGGGATCCGGTACGAGCCCAAGGGAACGGATTCGCCCTTCAAGCGACGGGCGACGTTCCTCGGGGACAAGGATGATCACAGATGGCCACGACACGCGTCTACCTCCTCGCGCGACCGTAGTCGAGCGGTCCCCTCGGGTCGCCAGATTTTCCACTCGGCGGGGAGGGTTCTTCGTCAAGGAGACAGGCCCTAGCCGATCCGAACCCGAGGGCCACGCACTCGGTCGCTCCCGTGGTGGTCTGAGCACGAAGGTCCATCTTGCCAGTGACAGCCGGGCACGGCCGCTATCCATCCATGTCACTGCGGGCCAGGCCGGTGACGCACCGGCCTTCGAGGCGGTCATGGCCGGTATCCGGATCCCGAGAACCCGACTCGGAAGACCAAGAACCCGCCCCGGCGTTGTCCTTGCCGATCGCGCCTGCTCTTCCCGTGCGATCCGTGGGCACCTCCGTCGACGTGGCATCCGTGCGGTCATCCCGCCGCCCGCCGACCAGATCGGCCATCGCCTGCGGCGAGGCCGCACCGGGAGCCGCCCGCCCCGCTTCGACGCCGAGACATACAAGGAGCGCAATGCCATCGAGCGGTGCATCGCGCGGCTCAAGCAAGGCGCGGCCTCGCCATGCGGACGGGCAAGCTCGCAATCGCCTACCAGGCCGACTCCACCTTGCAGCCATCCTCATCTGGAGCCGGCGCTGGTCAAGAGCCCAAGAGGCTCGTCAGGCAGGCCCATGGACGATGAGGAGATTCGCACTCTCCGTCAAAGACGCCGGCCAGGACGTTGCCCTGGTGTCGGTGCCCGCCAAAAGGACGGCGACCGCGCAGGTCGCCGTCCCTGGTTACTCAAGAGCCGACTGTTCGCCGGAGATCCGCGATCGAGACGAGCGAAGGCCCAGTTGCTGCTCAGCCGGCGTCGCGTTTGCGGTAGCGGACATGGGTGGCCAGCGGTGAGTGGAGCACCTCGACGGGCTCGAAATCGAAGCTCTCGACGCCCTCGAATAGGCGCTCGCCGCTGCCGAGTAGGACGGGGGCGATGTCGAGGGTGAGTTCATCGATCACGCCGGCGTTGAGTGCCTGTCGAACTGTCGAAGCGCCACCGGCGATGTCCACACCCTTGCCGTCGGCGGCTTCGAGCGCCTGCGCGTAAGCGGCGTCGAAGCCTTCGGTGACGAAGTGGAAGGTGGTCCCTGCCTCCATCTTGATCGGTTCGTGGGCGTAGCGAGTGAGCACGAAGACCGGGGCATGGTAGGGGGGCTCGGAGCCCCACCATCCGTCCCATGGCTCGTTCCACTCACCGCGGATCGGCCCGAACATGTTGCGGCCCATGATGTAGGCGCCACGCGGGCGCATCAGCCAGCTGTTGGCCGTCTTGTCGGCTTCGGTCGCGCGCGGGTCGCCGATATGCCAGCTGTGCAGCTCTTTGCCGCGCTTGCCCAGCGGATTGTCTCGGCTCTGGTCGGGTCCGGCGACGAAGCCGTCGAGCGAGATCGACATGTGGCAGGTGGTGTCGGACATCAGCTTCTCTCCGGAAGTAGCAGTTGCGGGTTGTCGTGAGGTCATCGGACCGCCCGACACACCTACAGACTGACCGAGGCGACCGAACTCATCGCGACATCGCGAAAACGTTGAAGGTTTGGCTGCCACGCGAGCAGACGGACACTCGCCGTACCCCCTGCATGAGCCTGAACCGCCCGGCAAGGACCGCAAACACCGGCCAGAGTGGTGGAGGGCCGCCCCCAACGCCTTCGAGACCACCTTCGAGGGCCGACTCTCCGCCGCACCGCCCGGCTCAGCCACCTCGAGTCGAGGCCGGCCGCTCCTGGAGCCGACGGCTACTTTGCACCGTGGGTCAGAGACAGGAGACCGGGGCCGTCATCGCAGCAGGCTGGCCAGCCCCACCATGAGTCAGGGACCGGTCAGAGAGACAGGCCCCAGGTCGAGGGCTCACGACCGGAGGCGGGCGCCTGTTCCCAGCCTGGCGGTGACATCACGGGGTGTGAGGGGAGAGTGCTCCGCGGAGCACTCGACGACGACGCGGACCGGGGCGTCGCACTCGGTGTGGCGGACATCCAGTGCAGGACCCTCGGAGCCGAGGGTGTATGCCTCGCCCCACTGGCTCAGCGCCATCAGAACGGGCCATAGGTCCCAGCCCTTGCGGGTCAGGCGGTATTCGTTGCGGGAGCGGCTGCCCGGCTCCCGGTAGGGGACGGTCTTCAGGATGCCGGCCGAAGTCAGCTTGCGGAGGCGGTCGCTGAGGACGGCTTCCGACAGGCCGATGTGGCGGTGGAAGTCGTCGAAGCGGCGGACCCCGTTGACGGCGTCACGCAGGATCAGCATCGTCCATTTCTCCCCGATCACGTCGAGCGTGCGCTGGACAGGGCAGTTCTCCGTACTCGCCTCAAGCCACTCCATTCCGCCATCGTACGGAGCTGCCTTCGCCATTGACAGTCAGGTGAGCGAAAGCCTAGCTTCACTCGAAAAAGTCAGCTGACAGTCAGAGGGAAGGGCGCTGGACCGTGGGGCGAACGCGTACGTATCACTGGGACGATCCCGCGATCTCGGCGGAGGCCGCCGGGCGCATGGCCGGCATCGACTTCCTGCGCGAGGTGCAGGCGGGGCGGCTGCCGAGGGCGCCGATCAGCTACACCGTCGACTTCGCCCTGGACGAGGTGGAGCCCGGCAGGGCGACCTTCTCGCTGACACCGGGCGAGGAGCACTACAACCCGATCGGCAGCGTCCACGGCGGCATCTTCGCCACTCTGCTCGACTCGGCGGCGGGCTGCGCCGTCCAGTCCACTCTCCCGCGGGGCATGGCGTACACCTCGCTCGACCTGACCGTGAAGTTCCTGCGGCGGGTCACTGTGGATACGGGCCCGGTACGCGCCATCGGCACGGTCGTCAGCAAGGGGCACCAAACCGCTCTCGCCCAAGCGCAGTTGGTCGACGCGACGGACCGACTGCTCGCCCACGCCACCAGCAGTTGCATGCTCTTCCCGGTGCCCGCCCCGCAGGCGTGATTCCGCGGGCAGGGCCCTCGGTCCATGGGTGGCAGCCGGGACAACGAGGGGTGCATCGATATTCCGCTCGGCGGTGGCCCGCTGCCCCTTGGTGGCTCGTCAATTGTGAGTCTGGTGTGTGTCGCAGCCATGCCTGGGTGCCCGGGGGAGACGTTTCCCCCGGGCACCGGGTGCTCTGCTCAGGCGATGTGGGTGGGGTAGTCGGTGCAGTCGGCCTCGCCGCCGTGGAAGGTGGCGGGGTCGGGGGTGTTCAGGGGTGCCGCCCCCGCCGCGGACTGTTCCCATCTGCGTCGAACCTGTCCGGAGTCGCTTCGAACACTGGACTCATTCAATATTTGTTCACATTCAGGCCAGCGGCACCAGCCGGGTCCGGGCCTCCACCGCCACTACGGCGCGCAAATGCGCAGGTCAGCGCCATGTGTGCGACCAGCCATGTTTTCCGGCTCCTGCCGGACCAGCCGTGTTTTGCGGCTCCTGCCGAGGGCACGAACCTGCGGTCACACGACAGTGACGGGGAACTGCGGCATCCGCCAGTTACCCGTTAGGCACCCTCTCAAGGGCCGTGCTCTCCACCTGGAGAGGAGGTCCTGCACAAACGCCCCGTCCAACCTCACCTGGTCCTCCATCCAGCACCGATCCAGCACGGGAACGGCGACGGGGTCGGCCCGTAAGCGGGCCGACCCCGGCTGACCTGAATATTTGCCAGATCCGCGATCAACTGCCACGACAGGCACTACACATTGAAGCGGAACGTCGACGAAACCGCAGTCGCCTGCGAAAATACCGCCGCTGCGGAACAGTAACCAGCGCACAACCAGCAACCGTCGACGGTACCGCCCGAAGCCCGGCGGGCCGCCGATCACTTCAACTCGGTTACCTCGCAGGTTTCCTCCAGGGGCAGCGTGGTCTGCATGGTGTCGCGGCAGCGGTCCCAGGAGGCGGGGATGAGGTGGCCGTAGGCATCGACGGTGATTCTGATGGATGTGCGGCCGAGCCAGTGGGAGACCACGTGGAGGGAGATGCCGGCGGCCAGGGTGGTGGAGGCGAAGAAGTGGCGGAGGCTGTGCGGGGGAACTCGGCCGGTCGTGACATAACCGTCCCGTTCCGGTCGAACTTGTCAGCTGGTCAAGCTGGGCATGCCGGCCGGGCCCCACGGTGGCGGCCACAGAACGACAGGGTCGCTCAGTGGACCGAGCCAAAGCCGCCCCCGCCCGGGCTGAAGTAACTGCCGGAAGGCCCGTACCTGCGCTGGGAGATTCTGTCCCGGTCTTCTGGGCTCCGCGGTTGTTCCTCAATCGGCTCCCCCGTGAGTTCCTGCCAGGCGAGCGACGGGCTGCCTCGCCAGTGCTCCAGCCCGAAGCGGGTGAGGTACCCCCACGTGAGCCGGATGCACGGATCCCTGTCGCGCTCCTTGACGAACGCGGCGTGGACCTGACGCGGAGTGAGACCGCCTCGTACGTACGGCTTGTCGCCAAGCTCAGGGCTGAGCGACTGGAGCCGGACCTCAAAATACCGATGCTCCAGACCGGCCTCATGGATCAGGTAATCCCATACGGACCGGCCAAGGACGCCGGCCATGGCCACGGAGGACCGATCCCGGCATGGCCCGTGCTTCTTGCGCCCCTGAATTTCACGCCTGCGGCGTTCCCGCTCAGCCTTGATGTACCCAGTGAGATCGCCGGCCTGGTCACGGTAGCGGCGGCAGGCGGACCGCGGCCCGCACCGCACAACTGGCGGACCTCCAGGCAGCGCCCCCGGAACGCTCCGGCAGCGGATCGCCCGCGACATGTCACACGAGACCACCCCGACCCGGCCACTCAACGACCCTTCGCCGGTCTCGGCCTCGGTCACGTTCTCACTGGTCATCGGTTCATCCTCCGAAATCGGGAGTCACACCGGACGATTCACAGTTCCGAGGGGTCAGCGGGCGGTGGCGAAGTCCTGGGTCCAGTAGTGGCCGGGCTGGGCGTGGCCGACGCCGATCTCCTTGAAGTCGCAGTTCAGGATGTTGGCCCTGTGGCCGGAGCTGTTCATCCAGCCCTCCATGACGCTCTCGGGCGAGCTGTAGCCGTAGGCCACATTCTCGCCGTAGGTGCTCCAGGAGTACCCGGCCCGCTCGATGCGGTCGTCAGGGGAGGATCCGTCGGACCCGGTGTGCGACATGTTGCTGTGCTCCGCCATGTCCTCGCTGTGGGCCTGAGCGGCCTTGGTCAGCTTGGCGTCGGCCGTCACCGGCTTGCAGCCGGCCTTTTGGCGCTCCTCGTTGACCAACCCGACGATCTGGTCCTGGAGACCGGAGGACCCGGACGCCGTGCTGGCGGTGGTCGACGTGGGGGCAGCGGAGGACGGCGAGCTCGACTTGGTGGTTGCCTTGGCCGGAGCGGTACGAGTGGGGGCCGCCGAGGAGGCGGCGGCGGACTTGGTGGTACGCGGCGGGGCGGAGGCCCGTGCGGTGGGCTCAGACCGGTCGCCGCGGTGCTTCCCCCGCTGGTCGCCCTGGTCCGCGTCGGTGTGCCGACCGTAGTCGGTGGCCGTGGTCCGCTCGCCGTCACGCGCCTCGGAGCCCTTGCTGTCCTGCCCGTCCAGACAGGCCATGGCAACGGAAGGCACACTCACGGCAGCGACGGCCATGGCCGCGACGGCTATCTTCCCGTGGTGCGTCTTCTTGCTGCGGTGCTTGCTCATACACGACCTCGCTCGGTGATCGCAGGCACACCCTCCTGCCGGGACGCCTTGCGGGCCGTCATCCTCAGGGCCGCCGGAGGCTTGGGGCAACAGGGGTTCGAGCGCAGGGAGTTTCGCACTGACACACGTGGCTTGCGCTTCCCGGCACAGCGTGCTGGATTTGCCGTCACGCGTTCACCAGGGCACTGCCGCGCCGTCAGAACACCTGGCCGCGACGCGTGTGGACACCACGCCGCTCCGGACCGGACGGCACCGCAGGCCGGAGCACACATATCCACCAAAGTGCGAAAACTCTCTTGTGACGCCTGGGAGATATCGACCATCGCGCACCTTTTGAGCCATGGATCGATGTGACGGATCTCATGGCATGGCAGGGTGCCTCCGCCGTGGCACGCTCCCGGACGGATGGTGGACCGGATCGGCCCGCGCCGCGCACTCGTGGCGCCGTTGCTCATCTCCGGCGCAGCGCCCGCCCTGATCGGTGCAGCATCCGGGCCCGCCTTTCTGCTTTCGGCGATGGCGCTCGGCGGTGTGCCGCAGGCGTCGGCCGATCCGGCGGTCAACAGGGCGCTCACGTGGGCGGTGCCTCCGGCCCGCCGCTGGGCGCCGGAACGAAGCAGTCGGGCGTTCAGCACGGTGCGTTCGCCGCCGGTTTGCCGCTGTCCGCGTCGGCGGACGGGCTCGGGTGGCGCGCAGCAGCCCACCTTTCGTCACTGCGCCTGCCCGTGCCACCTCCGCCGCCCTGGGATTGAACAAGTCAATTTCCCGTCCGTCGTCTTGGTGACGGGGGGTTGAGAATGGCCGCGCAGGCGCTGTGGAGAGCAGCTTGACCACGGATCTGACCAGCGGGTAGGGCTGCTCCTGTAGAAAAAAGGGGGTGCTCTGCGGGATCAAGTACGAGCCAACGAGGATATGTTGAGTTCAGGCCATACCCTCAACAGGCTCTTGTGCACGCAGGAAGTGGGTGCTAGTCGATGCGCTCTTGGTCTGTGGAGTCCGTGCGTGGCTGGCTCATTTCCCGGGTCTCCGAGCTGGCCGGTCTCGACCCGGTGGTGGTTGACGGACACGAACGGTTCACCCGCTACGGGCTCGATTCACGGACCCTCACCGCTCTCGCCGATGAGCTGAGCCAAGTGGTGGGCCGCCCGGTCCCACCGCCCCTGGTCTGGCGCTACCCGAGCCCGTTCGCGCTGGCCGACCACCTCGCAGGTGGGGCAGTGGAGGCACCCAAGGCGCGGACTCCGATGCAGGGCACGGACGATGCCATCGCCATCGTCGGACTGGCCTGCCGCTTTCCGAAGGCCCCCGGGGCCGAGGAGTTCTGGCGGTTGCTGACGGGTGAGACGAACGACGCGGTCACCGACCTCCCGGCCGGCCGCTGGTCGGGCCGGGTGCGTGGTGGATTCCTCGACCGGGTGGACCTGTTCGACCCGGCGTTTTTCGGCATCTCCCCGCGTGAGGCAGTGCACGTGGACCCGCAGCAGCGGCTGACGTTGGAGCTGGCCTGGGAGGCTCTGGAGGACGCTGGGATCCCAGCGGACGGACTGGGCGGCAGCCGCACCGGCGTGTTCGTCGGCGGAATGTGGAACGAGTACGGCGCCGGCATCCGCGCCGATCCGGAACTGATCACCCAGCACACACTGTCCGGCGGCGACCCCAGCATGATCCCCGCCCGGGTGTCCTACACCTTCGGGCTGCGCGGACCGAGCCTTCAGGTGAACACCGCCTGCTCATCCTCGCTGGTCGCGGTGCACCTTGCCGCGCGCAGCCTGCAAGACGGCGAATGCGACCTGGCGCTGGCCTGCGGGGTGAGCCTGATGCTCGCCGCGGACACGATGAACGCGCTGACCCGGTTCGGTGCGCTCGCCTCCGATGGCAGGTCGAAGGCGTTCGACGCACGGGCGGATGGCTACGGGCGGGGCGAGGGCGCCGGCGTTGTCGTACTGAAGCCACTCGCCCGCGCGCTGGCCGACGGGGACCAGGTCTACTGCGTGATCAAGGGCAGTGCCGTGAACAACGACGGGTTCAGCAACGGGCTCACCGCGCCGAACGCACAGGCGCAGGAGGAAGTGCTGCACGACGCCTATGCCCGCGCGGGCGTGGCACCCGCCGACGTCCAGTACGTCGAGGCGCACGGCACCGGGACCCTGCTCGGGGACCCGATCGAAGCAGGTGCGCTCAGTGCGGTGCTGTGCGCGAGGCGCCCCGGGGAACGCCCGTTGGCCATCGGTTCGGTCAAGAGCACCATCGGGCACCTGGAGCCCGCGGCCGGGATCGCGGGACTGATCAAGACGGTTTTGGCGATGCGCCATCGGGTGCTGCCGCCGAGCGCGCAGTTCGAGGAACCGAACCCTCATATTCCGTTCCAGGACTGGCGCCTGCGCGTGCCCCGGGAACCAGAGGAGTGGACCGGTGCCGAGGACGGCCGCCTCCTCGCCGGGGTGAGCGCCTTCGGGTTCGGCGGAACCAACTGCCATGTAGTCCTCGAAGGTGAGGCCCAGTCGCCGATGCACCTGTTGCGGCTGTCGGCGGACACCGAGGACGACCTGCGCGACAAGGCACACAGCCTTGTCACTGCAGAGAAGTTGCCGTCTGTCGATCGGTTGTACACCGCTGAGCCGGCAACGCAGGGCCCGCACCGGCTCGCCCTCTCCTTCCGCGACCGCGACGACCTGACCACGGGTGCGGAGAGTTTCCTCAAGGGCCACGCCGTTCCCGGTGTGGCCTCCGGCCGGAGCGACGGCGAACAGCCGAAGGTCGCATTCCTGTTCGGTGGCCAAGGCTCCCAGTGGGGTGGCATGGCGATGCGGCTCTTGCAGGAGGAACCAACGTTCCGCGCGGCAATCGTCGACTGCGAGGTTGCGATGAGCCCGCACGTGGACTGGTCGCTGAGCCGTCTGCTGACCTCCGCGGACACCGACTGGATCGAGTCCACCGAGCACGCCCAGCCCGCGATCTTCGCCATGCAGGTCGCCCTCGTCGAGATGTGGCGCCACTGGGGCGTCGAGCCGGACGCCGTCGCAGGGATGAGCATGGGGGAAGTCGCAGCCGCGTACGTGGCCGGTGCCCTCCGTCTCGACGAAGCCGCGTTGATCATGTGCAGGCGCAGCCGGATTGCACACCGGCTGACGGGGCGCGGCGGAATGGCCGTCGTCGAGTTGTCGGCGGAGGACGCCTGCGAGCTGATCCGGGAACACGAGGGGATGGTGTGGCCGGCCGGCAGCGCGGGTCCCCGGTCCACCGTGCTCTCGGGCGACCGGGACACCCTGCGCATGATTCTCGACGCACTGGCGGCGCGGTCGGTGCGGTGCGGGCTGATCAGAGTCGGCTACGCCTCGCACTGCCCTTATGTGGACGAGTTGCTGCCCGACCTTCGTGAGGCGCTGGCCGGCCTGAGCCCCGGACCGGGCCGGATTCCGTTCTACTCCTCGGTCACCGGGAAGCGGGTGGACGGCGCAGAGCTGGACGCCGAGCACTGGTTGCGCACCGAACGCGAGCCATGGCAGCTCACCGGTGTGATACGCAGCCTGCTCGCCGACGGATACCGCGTCCTCGTCGATGCGGACCCGCACCCGGTCCTCGGTGAATCCATCGAGCAGCACGGCGCGGTGGCCTTGCCGTCACTGCGCAGGGGCGACCGTGGCCGGACCGCACTGATCGACTCGCTAGGGATCATGCACGCGCTCGGCGTACCCGTGCGGCCGCCTCAGGAGCGCGCCGGACTGCTGGTCCTCTCGGGGCGGACACGCGACGCGTTGCACGACGCAGCCTCGGCGATGGCGGACCACTTGTCGGCCGAGCGGGATGACGCGTTGCACGACATCTGCTACACCGCCGGGGCACGGCGCCCGCACCACGAACACCGGCTCGCGGTGGTCGCTTCCACACGGAAGGAGATGGCCGAGTCGCTGCGTGCCGCCGCGTCCGGCGCCGCCGCGTCGGCCGAGGTGCATCGGAAGGAGACGCCTCAAGCAGTGTTCCTGTTCCCGGGGCAGGGTTCGCAGTGGGCGGGCATGGGACGCACGCTTCTCAGGGACGAACCGGTGTTCCGCGGCGTCATCGAGGAGTGCGAGGAACTGCTACGTCCGCTGACCGGCTGGTCGCTGTCGGCCGAGCTGTGCGCTCCGCGGGCAACGAGCCGACTCGATCGGACCGAAATCGCTCAACCGGCGTTGTTCGCTGTCGAGACCGCGTTGGCCCGGCTGTGGCAGTCATGGGGGATCACACCGGCTGCCGTGATCGGCCACAGCGTCGGCGAGATCGCGGCGGCGCATATTGCGGGAGCGTTGCCCCTCACCGAGGCGTTGCGCCTGGTCCATCACCGGGGTCTGCTGATGGGGCGCGCCCCCGGCACAGGGGGAATGGCCGCGGTCGAGGCGCCGGCCGGCCGGGTGGAACCGATGCTGACCCGTTACGGCGGTCGGCTCGCGATCGCAGCGATCAACGACCCTGGTTCTGTGGTGCTCTCCGGGGACACCGGCGCGCTGGCCGAAATCCTGGAGCGGCTGCGGCATGACGGCGTCCACTGTCGTGAGCTGCGGGTCGACTACGCATTCCACAGCCGGCAGATGTTCCCCGCCGGTGACGAGTTGGAACGCACGCTCGGTGCCGTACGGACTGTCCGGGGCGAACTGCCGATCTACAGCACCGTCACCGGCGAACCGGTCGGCGGCGCGGTGCTGGACGCCGCGTACTGGGCGAGGAACACCAGGCAGTCCGTGCGCTTCGCCGATGCCGTCGATGGCGCGATATCGGCCGGCCATCAGATGTTCCTCGAGGTGGGGGCGCATCCGGTCCTCCTGGAGAATACGCGCCTGTGCCTGTCGGAGCGTGACGTGCGGGGCGACGTCATCGGGTCCTTGCGACGAGGTGAGGACGAACACGCCGCGCTGCGCCGGGCGGCCGGTGCGCTGCATGTGCGCGGTTGTCCGGTGGACTTCGAGCGGCTGCTCGGTCCGGGCCGGGTCGCGGCGCTCCCTCCCTACCCGTGGCAGCGGCAGCGCTACTGGCTGGCCGGGATGTCCACGTCGGCCGGGCACCCGCTGCTCGGGGCGGGCCTGTCCTCCTCCGTCGATCCGGACACCCACCTCTGGCAGCGCGAGCTGAACTCTGCGCGGCTGCCCTATCTGGCGGGTCTGCGGGTGCGGGGGAAGACGGTGCTGTCGGCCGCCGTGTTTGTCGAGATGGCCCTGGCGGCGGCAGCCCAGGCGTTCCCCGCACCGGACATCGAGCTGGCCGATCTCACCTTCGAGCAGCTGCTCGACGTGGACGAAGCCGACGCACCGACCGCACAGACGGTGCTCGCCGACCGACGGCTCCAGGTCTCCAGCCGCCGGGGTGACCGCTGGGTGCGGCACATGGTGGCCACGGTCCGGCCCGGCGCCGGGCCGGTGCGCTTGCTTGAGTCTCCGGCGCTGATCAGGCAACGCACGCCGACAGGCCGGGACGGTGCGGAGCACTGTCGCCGACTGGCCGCGGCCGGGCTAGAGGCCGGTGAAAGCCTCCGCGGGGTGCGGGAGATCTGGCTCGGCCAGGACGAGGTGCTGGCGCGCGTCGCACCGGTTGCGCAAGAGCAGCACCACGCAGCCGACTACCACCTGCATCCCGCGTTGCTCGACGCGTGTCTCCAGGCAGTGGTCGCGCTGTGCAACGAGACCGCGGGGCCCCACCTGGTGACCGGGCTCGGCCGGGTGCGCGTCCTGCGTTCCCCGCTCGGCGAGGTCTGGGCTCACGGCCGCCTGCGGGACGACGGCGGCGACCTGCATCTGCTCGACGACCAGGGCCGCGTCCAGGTCGAGATCGAAGACATACGGCTGCGGCCGTTGCCGGCCGGCCCCGACCAGGACCGACTGACCGCGGGCCTGTACACCGTGGCTTGGCAGCGGCAGGACCTCCATTCCCCGTCATCGCAGCCGCCCGGCTCCTGGGTGGTGCTGGCCGAGGACGGCGCCGGTGATGTGCTGGCCGGGAAGCTGCGCGGGCTGGGGAGCCAGTGCGTCGTCGTGACACCCCACCAGGCAGATCCCACGGACCCTCAGTCCTTGCGCACCGTCCTCGAAGGGACGGCCGCCACCGGCGTGGTGCACATGTGGGACCAGGGCACTGCGAGTCTGTCGGCGCTGGCGGACGCGCTCAGGAGTCTGGGCCGCCGGGACATACCCAGGCTCTGTCTGGTGACCCGTACCGCGCAGGCGGCCGGCAAGGAGCGGCACCCGGTCTCCGTCGAGCAGGCGCCGCTGTGGGGGCTCGGCCGTGCGATCGCGCTCGAGCATGCCGAACTCAGCTGCTGCAGGGTCGATCTCGGTCCCGAAGCCGACGAGGACGAGGACGAGGCAGCGGCGCTGGCGGCCGAATTGCGGCACGGCGACCGGGAGACCGATGTCGCGCTCCGCTCCGAAGGCAGATATGTGGCCCGCTTGGTGAACGCGGGTCTCATGGCCGACCGCGAGACCTCCCTGCGCGGGGATGGCACCTACCTCGTCGTCGCCGCAGACAACGCGCTGGCGGAGTCGCTGACCGAATGGCTGACCGAGCACGGCGCAGGCACGGTCCTGGTCTCCGACGGATCGGACGAGGACGTGGCAGCACTGTTCTCCGGTGCCCGGGGCAGCACGGCATCGCTACGCGGAATCATCTGCGCGGAACACCGTGCTGCGTGGGAGCTTCATCAGCGGACGCTCGGGCTTCCGCTCGAGATGTTCGTGCTGTACTCGTCGGCCGCATCCCTGCTCGGCTGCTCCGGCGAGGCCGCGAACAGCGCGTTCCTGGACGCCCTCGCGCAACATCGCCGCGCGCTGGGGCTGGCGGGGCTGAGCGTGAACTGGGCACCCACCGAGCTGACCGGCATGGGCGTCGAGGGGGTGACCGCCGAGGAGGGCCGACGAGCGTTGAGCCGTGGCCTGGGCTCGGGTCTCGGTCAACTGGCGGTCATGAGGCTGAACCTCCGGCAATGGTTCGAGTCATGGCCGAGCGCCACCGGCACACCGCTGCTGGACGGCCTGGAACAGACCGCAGAGGAATACGGCTCATTCCATGAGCGGTTGGCGGCGGCCGACCCGACGCAGCGGCGCGAACTCGTGGAAGAGCATCTGATCGAACAGTTGTCCCTGACACTGCGGCAGGAGCCCGCCGCCCTCGATCGGGAGACGGCCTTCCAGAGCATGGGGCTGGAATCACTGATGGCGGTGGAGCTGCGCAACCGTCTGGAGTCGACGCTCGGCATGCGGCTGTCCGTCGCCTTGCTGTTCACCTACTCCACCATCGCCGCGTTGGCGTCCCACGTCCAGGAAGCACTCGGCCTGACCGGGCCCGCGCCGGATTCCGGACGGGAGGACGAGTCGCCGGACCTGGACGACTGGACCGAACTGGAACAGGACATCGCCTGCATGTCCGATGCTGAGGCGGAATCGCTCCTCAAGGAGAGCATCCGGCTCGTGGATGAGGAGCCGAACAATGAGTGAGCAGTCGTCGTCAGCCGTCAAACAGGCCCTCCTCACCATCAGAAAGTTGCAGGCCAGGCTCGATGCCGAGCAGCGGGCGAGGAACGAGCCGATCGCCATCGTCGGAATGGGCTGCCGTCTTCCCGGTGGCGCCGCGGGCCCCGACGACTTCTGGCACGTCCTCGACGAAGGGGTGGATGCGGTCACCGAGGTCCCCCGGGACCGCTGGCAGGGCGGCACCGTCCCCTGGGGTGGATTCCTCTCCGGGGTGGACACGTTCGACGCCGCGTTCTTCGGAATCGCGCCGCGCGAGGCCAAGGCGATGGACCCGCAGCAGCGGTTGTTGCTCGAAGTCGCCTGGGAAGCGCTCGAACGCGCCGGACAGCCGCCGGACCAGCTCGTCGGCACCTCCACCGGCGTCTTCCTCGGAGTCGTGGTGAACGACTACGACAAGGTCAGCACCGGTGAGCGCGACATCTACACGGTGACAGGGAACGGCCACTCCTTCCCGGCCGGACGGCTGTCCTATGTGCTGGGCCTGGAGGGACCGAGCATGGTGGTGGACACCGCCTGTTCCTCCTCGCTGGTCGCCATCCACCTGGCGTGCCAGAGTCTCCGGGCCCGGGAGAGCGCGATGGCGCTGGCCGGCGGGGTGAGCCTGATGCTGGACCCTGACATGACCGACATGATGGCCCGGGCGCGAGCCCTTTCCCCGGACGGCCGCTGCAAGACCTTCGACGCACGGGCCAACGGATATGTGCGGGGCGAGGGCTGCGGGGTGCTGGTGCTCAAGCGGCTGTCCGACGCGCTGGCCGACCGTGATCAGGTGCTCGCGGTGATACGCGGTGGCGCGGTGAACTCCGACGGCCGCTCCTCAGGTCTGACAGCACCGAACGTCTCCGCTCAGAAGGCCCTGCTGCGGCAGGCTCTGCGAAACGCCGAAGCCGACGGCGCGGACATCGGGTACGTGGAGACTCACGGCACCGGTACGCCGCTCGGTGATCCGATCGAGGTCGACGCGCTGGCGGAGGTGTACGGCGCGCCGAGGTCGGACGGCTCCCGCTGTGTGCTCGGCGCGGTGAAGACCAACATCGGGCATCTCGAGGCCGCGGCCGGGGTTACCGCGGTCATCAAGACGGTGCTCGCCATGCAGCACGAGCGGATTCCGGGGAACCTGCATCTGCGCACGCTGAATCCGCGTATCGACCTGACGGCGACCGCCCTGACCCTGCCGGACGCGCCCGTCCCGTGGCCGCGGCAGGAGGACCGGCCGCGCATGGCGGGTGTCAGCTCGTTCGGTATCAGCGGCACCAACGCACATCTGGTCCTGGCCCAGGCGCCCCCGACCGCACCCGGTGACTCGGCCGTGGTCCCGGGCGGTCCCGCGCTCGTGCCCGTCTCGGCGCGTGACCCGGCAGCTCTGGACGAACTGGTCGACGCCTACCGGGTACTCCTGGACGAACGCCGGAAGGACCTGGACGACCTCGCCTACACCGCAGCCGTACGGCGCCCCCACCACGCCCATCGTGCGGCGTTCGTCGTGGACGGACAGGCCGCACCCCGTCTGATCACGGGGACCGCGGCGGCCCGGCCCAAGGTGGTGTTCGTCTTCCCGGGGCAGGGTTCGCAATGGCTCGGCATGGGACGGGAGCTGTACGAGCACGAGCCCGTCTTCCGCCAGACGGTCGATGCCTGCGACGAGGCGGTCCGAGCGGAGGCAGGCTGGTCGCTGACCGGCGAGCTGCATGCCGACCCGGCCACGACCCGGCTGGACCGCATCGATGTCGTGCAGCCCCTGCTGTTCGCGATACAGAGAGGGCTCGCCGCCCTGTGGCGGTCGAAAGGCGTGGAGCCGGACGCGGTGGTGGGCCACAGCATGGGTGAGGTGGCCGCAGCTCAGGTGTCCGGCGCTCTCACGCCGGCCGACGCGGCACGGATCATCTGCCGGCGCAGTCGGTTGCTGCGCCGGTTGAGCGGGCGAGGCGCGATGATGCTCGTGGAGCTGCCGCTGGAGCAGGCGCGGCGCGTGGTGTCCCCGTTCGCCGAGCGGGTCTCGGTCGCGGCTGCCAACAGCGCCCGGTCGACCGTCCTGTCCGGCGACCCCGAGACGCTGGAGAAGCTGCTGACGGAGCTGTCCGAGGCGGGTGTCTTCTGCCGCCGCATCAAGGTCGAGGTGGCCTCGCACAGCCCCCAGGTGGACGTGCTCACCGATGAGCTGCTGCGCGAACTCGACGGGCTCGCGCCGAGCGCCACCACCGTGCGGATGCACTCCACAGTGCTGGGCAGGTCCTGCGACGGTGCGGAGCTGGATTCCACGTACTGGGTGCGGAACCTCCGCGCGCCAGTGCTGTTCTCCCAGGCCGTCCGCGAACTCATGACGACCGGAAACACCTTGTTCGTCGAGATGAGCCCCCACCCGGTCCTCCTGCCGTCGATCGAGGAGGACGAGGGGACGGCATTTCCATCGTCGCGGCGGGAGCACGGCGAGCGATCGGTCTTCCTGCAATCACTGGCCGGACTGTACGTCCGCGGCTGCCCTGTGACATGGACGGCGCTGCATCCGGAAGGGGGCCGGTGTACGGAGTTGCCCGCCTATCCATGGCAGCGCGAGCGGTACTGGGTGGACGCCGCACCGGAAACACGGTCCACAGGCGGGCATCCTTTGCTGGGCGAGCCCGTCAGCCCCGCGTCGTCGCCGGGTACCCGGATCCGGGAACGCAAGCTGAACCTGCCCTTCCTGGCCGACCACAAGGTCGACGGTTCGGTGATTCTCCCGGCGACGGCCTATGTGGAGATGGCTCTGGGCTCATCGGACTCGCCTTCGGTGCTGGAAGACGTTTCGTTCAGCCATATGGCAGTGCTGGAACAGGACGGTTCGGGATGTGTACAGCTCGTCGAGGAAGCGGACCGCTTCGAGGTGTTCGCGCGTCCCGCCTCCGACCAGCCGTGGACGCGCTGCGCCCATGGTTCCGTACGTCTCCCGGCCCCCCCGACCGCGGCGCCCGCCGGCGAGCCGCCGCAGAAGATCCGGCAACGGTGCCCCACCCCGGTGACAGCAGCGGAACACTACGAGCGGTACGCGCGGCACAGCATGGACTACGGACCCGCCTTCCGTGGCGTGGCGGAGATGTGGACCGGGGACGGCGAGGGCCTCGGACGCGTCTCGCTTCCGGTATCCGCCGGCCCCTATGTGTGCCATCCCGCGCTGCTGGACGCGTGCTTCCAGGTGCTGGGCAGCCTGATGGGCACGCAGGGGCCACAAGTTCCGGTGGTGCCCGTGAGCATGCGCCGGCTGCGGATACATCACCGGCCGGGGGAACAGGTGTGGGTGCACGCACGCCTCGATTCCTCCGGGAGCGCAGACGCGGGATCCCTGCTGGTCCTCGATGATGAAGGAGAAGTCCTCATCGAGGTCGACGGGCTCACGGTACGGCGGCTGACCCCTGCGCCGCGCTATGCGGACTGGCTCTACGAACTGGAATGGCGCGCACTGGAACGGCCCGCGGTGACCGCTGCCGGCCGTACCTCCCCCGGCCCGTGGCTCGTGCTCGCCGACCGGTCGGGGGTGGGAGCCGCGCTCGCCGCCGAACTCGGACAACGCGGTGAGGAGTGCGTCGTCGTCGGGGCACAGGAAATCGACCATGCCGACGACGAAGCGTGGAGCCACCTGCTCGACCGGGCCCTCGGCGATGCGTCGACGTGTGCGGGAGTGGTGCACCTGTGGAGTCTGGACACCACCGCGGCCCAGCACACCACGGCGGAAACGCTGCTGGAGGACCAACAGCTCGCCGGTTTCAGCCCTCTGGCACTCGTGCGTGCCCTCGCACGCCGCCGATGGCGGGACCATCCCCGCCTGTGGCTGGTCACCGCAGGCGCACAGGAGGTCGACGGCGGACCGGTCGAGGTCTCCCAGGCACCCCTGTGGGGGCTGGCCAGAACCCTCGCCATGGAGCACCCCGAACTGAACTGCACCCGGGTGGACCTCGACCCTGAGTGGGAACGGGGGGAGGCGGCACGAGGACTTCTGCCCGAACTGACCGCCCCGGACGGCGAGGACGAGATCGCCCTGCGTTCCGGCGGGCGGCACGCGGCCCGACTCGTCCGCACCTCCATCGGCGCAGCACCGCCACAGGCCACTATGGGCGAGGGCACCTACCTGATCACCGGCGGCCTCGGTGGCCTGGGACTCGGCCTGGCCGAATGGCTGACAGAACGAGGCGCCCGGCATGTGGTGCTGATGGGCCGGCACGCCCCCGGGCCGGAAGCCGAGCGGGGCATCGACCGGATCAGGGCAACCGGCGCCGAAGTCGTCGTCGCCACCGCGGATGTGACCAGCCGCGACGAACTGGCAGGCGTGCTCGCCGACATCGACGCACGGATGCCGCCCCTGCGCGGCGTTGTGCACGCGGCGATGGTGCTCGACGACCGGAGCGTGCTCCAGATGAGCGCGGAGAAGTACGCCAGGGTCCTGGCGCCGAAGGTGCAGGGCGCCTGGAACCTGCACGCCCTCACCGAGGACCGTGATCTCGACTTCTTCCTACTGTACTCATCGGCGGCCGTGCTCCTGGGCTCGCCGGGCCAGGCCAACTACACCGCGGCCAACGCCTTCCTCGGCGCGCTCGCCCGGCACCGCCGGGCCCTCGGCGCCCCCGCGCTGTGTGTGGACTGGGGGCTGTTTTCCCGGGCGGGCGTCATGGCCACGAGGGACGCCGACAATCGGCGCCTGGGGCATCGGGGCGTAGGCATGCTCACCCCGGATGAGGGCACCGAGGTTCTCGGCCGGCTGCTGCCGGGCACGACCGGCCAGCTGGCAGCGGTGAAACTGAACCTGCGGCAGTGGTTGGAGTTCTATCCGGCAGCCGCGGGGGCATCGATCTTCGCCGAGCTGCGCGACGAGGAGTGTGTCACCTCACCGGAGAACTCCGCAGGCCCGGACTTCACCGACCGGCTGCGTGCTGCCAATCCGCAGCAGCGGCGTCGGCTGATCGAGGAGATGATCACCGCACAGCTCGGCCACATCCTGCACCTCGACTCCGGGCGGATCGATCCCTCCGCCCCGTTCACCGGCATGGGTGTGGACTCGTTGATGGCTCTCGAGTTGCGCAACCGTCTGGAGTCGGCACTCGGTGCGCGGCTGTCCGTCACGGTGCTGTTCGCCGCGCCGACCGTGGCCGCGCTGAGCGAGCAGCTGCTGGACAAGCTCGGCATGAGAGAGGCCGCCGCCCCAGGCGGAGGCGACGGCCTCGACGGGCTGGGCACCGACGAGCTGCTCGCGCTGATCGACGGCGCGATCGACCGTATCGAAGGAGGCGAGCGGCAGTGAGCGGCGGCGAGGACATCGAGACCAGGTACCGCTCGCGGCTGGTCAAGGCGGCAACCGCGTTGCGCGAGCTGGAGGAGCGGACCGAGCGGCTCCAGCGGGAGAGGACGGAGCCCATCGCGGTGATCGGCATGGGCTGCCGCTTCCCCGGAGGCGCGGACGATCCGGAAGCTCTGTGGCACCTGCTGTCCGAGGGGACGGACACGGTTTCCGAACGCCCCACCCAGTCCGCGGTGGACGCGGTGAGGTGGGGTGCGTTCCTCTCCGGTACGGACGCTTTCGACGCCGCGTTCTTCGGCATCTCACCACGGGAGGCAGAGCGGCTCGACCCTCAGCAACGGCTGCTCCTCGAGGTCGCATGGGACGCGCTGGAAGATGCCGGAGTGGTGCCGCGGCGGCTCTCGGGAACCGACACCGGCGTCTTCGTCGGCATGAGCACCAACGACTATTTGCTGCTCAGCGCGGAGGCGGGCGCACGGGACGGCCACACGGGTACCGGCACAACGCATTGCTTCGGTCCCGGTCGGCTGTCGTACACGCTGGGGCTGCGCGGACCGAGCATGGCAGTCGACACCGCGTGCTCCTCGTCGCTGGTGGCGGTTCATCTGGCGGTGCAGAGCCTGCGCAGTGGCGAAAGTTCACTGGCGCTGGCCGGCGGAGTGAACCTCATCCTCACCGACTCGACCACCAAGATGGTGGCCGATCTCCAGGCGCTGTCGCCCGATGGCCGGTGCCGCACCTTCGACGCGCGGGCCGATGGGTTCGTCCGCGGCGAAGGCTGCGGTGTCGTCGTGCTGAAGCGTTTGTCCGACGCCGTCGCCGACAACGACCGCGTGCTGGCGACCCTGCGCGGCAGCGCGGTGAACTCCGACGGCCGTTCGGCGGGACTGATCGCACCGAACCCCGCCGCACAACGGGCGGTGCTGCACAAGGCGCTGACCAACGCGGGGGTCCGCGCCGCGGACATCGGCTATGTGGAAACCCACGGCACCGGCACGGCGCTCGGGGATCCGATCGAGATCGAGGCCCTGACGGAGGTGCTCGCCGCACCCCGGCCGGACGGTTCCCGCTGTGTGCTCGGCGCGGTGAAGACCAACATCGGGCACCTTGAGGCCGCGGCCGGCATTGCCGGGCTGATCAAGGTTGTACTCGCGCTGCGGCACCAGGAGATTCCGGGCAACCTCCACTTCAGCACCCTCAACCCGCGGATCTCTTTGTCGGGCACCCCGTTCGAGATCCCCCGCGGCACGGTGCCCTGGACGGCCGGGGACACACCGCGTCTGGCCGGGGTCAGCTCGTTCGGGATGAGCGGCACCAACGCGCACGTCGTTGTCGCCGAGCCACCGCAGCCCGAACCTGCCGAATCCGCCGACGGTCCGGTGCTGCTGCCGCTGTCGGCACGGACGCCGAAGGCGCTGACCGAACTGGCCCGGGCGTATGCGGACTACCTGGAGCAAGCCGACGATCTGCGGGATGTCGCCTACACCTGCGGGGTCAGGCGCGAGCACCACGAACAACGGCTCGCCGTCGTCGGCGAATCCGCGCCGGAACTGGCGGAGGCGCTGCGCGCCGTCACCGTGGGGCCGAAGGCCACCGACCGTCCCACGGTGACCTACGTCTTCTCCGGACAAGGGGCCGGGTGGGCCGGGATGGCAACAGAGCTGTTGGCCACCGAACCCGTCTTCGCCGCCGCGCTCGAGGAGTGCGACGCGCTCATTGCCCGGCACGCGTCGTTCTCACTGCTCGAGGAGCTGACAGAGCATGCCGGGGCACGGCTGACCGAGATCGCCCAGCCCGTGCTGTTCGGCGTGCAGGTGGCGCTGGCGGCGTTGCTGTCCTCGTGGGGTGTGGAACCGGACGCCGTGATCGGACACAGCGTGGGCGAGGTCGCGGCGGCACATACCGCCGGCGCGCTGAGCCTTCCCGAGGCCGCCCGGCTGGTGGCCCTGCGCGGCCGGGCGATGGCGGGCGTCGGCGGAGCGGGGGCGATGACAGCGGTCGCGCTCGGCCCGGCGGAGGTATCGGCAGCGTTGTCCGGCATGGATACCGACGTTGTCGTCGCTGCCGTCAACGATGCCCGTTCCGTTGTGCTGTCGGGCGCTGTGGAGGAGTTGGTCCACGTGGTGCAACGTCTTCGCGCACAGGGGGCGCGCTGCCGTGAACTGGACGTCGACTACGCATTCCACTCACCGATGATGACGTCACCGGCCGAACGGCTCGCACAGGACCTGGGCACCGTCGAGGCGAGCACGACAAAGTGCCCCCTGTACAGCACGGTGCGCGGTGAACAGATTGCGGGCGGCGAACTGACCGGGCGGTACTGGGCGGCGAATGTGCGGCAGCCGGTCCGGTTCGCGGACGCGGTGCAGGCCGCGCACGCCGACGGGCACGGGGTTTTTCTCGAAGTGGCACCTCATCCGGTGCTCTCGGGTCATATCCGGGACGCCCTCGGCGCGGCAACGGTGATACCCACCCTGCGACGGGATCAGCCGGAGACCCGGGGGCTCCTCGGGGCATTGGGTGCCCTCTATACGAGCGGACATCCGGTCGACTTCGCCCGGCTGTACCCGGAGCGCCGCCGCGTGGTCTCCCTGCCTGCCTACCGGTGGCAGCGCGAACGCCACTGGCTGGATGTTCCACCAGCACAGCGAGGCGCCACGGTGCGTGACCGGCCGGACCCGCTGCTCGGCACCCGGCTGGATGTCGCGGGCACGCTGGCGGTGTTCGACGCCGAGTGGACCGCCGCCGCGGATGAAGGGAGCGTGAGCAGCGCGGTGCGGGCAGCCGCGGAAGCCGCACTGGACGTGGGCACGGTACGGGTCAGCGACCTCACCGTGCGGGGGAAGCTGTCAACACCATGCCACGTGCAACTGGTCGTGACCGCGTCGGACGATGCCGCAGCACTGGTCACCGTGTACGCCAGGGCCGACGAAGGGGACTGGAGGCCGCATGCCAGCGGACGGGTCGCGGCCGAGAGTCCTGGCTCATGGCCGGAGGAGCTGCTGGCCCTGCCCGAAGCCGGTCGAGAAGCCGTCGTCGTGGCAGCCGTGTGTACAGATGTGGCCACGGTGCTGGGACTTTCCTCGCCGCTGGAGGCCCGAGCCGACCAGCCGCTGATGGAAATCGGCCTGGACTCCCTGATGACCGTGCAACTGCGGCATGAGTTGTCGGCACGGACCGGCTGGGCACTGCCCGCGACCCTGGCGTTCGATCACCCGACTCCCCGGGCCATCGCCCGGTACCTGCTGGGACTGCTCGTAGCGGAGGAAACGGAGGACGGCACACCGTGAAGGTCTACGGAACGACGACCAGCGCCTGCACGCACAAGGTGCTGATGGTGCTGGCGGAGAAGGGCCATGAGGCGGAGTTGGCCGAGGTAAGCGTCCTCAAGGGTGAGGACAAATCACCGGAACACCGGGTCCGCCAGCCCTTCGGAGAGATCCCCGTGCTGGAGGACGACGGCTTCCTGCTGTACGAGTCCAGGGCCATCATCCGCTATCTCGACAAGCGGCTGCCGGGCCCGCGGCTGACCCCTCTCGACATCCGTCGGCATGGCCTGATGGAACAGTGGATCAGCATCGAGCAGTCCTACGTCAGCGGCCCCGTATGGACGCTGGTCAGAGGCGGCCCGGTCTATGACATCATCCGGCGCAGCCCGGGTGCCGAACTGATGCCGCCTCCGCCGGACGCCGCCGGGGTCAGCGCCGCCCGCGCCGAACTGGCCGCGGCCTTCGACGTCGTGGAGCACACGCTCGCCGGACAGGAGTACCTCGCGGGTCCCGAGTTCTCCCTCGCGGAGGTCACCTGGCTGCCCTACCTCCAGTATCTCTTCGCCTCCGGCGGGGGCGACCTGGTGACCGAGCGGCCGAACATGTCCAGCTGGTGGCAGCAGATCAGTAAGCGCCCGACGTGGGTGAAGGTGGGCAAGGTCCTGGAAGGGCCGGAATGAACAGGTTCGACATATGGGGCGAGCACATGAGCGTCGACCCGCTGCCGACGCTCGCGGCGATGCGGGCCGAGGCACCCGTGGTACGCCTGCTCAACCCTCATCAGGGCGCACCGGAATGGGTGGTGACCCGCTACGCCGATGTGGCGGAGCTGCTGCGCGACCCCCGCTTCAGCAAGGCCAAGGACAAGCTCTCCGACCACGCACGCTCCCGGTACTTCAAGGTGATCGAGCTGGAGCGGCTCGACAAGCACATGCTCTACGCGGACCCGCCCGATCACACCAGGCTGCGGTCTCTGATGACGAAGGCCTTCACACCGCGCCGCATCACGGAACTGCGCGCGTACATCGCCGACGCCGTCGGAAAGCTGCTGGCCGAGGCACAGCAGCAGGACTCGGTGGACCTGCTCGACGTCCTGGCCTTCCGGCTGCCACTCGCCGTACTCACCGAACTGATCGGGGTTCCGGCACAGGACCAGGAGCGCTTCCGGGAGTGGACGGGCATCTTGGTGGCCCCGGGCGGATTCGACGCGTTGCGACGCATGGCCACCGAGTTCGAGGAGTATCTGGAACAATTCCTCGCGCTGCGCCGCCGCAACCCGCGGGAGGACCTCACCAGCGCGCTGATCGCGGCCGAGGAGAGCGGCGATCGGCTCTCGTCGACCGAGCTGATGAGCATGGTCTTCGTGTTGATCGCGGCAGGCTTCGAGACCACCGGGAATCTGATCGGCAACGGCGTATGGGCACTTCTGCGCCACCCGGACCAGCTGAGGCGCTTGCGTGCCGACCCCGTGCTGATCGACTCCGCGGTCGAAGAAGTCCTGCGCTACTGCCCGCCGGTGAAGAACACCACCGGGGCGTTCCCGCTGACCGATGTCGAGTTCCGTGGCGTGATGATCCCGGCGGAGGAGATGGTCATCGGTTCGCTGCTCTCCGCGCATCACGATCCCGAGCAGTTCGTCGACGCACAGCGGTTCGACATCACCAGGACACCGAACCGGCATCTCGGATTCGGCCTCGGCACCCATTTCTGCCTCGGCGCCGCGCTGGCACGCCTGGAGGCCACGGTGGCAATCGATGCACTGCTGCGGAGTGCCCCCGAGCTGACGTTCGCTGTGGAGCCGGACGCTTTGCGCTGGAAGGACGGCGTGTTCGTCCACGGCCTGGAGACACTGCCGGTCACATGGGCGCCCTGAGCCGTCCGCCGCCGAAGAGCCCTATCGCGTTGGGCACCGGTGAAGAGTCGTCAAGAGAACACGAGCAGCAGACGAGGCAACGCGTGCGAGTACGTCAGGCAACACCGGACGACATAGACGAGATCATGGCCGTGGAACAGGACTGGGAGGAGTCCCAGCGAGCCGGCGTCGACCAGATGCTGAACCGGCTGCAGGCCTTCCCCGAGGGATTCTGGCTTTTCGAGCAGGACGGCGAGGTGGTGGGCACGCTGATGGGCTTCCCGATCTGGTACTCCCCCACCGAGGTGGCTGAACTGAGCAGCTGGGACACGGTGACCAACCGGGGCTGGTATCCGGAGATCGACCTCAGTTCGGCCAACGCGCTTTATCTGGCCTCCGGTTCCCTCAAGCGCATCGCGAGGGGCAGCACGGCCTACGCGACGATGATGGAGGTACCCGTCGATTTCGCACACGGTCTCGGCCTGCACTACGTCCTGGCCGGTGCCAAAATGCCCGGCTACGACGCCTACTGCCGCCGGTTCGGCGAAATCGAGGCACGTGACTACGCTTTCCTCGAACTCAACGGCTGCCTTGTCGACCCCTTCCTCGAGATGTACCGCGGCCACGACTACGTCGTGCCCGACCGCTCGCACATCGTCCCCGGCTACTACCCGGACGCGATGAGCAGGGACTACGGCGCGATCGTGGTGCGGCACGTGGCCTGACAGCCCCTCCGGGGTCCGGCGGTCCTCCCGGACCAGTCGCCTCCGGGATCGTTGTCCATCCCGCTGTCCTCCCGGCCGCGCACGCCGCCGGGACGGGCGGGCGCGCCCCACCGCGGAACACGGCCCTGAGGCCGACAACGGCCCCAGAACGCCATTTCGGGCGGGGCCCTGAACCCGCGGTCGGTGGGCGCCCATGACGGCGGATTCCGAGGACGGCTGTCCGCCCATACCTGACACCCGGTCAAGATCAGCCAGTGCCCCTCCAGCGACCGTCGACGGTACTGCCCGAAACCCAGCAGACCGCTCAACACTTGAGTTCATCTGGGCCTTCGAAGACGAAGGGCCGACCCCGCGAGGTGAGCACAGAAGACAGTCAGACCGGCCGCTCCACACGCAGTACGACGCGGGACCAGCGCTCGGTCTCCGGTTCTGCACTGCTCGGGGCAAGGAGTTCCGCCACGACCGCGACGCCGACGAAACCCGGAAACCACTGAGGTTTTCGTTGGTTCTGCGGGTGTGGTGGGCTCGCTGGTGGAAGGCTGTAGCGAGCTGAACCGGATTGTGTAGCGGCCCTGAAGCCAGGCATGATCGCCTCGGCAGATGGGAGAACACAGGTCCGATGCCTGCACCACGGAAGTATCCTGACAAGCTGCGCGAGCGAGCCGTCCGCGAAGTCCAGACCTCCGGCCGTCCGGTCGCCCACGTGCTCGGGACCTCGGCATCCACAAGGAGGCCCTGCGGGGCTGGGTCCGTCAGGCCGAGGCCGACCAGGGCGGTCGGCCCGGCCTGCTGACCACCGCCGAGCGAACCGAACTGACCCAACTTCGCATAGCCGAGTTGCGGCGGGCGAACGAGATCCTGAAAGCCGCCTCGGTGTTTTTCGCGAAGGAGCTCGACCAGCCCCCCACGAGGCCGACGCTGTGATCAACCACCTCCGCGACGACTTCGGGGTCGAGCCCGTATGCCGGGAACTGAACCTGTCGGTCTCGGCATACAACGCCCGCCGCAAGCGCCCGAAATCCGCCCGCCGACGGCGCGACGAACAACTCATCGAGCACATCCACCGCATCCATGCCGCCTCCGGCGAGACCTACGGAGCCCGGCGCATCCACCGCCAGCTGCGGCGGAAGGCATCGTTACGGCCCGCTGCACCATTGAGCGGCTGATGCGCGAGGACGGCGTATAAGGCGTCATCCGCGGCCAACGGCGCCGCACCACTGTCCCCGAGCCGTCCGCCCCCAGGCCGCCGGATCTGGTCAACCGGCACTTCACCGCCCACCGCCCAACCAGCTGTGGGTCGCCGACCTCACCTACATCCGCACCTGGTCGGGCTGGGTCTACGTGGCATTCGTCCTGGACGTCTACTCGCGGATGATCGTCGGATGGCAACTCGCCACCCATATGCGTACCGATTTCCCGCTGGACGCCCTGGAGATGGCGCTCTGGCGACAAGGGCTCAAGAAGGGCTCGAGCTTGATCCATCACATTGACCGCGGCTCGCCATACGTGTCCATCCGCTACGGCGAACGACTGCTGGAGGCCGGCGCCTTCGCCCGCGTTCAGAGCCAGCTGCACATCAGGGCTTCCACAGGCACGTGGCACGTAAAGCGCCGAACCCGGATTCCCTACCTCTTCCGGGGACGGATCCTCTGCGGCGTATGCAAGCGCCGCATGCAAGGGCAGTGGTCCCACGGAAGCGCCTACTACCGCTGCCGCTTACCGCATCCAGCACCCCCGCAACGTCTACCTGCGCGAATCCTGGCTGATCGGACCGCTCGACGAATGGATCGTGAAACTCTTCTCCCCTCACCACATCGAGGAGACCATCGACCTCATCGCCGCAGCAGCGGCCGGAAGAACTCCCCCTGCACATTGTCAGTTCATGACGGCGTATCACCCGACCGTGATCCATCACCGGGATCATTTGACGACAGAATCTAGAGTGGACGGGTCGACCAGGGAGGAACGTGTCCAATTTCCCGCCCCATCCCCTGTCTCTACCCGAGGAGTTCGTCCTGCTGTCCCACCTCCCTTCGGGCAAGGTGCACGGCTCCACCCGGGCGGCCATCGGCTGCGCGGCAGCCGAACTCGGCGAACTCACGCTGCGGCGCAAGATCCGCGTCCGGCCCTGGAAAACCACCGTGCTCGGCGTCAAAGCCGACGTGACGCACCGTGCCGGGATCGAACTGCTCGACACCACCGCCGTCGGCCTGCCGTGGGCGGATGAGGTACTGGCTGAGCTGAGCCGCTTCCCCGTTTCCAGGGAGGGGCGCATCAGCATCCAGCGATGGTTCCGGGGGCGCCATCAAGCGTTTCCGCTGCACACGGCGGCGCTCACGGAGCGCGGCGTACTCCGCCAACGGCCCCGTTTTCTCGCGGGGAAACGTAGCTCTCCCGACCATGCAGTGCGCGATGCACTGATCACGGAGCTCCGGGCGATCGGGTCCGGCCACCGCCATGTCGACGCGCACGGGCTGTTCCTGTGCGATCTGATCTGCGCCGTCGGGCTGCGCAAAACCCTGCGCATCCCTATGGGCCTGCGCTCGAAGCCGTACCGCAGTCGCGGCGCCGGATCGGCGGAATCCGTCCCCGAGGACCTGCGCCACGCCAGTACGGCACTCACCGCCCTGATTCCGACCAGCGACAGTCTGCTGGGCAAGCCACGCGTATGAGCGGCAGCCCGTGGTTCGGCAGGCCATGTCGAGGGCGGAGCGGTACCGCACGTCGTCCGGGGCCGCGCCGGAAGGCGGCGGTGTCTCCGTAGCCGCGTCGGCCACGGCGAGGGGGACATCGACGCCCCCAGGGCCGCCCCCGTCTCGTCGAGAATGCCAGGGCCAGTGGCCACTTCCCGGCATGGCCCACGTCCGGCGGGATGTCGCACTGCCCCGCGACGGACCGCCTTGGCGGGTCGGCCTGCGGCGAGGCCGGATCCCAGCTCCTGGGAAGGAACAAGCGCCGGCCGAACTGATCCATGCGCAGCCCGGTGAACGTCTCCACCCATACCCGCCCGGCCCTCAACACCCCGGCCATACAACGGAGATGCTTGGATCCTGTCCCAACATTGTCAGTTGGCAGTTGTGCTGAGCATGGGGAGTGGACTGTGGGGATGGATCGTTCCGGACGGCTTGTGGGAGTTGGCGAGGCCGTTGCTGCCGCCTGCGCGGGTGCGACCGCAGGGCGGCGGGGTCGCGAACATCGATGATGAGGCGGTGTTCGCCGCGATCATCTACGTTCTGGTCAGCGGCTGCGCCTGGCGGACACTGCCGCCATGCTTCGGCGCGTCGAAGTCGGCTGTTCATCGTCGGTTCCTGATCTGGTCCAGAGCCGGGGTATGGGGTCGGACACCTCCCGGCCGAAGGCTGGGGGAGCCGCTCGCTGCTTCACTGCGGATCAGGGGATGGCCCTTAGCGGGCTGACCGCACACTTTCACCGGCTTTGGGACACCGACGTACGCCCGCGAGGAGGCGCCGTCGGCGTGCCGGTGGACACGGACCGGTCACCTTGGCTGCCGTTGTCACGTGTGGACCGTGCCGGTGTTCACCGGCCGCTTGTCCTGTTTGCGTTGCACGGCCCGGAAGTCGTCGGCCAGGCCGTAGCTCTCGGCGGGCTTCGACGACTTCCCTTCCGGCCGTGCGGTGCGGCTCGCGTACGTGGAGGTGAGCAGCCAGGGCTTCTTCTTCGGCCCGAAGTCCTTCACGCTGGGCGCTCCCTGGACGACCTGGTAGGTGGCCACGGCGAGCCGGCCGGTGTCGCGGAATTGCTTGAGTTGGTTCCTCAGGTAGTGCCGATGGCTCGCGTACCAGGAGCTCATGGCGAGGAAGTCATGCCACTGGCGCTGCGGCCACGGATGCTCGATCGCCTGCCGGATCGCCTGCCACACCCTGGTGTCCGGGGCCATCTTGTAGCGCTCGGCGAATTCGCGGGGAATCGGGTCGCTCAGGTGCCGGCTCCACAGCTGCACCAGGGAGAACTCGGTGACGAGGAACTTCTGGCCGCCCCCGAGCCGGGGCAGCACGAAGTCGAGGTAATCCTTGGCGTCTTTCAAGCCCGCCACGTGGGGGTGGATGTCCACGCCCTCGATGCCGTCCGTCTTCCGGGTGAACTCCATCCATCGCTCCGCCCCGCGGCTGCGCCACTCAGGCTTCTCAAGGTGGTTGAGCGCGCCCATGTAAATGCGAGTGCGGCTGGTCTTACCGCTGTGCTTGGCACGGTAGGCGAGGACGTGTTCGGCGACC
The DNA here is from genome assembly GCF_052246355.1 of Streptomyces sp. 3N207. NCBI lineage: Bacteria > Bacillati > Actinomycetota > Actinomycetes > Kitasatosporales > Streptomycetaceae > Streptomyces > Streptomyces sp. 3N207. The sequence continues at coordinate 133,977 of NZ_JBQQBV010000002.1, read as the reverse complement.
TTCTCGTAGAAGTCGCCCAGCGGGCCGTTCCAGTCCTGCTTGCGGCTCTCGATGAACGGCTCATTGCCGACGACGAGGATGTTCACCTTGCCCATGGCGGTGTCCAGCACCTTATCGACGTGGGCCAGTAGGTCGTTCATCTCGGAACTGTCAGGGGGAGGGAAAGGCTTGTCGTTGTGCGGCAGTTTGAGGCTCAAGATGGTGCCGTAGCCGCGCCGGGAGGCGTTCATCAGGGCGTCGATGGCACGATGCTCCTGTGAGCCGAGGTCCTTCTGGGCGTGGACGGCGACGAATCCGCGCAACCAACTGGCTTCCACACCTTCGAGTTCGGTAAAGCCGATACCGTTCGGCTCCTCGTTGAAGTTGCCACCGAGCGCCCCGTCTGGAGCCGACCCGCCCCCGGAACCGCCCGAGCCTCCCCCGGAGCCGCCTGAATTGCCCGAACCGCTCACACCGTCGCCGCCGTCCGCGCTGCTGCCTTTCTCCTTGCACCCGGCTGCCAAGAAGACCGCCCCCGAGGCCCCGATCAGCCACCGCCGCGACACTCCGAAACCGTCCTGATTCACGTGCTTTTCCTTCCCGTCGTGGTGTACGTACGGCATCCAGCGAGCAAAAACCGCGCGGGGAGCCGGAGCCGGTGGAGTCCATGCCAAGTGCCACGACCTGGCCGCCCGCGGCGGGCGAGCAGGCAGCGTCATGCCTCGCGGCCATCTGGACGACGAAGGCCTCGTCATCGGTGCTGAGCAGGCGGGGACGGCTCCCGCCTGCCTGAGCCACTTACTGGCCGTTCCCGGCCTGGCCGCCGCTCTGTGCTGCGACGAGAAACGTGTGCGCTGCACCATGCAGTCACGGTCTTACTGCTTGCCGGTTCCGACGGGGTCGACCGTGATCTGCTGGTCGGAGCCCTTGACCGGGAGGGTGATGCTGGCCCGCAGCTTCTTGGAGTGGGTCTCATTGGGCGGGGTGACGACGATGCTGCTGACGCGCACGCCGGTGCCGCCGGTGTTGTTCGGCGGGTAGTGGAGGGTGAAGCGGGTCGCCTCGCCGGACTTGAGGGTGACAGCCCGTGCGGGAAGATTGCTGCGCTGGGCGCTGAGGGGCTTGGAGGAGTACTTGGTCCTGAGGTCGACGCCGGGGAAGCCCTTGAGTGAGCAGGCGTCGCCACCGGTGTTCGTGAGGCTGACGATGAGGGTGCCGTCGGCCATGCCGTTGGAGGTGCCGAAGCCGAGGTCCGCCGTCTTGCAAGGGCCGGTGTTGATCTGCCCGTTGCCAGTGCCCGGGGCGGTCTCGGGAGCCTTCGAGTCATCGCCGGTGTTCGTGGCGTTCTTGTCGGATGCGCTGCCGCCGCCGGAGGTCCCGCCCGAGGACGAGGAGGAGGACCCGGAGGTGTTCGTGCTCGCGTTGGAGTCCTCGTTGCCCTGGCAGGCGGTGAGTGAGAGCCCCGCGGCGAGGGCCAGGGCGGCGAGGGTGAGCTTGTGAGCGCGCATTGTTTTTCCTTTGCGGTCGGTGCCGTCTGCCCGGCACGAGTGAGCGTTGCCGATCACTCCGATCCGCCCGGCCCATGAAATGTTCACGCCCGCCCGCCCGCCTTACATAGCTGTTACAAGCGCCCAAGGGGACACCGGCGTTGTCACCGCCGGGCGCGCACCGCCCGAACCCACCGGCGCACCCCCGCCCCCGCGCCGCCGTTCGACCCGGAGAATGGGGCCCGAGAGCCATGTGGAGCGCCGTGTCGGTGCGCGCTGCCGCCCGCCGGACCGCCGGCTTCCGCGACCCTCACCGTGGATCTCCACGGCCGCCGACCGCTGAAACAGATGCGTAACCGACCGGGCATTGAACACCGGCGTTCGGTGTGCTCGTCCCCGGCCGAACCCCGATCTTCCGAGGCAGCGCACACCGCTGTGGGCACGACGAGCGCACGCAGATAGGCGAAGGCCTTGAGGTCTCCTGCGTGTTTCAGGCCGCCGAGTCCGCGTATTCGGCCGGGTGTCGCGCCCAGCGAGCAGTGCCGCATGGGGGTGCGGCCGGGAGCCCCACCGTGCTGCACCCGGTGGCGACGGAGATCCTGACCGCCTTCGTGGACCGGACCACGCCCGGGGATGCCGCCAAGATCCTCGGCCACCTCATGCAGGACACCGTTCACGAAGCCGTTGAGGCTCTCACCTCAGGCCGGCGCCCTGGTGACTGAGGCCCCCCGGGGCGGCACGCGACGAGGAGATCAGCCAGCGCCGGCGTTCGTGGGCACCGGAACCTCCTTCTTTCGCGACACCACCCAGGGTGTCTACGACGAGCCAGTGGCGGCATTTCCATCACGGAGCAGAACGCGGCTGCCTACCGGGCCTTGCTGGATCCAAGGCGCGGACCACGGTGGTGCTGGAACAGCGGCGCCAGGTGGCAGCAGTGTCAGCTTCGTCCGCCAATACGCGGCGACCAGCAGCACTCCTTCCTCCAGCGGCAGGCTCCACGGTCGGCCCTCGCGCCCCGGATCTGCCCCCTCGCGCCGCAACCCGCGACGCCGACAAGTCGGAACGGCACCGGTAGTTGCGGTAGAGGGCTGTGGACGGCCGAGGATCACAACCTCACGATGAACCCTGCACCCAAGGCCGTGCAATGTGGCGGTCGCCCTCTGGGGCGGCCGAGGATCGCGGCTCCTGGTGCGTCCTGACGGCGCAGACGGATACGGTCCCCGGCGGCGGTCGCCCGTCGTAGCCGCAGGTTCGAGTCCTCGGGAGGAGCTTCCACCCCACCGTTCCAGCTCAGGCGCCGACCTGAGCCCCACTCCTGCGACGGCTTCACGACTGCCCGCGCCGGATTACCTTCCCCTCGGCGTCATGGACCTGTTCGCACGTCTCCCAGACGATCTGGTCAGCGCTCGCAGCATCGCGGAAGACGACCGGGGATGGCTCCTTGGCCTCCTTGCTGACCTCCGTGCCGAGTGGGCGCAGCTGCCTTCCGAGCTGCCGACGAGCGCCCTGGGATTCACGAGCAAGCGATGTACCGCCTCCCGTGTCTTCGCGGCCGGGGAAGGCCACGACCTTGGGGGCAGCCGCTGGGATGACCGCGTCGGACTTTCACCGTGAGCATCTCTCGCCTGGAGAGCCCAACTCGCGTGGACCGCGGCGAGGACACACCCCCCCAGGGCTGTCAGGGTCGGCGTGTGCCGAGCGCGAACCGCCGGGCACCGTGCTCAGCCGATGCGCACAGCGCCCGACGGGCAAGTGTCCGCTGCCTCCTCGACGGCCTCGTGCCGGGCCTCGCCGGGGTACTCCTGCAGCACCACGACGAGGCCTTCCTCCTCGTCCTGGTCGAATACATCGGGAGCGGCGAGGACGCACTGTCCCGCTCCGACACAGACTTCTCGGTCTCCGGTCACGTGCATGGAAGTCTCCGTTCTCACCAGGTGACCATCAGTTCGTCCACGCCCTGAATGGTGTCGCCGCGGCGGGGCCGCAGTTCTGTTGTCGGGGTACCGAGCCGCAGCGTGGGGAAGCGTTCGAAGAGCAGTGGGAGCGCGATCTGCAGCTCGAGCCGCGCGAGGTTCTGCCCGAGGCACTGGTGCACGCCGTAGCCGAACGTGTTGTGCTTGCGCGAGTCCCGGTGAATGTCGAACTCTTCCGGCTCGGGGAACATCGCGGGATCGAAGTTCGCCGGCCCGTTCGGGATCAGCACCCCTTCGCCCGCACGGATGTGCCGGCCGGCGATGTCGATGTCCGCCGTGGCCACCCTGACCCCTGTGGTGTCCGCGACGGAGGTGTAGCGCAGCAGTTCCTCGACGACGCCGGGCACGACACTGGGGTCGGCGCGGAACGCGGCGAGTTGATCGGGGTGTTCCAGCAGCATCAGGGTGCCCAGGGTGATCACGTTCGCGGTGGTCTCATGGCCCGCGACCAGAAGCAATATGGCGATACCCGTGAGGTGGTCCCGGGGCAGCTCGCCGCGGGCGAGTTCACCGTTGGCCAGCCTGCTGATCAGCCCGGGCCGCGGGTTCTTGATCGCGGCATCGACCAGCGAGTCCAGGTATTCCACCAGCTCTGTACGAGCGGCGACGACTTCCTCCTCGGCGGCACTGCGTATCATCCGCCTGCTGGCATCTTCGAAGAACTCGTGATCGGAGTACGGCACGCCGAGCACTTCGCAGATCACCAGGGACGGGATCGGCACCGCGTAGTTGGCGACCAGGTCTGCGGGCGGGCCGGCCGCGCGCAGCTGCTCGGCGGCACGTTCCGCGATCTCTTCGATTCTCGGGCGCAATTCATTCATCCGCTTGACGGTGAACTCGGGAATGGTCATGCGCCGGTAGTAGCCATGTTCCGGCGGGTCCATACCGATGAACGCGGGCGGCTGGCTGCGAACGGCCGCCCCGCGTGACGAGATCAGCGGGAAGTTCGGGTTGGTTCGCTTGGCCGAGAGCCGCGGGTCGCTGAGCAGCGCGCGGGCCTCTTCGTACCGCGTGACCACCCAGCCGAGCTTGCCGTCGTAGAGCTCGACGCGGTGCAGCGGCCCCTGCGCGGTCAGTTCGGTGTAGCCGTGCGGCGGGCGGTACGGGCAGGTACGGACCTGCGGGTAGGTAATCGTCTCTTCCATGTGACACCTCAAGCGTCGTGGACTATATAGAGAACGCACCGTTCTCTAACGAGAATAGACTTCTGGAACCGCCGAGCGCAACGTAATACCGTGAACAGCATGATGAGCAGCGCGACCGATCACCGCCGGGGGCCGCGCAGGCGTGGCGCCGAGTTGGAGGAGGCGATCCTTCGCGCGGCGCGTGAGGGCCTGATCGAACGTGGCTACGCGGCGCTGACCATGGACTGGATCGCCAGCAGGGCGCGCACCAGCAAGGCCGCGCTGTACCGCAGGTGGAGCAACCGTGCCGAGCTCGTGGTGTACGCACAAGGGCAGCTGGTCCGCTCGCTGGTGTCCACGCCGGACACCGGGTCCTTCGCCTCGGACACGCACGCACTGCTGCGTTCGCTCGCCGACCTGATGGATTCCGAGTACGGCGAGCTGCTTCGCGGAGTGCTCGCGGAGGTGACGAAGAACCCGGAACTTGCCGCCGAGACACGAAGACAGCTCCTCGAGACGGGGCCATACCTGGTCGACGAGATCTACCGGCGCGGGATCGAACGTGGTGAGGTGCGCCCCGAACTGCGGGGCACGCGTGTCATGACCGTCGCACAAGATCTACTGCGCAACGAGTTCGTGATCCGCGGGACGCCGATCACGGACACCGTGATCAAGGAGATCCTCGACACCATCTACCTGCCGCTGGTGCGGGTCCAGTAGTGCGGGGCTTGTCGCCCATACCACGTAGCACCGAGCCGGAGCGGATCAAAGCCATGCCGAGCGGCTCGTCCAACAGGATCAGCCCACCGTGGTCGCGACGGTGCTCGGCCGAGGCTGATCACCTGATTGCGACCTGACCGGGCATGGCAGACGAGTAGACCCTCACGAAATGCGCTCCGGGGCAACTGGCACTTCCCGTCCGGTCTGCGCGGTACGGGGTTTCCCCAGGACCGGACAGCAGCGATCGCCAGGACCCGACGGCAGTAACCGTCGCGGACACTGTGGTCACCGTGCGGGGGCCGCGCCGACCGGAGTGGTACTTGAGGAGGATGCCCACAGGTCCGCATCTGTGGGGACGGCAAACGGCTGGTGGCGGCCTACCGTGGGCGGTATGAGCGACCCGATGAAGACCGCGAGGGCGGCTGCGCCCACGGAGACCGCGCTTGGCTTCAGTGTTCTGTCGACTGTGCGTCAGGATCTGTTCGCAGGTGCCTTCGCACCACGCCCGCTGCCGCCACGCGCCGAGCCGCGTGCGGACGGACCGCTGCGCCGGCTGCCGGCCGGGATCCGCCGCCGGGTCCGGTGGGCGCCGCACACGGTCGTCGGCGTGGCTGCGGTGTTCGCTTTTCTCGTCGGGCTGGCCAAGGGCGTGCAGTTCCATTCGCTCTACGCGCTCGTGACGTTCACGCTGTGCTGTGTGACCACCGTGCCCATCGCGCTGATCCTCATCCGGCCCGTCGGCGCCTACTGGATTTCCTACGCCAGTGTGCTGCTGTCACTGGTGTATGACGACCAGTGGGCAGCGCTGGCCCTGTTGTGCCATCTGATGGTGATGGTGCTGGTGGTGCTGCGCACCCGGCCGCGTCTGGCCGTGGAAATGTGGGCGGTGACCTTCATAAGCGGTGCCCTGCTGCTGGCGCTGGCACCGGGCACGACGGGGAACGAGCTCCCGCAGTTCGCGGCGGGCTCGGCCGTGGTGCTGGTCGCCGCGGGAGCCGTGCGGGCCTGGCGGGAGGAACGGCGGACCGTCGTGGCGACACAGACGGTCAAGGAACAGGAGCGAGCCCAGCGCACCGTACTGGAGGAACGCGCCGTCATCGCCCGGGAGCTGCATGACGTGGTCGCGCACCACATGTCCGTCATCGCCATCCAGGCCGAGGCGGCACCGTACCGGGTCCGGAGCACGCCGCCCGAACTCGCCACCTCCTTCACCACGATCCGCGAGAACGCCGTGGCAGCTCTGGCCGAACTGCGCCGCATCCTCGGCGTAGTACGCTCCGGCGACTCCGACCCGTTCGCGGACGCCGCCCCCGAAGCACCCCAGCCGACCCTGGCCGACCTCGACACGCTGATCGAGAGCATGGGTGCGACCGGGCTGAAGGCACAGGCCGTCGTCACCGGCGCTGTCCGGCCCCTGCCGCAGGGCGTCGAACTGTCCGCCTACCGCCTCGTGCAGGAAGCACTCAGCAACGTGCTGCGGCACGCACCCGGCGCCTGCGCACGCGTCGAGATCGCCTACGTTCTCGGCGGGCTGGGGCTGCGTATTGTCAACGGCAGCCCCGACCGCCCCGCCACCCCCTCGCCCGGCGCCGGGCACGGCGTGCTCGGCATGCGCGAACGGGTCCAGGTGCTCGGAGGCGAGATGACGGCCGGACCGGACGGCGACGGCGGCTACGAAGTCGCCGCTTTCCTGCCCGTGGACATGCCCGCTTCGGCTGCCCCGGCCGTCGGTGGCGGCCCGGCGGACAAAGACGGCAAGGAGGCCACCGCGTGATCCGGGTACTGATCGTCGACGACCAGGCCATGGTCCGCGAGGGCTTTTCCGTCCTGCTCGGTGCCATGCCCGGAATCGAGGTGGTCGGCGAGGCCGAGGACGGGCACGAGGCGGTCGCGAAGGTCACCGAGCTGCGCCCCGACGTCGTCCTGATGGACGTACGCATGCCCCGGATGAACGGGCTGGAGGCCACCAGGGAGATCGTGGCCGCCGACTGCGGTGCGAAAGTGCTGATCCTGACCACCTACGACCTGGACGAGTACGTCTACCAGGCACTGCATGCAGGGGCCGGCGGCTTCCTGCTCAAGGACGCCCCGGCCGAGCGCCTGGCGGAGGGCGTCCGCGTCGTGGCCAGCGGCGAGGCCCTCCTGGCCCCCACTGTGACCAAGCGGCTGCTGGCCGAGTTCTCCAAGCTCGGCCGCGCGCACCCGCATCAGCACGAACGCGTTGCAGACCTCACCGAACGGGAGACCGAAGTCCTCGTGCTCGTCGCCCAGGGCCTGTCCAACAGCGAGATCGCCTCCCGTCTGGCGGTCGCCGAATCGACCACCAAGACCCATGTCGGACGAGTACTGGTCAAGCTCGGGCTACGAGACCGCACTCAAGCGGTGGTGTTCGCCTACGAAGAAGGACTGGTGACACCGGGCGGCTGAACCCCGCCCGCGACCGGCGCGGACGGCGGTCTCACAGACCGCATCCTCCCAATGATTCACATATGGCCGGCGTTCATGACCGGCTACTCCAGTCAGGAATCGTTGCCAGGCTGCGGCGGGCCGGCTCACCGCTGACGACTGGGCTGATCGCCCTCGAAAGCGCCCTCGAAAACCCGCCTGTCCGTGGCGAGCACCCGCCTCACCACCTCCGAGTGCCGCGCCGAGATGGCCGACCGCTTCGCCCTTTGGAACCAGCTCACTGGCCTGACCCGCGGCACGGGCAGACAGCCCCTCAGCACGCCTCACCTCACCGTCCTCGCCGACCTCGATGGGATACGGCTTCATCGAAGGCCAGTCGGCTTCTGGGAAATCGGAGTTCTCCGTCGTAGAGCGCCGGACGGATCTCGTCCAGGTGCTCCAGGCCGGCAGTCTGGAGACGCATTCACCCCCGGCGTGAACGCCGGGGCTTTCTGCAAGAGTCCCGGTAAGGCGTCGTTCCCCCAGCGTCAGACCCACCACCATGCCTCCCCGACCAGGATGCCTCCCCGACCAGGCGAGATCAGCAGAGCCGACGAGGCACTACCAGCTACGGGCTTCGTACCGCCCGTCGCTCAGCGAGTTCCGAAGTCCTTTCGGGAGTCCCAAAGTCTCTTCGGGTTGCTGTGAACTTTTCCGCCGGAGTGGTCATCGAACGCAGTGCCGGGCCAATTAGGAGCCGAATGAGAGCACTTGCCCGGATGCCCGCTGCGACTTGGCCGACGGGCAACCATCGCAGTCGTTCGCCCATGTGCGCCGCAATACAGGAGGATCTCAGTGCGTCAGAAAGCAAACACCGGCCGGGGGAGATCAGCCACCGCAGCGCTCACGGTCAACCGGATCGTGGGAACGACCGTGGTGGTGGCGGGTGTCGCCCTTGCCGGTGCGCTGTACGCGGGCGCCTCACCCGCCGACCACGACGCGGCCCCGGCCAAGGCCGCCGCGCCGACGGCGGACTTCGACGCCGATGGCCGGGCCGACGTGGTCGCGACGGCGCCCGAGGGGAGTGTCGGTAACAAGTCCGCGGCCGGCTACATCACCGTCGTCCACGGCTCCGACTCCGGCGCGGACACCGGGCACCGGCAGGTCATCAACCGGGACAGCGCGAACATTCCGGGCGACGCCACCGCGTCACAGCGGTGGGGAGACCGCACCGCGGCCCGGGACTTGGACGGGGACGGAGCGAGCGACCTCGTGGTGGGCTCCCCGGACAGCACCACCGGCCTGACCGTCGTGTGGGGGGCCAAGGGCAAGGGACTTACCGAGGGTGTGACGCTGCCCAAGGACAAGGCCGACTCGCACGCCTTCGGCGCGGGTGACTTCAACGGGGACGGCAACGCCGACCTGGTGACCGGCGCCGGGGGCGACGAGATGCGGATGCTGTACGGCCCGTTCACCCGCGAGGGCACTCCGGCCTCGACGGACGAGTTCACCTCGGGTGAGGACTTCGGCCCTGACCGCATCATCACCGGCGATGTCACCGGCGACGGCGTCGACGACGTCGTCACCACGCACTCCATGGAGGAGAGTTCCCACTCCTCCCGCTTCTGGAAGGGCACCAAGGACGGGCTGAGCACCAAGCCCGTCGAGATCGACGACGCGGTGGACGGCACCGTCGGCGATGTCGACAACGACGGTCACGGCGACCTGGTCATCCGTACCGTCCCCGACGGAAGCGTCGAGAACCTGCCCAACGACCACGGCACCGTCAAGGTCCTCTACGGCACCGAGAGCGGCCCCAGTACCAGCCGCACCACCACCCTGTCCCAGGACAGCGCCGATGTGCCCGGCACCAACGAGGACGGCGATGAACTCGGCGCCTCCCTCAGCGCGGGCGACGTCAACGGTGACGGCTACGCCGACATCGCCGCGGGCGTACCCGGTGAGGACGTCGGCACCGACGCGGCGGGCAAGGACACCGGTGCCATCATCCAGTTCTACGGAGCCGAGGGCGGCTTGGGCGGCACCGGTGCCAAGAACTACGACCAGAGCACCGCGGGAATCCCCGGGGCCACCGAGGGCGAAGACCGGTTCGGCAGCGCCGTCTCCCTCCAGGACGCCGACGGCGACGGGCACGACGACCTCGCCATCGGCGCACCCGGCGAGGACGGTACCGAAGAGGAGCCGGAAGCCGGCGCCGTATGGGCCCTGCCCGGCACGGGCGACGGCCTGTCCACCGAAGGCGTCGTCTCCTACGGCCCCACCACGCTCGGCGCACCCGCCTCGAACGCGGGTCTGGGGACGAGCTTCCCCCACTGAGTTCCGCGCCGCCACAGCGGCGCGGTCCGGGTCGCCCCGTCGCTCCCCCCGCAACGGGGCGACCCACCCTTCGAAACGCTGAAAGAGAGCGGCTGTCGCACAGTCATCACCTCGCACACGCACCACCCCGAAGGAGAAGCACATGCGCAGAAGGCTCACCAAGGCTGTTGTCATGCTGGTCGGCATCGCGGCCTTCGCCGGTCTCGGAGCGACCACGGCCCAGGCCGCCGACGACAGGCCCACAAAGATCAAGATGCACGACCGCGCGCACTGCGAAGCGTGGGGCAAGCTCTTCGTGAACGCAGGAAAGATCAAGGGCTACCGCTGCGTCGAGCAGATGAGCAACAACCAGATGTATCTGATCCCGATCTACTGACCTGACCGGCGCCGGTCTACTGACTTCACGGCGCCCGTCAACAGATCTGACGGCGGTTTGCCCCCGGTCTCACCCCCGCCTCGGGTCCTCGGATCCCGCGAAGCCCCGCGGACGCGTGGTGGATGGGTCCACGCGCCCGCGGGGCGGGCAGTTGCCGGCGGTGCTGGGCAGGCCGTCACATGGCCAGGAGGGCCGGATCAGCCCACGAGCTTCCACGCGTGGTCGTCGGCACGGTTGCAATCTGCGGTCCCCAGGTGTGCGTCGCCGTCGCGGGTGCCGACCTTCGAGCTCCTGATCTCCAGGCACTGCTTGTTACTGGCGTGGTTGCGGATCCAGTACTTCCCACCGCCCCGGGGCTCCAGCCACCACAGCTGGTTGTCCTTGGAGGTTCCGTTGCAGCCGGCCTCCCTGATCCGGGTCGCGGCGTGGGCGCCGCTGCCGGGCAGGTCCATGCACAGGCCGTCCTTGACGTTCCGTATCAAAAAGAGGTCGGTGTTGTGAGGACCCGCCTTCTCGCGTTTCACGTTGAAGCCCCAGACCTGGTTGTCCGCTTTGCCGCCGTGGCAGGAAGATTGCCCCACCGAGCCGCCGACCTTGCCCTTGCCCTTGCCGGGCAGGTCGGCGCACAGGCCGGTCATGGCGTTCTTGAGCGTCTTCTTTCCGCGCGAGGCGCCGGGGGCGGCTACCAGCTTCTTGTAGAGCTTGGTGAGGCGCTGCGGACTCGGCTTTCTGGCGCCGGACTTGTCGGATTCGGAATCGCCCTCTTTATCCTCCTCTGCGGAGTCTGCGTTCGCGTCCGGACCGCTCGCGGTTCCGCCCGTGCCCTTTTCTCCTTCTGACTCTTCTCCCTTCTTGTCCCCTGATTCCTTCTTATCCGTTGATTCCTTCTTGTCCCCAGCAGACCTATGGCCCCGATAGGAGCCTTCCTTGTCGTCGCCGTTCGGGATCGTCATACCCGCAGCCTCGGACTTGTCCTTCGGCTTCTCGTCGTCGTTCGCCCCGAAGGCCGCCAGCGGAAGGGCGATCAGGAGCACGCCCCCAATGGCCGCGGCAGCGAGCAGCGACTTGGTGGGGCGGCCCGACGGCGGATCTTCCTCTCCCGTGTCCGCGTCGGCTGACGCCCCCGGAGGGGCGCCGGCCGTTGCTGCCAGAAGACCGGCCCTCTCGCCCGCCTGCGCTCGCTGACCGGCCGTCGCACTCGGTTCGGAGGACGCGGAGGACAGCGATGTCGTCGCGCCGGAGGGCGATGGGGTTTCAGAGGTCCCTGGGGCCGCGGCGGGAGGAGGCCCGGATGTGCCGGCAGTTGCGGCGGAGCGGGCGGCTGCGCCCTCCGACGCCGTGACCGGACCACTCGATTCGTTCGGCTCCGACGGGCCCGGTTCCCCTGCTGGGCGGCGGCTCGAGTGGGGCAGCAGGGACTCGCCCGGCCGGCTCGGGGTCCCGGGCAGCGGGACGGCGCGGCGAATCGCCAGCCCTTGAGAGCTTGATGGTTCCTCGTTGGGCATGTGTCTCCCTTTCGCTTCTCGGAGCCTGGTCAGTCGGTCGGTCGGTCATCGGACGGCACCAGGAGCCGGGCCCGCGGCGTAACCGTCCTGCCCCAGCGGCCCCTTGCACAGGTCCGGCCAGGAAGAGGGCTCCGCCGTCGGTGGTCCTGGTGCGACCGGGTGAGCGCGCAGCGCCTCATCCAGCCGGTCGAGTGCGGCGCGGTCATGGTCGTTGAGCTCCGTATCCCGGGGTTCCGCCGCCGCGGGCGCTGAGCGTTCGTTGGCGGGTACTTCACGAAGGAGCACCAAGGGGGCGTCGCTGTCGCTCTTACGCACATCGAGTACGCGCAGCAGCGTGCTCGGAGCGAAGACGATCTCGTTGCGGCCCGCGGCAGCGGCGGACCCGCTCGCCAACTGCCGTACCCGACGGCCGGTGAACGACCAGATGACGTACTGCGCCCCATCCGGCCGCGGTACGCCGGTGGCTGGCGGCAGCGCGCCCACGGGGGCCGCATCCCGCAGGAGGGTACCGGGCGTCAGACCGTCATCCTCGTCGGTCCCCCGGAACGCGACGCCGCGGTACGAGGGCATCCGGCGCAGCGCGGAGCTCACGCACGCCGCGTAGGCCAGCAGCCCTCCGTCGCCCGCGCGTAGGCCGCGTGCGAGTTCGCTGTGGCTCAGCGGGCCCTCTGCGGTGTGCAGATACACGTGCAGTGCGATCAGGTCGACGCGCGCCGCCTCCTGCTCCGCGCCCCGCAGCGCAGGCATCCGGGTGAGGGCACGGGTGACGGCCGCACTGTGCCGCTCCCACACCGCGTCAGCCAGCGCCCGGAACGCTGTCTGCTGCGCTTCGGTACTGACGTGACCGGGCAGGAACGGGGCCGCTGGAAGCGGACCGGAAGAAGCCCGGGGCCGGGGCTGCGGCCTTGACGTGGCGGGTGCGGAGGTCGCGGATGCCGCGGGGGACACGGGGGCGGGGGACGCGGATGCCGCGGGGGCGGGGGACGCGGGAAACGGCGATGTGGGTTGCTGAGGCCGTGTCCTGGCCTCCGGCGTACGTGGCTCGTGCGGCGACGGGGTCTCTGCGGATGCCCTTGGAGGCGGAGCGGTTGACGAAGTCTGTTCGCGTTCCGCTCGGGGGGTGGGCGCTCGCAGCGGCCCAGGAGCGGGTGTGCGCTCCTCCTCTCCCCCGTCTCCGTCAGCGCCCCCGTATCCGTCTCTGCCGTCGTCTCCGACGGCGTCGAGTCGACCGGCCTCATCGTCCCGTCGTGTACTCGCCGCCGATCGCTCCTGGCGCCCGGAGGCCCCTGGACCCTCGTGGCCCTCTGTGCGTGCGGGCCGAGGGGGAGGTGGTACCGGGTCCGTCTCGGCGGTGCCGCCGTTCCCGGGCGCCCGTCCCCGGGCCTGTTCCGCGGCTCCGGCAGAGGGCGTCTCGGTAGCGGCGAGCGCTTCGGACGCTGTGGGTGTCGCGGTGGTGGGCCCGGTTGGTGCTACTGATGGGAGGTCTGTCTTGTGGGGCGTCAACTCCGAGGCTGCGTCCGATCTTGTCGGGCGTATCGGCGGGGACAGGAGCGGATCCGGTTCCCCGTCAGTGGCACGCGGTGGAGGGGCCGTGGAGGCAGGCGTCGCCGTTCCCGTGCCCTGCGGGGCGGGCCCCTTGCCGGCGCCGAAGCGGACGGCGCGCAGGCCGTGTTCGGCCGCCGTGCGGCGCAGCCCTCGTCCGCCGTCCGCGCAAGTACCGTGGACGAGGAGCCGGGACCTGGCCCGTACGCCGGGGTCGAGTTGTGCCAGCAGCCGGCCGAGTTCGGGGAACAGCGAGGCGTCGAGGGGCCGGCCGGGGTGGCCCAGTTCGATCGCCGGGCCTTCCGGGTCCACGGCGCGCGCCGCCGCAGACGGAAACCCGTCGTCGGTATCGGTGATCCACAGGCCCGCTCTGGTGACCGTGACCCGCCACTGATCGGAGAGCGCTACGGAACCGTTCTCCGCGCTGCCGCGGCCCGTGACCGGCAGGCTCCAACGCAGCAGCCGAGGGCTCGGCGCCGACGCGTCCTCCTCCGCCGGGACGCACGCCACGGCCTCCACGAACGGCCACCACCGGGGGGCGCCGTCGGCACCGACGACCACGGACCGCACTGTGCCGGTCCCGGCCCCGTCGTACGACAGCAGCGGCATCCCGGTGTGGACCGCCACCTCGGCATCGAGCGTGTCGGCAACCGACTGGCCGGTGCGCAGGATGTCGTGGGAGCCGGCCGGGACGAGCCGGACGTGGGCCCGCACCGCCTCGGGCAGGGCTTCGAGTACCTCGACGACATCTGCCGCGGTGACGCCCCCGCCCTCCGCACCACCAAGCAGCAGCGCGGGGTCCCGGGGGTCGGCCGGTACGGCGTAGCAGAGGTCGTCGACGCGGACCGGAGCCGCATCACGGGACCGGGCCAGCAGGCCCGCCGGGATCTGGTCGATGACGCAGCCCCCGGTGGTGTCGGACACCCGCTCGACAGCGGTCTGCCAGTCGGGAGCGGGCTGGCGGGAGCCGATCCGCACCGGCTCCGCTCCCGGAGTGAAGCGCCACCAGCCCCCGCGCCCCGTACCGGAGTCGGAGCGCCACTCGGGGACGAAGAGTCCGCCACCGGGTACCACGAGCGCGAGGCCGTCGGGAGCGATCACCTCGATCTCCCAGGCATCGGCGATCCGGCGGGCCGGCGCAGGGTCGTGCGGCCGGTCGTCCCCCGCGGCCGACATGACGAGGCGAACCGCGCCGACACCGTCCGCGCGCAGCGAGTCGAGCAATGCGCCGAGCCGCGGCCACAGGTCGCCGGCCGAGCTCGCCTCGGCTCCGGTGATCACGGTGACGGTCTGCTCGGCGGCGGCGGTGAGGACCTGGGCCAGGTCGTTGACGTCGGACATGTTCAACGTGTCGTCCGATGCTGAACGGAGCAGCACGACTCCGTCGTACTCCTCGACCATCAGCGCGTCTGCCGGCTCGGTGCCGGTGTGGCCACGGGTGGTGTCGTTGCCGGACCGGGTCCCGTCCCTCCCAGGCGCAGCGGCGGACCATGGCAGTACGGAACGGAGCCGGGCTCCGCGCCTGCCGAACCACCGCGATCGGTTGCTGTCGTCGGAAGGGCTCACGCCTCTCCTCCTCGCTCAGCGACCGACTGGCGAACTCTCGTCCCTTCCGGCCACTGCTCGGCTGAACTTGTGTGCCAACTCCTGGGGTTGCTCATGCGGTCGTCGCCCTATGGTGCAGAAGAATGCGGTGATGTCGGGGTATTACCGAATTACGATGCTGGCTCCGGATTTTCGCTGTCGTGAAGGAACCTTTTGCACATGTTCATGAGGCTGTTCATGAGGGTTCCCCGGATTTCGGTTTCCGGCGGGACGTGGCGGTCGCGGCTTTCTTGGCCTTGCTCCCGGGCTTGGGCTTGTGCTCGGTCTCGTCCTTGTTCTCGGCCTCGGACTCGTCCTTGTTCTCGGCCTCGGGCTCAGCCTTGTTCTCGGGCTCGGGCTCGGGCTCGGGCTCGGCCTCGGACTCGTCCTCGCCGCTCACCGTCCGGGGTCGAGGCGTCGCCCCCTCCTCGTCCTCTCCGGACGGTGACTCCCCCTCCGCCGAGGCTTCTTCGGCCGCTTCCATGACTTCTGCCAGACCCTCGGTGTTCATCACCATGCTGACCGGGGCCGAGCTGTTGATGCACAGGCTGTGCCCTTCGGGAACGCGTGCGATGAAGTCGCGGGCCTGCACCCGCTCGAATCCCAGGCGTCCGGCGAGGTGCAGGTAGCGCGGTGAGGTGAAGACCGGGATCACGGGGGTGCCGTCGGGTGCCGACGCGCGTACCGGGTCGCCGTCCGCCGTGACGAGTACGGCCAGTTCGGCCTTGGCAAGAGCGGTGGTGACGTCATCCGCGGGGCCGTAGCCGGTAGTTGCAAGCTGGATGGCGGCGTCCACGTCGTCGTCGGGTTCCGGCCAGCCCATCGCATCCGGCGAGGGACGGTAATCCTCGTTGTCCTGCCATTCGACGATCTCGCCGTCGTCATCGGAGCGCCACTGGCCCACCACAGCCCAGCTCGGCGGCGGCCCTTCACCCTGCCAGGCGGGGTCCGTCAGGTACAGCCAGTGGTTCGGCGCGAGGCGCGCCGCTTTGACGAAATCCTCGGGCGGGGCGAAGTCCAACGTGACCGAATCCTCGGCACCCGAGTCCACCGTTGCCGAATCCTCGGTGGCCGAATCTTCGGTGGCCGTGGTGCTCGTAGCCGTGGCGTCGGCGGCCTCGGCATCTGCGACGGGGGCTGCGTCGCTCGACTCACTCATCTTTTCCTCGCTCACTGAAACTTGCTGGGATGTACGGGGGTGGTGCTGGGACAGTCACTGACGTCCTGAACTGGTACCGACACACGGCTCCTGAAGTGAGATGCAGAGAACAGCCGAAAGGTTCGCGACTCGTCCGAACCGCCACTCTTTAACGTCGGCCCGGAGCCCTGTCCGTCATGACGCCGCCCCCTTCGCCATTCGGGCCATTCGGGCCGGCACTGTCGGCTTCCGCCGTGGCATGCCGTCGATAGTGAGGTACCGGTGTCTGGTGCTGGTGTCCGCCCCGCGGGACGAACGACTCGGAGCCGGACGTGCCTTCAAGTGCCGTCCGCGCACCGGCCCGGGCCCTCCCTGCGCCGGCACGACTGCGGGCACATCCGGCGTCTCGACGCTCACCGGGACGGGCGGCGGGTACCCGGCCCGCGAGAGCCCTCACGAGTCCGGGTCCGGATTCGGCGGTGGGGCGGCACCTGGGGCCGGCTCCGGGTCGGCACCCGGGCCGGGGACGCCGGGGACGGGATCAGCACCTGGGCCCGGGACGGGGTTCTCAGCCTCGGCGCTGCCGAGCTGGGCCGGTTCCGAAGCGGCGGCCGTCCCCTGCGCCGCTGTCTCACCCGGGATCGGGGCCGACCCGGGGCCCGGGACCGGACCAGGGCCAGGCCCTGGGCCTTCATCCGAGTCGGGGCCCGCATCCGGGTCGGAGCCTTCATCCGGGTCGGGGCCTTCATTCGGGTCCGAGTCCGAGTCGGAGCCCGAATCCGAATCCGAGTCCGAGTCGGAGTCCGAGTCCGGGTCCGGGTCCCGGTCGGAATCCGGTTCCGGGTCGGAGCCCGAATCCGAATCCGAGTCGGAGTCCGGGTCCGAGTCCGGGTCCCGGTCGGAATCCGGTTCCGGGTCGGAGCCCGAATCAGGGTCCGGGTCGGAGTCCGGGTCCGGGTCGGAGTCCGGGTCCGGGTCGGAACCCGGGCCGGAGTCCGGGCCCACCTCCGGATCCTCCGCCTCGTCGCCATCCGTGGCGTCGGTCCCGGGGGCGTGGGGGGCGGCGTCGGCGGTATCGGCGGCATCAGTGGCATCACCGGAGCCGAAGACCTCGGCGGGGGACGGTGCGTGGCTCGCGTCCGTAACGGGCACGACGGGCAGGGGTTGCGAAGCCGACCTCGGGAACGGGCGCGCACCGTAGGTGGGGGCGGACTCCTGGGCTGCGGCCGGGGCCGGATCCTTGGGTTTCGTCCGCCGCCATGTCGCGGGCCTGCTCCCGGGAGCCGGGGAATGCGTGAAGACGGGTCGCCCCCCGTCCCCGATCCCGGACAGATGCGGAAGGCTGACGGTCCACCATACGTGGCGGCCGAGCCGCTGGGCGATCGCGCGCGCCGCGCGCTCCATGACACGCTTCGCTTCGGCCTCTTCCAGGTGGTCCAGCCCTACGAGGTCCAGCACGACCGGGGTCCTCAACTTCTGGTCCAGCAACTCGCGGTCGTAGGCCGCCAGTTCGGCGAGCTCACCGAACGGCGCCCGCCACTTCACTCCGTTGATGGTCAGGTAGACGTAGTCCGGGTTCTGGGGATCCAGTTCGGGTCGCACCAGATACGCCGGCAGGCGGTCCTGCTCGTCTCGATTTCTGTAGTCCCATAGCGCTGGCCTGAGACCACGGGAGGTCCGGACCTGCGACAGGTCCACCAGGGGCACCTTGGGCCCGCTCGTGAAGTCGCGCCCGTCCGCCTGCTGAGACTTCTGGCCTATGGCGGTGCTCGACGACAGGGCTCCGACGGTCTCCAGGTGGTAGGCCGCCGCCGCGTCCGGGCCGGACATCTCGCGCCCCAGCGCGTAGGCCCGCGTGACCAGCGTCAGCATGTCGTCCCGCGCGGCGTCGTCCACCTCGGCCGACGGGTCCAGGTGCAGCACCCGCGCGGTGAGGGCGTCCGTCCCCAGCTCGGAACCGGCCACGAACTCGTGGGCTTTGACCCGTGCCCAGAACATCTGCGATATCTCAGCCTGCGTTACCTGCCCGGGGCCGGACAGCTTCAGGACGTCAACGGCTTCGCCTGTCACGTCCGCGCTCATCAGCCAACCGGCGGCCTCGTCAAGAGCCGTCGGCAGAGGGGCGAAGTCGCGCAGGGACGTTTCCGGGTCGGCGTCCGCCGCCGCCTTCAGCACCGCGCGGTATACCTCCTTGCCCGGCTCCTGGCCTGCATTGTGGGCTTCCGGCCGGGCCGCTACCACGCGCCGCAGCAGATCGAGCGTGAAGGAACCCGCCTCATCGAACTCGGAGTCGGCCAGCCACATGTCATCCAGCGCCGCGACGCCCTGCAGCAGTGTCAGGTGGTCGGGATCGTCCTCCACGTCGTACCCGAACGTTATCCGCAGTGCTCGCACCGCACGCAGCATCCGCAGCCGCTTGGCCCGCCGGGACAGGCCGTCGTCCACAGGCCAGCCCACCGACTCCGCCAGCCGGTCAAGTTCCGCGTCCAACGGCTCCGGACGGTATATCTGCCACGGCAGCCGCCGCCCTTGCGGATCTGTAAGGAGAACCCGCTGGTACCTGCCCTCGTACTTGCGCACGGACTGTTCGCGGTAAGAAATCCGGACGCTTCGCCGTGTCTCGTTCGCCAGGTGCTGCCCCATGCTGATCTTTGCGAGCAGGTCCGGGACAAAGGGCGGCGGGGCGGCATCCGTGTATCTCCTGAGGTCCGTCGCGCCCTTGCCCCGGGGGTACCCGAGCCAGCAGATCATCAGGTCGATCCAGTGCCGCTTCGGACGCCGGGCCAAGCTCGGCCGCCGCCTGAACCAGCGCGTGGCCGTTGGCTGGTCCATCTTCTTTTTGCTGAGGTCCTCCATCCACAGGTGGATACGGTCGGGCTCACCGTGGAAGTCGCCGTGGTACGCCTCGTCCTCCGGCCCCGGACCCGGCAGGTCGTACTCCTCGGAGTAGGTGCCCGTGGCCGGGTTGTAGTAGACGAACGTGGTGATCTGGTCGAGGTGCTGCTGGCCGTCCGCCTCGGCCTTTTGGGTTTCGCTGGGCAGCTGCGAGCCGCGTCCGATCCCTTCCCGGGTCTTCTCACTGACGATAGGTGAGGTCCGCACCCGCCGGTACCACTCCGGATCGTCCTCGTCGGAGTCCAGCACCAGACCGGGCGGGCTCGGAAGCCACGCCCCCCGCGGCTCGCTCTCACTGCGGATCGAGTCGATAGTGACCGGGCTCACTCCGTTGCTGCGGCCCCAGGCCACCCTCCCGCTGGGGGCCCAGACGGTCATACCGGTGCGTTCGGCGAGCAGCCGTGGCAGTTCGAGATAGCGGTCACCGGCGAAGGGGATCGCGAGCACGATCGGCATGTCCGGCGGGAGACCCAGCGACTTCACATGCCGCACCACCAGTTCGACGAACTCCTCGATGTCCAACTCCACTTCCGAGCCGTCCGGAAGCAGCGCCGTCACCACATCGTGGTTCCCGCGGGCCAGCACGACGTACGGCGAGGCATTCACCCCCCAGGGGGCCGCCACCGGCTTCTTGAACTTGTAGCCGCCGCCGCGCCTCTCCCGGCCGAGACGAATCCTGCTGGTGTCCAGCTCGGTGACCTTCTCCAGGCCCCAGTTCAGGCCGGGGACGGGCCTGCCACCCGCCGTCAGGAAGCGCTCCCGACCCCGCGCGATCAATCCCAGCCGCTCCATGTGCGCCGCCACCAGCGACGCCACGCTGGTCAACCGGCCTGCCCTGTCTTCCATCTCGGCCAGGTCGTACAACCCGTCGAGCATAGTGGCGTCCACAGGCTCGTCCGGTCCCAGCCGCAGCACCCTCCGAGCCAGCGCGTTCACGTCCAAGGGGCCGCCCCGCAGCCGCCGGTCCCGCTGGCGCAGCTCGTCGAGTGTCGTCACTGTCGCCGTGTCCCACGGTGCCCAGATCTCGACCACCGCGTGCCGCCGGAACTCGGACTCCGACATCCCGCTGGGCAGATCCCCCGGACGGACGGCGCTGCCGAGGCTGTCCTTGCTGACCCTGAAGTCCGCCTTCTGCAGCTGCTCGTTCGGCGGTACGCCACGTTGCAGCCTGGCGAGCGCGTCGGCCAGGGCGTCGTTGAACAGGTCGGCCACGGCGTCGGCGCGCTCCTCCCCTATCTCCCCCGCCATCCGCGCCCTGTCGCGCCGCCCCAGTCCGGATGGCCCGTTGCTGTACCCGGTGACCTTGATCCTCGGCAGCCGCAGCCCGGCCTGATGGTTGCGCAGCCCCGCTGCGGCAGCCCTGCGGGCCAGGATCACGATCCCGCGCCGCTCGTCCCGGGACAGCTCCGCGCCGCGCCCGAATCGGAAGTGGGAGGTCTCCGGCAACGGGCCGATCGTGCCCGGCAGCTCGGCTCCGGGTGCGACGGGCGATACGTGCACGGGCCGCGGGCCCGACGAACCGAGGCCCGGCATCGTCTGCCCCGCCCCCGAGCGCGTCGCCGGGATGCGGGAGCGCCTGGGCCTGCGCTTGGGCCTGTGCGTGGTGCTGTGCGCTGTACTGGGAGCAGTGCTGGCGGTGTCCGAGGCGTCCGACTCGGAGAAGACGGCCGACTCGGAGCTGTCCGACTCGGATTCCGTAGCGGAGAAGACGGCCGACACGGAACTGTCCGACTCGGATTCCGTAGCGGAGAAGACGGCCGACTCGGAGAGGTCCGGCCCGGCACCCGCGTCCGCACCCGCATCCGCGTCTGAGGGCACGCTCCCCTGTGCATCGACGGCCCGCTCACCGCTCCCCGTGGTACCCGACAAGTGGCCGGAAGAGGCAGGGGCGCTGATCGCGGCATCCAGTTCGGGTTCCGTCACCCTGCTCGTCGCAATCGCGGTTGGTGCCGGATCCGGACCGTCAGTGCCGTCGCTGAGACCGGTCGCCGACGTGGGCGAAAGGGACGTTACAAAGGGGGCCCCCGAGGCGGTCGGGGCGGGCCCGGGGTGCGGGTGCAGGGCCGGTACCGGCGCGGGGGCGGTTCCCTGCCCGGTCGTCGTGCTCGGGAGTGGGGCCTTGGGGGGGACGGGGGCCGGGACGGGTGAGGGGGCGTACTGCACCGAGACTGGGTCGCGGGGCTCGCTCTTCTGCCAGATCTTGGTCATGGGTGACATCGGGCCGGCGGAGGACGCCTTCAACATCAGCACGGAGCTACCGGGCCTGCCTCCGGTCTCCGACAGTCTGGTCGGCAGCCCGGTCGACCAGACCAAGCGGCCGAGCCGCTGGGCAATGTGGTCCGCCAGCTTGGGCAGATGACGGTCCAGTTCCGGAATGTCCAGGACCACGGAGGTGCCCAGGCCTTTGTCACGCAGGGCACGGTCGGCGGCCAGCAACTCCACGAACTCGTCCGCTGTCACCAGCTCGGTCCGCCCGTTGATCACGATCTGCAGACGCTGCTTGTCCGGAGCCAGCTTGGCGCGCACCAGGTAGGGCGACGGCCTGGGCTTGCGCCCGAAGACCGTGCCCACCCACGGCGCGTCCAGCGGCAGACCGTCAAGGGTTCCTGCTTTCGCCAGGTCCACGGTCGGCGGCGTCTCACCCGTGAAATCGCGGCCCTCACCGGTCTGCTCGCCGACGTACCGCGTCTTGATGGTGTTCCCGTCGGACAGGGCGCCACGGCGTTCGAGGGAGTAGGCGGCTGCCACCTCGTCATTGGTCGCGTCGCGCCCCTCGGCGAACGCCTGGGTGAGCACCCACCGCATCCGCTTGCGGTCCTCTTCGCCCAGGCGGATCGTCGCCCTCCGGTGCAGCACCTTCCTGGTGAGCGCGTCCACATCGGTGCCGGGCCGGCGCAGCCGGTCATACACCTTGACCCGCGCCCAGAACATCCGCGACTTCTGCTCGTCGTCAGCCACGCTGATCCCCAGCACTTCACGGGTCCGCTGGGCCACGTCCGTGCCGGCCAGCCATCCGACGGTCTCCCGCACCGCCGGCAGCGTCACGAACTCACCAAGCCGCGGCGGCTCACCCCGCGCGGCGCTCTTCTTCGCCCGCTCCGCCGCAGCCAGCACCGCACGATAGCCCGCCTGATCCACCCCCGACCGGCCCTCCGGATGCGCCTCGACCACCCGCCGGAACAACTCCAAAGTGAAGGGACCCACACCCGTGACATCAGGATCGGACCGCCACATCCCCTCCAGCGCCACCACCCCACGCAGCAGCTCCCTATAGTCCGCGACATCCTCCACATCCCGCCCGAACGTCAACCGCAGCGCACGCGTCAGCCGCCGCATCCGCTCCCGCACCTCCCGCGGCGAACCAGCGGCATACAACCCAGCCTCAACCGCCAGCCGCTCCAGATCCTTTTCGAGCCACTCCGGACGGCACAACTCCACCCGCCCACGCCGCCCCTGCTCATCCGTGAAAGAGACGTGAGACGTCGCGTTTACCTGTGCTGCATGATCGTGGTGCCAGACGCGCACCATCCATCGCGTCGCATTCGCGATGTGCTGTCCCGTCGAGACGTGCGCCAGCGGATCGACGACCCCGCCTCCACTCCCCTCCGGAGCGCCACCCTGACAGGACACGAGGTTGATCCAGCGGAATTGGAGGTACCCGAACACGCGCTGCAGCCACCGAACCCACCGTGTCGCCTCCGGTGGATCAAGAGCGCGGGTTGTGCCGTCCCGCATCCTGAGGTGCAGTTTGCCCGCAGAGCCGTGGAAATAGAGGTGGAGCGCCTCATCCTCCTCGAACTCGGGCGGGCGCGGCAGATCCTCAGCAGTCGAGAGACTGCCCGTCACTTCGTTGCAGTGCTCGAGCGTTCGTAGTTGGTCGAGGGTGCGGCCAAACGCCTCTCTGCCCGCCAACTCCTCCGGCGTGAACGACGACAGGCCGATCACCTTGCCCGTCTTCGAGCTGACAAGCGCCGCATCCTGCACTGCCGACGCCCAGTCCGGCTCCGGCTCATCCAGATCGTCCGGCACCACCACCCCCGGCGGGCTGGCAATCCAGTCGCCCTCCGGCCCGTCGTGAACCACCCCGATCTTATGGGAGCCGTTGGCATCGAAGACGACCTCGCCACTGTGCGCCAGCACGGTGTGCCCCGTACGCGCCGCAAGCCGCAACGGCAGCTTCAGAACATGGCCCCCCGCATAGGGGATGGCCAGGACGATCGGCACATCCTTCGCCAAGCCCTCCCGCTCCACATCCCGGGCGACCACCTCAACGAACTCATCGATGCCGAACTCCCGAGTGGAGCGGTCGTTCAGCCGCACCGTCACCCCGTCGTGATTCCCCTTCCCCGCCACGACGTACGGCAGCGGGCCACCCGCCGGCACCCCCGGAAATGACCCGGAGCCCACCTTCCGCAGACCACCGTCCACCCGCGAAAGAATGTCGAACCCGTCCCTGTTCAGCTCGGCGGTCTCCTCCTCCCCCCAGTTCAGACCCGGGATCCGGCGGCCCGAACTGGTGAAGTGACGAGCCCGGGCCGGATCAATCACACCCAGCCCTTCCAGCACACCCGGCCGGCGCAGATGGAACGCGGCCAAAGCCCCCACGCTCGCCGCCTGACCCGCCGGCGCCTGCCACACCAACGCGCACAACTCATCACGCACCGACCCGTCCACCACCGCGGACGGAGCCAGATGCAGAATGCGCCGCGCCATCTCCTCCAACCCCCGCGACTTCCCCCCGTACCGGCGCGCCTCCCGCCTATTCAGCTTCGACAGCCGCCTTTCTCCGTTCGTGACCCACGAAACGTCCACATGGACAGCCGTCTGCCGCCGGCGGTTCCACCCCGTCACTGTCGCCGGAGCCGGAACCCGATCACTGCCGCCACTCACCACACGGACGACGAAATCCGCCACGCTCAGCCGTTCCCCAACCGGCACATCCGCCTGCAGCCCGGCCAACGCCTCACCCAGCGCCTCGCTGAACACACCGCCCACCGCCTGCGCGCGCAGCCCGCCGAGCACTGCAGCCGGATGCTCTATACCTGGAAGCCCGTTGCTGTGCCCACTGATCTCAACGACCGGCATCGGCAGCCGCGCCCGCCGACTCCGCAGGCCGGCAGCCGCCACACGGCGGGCCAATGCCACGGTCGACTCCCTGTCCTTCACCGACAACTCCGCCGACCCCCGCGAGAACATCATGTGCGACACCGGCGGCAGCAGCGACGCGGAGCCGTCAACCGCCCCGTCCGGCATGCTCGCCGCGTTCGCCGTGTCCCCGCCCGGAGAAGCCGGCGCACCGAGCACCGGGCCCGTAGTCGGCGCATCGAGCCCGATCTCCGCCATCGCATCCGGCGCGGAGACCGGCGAAACGAACACCGAACCCGCACTCGGCGCCATATCGGGCTTGATTCCCGCGGTGTCCGGTTCGGTGCCCAGGACACCCGCCGTGGGAAGCGGCGCCTCCGCCGGAGCGGCTGACTGCTGCGTCAGCGAACCGTCAACTGCCGCTACTCGCCCCTCTGCCACCGGATCAACGGCCGATTCCGAGATCGAAGACTTGGCAGGTTCGGGAATCCGGGATCCGCCGGCCTCCGGAGTCTCCGGCCGGTCGTCGACGGACGTCATGGACGTGGCGTCCGACCACGTATCCGACGCTGTCTCGGACCCCGCGTCGGACGCTGTCTCCCCGTCCCACTGGTCCGGGTCGTCCGGTCCGTCAGGGCCGTCAGACCCGTCGTCAAGCCCGTCAGACCCGTCGTCAGGGCCGTCAGACCCGTCGTCAGGCCCGTCAGACCCGTCGTCAGGCCCGTCCGCGCCGGGGAACGGCGCGGCCTCCACGCTCCACCGCTCCCGCAACCCCAGACCCACCCGGAGCCTATCCGCCAGCCTTGCCGCCGACTCCGGGAGCAGCTCTCGGGCGGGCGCCACCCCTTGGGCCAGCAGATGGTCGGCGACCTGCCGCACCGCATCCCGGAATTCCGCACCGGCATACCGGGAATCGGCGAGCACATCGTGCAGCTCCACCGGCAGCACCAAAAAGACGGCGGCAGCCCACGCCCGGGCGACGTCCGTCTCCATGGCACCGTCGGGCGCCGCACCAACAAACTCCTCACGCGCCGAACCCCACAACCGCCGCGCAACACTGGCCGCCACCGCGTCCAACGCCTCCGGCCAGGCACCCGGCCGCAACATCTTCAGGCGGACCTGGTCCTTGCGCGACAGCGCGCCCAGCGACAACCGGCCATCGCCACGCGCCTTCAGTTCCAACAGCTGACCACCCGACAGCGTCAGACCCGCGGCACGCACCTCATCCCGCCCGACGCTCTCCCTCCCCGTCGGCTCCGGCAACCCGGCAGGCAGATCCGCTTCTGTCACCTCTCCCGCGACCCACCGGCGTTCGGCCGCATCACGGGGAACGACCGGGTCGGCCCCCGCATCACCGGGCGCACGCAACGCCACCAGGTCCTCAACCGCAAAGCCCAGCCCTCGCAACCGCGCTTCGGCCTCCTCCAGCCGGGCCCGCGCCTGCCCCACCCCCGCCCAAGCCTCCGCCACCACCCCCTCATCACCACTGACCCGCTCCATCACCTCCGCCCCCGCAGCAGCCTCCCGCAGCGCAGCCAACGCACGTGCATGCGCGTCCCATACGGGAGCCGGATCGGAAGCGCGACCGGCGGCGGACACCGAATCGGAAGCAGGTTCAACGGCGGGTGCCGAGTCGAGAGCGACGGCAGGCACCGAATCGGGGACCGGCATGTCGGCCGACTCGGGAACCTGCGGCTCAGCGGCTTCCGACGGCCCCGTCACCTCGGACCCCGCGCCCGATCCGGTGCCTGCTCCCGTGCTGCCCGTATCGAGGCTCGCCGTGCCGTCACTGAGGGCGGTCGCGGACGTGGGAGCGGCGGCGCGTTCCGTCTCGGAGGGGGCCTCCGAGAGAACAGGGGCGGGACCGGTGTGCGGGTGCAGGGCCAGTGGGGGCGCGGGGGCCGGTGCCTGCCCGGTCGTCGTACCCGGGAGCGGGGCCGACTCGGGGACCGGGTCCGGGACGGGCGGGGGAGCGTACTGCGGCGTGTACTTGATCTCAGGCTTGCTCAACCGCCAGCCAGAGGTCAGCGGTGACGACGGGGTGACGGAGGACGCCTCCAGTGTCAGCACGGAGCTGCCGGACCTGCCTCCGGTCTCCGACATCCCGGTCAGCAGGCTGGTCGACCAGACGTGGCGGCCGAGCCGCTGGGCAATGTGATCCGCCAGTCCTGGCAGATAGCGGTCCAGTTCCGGAATGTCCAGGACCACCGAGGTGCCCAGGCCTTTGACACGCAGGGCACGGTCGGCGGCCAGCAACTCCACGAACTCGCCCGCCGTCACCAGATGGGTCCGCCCGTCGGCCACGATCTGAAGGCGCTGCTTGTCCGGAGCCAGCTTGGCGCGTATCAGATAGGGCGAAGGCCTGAGCTCGCGGTGGAAATACGTGCGGAGCCACGGCGCTACCGTCGGCGGTCCGCCGGGCGTCCCCGCCGACACCAGGTCCACGGTCGGCGGCTTCTCACCCGTGAAGTCGCAGCCCTCACCGGTCTGTTGGCCGATGTACCGCGTCTTGATGGTGTTCCCGCCGGACAGGGCACCGAGGCGTTCGAGGTAGTAGGCCGCTGCCACCTCGTCGTCGGCCACATCGCGCCCCACGGCGAACGCCTCGGTGAGCGTCAGCCGCACCTCCTCACGGTGCTCTTCGTCCACCGGATCCGACGTGCCCAGGTGCAGCACCTTCCTGGTGAGCGCGTCCACATCGGTGCCCGGCCGACGCAGCCGGTCATACATCTTGACCCGCGCCCAGAACATCCGCGACTTCTGCTCGTCGTCAGCCACGCTGACGCCCAGCACCACCCGGGTGTACAGGGCCATGTCCTTGCCGGCCAGCCACCCGACGGTGTCCCGCACCGCCGGCAGCGTCACGAACTCACCAAGCCGCGGCGCCCGTCCTTGCGGAGCGTTCGTTCTCGCCCGCACCGCCGCGGCCAGCACCGCACGGTACCCCGCCTGATCCACCCCCGACCGGCCCTCCGGATGCGCCTCGACCACCCGCCGGAACAACTCCAAAGTGAAGGGACCCACACCCGTGACATCAGGATCGGACCGCCACATCCCTTCCAGCGCCACCACCCCACGCAGCAGCTCCTTGTAGTCCGCGACATCCTCCACATCCCGCCCGAACGTCAACCGCAGCGCACGCGTCAGCCGCCGCATCCGCTCCCGCACCTCCCGCGGCGAACCAGCGGCATACAACCCAGCCTCAATCGCCAGCCGCTCCAGATCCTTTTCGAGCAGCTCCGGACGGCACAACTCCCACCGCCCAAGCCTTCCTCGGGGATCCGCAGGCAGGCTGTGGGCACTCGTCATCGAATCGTGGAGGCGGTGCGCGACGCGCACCATGAGCCGCGTCGCGTTCGCGATGTGCTGCCCCATCGAGACGTGCCCCAGCGGATCGGCAACGAACGGACCAGGACCGGAAATCCCGAGTTGCGCGGGGTCGTCGTCGACCCCCTCCGGAGAGCCGCCCCAACAGGCCACGAGGTTGATCCAGCGGATTCCGAGATGCTTGAGCAGGCTCATGAACCGCAAAATCCAGTGTGTTGTCTCCTGCGGATCAGCGGAGCGGGTTGTGCCGTCCCGCATCCTGAAGCCCGCTTTGCCGGGACGGCTGTGGAAATAGAAGTGGAATCCCTCCTCCTCCTTCATTCCGGGCGGCAGCGGCAGCGGCTCCTCCTCCGTGAAGGTGTTCCACGCTTGATGTACATGCCTAAAGTTTCTCAACTGGTCAAGTTTACGCGCGAGTTTCTCCCTGGTCCCCGCGAACTCCTGCGGCTGGAATGACGACAGGCCGGTCATTTTGCCCGTCTTCGAGCTGACGAACGCCGTCGTCCGCACTTGCGAATACCAGTCCGGCTCCTCCTCGTCCTCCGGCACCACCGCCCCCGGCGGGCAGGGAATCCAGTCGCCCTCCGGCCTGCCCTCTTCATGAACCACCCCGATCGCATGGGAGCCGTTGGCATCGAAGACGACCTCGCTGGTGTGCGCCAGCACGGTGTGCCCCGTACGCGCCGCAAGCCGGAACGGCAGCTTCAGCTCGTGGTCCCCCGCATAGGGGATGGCCAGGACGATCGGCACATTCTTCGCCAGCCCCTCCTGCTCCACATCCCGGGCCACCACCTCGATGAACTCATCAATGCTCAGCTCCCGGGTGGAGCCGTCGGGCAGCCGCATCGTCACCCCGTCGTAATTCCCCTCGCCCGTCACGACATACGGCTTCGGGCCGTCGGCCGGCACCCCCGGAAGAGGCGTGGAATCCATCCACTGCAGACCTCCGTTCACCCGCGAAAGATTCTCGAACCCGGACCTGTTCAGCTCGGCGGTCTCCTCCTCCCCCCAGTTCAGACCCGGGATCCGGCGGCCCGAACTGGTGAAGTGACGAGCCCGGGCCGGATCAATCACACCCAGCCCTTCCAGCACACCCGGCCGACGCAGATGGAACGCGGCCAAAGCCCCCACGCTCCCCGCCTGACCCGCCCGCCGCGCCTGCCACACCAACGCGAACAACTCGTCCCGCACCGCTTCGTCCACCACCGCGGACGGAGCCAGATGCAGAATGTGCCGCGCCTGCTCCTCCAGTGGCCGCTGCTTCCCCCGGTACCGGCGCGCCTCCCGCTCACGCAGCTTCGACAGCCACTCCCGCCCCTCCGCCTCAACCGACGGCCCGGACACACGGACAATCGCCTGCCGCCGACGCTTCCGCCCCGTCACCGTCGCCGGAGCCGAAACCCACTCACTGCCGCCACTCACCACATGGACGGCGAAATCCGCCACGCTCAGCCGTTCCTCAACCGGCACATCCGCCTGCAGCCTGGCCAACGCCTCACCCAGCGCCTCGCTGAACGCGTCACTCACCGCCTGCGCACGCTGCCGCCCCAGCTCTTCAGCCCGCGCTGCTACGCCCGGAAGCCCGTTGCTGTGCCCACTGATCTCCACGGCCGGCCTCACACCCCGACCCGCCCGCCGACTCCGCAGACCAACAACAGTCGCCGCCACCTCCCAGGCCATCGCCGCGGTCGACTCCCGGGCCTCCCCCCGCAACTGCGCCGACCCCCGCGAGAACCACACATGCAGCGGCAACAGCGACGCGGAACCCTCCCCCGCCGCGTCCGGCACACTCGCCACGTTCGCCGGGCTCGACGTGTCCCCGCCCGGCACAGAGGCCGGCCCAGCGAGCACCGATTCCGTAGTCAGCGGCGCATCGAGCTCGATCTCCGTCATCGCACCGGGCGCGGAGACCGGCGAAACGAACACCGAGCCCGCACTCGGCTCCATATCGGGCTCAGCGCCCTCCACCTCGCCGACCACAGTCTCCGGTCCGGTGTCCGGTCCGGGATCCGGCTCGGTACCCGGCACCGTGTCCGGCCCAGTACCCGGCGCCGCGTCCGGCTCAGTACCCGGCACGGCCGACAACGTCACGGACTCCTGCATCCCGGGCTCGGGCGCCGGATCGGCCGCGGCGTCGGCGTGCCCCGCCTCCTCCGTCTCGTCCGCCTCCCCCTCGATCCGTATCCGGTTCTCGCCCTCCCACAGCGCCTCCTCGAACGCGGCCAGCGCCGCTTCGAGTTCGGGGAACACCGCGAGCACATCGCGGGACTCCGTCCACGCGTCATACAGCTTTCGCAGGCTGTTGGACACCTCATGCAGGGAAGGCAGGGTGTCGGGCAGCTTCGCGGTGGCACCGACCGCAAGGAAGGCGTCGATCTCAGCCCGGAGGCCGTCAAGCCTGCGCCCGATCAACCGCTGCTTCAGGGGTGTGGGCTCCGCGGCGGCCCGCTTGGCCATGCCCGTCACCCAAGTGAGCGACTTCCACCACGCCCCGAGCCTGCCGGCTTCCTTGACCGCCTCCGGCCACGGGGCAGCGGCGGTGGGATCCTGCGACAGGGCCGGGTTGTAGCGCATCGCCTGCGCGAACTCCGTCGCCAGAAGACGGATGGCGACGCCGTTCAGCGGCACGGACTCGGGCCGGTAGGGCGCGCCGCGCGCTTCGAAGAGTACGAGCTGGTTCTCCTCGTCGACGCCCATGGCGCCCATGCCGAAGTCCACGTCCAGGTTCCCGGTGTGCAGCGGGAAGCCCGGCGGAGGTGAGAGGAGGTCCTTCTTGAACTCGCCCCCGTCCCTTCCGTACACGATCGAGCGCAGCCAGTCGACCTTGGTGGGGCCCTCGTTGAGGTCGTTGTCCTTGTCCTCGTAGAGCTCCCGGAACACCCGCTCCGACGGGGCATACTCCAGGGCTCGCATGAGGTCCGGAATCTCCTGGTCCGGCCTGCCGAGCAGCAGGAGGGCGACGTCCTCGCGCTCTTCGTCGGTGAGCAGCACGTCGTGCACGGAGCAGAAGTCGCTCCGACTCATCAGCCGGAAGGCCGCGACCACATGGAGCCGTATTGCCCGCCGCATCAATTCTCCCTGTTCCGCCCCCGCTCGCTCCAGGTAAAAGACGATCAGCCGAACGAACTCACGAGCACCAGGTGTCAGGGGACGACCGTGCTCTCCGGCGAAGAATTCATCGATCCGGGACACTTTCCGCTGGAGTTTTTCCGTTTCCTGAGCCGGGAGGAGATCGGCGAAGGCGGAAGCCAGTTTCGAGAGGCCGATACCGAACGTGGCCTGCAGCGTTGCCCGGAACCTCAGGTCCTCGACCGTGACGGTCGCATCCCTCACCAGGATGACGCCGTCCCTGCCCGAGGCTCCGTCGGCCAAGTCGGACAGCTGGAATCGGTGGTCCTGAGCGGCGAGGGCCATGGCCCGCATCCGTGCGACGAGGCCGATGATCTCGCGGAGGGCGTTCTCGGCCTGCTTCAAGTCCGACACAGGCTCCAGCACGAACTCGAGGTTGGAGCGCGTGTACGGGGGGTCGTCCGGCGTGTCGGTCTCCAGCCTCCATCCGCTGCGGCGGAGGAGCACCACGCCCCGGGCGTAGAAGGGAACCGTGGCGCCGCCGAGTTCCAGCTCGATGCCGAACTTCGCCCGCAGGAGCGGCGAAAGAGGCCGGAGCACCTGCGAGGTGCTCCCGCCGGTGGCTTCCGCACCGCTTGCCGCCGTACCGGACGGGTGCCCGTCAGCCGGCGTGGTCACGGTCTGCTGATCCACTTGCTCGGGACCAGACTCCGGCCCAGGCGCGGGGCCATGCTCAGGCGCAGGACCGGGTGGGGGCGCGGACGGCGGGGTGGATGTCTGGGTGGAGGGCGGAAGGGCCGCAAAGGTCGCGGAACTCGGGCCATCGGGTTTCGCCACAGTGGCTACCCCGAAGACACCGACTCCGCGGGCGTTCCCGAGCGCATCCGGTGCCACCGCGACGGTCCAGGTGTTGGTGTGGGGGTCGTACCAGGGCAACGTCTCGCCCCAAGCGGCCCGCGCTGTCCGGCCGGTAGACCGGCTGCCCGCCCCCATGACGCTGTTTGCAATGGGAGCCCCCGGTCGCGGCCGGAGGTTCGAACCCACGAACAGCATGTCGACGTCGGGAGGAAGGACGCCCAGCTCCCTGTCCCGCGCGAGCAGCTTCCCGGACTCTTCAGCGGACGCCCGTTGGGGCACCCACAGTTGGTACGGGTCGCCGTTGGCGAAGACCACGTAGGGAGCCCGTCCGCCAAAGCGCCAGGGCGACGGCGCAGTGCCCGCGAACACGAGCGACTCGCCCTCCCGGCGGAGCAGCGTGATCACACGGAAGTTGAACGTACTGCCGACAGGGGGCAGCGGGCCACCCCAGTGCCGTCCCACCACCGCCTGATCGGGCCCCTTGACCAAGCGGTCCGGAGAGAGCGCACCCACGAGTTCCAGGTGGAACGCGGACAATTCATGGAAGTCGTTGATGTCACGGCCGGCGGCCAGCGCCTTCTTCACCACCCGCGCTGCCTCTTCGTGCCGCCTGGGGTCGGCTGCAGCCGTGTGCAGGATTCCGGAGGCGAACGCGTCCATGTCCTGGACTTGGCCCAGCCGTTGGGCGGCCTTGGCCTCCACCCACAACAGCCGAGACCGATCCGCCTCATCGACGAACTGTTGCGAACCGAGCCCCAGGATGTCTCTGGCTCTGCTGTTCACATCCCAGATGGGCAGTAGACGCCGCTGCGACAGGACATCGGTCAGATACCGCAGCCCGGTGAATTCGGTGAGCACGCTCACCCGATGCCGCGCCCGTTTGTAGACAGCCGTACGGAGAGCGTCCTTGGCCCCATCAGTAAGGGGCTGGCGCTGCCCGCAAAACTCCTGCACAACGCTGAAGAAGAGTTCCAGGCTCAGCCGGTCGACGCCGTCCAGCTTCGGGTCAGCTTCCCGCAGAAGGTCGATCGCGCCGATCCCCTGCAGCAGGCGGGGGTACTCCGGGCTGTCGACGATGCTGGGGCCGAAAGCCAGGCTCAGCACCTGCATCAGCCGCTGTGTCCGGTCCCTGACCTCCTGCGACGCCGGGCCACGCCCACTGTGCAGCCCGGCAGTCCGAGCGTGGCGGTCAAGCTTCGCTCCCTCCGGGACCAGCCGGAGTTCCTCCAGGCCGTCGAGGACAGGGCCAAGGTCGTCCTCGAACGGGACGTTGCCGTGGGTCCAGTCGACCGTCTGCGGCTGGCCCGACGGAGCGATGAGTCGGAAGCCCGGGTCGAACACCCCCCGCCGCGTCAGGTGATAAGCCCGCAGCCCTGCCAGAGTGTCCGCGTTCGCGGTCTTCGGCGCCATTGCCACCTGCATGAGCTGATGGCGCTCCGCCCAGGTCACAGGCTTCCCGGACGGCAGGGCCAGCACATAGCGGGCCGGTGCGTCCAAGTCCAGCGGACCACTGCCCAGCCCGGCCACGATGGAGCGCATGTCGTCGAGCCGGGAGAGGACCACCTTCGCCTCGTCGTAGAAGGGACGTCTGCCTGTGACTGTCGGACCGTAGAGCTGCTGGAGGACGGTGCCGAAGTGCGCAAACGAGTCTTCGAACACAGCCCGCGCGGCCTGCGGGGCGGGTGCGGGGGGAGGCGCGGGAGCGGGAAGGTCGGGCTTGAGGTCGATAGGACGCAGGGGCAGCATGTCCTCCTCGACCGGCTGACCGTTCGGGCCGGGCAACACCCCGACAGTGAAGGTATCGGCAGCACGGAGGGAGCGTTGTGGCCTCGTCCCGTGCCCGACACTGAACACGGTTCTGCCCGTGTTCTCGATGACCGAGACCGGAAAGCCCCCTTGCCCGAGACGGGGATCCAAGCTCACCACGAGGATGTCCCTCTCCAGTGGCTGATCGAGCAGAACCTTGTCGCGGAAGAGCAGCTCACCGAAGTGTTCATCCGGCACGGACCCGACATCCCCAACGAACAGCACGAAGGGGCGCGGACCGCCCGGCTTGTGGTAGGTGGCCGGGACGGTGCTGGCGGGCACGAGCGATCCATCCGCCGCACGGCGCAGCAGAGTCATCTCGCTGAAGTCGAACTTGCTTCCGTCAAGGGCTTTCGGGTGGCCGCCCAGGCACCGCCCGATCACCGCCCCGTCAAGATCCTTCACCAAAGTGGCGTCGTCGAGCGCCCCTTGGAGTTCAAGATGGAACGCCCCCAGCTCAGTGAGGGAGTTGCCACGGCCCACGGCCAGCGCCTTCCTCACCACCTGCCACGCCTCCGGGCGCTTCAACGCATCGGGCCTGTTCAGATGCAGCACACCGGCGGTGAAACGCTCCATGTCCGGGACGGTGCCGAGCAGTTCGATGAGCTGGACCTCGGCCCAGATCAGCCTCGACCACTCCGCGTCATCCACCGCAGCCCCAGGATCGAGCCTCAGCACATCCCTGGCCATGCGCTCCGCGGCGGCGGTCCCGCGCTCAGGCAGCTCGGACAGGGCTTGGACCACCCGCGGCAGCGGGGCGAAGCTGGTGAGAGCGAGCCGCGACCGACCCGCCCGCTCCCATGCCTGGGCCGCCGACAGCAGAACATGTTCGGCGTCCTGCTGAGTGATATCCCGGCCAGGCCCGTCGTTGGCGGACGATTGACCGGGACGCGCTGCGAGAATGACCCGGTCGAGCAGTTCCATCGTGAGGTAAGGAATACCCCGAAGGCGCCAATCCGCCTGGAGCATGAGGTCGATCGCACCGATGCCGCGCTCCAGTTGGCGGTAGTTCGGCCTCTCCACCACACGCCTTCCGAAAACGTCACGCAGCGCCCGCACCAGAACCACCGCCCGCTCCCGGACCGGCTCCGGCAGCGGACCGGAGCCGCCGATCCACAGTATGCGCCGGGCACATGCGTCGAGTTCCTCCCCCTGCGGCTCCGGCTGACCCACCATCAACACATAAGTGCGGCCTCGGATGTCGGCCCAAAGCTTGATGGCGGATTCGGTCGCCGATATTGCCGAGGCACCACCGACCGGCAACACATGGGCGTACACGGTCCCGCGCTCCGCAGTGGCCACATGCTCGGTGGCGGAGCGATCCCTGAGACGATCCGCCACGAACGGCAGCGGGCCGTGGACGGCTGTTGGGAAGGGGACATCCCCGATACCAGGTTTCGCGGCCCCATAGCAGATCAGCTGCAAGGTGGGATGTTCCGTCGAAAGCGCGGCCCGGCTCCGGCGGCGTCCAAGGGTACGGGTGTAGGGCAGGCTCTCCTGCGTTCGCGGACCGGACCGCGTATGCCACGTGATCGCGTTCGGCAAGCCGTGTTGTGCGGTGACATACCAGAAGGGGCCGCCGTGAAAGGGTGCCTTTTCGGCCGGGCCGTACAAGTCAGTGGCGGGGTAGTAGGAGCGGGTCGAGCGCGCTGTCAGCGCAGCGCTCGCGCAGCGCGCCCGCGACCAGCCACCATCGGAGTCCTGGGTGAAGTCGACCGAGAGGAAGCCCCTCGACCGGTGATTGGAACCCACGAGGGGGAAGGCGAATATGTCCCGCTCCCAGTCCTCCGCTCCCTCGGTGGAGGGTCGCGGCAGGCCCGGATCGCTGGCGATCCAGTCACCCCGGGGCCGCTTGCCCACGTCCTCCACCAGCTCGATCGCGAACCACCCCGAGCCGTCCGGGGAGAGATCCTCTTGCCCCGTCAGCATGCGGCCGCTGCAGGACCACCACAGTCGGTCCAAGTTGTCGGCGAGGTCACGGGCACACGTGAGGCCCGAGAAGGACAGCTCATCAATCAGCGACAGGACCGGCACCGTCTTCGGCAGACTGGTCAGCTCCGGATCAAGGGGCATCAGCTCGGCGAAGACCTCGTGCGGGACGTGGCACTTGAACCCGTCACGGCCGCGCACCAGGACGACATCCCGTTCGGAATCCGCCATCACGAGGTAGGGCTCCGGGTCGTCCGGCCGGGGCTGCCACGGCGCGCGTTCGAAGACCCGAGTGACGGTGCCGTCCACATGCACGGTCTTCACCACGCTGGTCCTCAGATCCAGCTCATTCTTGATGCCTTTTCCGGTCCAGTCGATGCCCCGCACACGGCCGTCGGGTGCGGTGAGATGGAACTCCGGATCGAACGCGCCCATCCATGTCACGTGGTACGCCGACACTGAGGCCAGATTCCTCACGCCCGCCGTCTCCGGCGACATCGCCACCCGCATCAGCCATTCGCGGTGTTCCTTGGTCACCCGCCGCCCGGGGGGCAGCATCAGCACATGATGGGTCAGCGCGTCGAAGTCCAGCAGCCCGCCGCGCAACTTCCGCACGTCCGCTCGCAGGTGATCGAGCCGGGCGAGGGCAGTACGCGCCTGAGACCGGACGAGGGTCTTTCGCGTATACCGACCGCCAAGGCGCTGAAGGATGTCCTCGTACCGCCGCTCGACGTCCTGCTGCAAGACGGGCGCCGGCTGCGTGCCGGGAGCCGGCGCCAGATGCGGACCGGGAGCGGGCATCTGCGGGGCAGGAGCGGGCGCCGGGTAGGCCGGCGTGCCCCCCAGGGGCTGCGGGTTGAATGCCGATGCGTTCCCGGAATAGGTGACGGGCTCGCCGTACACCGGACGCGGGGCATCTACAACTGGGGGGCCCATCCGCGGCCGGGGGCGCCTCGGCGCGCCCGGCCCGGCATCAGAGAGGGACTCTCCCCCAGCGGAAGTCCCGCCGCCGCGGGGCGACGGGGCGTGCTGTTCTGCCTCCTGCACGGCTTGCTGCGGGCGGAGGCCCGTGTTCCCGTTCGGGTCTGCCGTGGGCTGGAACCCCGCATCATCGTCACGGTCGTCCGGGCCCTCCTGGAACGTGGCCGGGCCGGGCGGTGGGTCGGCCGGGGCGGGCAGGGCGTGGGTTCCGGCGAGGTCGCCGTCGTAGTGGTCCGCGTTGTCGGAGTAGTGGAACACCACCCCGGTTCGGGCCGTGGGCGGACCGTAGGAGATCGGGTCGACCCCGTCGCTTCCCTGCCGCTTGATGTAGAGACGTACGTCGAAGGCCTCGGCCAGCAGGTACGGGAACAGTTCTCCGACATCCGTGCTCCACCGGTTGCCCCAGTCGGCGACCGCCGCGTGCAGGGCGGCGAACTGCCCTGCGGTCCACCGGTGGTCCTGCTGCCGGACGTGGGACAGCAGCGAGTCGAGAATGTCAGGGTCGGCGTCTGCGAGGACCACCGCCAGATCCTTGCCCTTGCCGAGCGGCAGCTCCGCCGCCGCGATCTCTCGTGCCAGCTGCCACTCCTCGGTGGACGCCTCGGCCGAGGGGCCCGGCAGGTGCTGCTTGGCGCGCTGCTCGATCCACCCGGCCCGGACGTCGGGCAGCTTCTCAACGGTGACCCGCTCGCTCAGTTCCCCGAGCAGATCCGCGCGGCTCACGCCGGCCAACTCTCCGCCGCTGGCCAGGAGATGGCCGACACGCTGCATGAACTCCGACGGCAGCGCTGCCGGGCTGTCCCCGAGAAAGCGCCGGACGTGCTGGTGTGCGAGGCGCACCGCCTCGTCGAACGTGGCACGTTCGGCACGCGGCAGCCTGCCGAGGCGTATCAGCCTGGCGGTCTCGCGCAGTCTGCCGGGGTCACCCAGCAGCCGGGCCACGGGGTCACCGGCCGGCAGGTTCAACTGCTGGCGGACGTGGTCGGGCGCGGTGGTCAAGAGTGCGGAGATCTGGCACCAGCCGTCCATCGGCACGGGGACCGGCTTACCCGGAACGGGCACCGGGGGCACGTGGTGATCAGGTGTGCTGCTCTCCCCCGGCCCTGCGGCCGTCCGCGATGCGGACCCACCGGAAACGGATGCGGCCGACTCGGGCCGCTGTCGCGACTCCGGCTGCTGTCGCGGCTCCTGCTGCCGCTGCGGGTCGGCAGCCGGATCCGGACCCGGCTGCGGACCCGGTTGCGCCCCCTCCGGCGCGGGCCGACCTGCCGGAGTCTCCGGCCCCGGCCCCGGCGGAGGCGTCACCTCCGGGGAACCCGGCTCCGCCTGCGGGGCGGCGGGGGGTGGGGCGTAGGGGAGGAAGGACAGAGCGCGGGTGGTGCGCAGGGCCAGTTCGACGGTGTGGGCCCAGTGGGTCGCGGCGTACGACGCTGCGGTCAGTAGGCCCTGGACGGTGGCGGGGAGAGTCGCCGTCCGGGCGGCCGGGGGCTGCTTTCCGGACCTCAGCCGTTCAGCGATCTCCTCCAGCGTCCGCACGTGAACTTCGGAAAGCTCGCCGAGGTCCAGCCACACCTGCGCGCGATCGTCGTTGTCGTTCAGCCCGTCCACGAGCCGCCGACCCAGTTCCTCGGGCGGCAGCGAGCGCCAGTCCGCGATGTCCTGCTTCTTCAGGAGCGACGGGAGGTCGTAGACGCCGGGCACCGTCGGGGCGGTAACGACGATCACGTCAGGGGCTGGATTCTCAAGGAGCGCCGCGAGGCGACGGGGGGACGTGTCGGCGCTGACGATGCCCAGGCCGAGGACGTCCTCCACCCGCGCGCGCAGCGTCATGTTGCCGGTCACCCAGCGGGTCCCCCGCGGCCCGCTGACCTTCACCAGAACCTGCGCGGTCAGGGTATGGCCGAGGACCCCCTTGTCGTCCCAGACGGCCGGCAGACCGTGCTTGAGGACCTCGCGGTGGAAGCTGCTGCCCGAGGAGTCCTGGCCGGCGCCGATGCTCTCGCCGAGAAGCGGGGCCGAGGGAGCCAGTGTGTCGGTGTCGTCCTTCGTCAGTCCGAACGTCCCCGAGAGGGACACAGTGGGCGTGAGGGTCTGACTGCTCGCGGTGGTGGCAGTGCGGGTGGTCTGCCGGATCCCCATGGTGACGACGTCCATGCTCTCGGTCTCGAACTGCGGCCCGAACAGCATGAGTTCGATCGCTGGCTTGCCCTTCGCCGGTTCCTGCCCGGTGAACCTCGCCGCCTGAACCGGAGTGAGCTCGGTCTCCTCGTGCGGACGGAGCAGGTTGCTGATGCGGACCATGTTGGCCTCGCCGGAGAGCGTTTCCGAGGGCACGTCCTCGTTACGCAGCCCCGGGTCCACCTCGCGCAGCGCCTTGCCGATGCCGTCGATCGCGTCGAAGTCGTAGACGACAACCGGCTGGGTCGGCTGCCAGCGCTTGTCATCGGTGAGCTGCTTCTCGTACTCGCTGGGACCGGTATCGACGGTGCCGGTGTCCGGGGCGCCCGGGGGCCTCGCCTGTGTCAGGGACCGACGGGGGTCCCGCTGGTGGAGTGCGGGGGTGATCAGCAGCGGCTGGGGCAGGATCTCGCCTTCGCTCTGCGCCTCGTTGACGGGGAACCGCAAGGTGGCAAGGAGTGGGGTGGACACCGGTCGGCGGCCGGCCGGGTCGGCGGACTCGTCGGTGGGCCTGCCGAGGAGCACCATTCCTCCGTCCGGCTGCCCCGCCTCCTGCGGCTCCGGGCCCCTCTTCGGGTCCGCGGGCTGGTTCATCCAGGCGGTCACCCCCGCGACGCTCGCCGCCAGCACGCTGTCCGTCAGGCCCCACAAGGTCTTCGGTGCCCTCGCCAAGAAGTTCAGCAGCGATCGCTCCACCGGCTTGTCGCGGATCTCCACCTCGGCGATGTACGGCACCTCGGCCTCGACCGACGGCCAGAAGTTCCGCAGCCAGGTCAACTGCGCCGGGGTGACGGTGCGGCTCTGGCCTATCGCACGCGCCCGGGTGATACCGAAGCTCGGGCCGCCCTGGTAGGTGGCCTCTCCGGACCGGCCCCCGGCCACGGAGAGTCCGAGCTGCGCCGAAGAGGTCGTCGTGGACGTCACTGTGCGCGAGGCAGGTGCGGAGGCGCGGATGTTCTCCACGCCCGTGCGGTTGAGAAGTTCTCCGCGTACGTCCGCCAGCCCGGCTTGCGGGCGGGCGCGGACGGCGACCTCCACGACACGGGGGCCCTTATAGCCACGGTAGATGAAGTGGAGACGAATCCAGTGTTCAGCGCCGTTCGCCACCAGCCCGCGCAGGCCGGTCACGCTGCCGAGGCGCGCGATGCGCGGCTTCAGCGTGGTGATGTACGTGTCCTTGCCCGGGGTGAAGACGCCCGGCGCTCTCTTCTCCACCTCCTTCTCGATCAGGGTGGTGACGGCGTCGAGGGCGCCTTCGGGAACAACGTGGGGGACGCTGGCGAACCCCAGGTATCGCCCTCCCGACCGGACGAAGTACCGGGGCAACCGCCAGTTGAGGACGGGCTCCGGCTGAATCCAGTCGGCTGCGGCGCACAGGACCGGGTCGTTTTTGATCTGATTCTCCGTGGCCCATAGGACCCCGGCGCCGGGAACGTCGATGGCGTTCGCCACCGGACGCCACGAGCCGAATCCGATCAGGTTCTCCGCAGCGTTGCGGTGGCCGCTGCGCTCGATGAGCACAAACGTCGCGGTGGCCCGGAACTCGTAATAGGCGTTGTGCCAGGCGGCGGCGAGCCGCGTGACGGAGGCGCTGTCGGTGTCCGTGATGTTCCGCGCATGGGTCAGGCTCCGGCCGCCGCTTCCGGTGATGCCGACGACAGTGCCGTCAGTTGCACGGGCGTACCCACCGGACAGGGAGCCGGCGGTGGCGTGCGTGAGGCTGAAGCCGCGGTCGTCCTGGCCGACGTCGGAGTTGGTCGAGTCCGACTCGGTGTAAGTGTCGTCCCCTTCCTTGATCCGGCCCTTGAACTCGAGCGGGTACTGCTGGTCGGCACGGAAGTAGGCGAGGAGTCCCACCTGGGTGTCGGTGGCGACCAGGGAACCGCCGTCCGTACTCAAGGGGAAGAAGTAGCCGCCGCCGAAGACCTCGTGGGCGTGCCCCTCCAGCATGGTGGACGACAGGGCGGTCTCCGCCACTTGCCGACCCAGGCTCACGGCGGCCGACTGCGGGTTGCCGACGGTCACATCCCGCAGCCACCGCGCGGTGGCGGTGAGGCCGACGGGAAGCTTGTCCGCGACGCGGCCCGTCTGCTCCGAAGCCCACCGGGTGACCGGCCAGCGCTGCGGCTGCCCCGGTGCGGTACCGGCCAGCATCTGCCCGAGCACGGCGATCAGCACGTCACTGCCCATCAGCGAGTCCACGTGGAGGTTCCCCGGCAGCCGCAGCACTCCCTCAGGGTGTGCACCATTCGTGTCCGGGCGCAGCAGCGCCTTGGTGAAGTCCGCGTCGGTGGCCTGCCGGATCGTCGGTGCGCTCAGTTTGCGGGGTGGCGCGGTGAGTGTCCGCACCTTCGCGATCGACAGGGACAGCATCCCCTCCTGAGCGTCGAACGCCGGCGGCGGCCCGTCCCCGGTGTCCCCGGTCACCTCCAAGCCCCAAGTGACCGGCATCTCGAACAGAGCCAGTCCCACCGGGGCGTACTGGATCTCGTCGTGACCCACACCGGCGCCTGACCCGCGGTTGCGCTCCCACCTTGGCGTCACGGTGTAATCGGGCAGCCCACCCGTCAGGCTTCCCTCGTCCCCCACGGGGCCGCCCGCCGTGCCAGTCGTTCCGAGGCTGAGTGCCAAGGCCGACCCGTGGCTTTCGCTGCCCGGTGCGAACATGCCGCTGGCGTTGAGGCCCGACCAGTTCGGCAGGTCCTTCGTGTGCCGGGCGTTCCCGCGCGGTGAGACGGTGAGTTTCACCTTGACCCGGGAGGAAAGCCCATCTGCCCGCGGCTTCTCGAACCACAGGGGGTGACCGGCGCCCGCCGTCCGCTTCATGCTGCCGCGCACCCCGGTCTGGGCGCGCGCGATCGTGAGGTTGCTGTGGTTCTTCAGCCATGCCCGTCGCGTGGTCTCATCAACGGGCAGGTGGCTCTCGGTCTCGGGCGCCAGGTAACCCTCCTTCCGCAGCCACGTCTCAACCTCCGCGAACAGCTGGTCCGTGCCCTCGGTCCGCACAGGCGTCGTCGACTTCCCGAGCGCCTTCAACTCAGCGACTTCCGGCGGAAGGTAACGCTCCGAACCGGATGGGACCGGCACTCCGGCCAGGCTTGCCCGGCTCGGCACCCGCAAGTCCAGGCGATGAGGGGGCAGATCGACGTACGGGTCGGGCTCCCCGGGCTTCTCACGGACGAGCGTCACTCGGTAGTGCACCGTCACGCCGGCCAAGAGGTGCGGGTCCTCGGTGACCAGACTCATCCAGTTGTACGCCGTACCACCCGAGTTGAGCGTGCGAGAGTCCTCCACCTTGCCGCCGGCCTCGAAATCGAGCGACCCCTCCCGCTGTGAGGGGTCGGCGAAATTCACGGCCGCCTTGCCCTTCACCCCGAAGGCGTTGGTGGTGGAGAACGAGTTCCGGACCCCGACGGTGTGCAGCAGGCTGCTCTCCAGATTCACCGTCGCGCGCCGAAGTTCCGGGACGTCGTCCAGGTCGGAGAGCACGGCGTCGACCCTCGGATAGCCGATGACATTCCCGCTCGTGTCCAGAAGCAACGGAGCGGCGTATCCCCCGGCCTCCATGAGCGGCAGGCCGGCCCGCTGGCCGACGTCGCCGATGAACTTGCGCAGGGCTTCCGCCGACTCCTCGTTCATACGGCTGAGATGCGGAGCGAGCTGTTCGGACTTCAGTGTCTCTTCGTACAGCCTCCGCGGCTCGTGCACCCGGCTGACCCGGTAGATGGGCAGCTCGTCCGTGAAGGTCTTCAGGTCCGGAAGCATGTCGAAGGGCGAAAGCGGCCCCTCGACCCGGGCGCGCTCGCTGGAGGTGCCGCACCCGAGTATGTGCGATTGGTCGATGGCATAGCGCGGGAACCACAGTTCGAGCCGCCCCGGCCCGGTGGTCTCCTCCCCCCAGCCGTCATCCGCCTGCCCGCGTTCCCTCAGCTCCAGTTCCTGGCCGGCGGGGTTTCCCGAAGGCCCTGGCAGCACGGGGGCCAACGAGGGCGCTGCAAGTGCCGGTGCCTGGCCGGTGCCGTCGGCGGGCGTCACCTTGATCTGCCACTGCATCCGGTAGTCGAAGGGGCGCGAGGGTTCGAGGGAGAAGATCAGCGCCGTCATCGCGGTGTAGCTCTCCAGGACCGACACCGAGCCGGCGGTCTGGTTGTGCGTCATCTCCAGCATCCACTGCATGGTGACGGAGTCCACCGCGGGCGCATCCGGATTGCCGACGGGAAAGACGTGGGCCCAAGGCAGCGAGCCGGAGCGGTAGTTGCCGGAGGAGCCTTTGTCGTCGTGCCCGACCGTGACCTTGTTCCGGCCCTCCGTCTGGTTCGAGTGGCCATCCGACGAGTCGGCTTCCATCGCGGGGGCAGGCCGGACGTCCGACAGCGTGAGGCGCACCGATACCTCATACGGCTTGCCCCGGTACGTCACCGTACGGGTCATGCCCTGGAAACTGAACAGGTACGGCTTCGCGTCGTCGGCGTTCAGCTGGTCCTGGGCGAAGAGCGTGCTGATCGCGTTGTCGAGGTGTGCCCCGGCCTTCTCTTCTTGCAGTGCGCCGAGCAGGTCAGGCGTCCCCGCCTCACGGCGTACGGCCGCACCCAGCCGCCAGTGCAGCCACTTCACCGTCTCCTTCGGGAAGGACGTGACGTGGGCGGTGTCGTACAGGCCATTTCGGTCGCTGCCGAACTCCTTGACGTGGCGCGTGAGCTGCGGGAGGGGCGTGGGATCTTCGTCTTCGTCCTCGGAGTCGTCCTCACCCTCAGAGGTGTCGTCGTCCTCACCCTCGGAGGCTGAGTAGTAGTCGTCCTCACCCTCGGAGACCGAGTAGAAGTCGTCATCCTCCTCGCCCTCGGAGGCGGAGTAATAGTCATCCTCACCCTCGGAGGCTGAGTAGTACTCCGAGGACTCGGCCTCGCCCCCGTCACCGGTCTCCGAGGACGCCAAGGGCCGAGCCGACAGCCCCAGGCCGTGCCGTAGCCCGTCGGCCAGCTCCGTCCCCGACGGGGCGTCCAGCCCGTGTTCCACCAGATCAGCGGCGATCTGCCGTACGGCCTCCCGATAGGCGTCCTCGGCATACCGGGAGTCCGCAAGCACCTGATAGTGCGACTCCGTCGGCAGCACCAGCTCGACGGCCCGCTCCCACGCGTCGGCCGCGTCCGCACGGGTGCCCTCGGCTGCCACGCCCCGCGCGAACTCGTCGTAGGCCGTCTGCCATATCCGCCGCGTGGCGCGTGCCGCCACCACCTCCAGCGCCTCAGGCCACTCCGCGGTCCGCACCATCAGCACGCGCGCCTGATCCGCCGGAGCCAACTCGGCGTCCCGCACGGGCAGCCGTCCGTTGAGCTCCATCTGCATGTTCGACGCCGGGTTCAGGCCCACGCCCGCGGCCCGCAGGTCCTCCTTCTCCACCCGGTCGTCGGGGTCCAGCGCCGGCAGGTTCACGTCCTCGGGCAGGTCGTCCGCGATCACCTGCCGCGCGATCCACTCGCGCTGGGCGGCGCCACGGACCACCACGGGAACCTGGGCCTGCCCGGCAGCCGTGTCGTCCGGGTCAGGCAGCCGCGCCGCGTCCGGAGGCTGCGCGGCGGGCGCAATGTCCGTGGCCGAGCCGCCTGCCGGGTCCACCGGCGCGGGGACGGTCGACTGTGTGGAAGGCTCGGAAGCCTCGGGGGACTCGGAAGGCTCGGGGGACTCGGGAGGCAGGAGCGTACGCCGCCGCTTGGCGGCGGGCGGGACTATCTCGCCGGACTCTCCCGCCGGCCGCTTGCTGCCAAGGGTCGGAGGGGTGGTGACCCAGTGGGCGGCTGTGCGTCGCCGCCCCTTCTGGTCCGGCGACATGGCGATGGTGGTCCGGCCGGTTCGGGCGTCGGTGTAGAAGTCCGCCGAGAGGTACGCCGTGTGCGGCCTCCGGCCCGTCACCTCGTGGGTGGTCCTCAGCAGCCGCTTGACGGCGTCTCGCACCTTCTTGCTGGGGGTTGTGGACGGGAGCAGCAGAATGACCTCGGCATCCTTCGGGAGACCGCGCAGCGCCGGGTCGGTGGAGAGCAGATGACCGAAGTCCTCCACCGGCACCCGCCCGGACAGCAGACCCTCGCCGAGAG
Source organism: Streptomyces sp. 3N207 (assembly GCF_052246355.1). Lineage (NCBI taxonomy): Bacteria > Bacillati > Actinomycetota > Actinomycetes > Kitasatosporales > Streptomycetaceae > Streptomyces > Streptomyces sp. 3N207. The sequence goes on along the minus strand of NZ_JBQQBV010000002.1, from coordinate 89,607 downwards.
GGCCCCGCAGCCTGACCACCCAGGGCGCCGGGCCGTTCGGCTTGTGCCAGGCCGCCGGCTCCGTGATGTCGAAGGTGAACGTCCCGTCCGGTTCGGCCCCGATCAGGGTGACCTCGCTCAGATCGACATCCAGGGCATCGAGCGACCGATCGAAGTCCCGGCCCACCTGCGTTCCGTCTGGGCGCCGGATGGTCCTCTCGTCGGCCAGCGCCCCCTGAGCCGCCAGGCGGAACGCACCCAACTCCCACACGCTGCCCAGGTCAACAGTCCCCGCGTCCACCGCCCCCTCCAGCAGCCGGACGAGCTCGCCGCGGCGCGCCGGATCGGGGGCGGGAAGGTGCAGGACCCGTTGAACGAACGCGTCCACGTCCCAGCCGAAGCCGTCCAGGGCAGTCACTCCCAGCCGCTGCGCCAGCCCGAACCCGGCCAGCACCTCCAGGCCGGACGCCTCGGCCATCTCCGGCGCCCTCGCCAACCGCAGCAACTCGCCACGGTGCGCGCTGGTCACTGGCACGCCGGGGTCCAGGATCAACACGTGGCGGGCGAGCGCGTCCACATCCAGCGGTCCCGCGGCCAACTCCGGTACCCGCGCCCGCAGCTCGTCCAGCCTGCGCAAGACATCCGGCCTGGCACGGCGGGCATTCGGCCCACCGCGCGAGAGCTTGGGCGTCCCCTTGCCGCCCGCCGGGCCGGTCGCCGGGAGACTCACCGCCGACAGACCAGCGGCCGCCGGGCGAGCGGGCGGCGGCTGGTGGGGGGACGATTGCACCGGGCCAGAGGCCACCTGGACAGTGCCGAAAGCAGGTGCCGATGGCCCCGCAGGCCCGGAAGGTGTCGGTGCCGACTGCGACTGCGTGGCCGCCGCCTGGGGCGGCGGGGCGGGGCGGTCGATTTGGCCCGGCGTGATCTTCTCGAAAGTTCCGGCGACCGCCGGCTGCCCCTCCGGGCCGGGCAGCACCGCCACGGTCCAAATCCGCGTCTGCGGGTCCTTGTACAAGGTCGTCGCAGCACTGCTGGCCCACCAGTTCTTGGACGTGTTCCGGACGCCCTCACCGACGGTGCTGCCGTGGATGGGGCGGTCGCCGGTCAGAAGGCCGTACGGGGAGACCGCGATGACCGCGACATCACTGTCGCGGTCGAGCAACTGGGGGTCCCGGTAAGCCAGTTCGCCGAACTCCTTCGGGGGGACCCGCCCGGGCATCCGCACCTTGGTCGCCGTGCCGTTGAAGGCGTAGACGAAGGGCCTCTGCGGCTTCTTCTCAGTGAACCAGCGCGCTTTCTCGGTATCGACAGATATGACGGAGCCATGTGGCCCACGGCCCAGCAGGGTGATGACCGCCGGGTCGAATTCACCTTGCACGGGTTGCTGCGCCTTCAGGTCACGGGCCCAGGCGTGGCCGTCCGAGCTGATCAGGAGATTGGACGGGCGGAGGGCTCCGGTCATCTCCAGCTGAAATGCCGCCACCTCCGGGAAGTAACGCAAGTTCCGGCCGACGGCCAGCGCCTTGCGTGCCACCTCCAGGGCTTCCTCGTAACGCGTCAGGTCGGGGACGTCCAGATGCAGCATTTCGGTGGTGAATTGGGCACGGCTGCTGCCTGGATGCTCCATCAGCTCGATGAGCCCTGCGGTCTTGACCTCCACCCACAACAGTCGGGACCACTCCTCCTCCCGTACCGGGGCAGTGGCATCCAGCCCCAGGATCTTCCTGGCCAACTGCTCCGGGTCGGGGTGCGCGGCTATCCGGTCCAGCGCCTGGGTCACGCGAGGCAGTTCGATCCAGTGGGTCAAGGGCCTCGGCTTCGGCTTCGTCGACAGGTTCGCCGCCTCTGTCAGCAGGCGCACATAACTGTCGCGGCTGAAGTCGGCCTGGCCCTGCGGGAACTGGCGTAGATGGCGCGCGTATGCGATTTCGTAGAACAGTCCGAGGTGGAATCGGCGATTGCCGTCCCGATTCAGATTCGGGTCTGCCTCGCGCATCTGGTCGAGCACGCCGATGCCCTTCAGCAGCGTGTTGTAGCTCGTCCACTGCCCGACTTCGAGATCCACGGCCTCGCGCAACGCACGTATCAACCGCCAAGTCCGTGCCCGTACCTCATCCGAAGCAGGTCCGGAGCCTTCGTGCAGCCCGGCGACCCGGGCCGGGGCGTGCAGCGCGGGGCCCTCCGGCAACGGCAGCAACTTCTGCCAATGGACGATCCGCCCATTGACATCGGTGTCTAGATTGATGAACCCCGAGTCGAGGATGACGGAGCCCCCGGGACCGGGCCGATTCATGCCTTGCGGATTGAGCTCGTTGGGGGCGGCGAACTGCTCCCGGCCCTGATCGGTGGCATTGCGCTGGGCGGGGCTCTGAGCGGAAGGATCAAGCGGATCAGGCACGAACGGCTTTGGGCCCCTATTGAGTCCCCGGGGCGTGGTGGTCGGTAGCCCGATGCCGGGAACCTTCGCCGCAGCGCATACACCCAGCACATTGGGGTCTTCCAGCGGGCGTCCGTCCAGACTCGGGCGCTGCCTCAGAGGATCGGGCAGGCGATCGGACAATATCGGCCCAGCCTCGGTCTGCGACTGGAAAATACCCAGGAAACCGTGCTGGAAGCTGAAGTAGGGATTATTACTCCAGGGCACCTCATAAGAGCGGTAGACCGGATTCTCTTCGTCAGAGGGGTAAGGACGCTTCACGTGGTACCTACGGGGCGGAGACTTCACGATCGAGCTGAAAAGGCGCTCCGACAGCCAGCCACCCTCCCCAGCGAGATCCTGCGAAAGGTAGCCGCCCGGCCTGTGGTCAGGGCCGGGAAGGGGGAAGTAGCTGGCCTCCGGTCCCACCCCGCTGTCGCCGCCCGGCGAGGGCTGGCCTGGGTCATAACGCAGCCAGTCACCGCGAGGGCCGTTTCCCACCCACTCATGGAGCATGAGTATCGGCCGGCTGCCCTGCTTCCACGGCCGAGGAACCGGGCGGCCGGAGGTGGCCCAGACGGTCCGGTTGAACCGGGCACCGAGCGCACGAGGTCGCTTATCGTTCGAGGCAACGCCCCGCGGAATGTTCAGCAAGAAGGGCGCGTTGGGCGGAATCCGGGGCCGCTCGGGGTCGAGGGCCATCATTTCGGGGAACACGTCGTGAGGCACAAAGTACGTGTGACCCTGCTCGCCCCGTACCGGAACCCTGGACGAGTCGTCGTGATCCGTCCCCAGGAGGTAGGGCTTTTCATTGTGGCTCTTGCTCCACGGGGACGGCCCGAGTTCCACGCAGGTATCCGGGTTCTGCCCACCGTGGTGCTGCAGCACGGCGGTCTTGCTCAGGTCCAGGGTGGCGGAGACCGGGTCGGAGGCCCAGTCCCAGCCCCAGGGACGGCCCTGCGCATCAAGCAGACGGTACTTGGGGGCGAATACGCCCTTCCCGACCAGGAACAACGCCGACAGCGCCTGAAGACTCCCGGCGTTGGCCGCCTCCGGTGTCATCATCAACGCCGCCAGATCCCGCAGGTCGGCCGGGGTCACCTCCTCCTCCGCACCCCGCATCAGCACCTTCAGGACCAGCGCGTCCAGGTCGAGCAGACCACCGCGCAGTTCCGGGTCAGCCGCACGCAGTCGCTCCAGCCGGTCCAGTGCCGCACGGGCCTCCGGCCACCAGGAGGCACCGGACTGATCCCCAGCCCCGAACAGCGCCACCAGCACCGACTCACGGTGCCGTTCCACAGCCTCCGGGGTGGGGGCGTCCGGGGCTGCTGAGGGCGTGTTCAGGGCAACGGGGAGACTCATGGGCGCCGGCGAGGCGTTCGGGCTGTTGTCGCTCGCGTACTGGGAAGCGAGCTCGAGGGTGTGGGGCCAGAGGATTCCGCCGGGAGCGGCGGGATCCGCCGCGAGGTTCGGCGCAGGCGCCCCGCTCTCCCCCTGCACCGGGCTGGTGTGTATAGCACGTGGGGCGGCGGGGGCGGCCTCCTGCTCACCGGGCGGGAGGAGTCCACTGCGTACCGCCTCGGTGGCGGCAGGCGGGAGGGTGTCGGAGAGCCGGTCGGCCCGGGAGCCGGCCGGCTCCGGGCCCTGTGCGCGGAACCAGCCGTCGACCAGGCGCTCCAGCAGGTCAGGCATCGAGGGGTCCTCGGCGGAGTCCGGTGCGACCTCGGGCCCCAGCGCTGCCAGGTAGTCCAGGACGTCGCCCAGGATGTCGCGATGGGCCGCGAGCCAATCCGCCACCCCCGGATCCGCCGGCTCACCGTGGGCGGCGTCGGATGACGCGGCACCGGTCGGCCAGTCGGCGGCAGCAAGGGCGTGCTCGTCGGGGAACTTCCCGTCCCTCGCCACATGTTCGCGCAGCTCGGCCTCGGTCAGCGGGGCGATGTGCCAGTAGCGGCCCCAGTTGTCGAGGTAGTCGAGCTCGGACGGCTCAGGGGTGCCGCGCTCCCGCAGCTCGTCGAAGACCAGCTGGCAGCCCCGCATGACCTCGTGCAGGGAGTGGTGTCCTGCCGACAACATCTCGGCCAGCAGCGCGACCCGCACCAAACTCAGGTCGATGTCCAGACCCCAGACCTCGCGCATCGCCACGGCCTGTTTCATCAGCCGGTACGCGGAACCGGACGTACCGGCCAGGACCAAGCCGCTGGTCAACTCGGTGCTGGACTGGAAACGGCTGCCCATGGCGTAGTCCCAGCGGGCTTTCCCCGGAATCCATCCGAGGGCCGCGTCCGGCATCAGCGCACGCTCGGCCTCACTCAGCGGCGGGCGCACGTCCTCGGGGCGCACCGCGGCCCGCAGCGCACGCTCGGCCTCGGCGAGCTGGCGTGCCTGCTCCTCGGGCGGCAGGCCGGACGTCCGTGCGCGCACCTCGCGGTAGGCGGTCATCGCGCTCGACGGCAGCCGGTCGGCGTTCTCGTCGATGATCGACTGCGGGACCGGGACGGGGCTTCCGAGCAGGTCGGAGATCAGCCCGCCGACCGGTTGGGGGGCACCGATCCACAAAAGAGCCATCCGCTCCCGCAGATTGCCCGAGTCCACCACAGCCTGGATCCGGTCCCGTTCGGTGCCCACGGCACCGTCGGTGGCGGCGTCGTCCGAGCCCAGCTCCGCCCAGCGGCCCGCCGCCACGGCCCGGTCCCACACCGCACTGACCATCCTGCCCAGCTGGGCATTCGCGGCCTCATGGTCGCCGAGACAGCGGCCCAGCCGCTCCTCGAAGCGCTCGGCCTCCTCCCGGTAGCGGACGCGCGCCCAGGCCCAGTCCAGAGCTGGCCGCGTCGCCAGCCAACGTCGCACGGAGGCCGGCGCGGAAGACACCGCGTCCACCACCCGGCGCAGCCGCTCCTCGCTCTCACCTCTGGTGTCGCCCGGCCCGTCCGGAAGCCCGGCGAGACAGCGGTCGGTGTCGCGGACGAGAACCGCGGGAGGCGTGGACGGGGCGGCACCAGCGTCGTCGATGCTGCCCTCATGGAAGGCCACCTCCCCGTCCGGGCCCACCACGGCCACGTCCACACCGAGGTCACGGGCGACCACCAACGCGAGCACATCCCCCAGCGGGTCGCCGCCCTCACCCCTGTAGGAGGCGTCCCGCAGCAGCAGCCGGAACCGCTGAACCGTACTCAAGCCGACCGCCGAAGCCGGAAGGGCGTCGCCGAGGAGAGCAGCCTGGGCGCGCTGTGAGGGGTCCACCTGCACGCCGATCGCTTCCAGCAGCTCCACGGGGATCTTCCTGTCGCCATCCAGCGGCGGCAGCACGCCGTCGGTCAGGTCTCCCTCGGTGACATGCCGCCCCAGCCAGTCGCGGAAGGCGTCGGACGTGTCGATCCCGGCCTCTGCCAGCGCGTCGGGCGCCGCGTACCGGAGAGCGAACAGGAGGGTGTCGGCCAACCGGTCGCCCTCCCCCGGTGACTCGTGCAGCGCGAAGACCGTGCCGTCGAGCTCGGCGGCGTACGGCCCGGTGCGCCGGTAGTCACCGCGCGGCGCGGACCCTGCGGAACCGCCGGCCGTCTGCTCCCCGTTCGCGGGCATCCCGTCCGTGAGCTCGGCCTCCGGGTAGGCAGGGGCCGAGGTTTTCCCGCGTGCCGGCATGGAGGCGAGCGCCCGGGTGGTGGAGGCGGTTTCCGCGAGCGGGTCGATGCGCTCCAAGTCCCTTAGGGTCGGATCCGCCGTGCTCGGCGTGACGTTGACCTGCAGGGGGTTCGGGTACGTGGCGGTGGTGTCGGAAGTGCCGGTGTCCGCGTCCGAGGCTGCTGCCGCAGGAACCGGCCAACCGTCCGGATACTCCGTCACCCACACCGTGGGCCGCCCCTCGGCATCCTCCAGCAGATGGGGCAGCCCATCGGACACCGCGGCACGGCCCACCGGGACATTGGCGGGCAGCCCGGACCCCTCAGCGATCCGCTTGGCCCGCGCCCTGGCCTCCGTCTCGCTGAGCGGTACATCCCCAGGACCACACGCCAGCACCGTCACACTACGGAAGCCACGGCCCCGCACCGACCCCAGCAACCGCCCCACATACGAGCCGTCATCCCGCCGGACGCCACCTCCCTCCTCGGCCAGCCCCAGCCCCTCGGGCCCACCATGCGAACCGAAGAGGAACGTCTTCCCGCCATTTGGCAACGCCTTACGCGTCGCCACCGGGCGGCCCGCAGCGTCACGCTGCCACGACACAAACTCCTTCGCGCCGTCCAACCGCGGGTAGTCCTCCCGCCGCGCCGGCCCATCCGCGTTATCGAACCAATCCGCGTCATCGAACGAAGCCACACCAATAAGCCGACCGTCCTTCGCACGAATCTCCCGCAGCACAGGCACGGGCGGATCCACCGGCTCAGCAGTCCCGGTCTCAGGACCAACACCGAACAGGTCATCCAGATCACCAAGTACCCGGAGCGACGGATCAAAGCTGTCGAAGGCGTCGTCCGCCTGCGGCGCGGCCTCCTCGACGGTCGTGGACTCGTAGCGCGCCCCCGACTCGGTGTGCTCGACGATGCGCCGGTCGGTGATGTGGAAGAGGGCGCCCGGCGGATACACAGTCTCCGCCTCGTCCGCCAGCAGGAGGGCCGAGAACGGGTCGATCTCGTGGGACGTCGATTTCAGCACGTGCACCAGGCCAGGGTGCGAGCCTGCTGGCACCGGCTTGTGCCTGAACGTGAAAACACGGGCCGTGTCACGGTCCAGTGAGGTGCTGCGGAAGAACGGCATCATGATCGTCTTCGTGCCGTAGAGCGGTCCGTCCACCGGCGGCTCGTCCAGCGAGCCCGGCATGCCGCGGTCACCCCACCACACGTCCTCGTCCACCGGCGGCAATATCTCCAGCGCCTCGATCGCCATGTCAATGTGGAGGGGCATCTCGGCGTACACCCGGTCGGCGAGGGCGTCGGACCGCTGCCGCATCCGGGACAGCTCTTCACTCGGGTTCTCAAGGTCCAGCTCGTCGTCCATATCGTCGAACAGGTCGTCAAAGCCAGGTTGGCTCCGAAGCATCATCGGGAGGTGTTCGGCGGCGTCCGTCTCCGCCGCGTCTCGAGTCCTCCACCAGACGTGGAGGCGCATCAGGCGGCGGCCCATCGCCGAGCCGAGTTGCTCACCGTTGAGGAATGCCTTCATCAACCGGTAATCGTGGCCGCTGTACAGGTGCAGGGCCGTCATATGGGCGGGGGCCAGTCGCTTCAGCGCGTCCACGCCCCGGTCGCCGTAGCGGTGAAGCCAGTCCAGGAGCGCGCGGTACCTGCGATTTGTGGGTGGAAGGGCACCGACGCGGGCCTGGTCGACCATCTCCACCAGTTGACGCGGGACGTCGAGTTCGCTCGGGGTGATCTCCGAGCCATACTGCATCCGCTCCCCGTACAGGGCACGGTGAGGCGGCATCAGCCGATATCCGGCGAGCCTGGCGTACTCCTCCACCCAGATGTGGAGCCCGGCGCCGTCGCGCATGGTGGCGGCCCGCTCGTCCGGATCACCCATACCGATCAGGTGGGAGGCGCGCAGGATCTCGTGCAGCGACTGCAGATCGGCCGGAATCATCCAGGCCATGAGCGCGCCGCGGAACGCGAGCAACTGCGCGCGCGACGCACCGAGCGTGGCGTAGGCCCGCAGCAGCCGCAGTGCGGGGCCGCTCTCGCCCCCCACCCGGCGGAAGCCACGGCTGTCGTGCACGGCACGGTAGGCGCTCCACGGCGCGTACCGCCGCCCACGTGCGTCACTGGGCCGGGACAGCGCGTCCTCGACCTCCGAGGGCAGCCCCGGAACCGCGTACGCAGCGTGGATGAACGCGGTCATCAGTTCATCCAGCGTCAGCGGCCCCGGCGGCAAGGTACGCAGTCGCTCCATCGCGGCCACGGGGTCGGCCGGGACGGTGTCACGGGGGAAGAACGCACGCGCCGCCGCTACCGCGCCATGGCGGGCGGCGAGTTCCTCGTACAGGCGGAACGTGGCGTCTCCGACGGCTGCGATGGTCGCCTCGTCCCTGCCCATCAGTCCGGCGAGCCCGAATTCCATATACACGCTGCGCCGACGCCACTCACGGTCCCCGTACAGGCTCGCGAACCGCACCATGCCCGGTGATCCAGCCGGGCGCCAGGACGACACCGACCAGCCCGGACCGTCGTCTGGGGTGGTCCCCGCACCGGCACCAGGCGCGTTCTCCTGGTCGGCCGCGGTCGCGGAGGTGGCGTTGATCTGAGCGGGGGTCGGGTAAGCGATGCCGGATCGCTCGTCCCGTTCCCGTTCCCCGGAATCGTCGGACCTGTCACCTGCCGTGCCGGGCGCGAAGTGGAACGTTCCGATGGCACCGCGCCGGGCCTGCGGGTGCCTCCCGGCACCGGAGTGGGGAGCGTTCTCCCGGTCGGACGCGGTCACCGGGGTGGTGTGGATCCGGGTGGGGGCCGGGTGGGCGATGCCGGATCGCCCATCGCCGGTCTCCGCGGGCGCAGGCTCGGTCACGGTCACGGACGTCGGCGCGGGCGTCTCCACGGGCGCGGGCGCGGGGGTCGGGCGGAGGAGGTCGCCCAGCGTGGGGTCGTCCTCCAGGCCGCCGTCCAGCTTGCCGGTGTTCTTGTCCACCGGCAGCATGCCGTAGAACCCCTCCGGCACCTTGATCCGCACGGTGCCGTGGGGCCCGTTGACGACCGCGGTCACACCGAAGCGGTAGAGGCGGTAAGGCCGTTTGCCTTCCGTGTTGCGTTCGTCGGTGTCGCCCAGCGCCGCGCTTCGGCTCTCACTGTCCTCCCAGTTCATGACGTCGACCGGCTGGCGCCCGAGCATCTTCTCGTCGTCCACCGGGCCACCGGCTTCGGGACCGACCGCGAGCCGCCAGCCGCTGCTCTTCTCCACCTCGTGCGTGGGTTCCTCGTCGGTTTGGTGGTACCTGCGCTGTTTGACCAGCGTGCCCTCCGGAGGGCCGAGGATGTCCGCACTGTCCAGTTCCAGGCCCACGAGGGCGGACTGGTCGCCGAGGGGAACCTCGTACGTGTGCTTCAGCAGCTCCCTGATACGGGGGCGCAGCATGTTGTGGCTGGTGTGGTGGTTGTAGCGCATTCCCTCCGCAGTGGTGACGTCCAGTCCGGGGACCTTCGGAGGGTGGCCCACCTCGGGTGTGGGCTCGGTGCGGTGACGCACGCCGGTCAGCTGGGCCCAGCGTCCGACCGAGGCGGCGGCGGGCACGGTCCAGGGATGGAGACTGTCGAGGAATACGTCGGGCAGCGCGGGGGCCGGTGAGGTCCGGCCGGGCTCCTTCCCCTTCTCCGAAGGGGGTGCCTGCCAGGTGACCTCGGTCTCGCGTGGGGCGGTGAGGTCGAGGGGCCACTGCTGCGGCTGGTCGGTCTCGATGGTGAGGTGGCGCGGTACCAGCAGCCGTACGCTGCCCGCCACCTGCTGGTCCTCCCCGTCTCCGGAGTCGTGCCAGGTGAAGACGCGCGGACTGCGCACGGGGTGACCGGTCCCGAACATCAGACCCGAGATCTTGTTCGCACCGCGCCAGGGCATGTTGAGCACTTCCGGCAGTTCGGTGGTCATCGCCATCTCGACGCGGAACGTGACGCCGTGTTCGAACTCCTCGGAAGGATCCTGGGTGTTGGCCCGGTAGATGCCGACCTTCTTCTCGGCGTCCTCGTCCGTCGTACCCCGGGACGCGGAGTACTCGGCCTCGGCCTCGATTCCGCCGTGCCCCTTCTCGTTTCCGGCACGGGCGCGGACTTCGACACCGCCGCTGAAGTCCCAGCCGGAATTCCTGCTCTCGGATTCCTCCTCCACCGACTCGCCACGCAGGGTGAGTTTCATCTCGTCCCGCGGCTGCTGCCCATGGGGGCGGCTCAGCTCGGTCGCCTTGACATTCACCCACAGGTAACGGGTGGTACCCCATGGGCCGGGCACCGGGAACCAGCGGGAAAGGCCCTGGTTGGCAACGGCATACCACTCGGTCTGCAACGTGTCGGAGGAGTAGGACGCCTTCAGGGAGCGCTGGAGAAGGTTGGGCCGGGGTGGCGAGTTCTCGCCGCTCTCGGTACGGATGACTCCCCGGGCACGCAGCCGGTCGTTGATCGTCTTCAGGACGTCGTCGGCGCGCATAATCTCCGGGTGCGCGATCCCGGGTATCAGGCCGGCGTCGAGATAGGTCCGGGCCACCTCCCCCGCCGGAGCCTGATCCTCGGTCGAAATCTGCTCCTGGTCAGGGTCCTGGGCGGGCCCCGGGTCCTGGGCCGGCGCCAGGTTCTGGTCGGTGGCCGGGGCCTGGACCGGCGCCAGGTTCTGGTCGGTGGCCGGGGCCTGGGCGCTGGCCGTGGTACGGGCCTCGGGCAGCGGGTTCGATTCCCGCTCCGGGTCCGGGTGGTCCGGGTCGGTGGCGGTATCGGTGGCAGGGGGGAGGAGGTCGGACAGCCGGCGCTTGGGCACGAGCAGGTCGAGGGCCTCGTCTGCGCGCAGATACCGGGTCTCCTCGGTGAGTTTGTCGTTGCGCCAGTGAACGTGGGTCAGTTCGAAGACGGGGGCGGTGCGCAGGGTGTGCATAGCCCCGCCGTAGGTGGCCCGCGTGATGTCGATCCGCCCGGCGCTCCCGGCCGTTGCTCCGCCCCAGTTCTTGACCGCCGAAGCATGGCCGAGCACGGTCAGCCGGCCTCCGGGACCGGAGGGGTGATCACTGCTCGCATCGGAGCCGAACCGCAGCTGGGGGCCGAAGGTGCCGGTCACGCCGGTAGCCTTTTCGCTCTCCTGCTCGGATTCGTGGATCGCGTTGGACTTGAGGTAGTGCTCGACCTCGGTATCCGAGCTGGACCCGAGGTCGCGCGGGTCGTACGCGTGGATCCGCAGGCGCAGTGCCTGCTTGTAATCGCCGTCCTTCGGCAGTTCCATCTCGTAAGCGTCCGGGCGGACGCTCTCGCCGAAGTGGGAGCTGAGGACCGTGGGATGAGCCAGGTCGCGGATCTCCTCCGGCCAGCCCGCGGGATCGTCGAGCCAGGCGTCGATCAGGCGCTGCCGCTTGGTCGCGTTCCGTTCCTTGGCGTACATCCGCTCGGCGTGCATCCGGGCGCCGAGCTGGGCCAGCTCGGGCATGAAGTGGAAGGCGGGGTAGATCCCGTGGGCGCCACCGGAGAAATCGAGTCGCCGACCGGCGTCCGGCGGTTGAGTCCCCGCCTCCGTCCGGTGCGCTGCCTGCGCCTCCTCCAGCGTGACGGGCTGTTCGGGGGCATGCTCGTGCGGGACGACGACACGCGCCACGAAGGGGTTGCGCCCGCTGAGGAACCGGGGCTTCCCGGTCTCGGGGGTCACCGTCCATCGCACGGACATCAGATAGCGATGCTCGTCGACCCGCTTCGCGGTCTCGGTCCGGCGGTAGCCTCCGGCTGCGCCGCTGAGCTTGGTGCTCTTTCCCTTGGACCAGCTGAAGAGTCCCCGGACGGTACCGAGCTGGAGTCGTATGGGCGGGGTGGTGAAGTGGAGTTTGCCGAACGAGATCTCGTGCTCGGAGATGGCCAGGCGGGCGCCGCCGCCGAGAGCGAAGCCTGCCTTCCATCCCGTACCGCGTTCGCCGGAGGCGTTCGCCCCGGCCACGGCTCGGGTGTTGACCTTCATGGAGAAGTCGCCCGGGTTGTCGCCCTCACCGGCGGAGTCGGCCATCGGGCTGGGCCGGTTGATCCGGTCGCCCCATTTTGCTTTCGCGGAGACCTTGTAGCGGCGTCCGCCCACCTCGATGGTCCGGTGGATACCGAGGAGCGCCTTGTCCGGGTCCGCTTCGAGGGCGGGGCGGCCGTAGAAGAGGGCCAGGTCCCGGTCGGCGTTGGCCCAGTCGCTCTTCCTTGCCCTCTTGGCACCGACATCGTTGATGTGAAGCTGCTCGATGGCATCGCGCAGGTCCGGCTGGAGGGTCTCGCTGCCCGGCAGAGCGATCGGCACGCCGAAGCCGAGGCCCCGTCGTGAGGCCAGTGCCAGAGGCTCCCGCGGGTGAGGGGTCACCAGCCTTCTGCCATGGTCCACCGCCATACCGAAACGGAACGGCGGCTTGGAGATCGGCAGCCTCCGCACCGTCCTCGGCTGGCCGAACGCGAACACTCGATGACGCGGGGCATCGCGACCACCCGACACCGGGCGCAGGTCAGAGGTCCATTCCGAGCCGACGGTGCGTTTCACGAAGTGCTCGGCTTCCCGCTGCGGGACGCTGAGCTCACCCTCCGTGGTGACATGCACCGGAGCGATCGTGTGGGTGCTGGATTCCATGGTCACTTCGAGGCGCAGCCCGGCGCGGTAGCGGGACTGCTCAGCGAAGTCGTTGAGCACCGTGTGACTCATACCCGAGGTGTCCAGGGAATGACCGGCGCTGCGGTTCAGATCGATGTTCACACCGAACGCCGGGACCATGGCCGTCCCTTCGACGGACGTCGTGTCGGAGTGGGATGCCGAGGCGCCCTCATCCACGTCGGCCGCCGGATTGCCGCCGCCGACTCCGCGGCTGTTGTACCCGGCGCCCAACGTGACGCCCGGAGCCCCCTGACTGTCTGCGGTGGTGGTGTCGCCCGCACCGATGTCGTCGCGGGTGGCGACCTTGGTGTCCCCGAGGTACTGAAGGCTGTCGATCTCCCTGCGGATACGCAGATGGCCCCGGAACGTCCCGAACGCGGTGGACACATCGATGCGGTTGGACGAGTCTCCGCTGGACCACCACAGGTAGCGGCTGCGGGCGGTCGGCTCGGTCAGGAAGCCGTGGGCCCGGTCCATCTTGGCCTGCACCAGGATCTTCTTCACGGTCGGGGCGGGCAGCCCTGCGGCGAGCAGGTTCCGGTGCAGCCCGGCGATCACGGGAGTGAGGTTGACCGCCTGGAGCAGTTCGCGGGCCTGGGAGGGCCGGGAGGTGCGGGTTCGGAAGGGACGGGCGGCGTCGGGGGCGTTGATGTCGGGCCGGTGCCCGTCCTCGCGGGAGTAGGCGGGGGGAATGCCGATCTGGATCCGGTCGGGCACGGTGACCTGGTGGGCGGCGGTCGGTGTGGCGTCCTCCCCGTCGACGAACACGCTCATCCGGAGACCGGCACTGAAGCGGCTGAGGTCATTGATGAACGGCTTACGCCCGGACAGGACCCTACGGAGCCAGCCGGTGTCCTTGGACCTGGTGGAGTCCACCGCGACTTGGAGGGTTGGTAGCCCGAGCGACGTCATGGCGCCGTTCCACGCTTGGCTGATGATGCCGATCAGCGTCGCTTCCGCGCCCTGGGTAACCTCGTGTCCCTTCCGGCCGCCGGTCTCGGTGGAAGCGAAGCCGACGGGGTACTCGTTGACTGCCCCCTTGGTCTGCGGCACGGGCGTCAGATCGCGCATCATCGGGCGCAGCCACACCAGTCGGCCGTCCACGACCAGCGTGCGGCCGGCCGCGAGGATGTCGTCCCACGCCTTCGGCTCGGTGGTGAGCAACAGATCGCGCAGAGCGGTCCGGATCCCCGAGCGCAGAGTGGTGTGCGGGCCGGGCCCGTGCAGGTCCAGACGTGAACTGATCTGTTCCGCCCAGAAGTCCGCCCTGTCCTCCGGGAAGTCCACGTTCTCGACCGACTTGGGGACGATGGCCTGACCCATCGCGCCATGCGCGAAATACCACGGGGAGGGATCGCGCGGCCCGGCAGGCGGTGTCGAGGCGTTGCCCCGGGCGGAGTCCGGATCGGTATCGCCGTCCGGCGCGGAGACCTCTCCCTCCGGGGAGGTCACCACAATCGTCGGCACTCCGTCCGGCCCGAGCGCCGGACCACCGGAACCCGGGAGCGGGTCGTCAAGCCCAGAAACCGGACCACCGGAATCCGGAATCGGGCGGTCGAATCCCCGGACCGGGTCGTCAAGCGCCGGGACCGCGAGCTCGCGGGCGTCGCCTCCGGATGACGGTGGCTCGGGCAACGCCTCCGACAACATCCCCCCGAGACTGGCGAACCCGCTGGTGGTAGAGGGCTCGAAGCTGCCCCGCGGCGGTTGGGGCGTGGGCGCGGAACTGCTGCGCGGAGCGGGCGCCGGATGGTGCGGAAGCAGCCGGTACGTGTGCTCCGCCTGGTCCCACAGAGCGCGGAAGCCCTCATAGACCTCGTTCTCCGCGGGGTTCGACTGCCAGGGGTGAATGCTCCTCGGCCGAGTGCCGTACAGCCGTTGCAGCAGCGGCAGCAGCGTCTTCTCATGCTGCCGCACCCACTTCGCCTTGTTGTTGCGGCGCTCACCGGTGTAGGGGTCCACCCCCTCGTTCGTCCCGACATAGACGTTGCTGAGCTGCGCGAAGTACTCGTACTCGCCCTGGGACGAATAGTTGGTGTACTGGCCGGAGGCGTCGTGCAGCGGCCCGTCCGGCCACTGGGCGGCATCCCCCTGGGCCAGCTTGGCTTGGTACGCGTCCTTGATGAGCTGCCGATCGGCGTCGCTCAGCGCGAGTTGGTGGATGGCGCCCGCGATTCCGAGCGTCGTCGGGGAATAGCCGTACGCGTACGTCACGGCTCCCCGCACGCTGGTGGGCTCGCCCAGAAGATTCTCTTCCGGGACCGCGGTCTGCCCCCGGCCGTGGATCCCACGCACGGTCGAGTACACACGGCCGTCCACGCTCTTGTCCTCCGCTCCGAGGGAACGGAACGGCTCTTCCAGGGACGTCACCGCCACGTCCTTGGGCACGACGACCACCCGGGAGCCCTTGGTCAGCAGCTGGGCCGCCACCTCGGGGTCCTGCAGCATCCGCGCCACCTGTGCTCGTGCCTCAAGACGCGACGAGACCGGCAGATTCACGCCCGCGGCCAACCGCACGAGCAACTGCGCGGCCATACGGGCGAACTCCGCCGGGGGCAGCGCCCGGCGCAAGGCGTCCACCAGCGCCGGATCCAAGGCCAGGGCCTCACGATCGGCCGCCGACAACAACTCCAGCCTCACCGACCGCTCGGCCGCCGACATCTTCGGCAGACGCGACGCGAGATCCGCCACCGCGGCCCGGGCGGGGGCCGAAGCCGAGGCCATGTCCGAGGCCGGGGCCGCAGCCGGACCCGCAGCCGGCGCCGATGCCGAAGCCGGAGCCGGGGCCGCAGCCGGGGCCGCAGCCGGACGCGAGGCCGGGTCCGGAGCCGCAGCCGGAGCCGGGGCCGCAGCCGAGGCCGGAGCCGAAGCCGGGGCCGCATCCGAAGCCGGGACGGGGGCCGTGTCCGAAGCCGGGGCGGGGGCCGTGTCCGAAGCCGAAGCCGAGGTCGGCGACGGCGTGGTGGCTGCCGGCCCCGCCGAGCCCGTGGTCGCCGGCTGCGTTCCGGTGCCCGGCAGCGACGCCGGGAGACGCCGCCCCCCGGACGGGCGCGACCGGGCCGAACGGGCGGGGGCCGAGGAAAGGGAGTCGAGCAGGGACGGACCCTCGCCGGTGCCCTCCGCGCGGCGGCCGGCGGCCAGCGTCCCGACGAGGCCGGGCAGTCGGCCCCACGCGTCTGCGTGAAGGGCCGCGTAACTCTGCAGCGTCCGCCGTACGGCGTTCAGTTCCTGCTCGATGTCGCGGACCTGTTCCTGCGCCGCGGCGCGGGCCCCGGTCGTGCGAGTCAACTCCCTGTCCGCCTCCAGCAGCGCCTGCCCGGCCAAGGCCACGGCGCCCTCGGCGCGTTCGAGATCCCGGCTGAGGGTGGCCTCCCGGTCGCGTGCCTGGCCGAGGTTGTTACGGATCTCGTTGGCTGTCTCATGTGCGGCATTCATCGCTTCTTGGTGCTGCAGACGCTGCCGCGGACCATCGGTCACCCTGGCGTGGGCGGCGTCGGCACGCTCCTGGGCCTGCGCCAGTGTCCGTTCCCGCGCGGCAACCTCGGCGGTGTCGGTCGCAGGTGAGGCGGCGATGAGCCGCCTGACGCGCTCCGTCTCGTCCTGCGCCTCCTGCCACGTCTCGCGCGACTGCCGCTCCACCTCGTAAGCGGCGTTGTACAAAACCTGCGCCTCCCGCTCGGCTGCCTCCTGCCGCGCGAGCCGCTCCTTCATTTCCGCTATGCCGGTCTGGACCTCGCTGAGCGCCGTCCGGATGTCCTCGGCGGTCCGGAGGGCATCACTGTCGGCCTCATCGGCCTCCCTGAACGCGGTGGCGGCGGCCTCTACGGCACGGCCGGTGGCTTCCAGGGCCCGCAGCGCTCCGGGCTGCCGCTCCACCAACCGCGCCTCAAACCAACTCGCGGTCGCCTCACGGTCGACCGCGCTGCGGTACGTGTTGATCGCGTCCCGCACCTGCCCCCAGGCATCCGCGGTGGCCTCGGTGGCATCGGCGAGGCTGCCGTCGGCGGCGAACGGCCAATTGCGCAGCCCTTCGTCGGTCCGCGTCACCAGCTCGACCGGCTTTCCGGACTCGGCGGCCGTCCGGGAGGCGACGAACAGGGCGCGGGCCAGCCGCGACCCGTCCGGGTCCTCGCCCAGCGCCAGCCAGAGCTGCGCTGCCTGGTCCTGCTCGGCGATCTGGCCGGCCAGCACACCTGGCAGGTCGGTGACCGGATGCCGCGTCCAGTCCCGCAGGTCGTCCGCGTCCTGGTCGGCGAGCATCGCGGGCAGGTCGTACACCCCGGCGTCGAGCCGCGCCGGGGTGACCCCGAAGCCGAGCACGTCGCGTCCCCACAGCCTCACGGTCGCCGCGCCGGTGACGTACCGGGTGCCCTCGGGTCCCTCCACCCTGATGACCGTGTCGACGACCGTCTCGTAACTGCGGGTGCCGCGGCCATCCTCGGGCTGGGAGCTCTGGCCGATGCGCATGCGGTTCATCCCGGCGCCGCTCGCGGCGGCGCCGGAGCCGGTGGTGTGCGGCTGCTGGGCCGCCAGCGGGAAGGTCAGGGCCAGCAGCTGCCAGTTGTCGCTCTGCTGCAGGCTGTACGTGCCCTGCTGGCCCAGCGCGAAGGAGCTGCCCGCCGTGGAGGACGTCGACGACGTACGGGTCCGTTTGCGCACCCGGTCCACGGCGATGTCACCGCTGTCCGTGACGGGCCGGGGGTTGTACAGGGACACCGTGAGAGTGGGTTCGGCGTCGGTGGTGTTTTCGGGCCAGCCGCCGGGCATCCGCGGCGTGAGATCCGCCGCCGCGTTCACTCGGATCGTACCGGCCTGGATCAGCTCGCCGAGACGGATGGCAGCCGCCTCCGAGGACGAGGGCGCCCCCGCGGGCAGGCCCCAAGCGAAGGCCATGTCCGGGGCGACATCGTGCAGGGCGCGGGTCAACTCCGGGAAGGCGTTGAAGTCGTGCACCGGCGTGGTGCCGGTCGGCAGCAGCCTCCGGCCACCCGGGAACGGCCGTACGCCCTGGTCCTGCGCCTGCTGCGCCGACATCGCCAGCGGGTCCTGGGTGAGCAGCGCCGGCGGGTAGGGCACGCCGGCGTCGCGCGGCGTTACGGCCTCGGAACCGGCGAACCGCAGCCCCATCGCGACCGGCACCTCGATGGTGTTCTCCGGTCGGCCGTGCAGCACACGGCGTATCCAGGCGGTCGCCCGGTCCCGTACGTCGCCGTCCAGCCCCTTGAGGGACAGCAACCCGGCCTGGAGGAGCCCGCCGGGGATGTTCGCGGGCCACCTCCCCACCAACCCGGAGCGGATCGACGCGACGACCTTGAAGTCGATATCAAAGTCGGCCCCGGCATCCGCGCGCTCCCAGAAACGGTCTTCGTCCCTTCCCGTGGACTGCCCAGTGCGGGACCGGGCGTTGGTCAGCGCGATCGAGGGGCCCTCGCGGTCCGTACGGCCGGTGAAACCAGGTCGCGGATAGCGGGAGATGGGATTACCGGCGATCTGGTGCGTCCGGGTGGTGGTGGACGTGTCCGTCTCCAGCGTGGTGAGCTCGTTGATCCGCTCCAGGCCTCCGCCCTCGGCCGGGCGCCCGCGTACGGTGCGCAGGCCCGGAGTCTGCATCACGGGCTCGGCCCGCAAGGTCACTTCGACCAGCCGGTAGGAGTTGAACGCGTAGTGCAGGAAGAAAAGTCGACGGCCGCCCGAGCCGAGTCCGGGCAGCGTGCGCAGCGCCGCCGGCTCCGTGGCGTGGGCGATCGTGGAGGCCACTCCCAGCCAGTAGGAGGAGTTTCCGGACTGGGTGATGCCCGGCGCCTCGGCCTCGATCATCCGGGTCAGTTCCCGGCCCAGCCGGTCGCGCTGCTCCCTGCGGTGCACGGTGTTGTCGAGCTGGGTGACCCGGAGGACGCTCGCGAAGCCGAGCTCGCGGGTCCGGGCGAACCGGTCGGGCAGCGGAATGCTCGGCGCCGGGAGCACCGTGCTCGGCAGGCCCGCCATTCCCCGGAACCACTGCGCGAACCGGGCGAGCGTGTGGCTGGGCGCCAGGAACGTCATCCCGCCGGGCAGGTCGATCGCAACCGTCACCGGAGCGTGGCTGCCCAGCCCGACGATGTTCCCGACCACGTTGCGCGTGCCCCACCGGACCGTCACCAGCAGCGTGACATCGCTGCCGATCCAGCTCTTGACGCCGTCCTCGACGGTGACCCGGGTGACCTTCGTACCGGAGCTCAGCGCACGGCCTTTGTCGGTGCGGCGGGAGTAGGTGTAGCGGCCGCTCGGGTTGAACTGGTGGATCGGCGGGGCCGGTGGGTCCGGAGGTGTCTGGAGGCCGATGAGCCCGAAGTTGCCCTGGTGGGCACGGCCGATGTTCCAGGACTGGCCCGACAGTTCTATCGAGTCCACTTCGTCTTCGATGAGCATCTCCTCCGAGCCCAGGAGCCGGGGATTGGAGAGATGGCCCTCGATCTGCACCACCGCGACCTGGTCCGCCGCCATGCCCGGCAGCGTCGTCTCGAAGACGTAGCGGCCCCCGAGGATCTGCTGCGCCCGGGACAGAAGCTGGGCCGGCTGGACCGACGCGTGCTGTGCCTCGGCGGCCAGGGTGCCCGGGTCGTTCCTCGCCGCCCCCGCGACGGCCACCGACATCCACTTGTAGTTGGCCGCGGCACCGTTGACGACTGCCTTGCTCGCTCGTGTCACGGGCGTCGCGGCCCAGTTGACGGCCGAACCGGTCTGGTTGACGGCCCCGGTCACGCGCGCGGGGAGCGCCTTCTTCATCGCCGCCAAGCCGCCCTTGGCAGTGTGCACAGCCGTGCCCGTCAGCGCCCCGGCACGCCGTACGGCGCGTCCCAGCCGTCCGGGTTCAGGATGCCCCGGATAGGTTCCGTTGGCGATCTGGCGGAGAGCCTCCCGCACCGCGGCGGCTCCCCGGAAGGTGTCGACGACCGCACCCGCCGGAAGCCGCGTGAGGCCCGGCAGCGGGTTTCCGTTCACGTCGACCAGGCCGAGACGTACGAAGTCGTCGTTCTCTCCTCCGTCGGTGACCGGACGGCGGATCACATGCCCCGGCCGGCGCCCGGCGGAGGCGGGGGCCCCGCTCGGTTCGCGGGTGCGGTAGTGCGGCACCAGCAGCGAGAGGGTGCCCGGCACGGTGTGCGGTGGGGTCCGGTGCGCCGGCTCGATGACGTTCGCGGAACCGGTCTCATCGGCGTCCGTCGGGGCCGCGTTGTCGTCGGCGTCCGTCGGGGCCGCGTGGCCATCGGCGTCCGTCGGGGCCGCGTCGCCGTCGGCGAACCGTACGAGCGGCTCGTCCTCGCTCCCCTCGTACAGATCCAGACCGAGCCTGAGCGGGACCTCGAAGACTTCGCTGCCGTTCTTGGCCGTAATGGCTGCCTGGACGAAGCCGGTCGCCGTTCCGGGAATCGTGGCGCTCTCGTTCTGGCCCGTGCCGGTGTAATCGGGGCCGATGTTCAGGGCCCCGTCGCCCTCCCTCACCGGGATGTTGAAACCGCCGCCGCCTCCGAGAACACCGCCCAGCGCCCCACTGCGCTGCTGCCCGCCACCCGACTCGTTCGCACTGAACCCGATTGTGTGGATATCGGGCACCACACTGGTGTGCTCAGTGGGCCGCGCCGTGTCGCGGGGCCCGGAGAACCGCAACTGCACCCGACGGGTCCCGGTGACGCCGGGCTTCTCGAACCAGTCGGAACGCCCGCCGTCCACCGCCTCCGGCATCGAGAGGGCAAGAGCGAGCCGCGTACGCATCTGTCCCAGCCGCGTCAGGTTCGCCAACTGGGCCAGACGTAGCGACTCGCCCAACCGGAGGCGTAGCGACTCGCCCAACCGGGCCGGGAAAGACGACTCCTGGTGCTCCGTGGGCGGCAGGAAACCCTCCCGCCGCAGCCACCTCTCCGCGCGCTCGAAGAGCTGATCGGCCCCCTCGACCTTGAACGGGATCTCGGAGTAGCCGATGCTCTCCAGGTTCTCCAGGTGCTCCGGCAGCTCCCGGACCTCTCCGGGGCCCGGCCGGTGTCCTTGCACGGTCTTCCGCTGGGGCAGCAGCAGCCGCAGACCGTCGTCCCATGGCCCGAACGACCCAGTGACCTTGCCACCCCGCGCACGGTGCAGCGTCACCTCATATGTGACCCGGCCAGGAGTGAGCAGAGTGCTCTTCGTGGTGTAGACGCCATGCGTCATCATCGCGGTGTTCCCACCGGTCAGCGCCTCGTTCACCTGCCAGTTGACGCCCGCCTTGCCGAACAGGTTTCCGCCGAACGATGCCCAGCCGCGGGGATGTTCCGGCGCGTGGTCGGTGGTGAACGTGGGTCCGCCGGTGCCCTGGATTCCGATCCCGCTGGTGAGCTTCACCAAGTGGTCCACATTCGCGCCGTGCCAAAGCCACGTCTCAAGGGAGAACTTGTCGTCAGGGCTCTTCACCATCGGCTGCCCCGGCTCGATCCGCGCCTTGAGCTCCAGCACACCGATCGCGATACCGCTCGCGTCCAGCAGGGTGGACGAGAACACACCACCGCTGTTCTGGAGTCGCGAGGTACCGCTGTTCTGGAGTGGCATGGTGGCGTCCAGCGCCCGCTCGGAGAGGAAGTCCTCCAGCGCCTGCACCGAATTCTCGCCCATCCCGGCCAACTCGCCGAATGCCTCGTCCGCGAGCATCTCGGTGAGCAGTCTGCGCGGCTCGCCCACGCTCTCCACGCCGCGCAACGGGATGTCGTCGTCCATGCCCGCCGGCTCGGGCAGATCCGCAGGATCGGTCCCGTCATCGAAGGCACGGTGCTCCGGGATCCACGCGGTGAGCGTGCCGTGCGACTGCTCCGGCTGCCATGTGTCCTCGGTGTCGTCCTCGCGGCGCGCGTCGAGGCGGATCTGCCACTGCCCGTCGAAGTCCACCGGGTGAGCGGGGTCCTTGGCATACGCCTTGCCGGTGACCCTGAGTATCTCGCCGACCTGGACGGACTCGGCGAGCTGGTTGTGCGTCATGGACGGGGAGATGGTGACGTCGCTCCAACGCAGCGCGCCCTTGCCGTAAAACAGATTGATCAGGGTCCAGGGCACGGCACTGTTGCGTACGTTCCCGGAGCCTTCCACGGAGGAGGACGACTGGCTCCCCTCGGATCGGTGCTCCACCTGGACACCGGGCAGCGCCACGGCGTTCTTGCCGTACTTCGACGACTTGCGTCCGTTGGCGTAGACCAGCCGCACGTCGAGCTCACGGTTTCGTCCGCCGTGCTGGACGGTGACCCGGTGGCCCTGGCGGCTGCGCAGGTACGGCCGGTTCGTTTCGATCTCCTCAGCGCTCAGCACCTCGCTGAGCTGCGTGCGCAGGGCGCGGCCGTCGTCGCTGTCCGGGGTGACACCGAGCTCCCCCATGATCTGCCGGTACAGCCCGTCGAGGACCCTGTCCGGGGTCGGCTCGTGCAGAACGAGGCCGACATGCCCGTCGCGCCGGGAGCCGTAGCTGCGCGCGTACTGCGACAGCTCGCCGGACGGGGTACGCGGTGCCTCCCCCGGCGCCTGGGATGCCCCCTGCGTCCCGCTCGGCCCCGCCTCCGCGGTCGCCCCGGACCGGCTCGGTCCCGGCTCCGCGTTCGCCCCGGACTCACCCTGCTCCGTCTCGGGGGCGCGGGAGGCGGAGTCGAACAGCACCAGACCGGAAGCGCCGGCAGGCCCCTGCTCGGGGACCGGGACGGGCACGGTGTGCATGGGGCTCGCCGATGCGTTGGGCGCGCCGGGCTCGATACCGCTGGTGTGGGTCGGCCGCGCGACCGGGGCGGCCCAAACGGTTGCAGAGCCGGAATCCTGTGCCGATGTCACCGCCGGCCCGGGAGGTGTCGGTGCCGGCTGGGACTGCGTGGCCCCCTGACGCTGCTGGGCGCGGCGGTCGATTTCGCCCGGCGTGATCTTCGTGAAGGTTCCAGCGACCGCCCGCTGCCCCGCCTTCTTCTCGGCGGGCAGCACCGCCACGGTGTACTTCCCCGTCCGCGGGTGGACGTACAAGGTCGTCCCAGCGCTGCTGGCCCACCAGTTCTTGGAGGTGTTCCGGACGCCCTCACCGACGGTGCTGCGGTCGATGGGGCGGCGGCCGGTCAGAAGGCCGTACTGAGAGACGGCGATGACCGCGGCGTTCCTGTCCCGTTCGAGCAATTCGGGGTCCCGGTAGGCCAGTTCGCCGAACTCGCTCGGGGGGACCGGCCCGGGCATCCGCACCCCGTCCGCATTGCCACTGAAGAAGTAGACGAACGGCATCTGAGGCTTCATCTCAGTGAACCAGCGCGCCGTCTCGACGTCGACAGGTATGAGTGTGAGGCCGCCGGGCCCCTGCGCATAGCCCAGCAGGAGGATGACAGTCGGGTCGAAATCGCCGGGCCGCAGTGGGGGCTTTACTCCTCCCAGGAAGCGGCCCCAGGAGTTACCCAGAGGGCTGGTCAGGAGGTTGGACGGAGTCATGGCTCCGGCCAGCTCCAGCTGAAATGCCGCAATCTCCGAGAAATTCCTCCAGGACCGGCCGGCGGCCAATGCCTTGCGCCCTACATCCAGGGCTTCCCCGTAGCGCGACTGATCGGGGCCCTTCAGATGCAGCATCTTGCGGGCGAAGTGGGCAGGGTCGCCCGAAGCCTCCATCATTATCCGGGCCTTGACCTCCGCCCACAGCAGTCTGGACCACTCCGCCTCCCCTACCTGGGCGGCGGGATCCAGCCCCAGGACATCCCTGACCAATTTCTCCGGGTCAGGGTGTGCGGCTATCCGGTCAAGGGCCTCGGTCACGCGAGGCATCGCGATCCAGTCGGTCAAAGGGCTCGCCGTCGGATTCGTCTCCTTGCTCGCCGCCTCCGTCGGCTCGGTCAGCTTGTCCGCCGCCTCTTTCAGCAGGAGCACGTAACTGTCACGGCTGAAGTTCGGGGCCTGGCCCTGCGGGAACCGTCCCAGATGGTGCATGTGTGCGAGCTGAACCAACAGGTCCACGGTGAACCGGCGAGCGCCGTTCCGCTTCAGCTTTGGATCTGCCTCGCGCATCCGGTCGAGCACGCCGATGCCTTTCAGCAGCGTGTCGTAGTCGTCCCGCCCCTCGACATCGGGACCCAGGACCCCTCGCTCGCGCAACGCACCTACCAACCGCAGAGTCCGTGCCCGTATCTCGTCCGAAGCAGGTCCGGAGCCTTCGTGCAGCCCGGCGACCCGGGCCGGCGCGTCCAGCCCGGTGCCCTTCGGCAACGGCGGGAACTTTTGAAACCGGACCGGCCGCCCGCTGACGTCGGTATGGAGAACGATGGCCTTGTCGGTGAGAAGGACCTGGTTGGGGGCGGCGTAATGCGTTCGCTCCCGATCGGTGGCAGTGCGCTGGGCGGGGCTCTGGGCGGCAGGATCGAGCGGATCAGGCACGAACGGCAGCGGGCCGGGAGCGCGATGGGACCGCTGTGCGCCACCGATGCCGGGAACCTTCGCCGCATGGCAGGCAATCAGCACATGGGGGTCTTCCGGCGGGCGCCCGTCCAGGCTCGGGCGGTCCCCAAGGGAGTCGGGCAGGCTCTCAGTGCCCTCCTGCTGCCAGTCGGCGTTGACCCACATGAACGCACCCAACTCGGCGTGCTGCGCGCTGAGGTAGGGCTTATCGCCCCAAGGTGCCTCAACGGGATAGAGGGCCGGATTTTTTTCATCCGAGGGGTAGGGACGGGCTACGTAGTACTTGCGAGGCGGGGACTTCACGAGCGTGGCCAGCCGACGCTCAGTCCACCAGGCATCCTCCCCCAAGTAGTCGAGGCGGATGTCCGAAATGTAGGCACCGGGCCTGTGGTCAGGGCCGGGGATGGGGAACGACCTGGCCTTCGGTCCCGCTCCACTGTCGTCGGGGGGGGAGGGCAGGTCTGGGTCATAGCGCAGCCAGTCGCCGCGCGGGCTCTGCTTCACCCACTCCTGGAGCGCGAGCATCTGCGGACCGTCCTTCGACGGACGCACGATCTTCGGGGAGCCAGTGGTGGCCCAGACGGTGAAGCCGAGCCGGACGGCGAGCGTACTAGGTCCCGTCTCGTTCGAGGCGACGCCCTCGGGCATGGGCAGCAGGAAGGGGGTGCCGGGCGGAATCCGGGGCCGCTCGGGGTCGAGGGCCATCAATTCGGCGAACACTCCGGGAGGCGCGAAGTGTATGTAGCCCAGATCGTCCTGTACCGGGATCCCGGACGAAGTGCCCCTTTCCGTCCGCAGCAAATAGGGCTTGGCAGCGTGGCTCTTACTCCACGGAGACGGCTCCACCTCCGTGAAATTGTCCTTCCCATTCTTGTGGTGCTGCAGCACAGTGGTCTTGCTCAGGTCCAGATCGTCGGGGACATCGTCGCTGATGCTCCAGTCCCAGCCCCAGGGACGGCCCTGCGCATCAAGCAGGCGGTACATAGGGTCGAATACGCCCTTCCCGACCAGGAAGCGCGCCGACAGCACCTTCAGGCTCCCTGCGTTGGCCGCCTCCGGTGTCATCATCAACACCGCCAGATCCCGCCGGTGGGCCGGGGTCACCTCCTCCTCCGGATCCAGCATCAGCACCTTCTTGACCAGCGCGTCCAGGTCGAGCAGACCACCGCGCAGTTCCGGGTCAGCCGCACGCAGGTCGTCCAGCCGGCCCAGCGCCGCACGGGCCTCCGGCCACCAGGAGGCGCGGGACTGATCCCCCTCCCCGAACAGCGCCACCAGCACCGACTCGCGGTGCCGTTCCACAGCCTCCTCGGTGAGGGCATCCGGGGCTGCGGAGGGCGCATTCAGAGAAGCGGGCGGACCCGGAAGGGCAGGCGATGCATTCGCAGTGTTGTCGTTCGCATACTCGGAGGCGACGGCGTCGGTGTGGGCCCAGACGATTCCGCCGGCATCGGCGGGATCCGCCGCGAGGTTCCGCGCAGGCGCCCCGCTCTCCCCCTGCACCGGGCTGGTGTGTATGGCGCGTGGGGCGGCGGGTTCCGAGACCGGCTCATCGGGCGGGAGGAGTGGAATGCGTACCGCCTTGGTGGGGGTGTCCTGTCCGGCAGCGGTGAAATACAGGCCCTCGGCGTTAGCGGTGAGCGTGTACGGCTCGGTCCGGAAATACTCCAGCAGCGCTTCCGCGTTCTGCGCCCGGCCGATCCAGCCACTGTCCCCATACATCAGGAACCCGGTCGGCTCATGCAGGAAATCATCCCCCAGCCGCCTCCACCCCTCAGCCTCCAGCACCTCAAGACGCGGCTCTCCACCCGGCACATCCGACGGCACCTCGATCTCGATGCGCCCGCTACTGCTCACCTCATACCGCCACCGCAACGGCTCAGAACCCGAACCCGCACCCCGCCCAGCAACACGCTCGAAGACGAACCACTCCTCCTCCTCAGCGCCCTTGCCCTTCCCCTGCACCGCCCCCTGCACCGGCACCGCCGCGTCTTCGAGACGCACCTCACGCGGCTTGGCCACCACCACCTCACGCCCCAGCAACCACCCCTCCTCCAACGGATCCGCCCCAAGATCCCGCGAACCCCAATTCACAGGCTGCGGGCCCCTGACACCCAGCCCCACAACCGCCTGCCCCCAGACACGCGGACTCACGTACTGCGGGGAGAAGGAGAGGGGAGCGAAGCCGGACAATTCCAGATCCTCCCCCGCTGAACCGGCGGCCGAGAGCAAAAGGAACGACAGCGCCTGCGGCAACGGCGGCTCGGCCCGCCCGCTCTCCACGAACGGCTTCCTGATCAGCTCCCGCAGACGGCCAAAGGTCAGCGGCAACTGGTCCCCCGGGGTCACCTGGGGCCGCATCCGGTCCAGGGCCCAGAACCCGCGCAGCAGCGCAAAGAACAAGTCTGCGTTGTCCTCCACCATCGGCCCGTAGACCAGCCGGATCGCCCGAACCCAGCCCCGCACCTGCTGCCAACGGCCCGGATCCCCCGTCACCCGCTGTGCCATCACGCGCAGCTGCGGCACGGTGGGTTCAGGGCGGAACCCGACCCACCCGTCCGCCTCCTTGACCCACACCCACCTGTCCCACTTGTTGGCCAAAACCTGACCGGCGACCGGGTGCGTCAACGGATCCTCCGCCGGCGGCCCCGCCAGATCGGCGCCCACCACCACCACCGCCTCCCGCGGCAACATGCTCAACCGAGGAGCGGCGTAGTGGATCAAAGCGGCAGCCTCCGCATAGCCGAAGCGGCGGCCCTCCCCGGTCACCTGGCCGAGCTCCGCGCCCACAGCGTCGCCGTCAATTCCCACCAGGAACACCTCGCCGAACGGCAACGCCGCCGCGGCCGACTCCCTCACAGCCAAAAGAGAGTGGGTCTCCTGCCTCCCCTCCCCCACCCCGCCAGGACGGGAGGAGACGCCCACCACCTTCCCCTCCCCGTCGCGGTGCGTGAACGTGTCCACCTCCTCCAGGGGCACCATTCGGCCGTCCAGCGCAATGATTTCCTCGCGCCTCTTCAAATGCACCTGCGTCGTGGTGCCCGCGAACGTCGATACAATCCGCGCCATAACAGCGGCGCTGCCCGCCACCTTCAAGCGGGCCGCATCCAACTCTTTCCGCACGGGGTGCCCGGCCCGGAGGGGGGCGCCGCCCAGTGCGCGACCGGCAACCGCCTCCGCGATGGCCTGCCCAGAAGAGACAGACAGCAGCTTCCGGGCCGGACCGCCGGTCTGCGGCACCCCACCGACAGCCAGCTCCAGGAACGGAGCGACATGCGATGTCACTGGGTCTTGGTCGATGACTGCAACGCGGTGCGCCAATCCTGCATCGGACATCGGGGCCCGGGACTCCTGCGCCCGCTGATAGGCCTCCCCTCCGAACTTCGTCAGCTCGGCGACGGCCTGCCGGATCTGCTGAGGCGCCATCAACGACGCGTTATACCCGAAGTGCCGCAGTCTCACGGGGATCAGAACTTCCGGGCCGCCCACGCTGGTGCCCGGTTCCGGACCATCCTGAATGCCGATGGCCTGACGCTGACTCACCGTCTGCCCCCGGGACGTACGGCCTGTCAGCCCGAAGGTCCAGTGTTCACGAGGGCTCAGCCCGTCGACCGGCACATCCATG
Source organism: Streptomyces sp. 3N207 (assembly GCF_052246355.1). Classification (NCBI taxonomy): domain Bacteria; kingdom Bacillati; phylum Actinomycetota; class Actinomycetes; order Kitasatosporales; family Streptomycetaceae; genus Streptomyces; species Streptomyces sp. 3N207. The sequence continues at coordinate 61,897 of NZ_JBQQBV010000002.1, read as the reverse complement.
AAACCGTCGGGGAGCGGACGCGACCCGAACCGCCGGTGATAATGGTCAAGGACGTCGCGCAACGCACCAGTGAACGTCTGGGTGAGCCACTCGAAACGATCGTTGAAGAACTCGCGGACCCTGGGATACAGGAGCCGCCGAATCTCATCGAGGGCACGCTCGGAGGCCACCGGCAGCAAGCTCTCGGCTCGACCGTCGTAACCGCCAACCCCCCCGGGCCAGATACTGCGCAAATACGACGCGGCGATCTCGATGAACACCTGCCGCGAATAGCCCCGGAGCTCATCGAACTCCGGGATAACGGAAAGGAATGGCACCGCGGCCTCCCCCCGGTCGGCCGCGCTGTTCGGGGCGAACTCCAGAGCGAACTTCCCTGCCACCTGCTGCTCGAAGCGGCGTGCGACATCGGCCAGATACTCGTATTCCTCCCGCACCAGCCAGTCCATGACCAAATCGTGAAGTTTCCGCAGACTGACAGGAGGCACCTGGATGGAGATCCACATATGGGCACGCCCGTCGTAACCTTCGTGCGGGGGTTGGACCAACGACTTCTCGCCGAGAGCGGTGACGCTCCAGCCCTCCAGACCCCCCAGGAGACCCTGAAGGGCCCTCTCGGTGTCGGCGAGCGCCAGCGCCATCCGGGCAACTCGCCATTGCGCCAAGGCCCCTTCCACAGACTGACCCTGCTGCGCCCCCTCACCCGCAGCCAAGCCATCGAGGACGAACCGCCCAACAAAGCCGGTCCCCCCCACCGGCTGGACACCCGCAAGCGCCTGCGGCGCATCCAACAGACGCCCGGTGACAGGATCAACAACGCCCGCCGGCACATCGACGACGAACTTCACACCGGGTCCTTCGGCGAGGACATTCTCCCCCCGCCAGACCCCCTCCACATCGGACTCGAACTCAAGTGGATGGCCGTCCCCGGCCACCAGCGCCAACGCACCGTACTTATGCTCGGTCGCCGCATCCACCATCTCGTGATCGTCGGACGAAGTGGCGGGGCGCTGCCCCGACGGGTCAAGCCGTGCCTGACTTGCCTCATCGGGCCTGACAACCTGCCCCGACGGGTCGATCAACACCACTTGTGCACCCAGGGGCGCCTCCTCCGGCAGACCGGGCAAGACCCGATGCCCCCTGGGAGCGGCGGACACGTTCACCCACACCACACCGCCCTCCACGTGGTACGCGGCCCACGCGAGCTCCAGCCCCTCCCCCTGCCGCTGCGCCCTCACCAACGCCCTCGCACCCAGCCCGGCCCCAGCCACCGCATCGGACACCGCTGCCCACGACCCCACCTGCCGCCAATCAGCCCTCCGCGGCGCCTCCCCCACCGCCCGCTCCAACTCCCCACGACTCAACGGACCGGCGTACCCCTGGAAGACTCCGGTGAGGTACCTGGCCGCATTCCGGACCGCCGCGATGTCCTCAGCCGTCGGGCGATGAAGCCGCTGGGCGAACGGAGCCAGAGAATTCACCTTGGCGATGAGAGTTTCATGATGCCTTCGCATCACCCCAGCGGTGGCAGCCCGTTGGCCGTAATAACGCACTTCCACCACGGCCTTGGCAAAACGGCCCTCCGTGTCGAACCCGTCCAGCACAGTCATGGTCGTGATGTCGTCCATCGCAGTTCGCCGGGGATAATCGACCAGAAGACCGGTGAGAAGGAAATCCCCGACAGTCCGATCACCCTTCGGCGCCAGCCCCAGAGGCAGTACAGCACCCATGCCCGGAATCCTGGAACGGATCTGATTCTCGAAAATACCCAGAAAACCATGCGCATCGGCTCTCAGATATTTCCGCACACCGTCCGGAAGGAAATTGAGCAATTCGTACGGCTCATGCCGCTGCAGGACCGCGGCATAAGCCTTTTGATGATGGTTCCGGCCCTCGTCCGCGTCGTAACTGACCACGCCGTCGACCACCATCGCAGCGACGACGTAGAGCAGGGCAGCATGCGCCCGCAACTCCTGCACCGCCCGGTCCGGAATGGTGAGCAGCGGGTACACAGGCGCAAGATCATCAGGGATACGGTTGAGAGTGCGAGCAGCAAAGTATCGGGCCGCGATGACATCACCGAAGCGCAAGGCATCGGCCAAGTGATCACGGGTCCGATAGCCATGACTCTCATCGAGCCAGGTGTGCTCCCACACATGTTGCAGAAGAGGATGGGTCACACAATAAGCCGCACCAATATTGTGCTGCCCCTGCCCACCAGCAGCACCGACGACCTGCGGACCGATCCTCCAGCCCTCGCCCTCCTCAGTGAGCGTCCACCCGAGATCTTCCCTCAGGACGTCTTCGATCGAAAGGTAAGGGCGACCCCCCGGCACACCGGAAATCCCGCCGAACGCGTGGTCGGTCTTCTCATAGATGGCGAACGCACTATCAAGGTCAGGCCGGTCCTCACCCGGTTCGTTCGCCATTACCGCTGGGATGACCTCGGGAATCGCCATATCCACCGCGGCACCCGTTCCACCCGCAGCCACCGCAGCCTGATATTCCTTGTAAAACGCACCCCCCGGCCCCATGTAGAACTTCTTCACCTCGATGACGACCAAGGCACCGTCCTGCGCCTTCGCGATCGCCAGGCCATTGAAGTCTTGGGGGTCGAGACCCTCGTCATGCGCCATCGGGTAGAGGTATTCCACCTCCAGACTCGAACCCCCACCGCGCAGCCCGGGGATCGGCAAACCAGCGACCAAGTGGGCGATCCCCCACCCCTTCCGGGTCGGGCGCGACCCATGGAAGGACTCAGGCAGTCGTTCGAACTCCCGCGCCACCTCCTCCGCGCTCACCGGCTCGCGACCCAACTCCTTCTGCAACGTACGTTTCACCGCGTCATGAAGGGCGGGATCCCACCCCGGACCACTCCGGTCCTCAAACCGCTCCAGCACCGAGAACTCATCCACAGCGGTAATGGCGTCGGGATCCTCCACCGACGAGACAGACCCCATACCATCGCCGACAGCCCCGCGCTCGGCGCGCTCAGGCTCACCGGACGACGACTCCACCGACGGCAACGGCACATCCACCACCGGCCGCCGCACCCCCGACTCGGTGAGGAACGTACGGTCCGACCGACCCGGAACGGGGATCGCTTCGTCCGGGGCCACCGCGTTCCCACCGGCCCCCCACCGTGCAGGCAGCCCCAGGTCGAGCCGGAGCGTGTCCGCCAGCTCGGCAGCCGACGCAAACGCAGACACCGACACCGCCGTGTCCGACACCGCGCCCTGAGCCAGCAGACGACCGGCGACCTTCCGCACCGCCTCCCGGAAGTCCGCACCGGCATACCGGGAATCAGCAAGCACATCGTGCAGCTCCACCGGCAGCACCAAAGAAACGGCGGCAGCCCACGCCCGGGCGACGTCCGTCTCCATGGCACCGTCGGGCGCCGCACCAACAAACGCCTCACGCGCCGAACCCCACAACCGCCGCGCAACACCGGCCGCCACAGCATGCAGCTCGTCCGGCCAGGCCCCGGACCGCAACATCTTCACTCGCACCTGCTCCAACGGCCCGAGCACACCCATCGGCAGCCGGTCCTCATAGCCCAGCAGCTCACCCTCGGCCCGCTGCCCCTGAGACGGCGTAAAGCCCGCGGCTCGCATCTCCGCAAGGCTTACCGTCTCCTCCGCCGCCGGCTCCGGCAGCACGGCGGGCACATCCTGGACCGTCGCCTCTCCCGCGACCCAACGGCGTTCACCCGCACCCCGAGGAACAACCGGGGCCGACTCCGCACCACCCGGCACCCGGGCCGCAACCAGCTCCCCGACGGTGGCACCCAGACCCCACAGCCGAGCTTCAACCTCCTCCAGCCCAGCCCGCGCCCGACCAACCCCAGCCCAGGCATCCGCCACCACCGGACCCTCACCGCTGTCCCGCTCCACCGACTCAGCCTCGGCGACGGCCTCCCTGAGCGCGGCCAGCGCCCGCACGTGCGCTTCCCACACAGAAGCGAGATCGGGGGCGTCGGGGGACGACGGGTCGAGGACATGCGAGGGCGCCGGTTCTGAGCCGGTCTCGTCCGCTACGGGCACATCCTCGGTGGGAGCGGCGCCGTTCGGTGCGTCCGTACGTGTGCCGGGCGGGAGGAGTGGAAGGTGTACCGCCTTGGCAGAGGTGTCCTGTCCGGCAGGTGCGAAATACAGGCCCTTGTCGTTCGCGGTCAGGGTGTACGCCTCGGGGCCGAAGACTTCCAGCAGCGCTTCCGCGTTCTGCGCCCGGCCGATCCAGCCACTGTCCCCATACAACACCAACCCGGTCGGCTGGTGCAGGAACCCGCCCCCCAACCGCCTCCACCCGTCAGCCTCCAGCACCTCAAAACGCGGCTCTCCGCCCGGCTCATCCGCCGGGAGTTCGATCGCGATGCGCCCCGCATCACTCACCTCATACCGCCACCGGAACGGCTCAGAACGCGAATCCGCACCCCGCCCCGCAACACGCTCGAAGGAGAACCACTGCTCCTCAGCGCCCTTCCCCTTCCCCACCTCGGGAACGTCCTTACCAGGCACCTCTTTAAGCTTCGCCTCAAGCTTCTCCACCACCACCTCACGCCCCAGCGCCCACCCCGCCTCCAGCGGATCCACCCCGGTATCCCGCGAACCACCCCGAGCACCACCTGTCTGGCCCGATTCCCGGCCGAGGGCGACCAGGTCCGGAAGGCTGTTGATGTTCCGTCCCGCAGCGAGCGCCTGTGCCCACATGAGCTGGACCGACCAGCGCTTCCCGGTGTCCCAGGGGGTCGTCTCAGGCAGGTGCAGCGCCGCGCGGCCCCACCTGGCGAACTCCTCCTCGGACAGCCCGTTCATCCGCGCCCCGGCATAGGTGAGGGACCACAGGGCACGCGTGAGATCCCACTGGCGTGCTGAGGCACCCTTCGGCAGCTGCAGTACGTACTCCGCCACCCCGTCCAAGGTGAGGTACCGGGCAGCGCTGAACAGCTCTTGGGCCCTCCCCTGTGCGCGCAGGATGCCAAGGAGATGCGCCTTCGGGTCCCTTTCGAACCACGTCAACGCGTCATCCAGGACCGCCTGATGCGCATCCTCCCTCGACTTGCCCATGCGGATGTGGTCACGCGCGAGGAGATGCCACAGGTCGAGGCGGAAGGAAGTGAATTGGGTCAACCTTGGGTCATTGTCATGAATCATGCCCAGCGCGGTGATGCCCCGCATCCTGTGCGAGAGCGTCTCCTGGTTTTCCTCGACCGCGTCACCGAAGACCTCCCGCAGCATCCGCATCAGAGTCGGGTTTCGCCACTCCGTCGACTTCCACCGTCCGGGGTCACCGGTGTCCGGTTCGGGCAGCAGGCTGATGCGCGGCCGGGACGAACCATCGCCCGGGTCCACATCGATACCGCCGGTGTAACTGTGGACGTCCCGTCCGTTGCGGTCGGAGTACCACTGGGTCTCGAACCACGGCGAGAACAGCACCAACGGCCTTCCCAGCTCCACCTGATCCAGCGTCGGATCGACGTCCAACAGGGCCATGACCTGCTCAGGAGGTACCGCCAGGGTTTCGTTGGGCAGGTGAAGCTCCACCGCACCCGTCCCGGTCCGATCACCGGTGCGCGCGATGTAGGCGTCCTCAATCCGTTGCGCCCCCGGTAGCGCAATGCCAGCGCCGGTGAATTCGGTCTCGCCCTGTATCGGGTCGCGGCTCCAGTCGCGGCCGTACGCCGTACCGTCAGCCTTGCGCAGCACGGTGGAGCTGCTGAACGCGCCGCGCCTCTTCAGATCGGCGACGGCCAGATCCTGGGGGCTGTCGATGTCCTCTGCCGCGGCGAGGGTCTGCGCCCACAACATCTGCATCAGCAGGAGTTGCTCGTCATCCCAGGGAGTTGCCTCGGGCAGGTGCAGCGCCACGCGGCCCCACCTGACGCGTTCCTGACCGGACAGCTCGTTCACCCTCGCTCGGGCGTTGGTCAAGGCCCAAAGGGCACGCGCGAGATCCTGTCTGAGTACTGGGGCGCCCTTCGGCAGCTGCAGCACATGCTCCGCCACCCCGACCTCGTCCAGGTCCTCAGCAGCGTCGAACAGCTCCTTGGCCCTCCCCTGTTCGCGCAGGATGTCACCGAGCTCCGCTTCCGGATCGTCGTCGAACCACGCCAACGCCTCATCCAGGACCGCCTGATGGGCATCCTCCCTCGACTTGCCCGAGCGGATGTGGTCACGCGCGAGGAGATACCACAGGTCGAGGCGGAAGGGAGTGAAAGCGCTCAGCTCCGCGTCGTTCTCGAACAACCTGCTCAGCCGGGCGATGCCCCGCAGCCTGTGCAAGTACATCCGCTTGTCGTCCTCGACCCTGTCGCCGAAGACCTCCCGCAGCGCCCGCACCAGAAGAAGCATCTGCTCTTGTGTTTCGACCGGCACGGGACCCGGCTCGTCCGGGTCATACAGTTCTACGTCGCGTACCAGCTTCTCCAGCCCGGGCAACTCCCTTCCGTCGGGCAATATCTCCACTCCACCGGGCAACCTCCGTTCCTCGGGCAACTCCTGCAGTTCTTCACTGGACAACGGCTCCGGCTTGAAGAAGACGACCGACGTCGCCCCGCCCCCAGGGAAGGCCGAACGGTAGCGGGTTGAGATGTTCGCGTCCCGGAGGCGGCCCACGGTGCCCGTCATGCTGCGGATCCTGGTCCTGCTCACGTTGGCCATACGCCGGCCAAGCGGCACCTCCACCAGCGGATCATCGACGCGCCGCGCGGGCTTGTGTATCACGGGACGCCGCCGGGGGTCGCCCGTCACGCCGCTGTAGCACATCTCCGTGAGGAGCGTGAACCCCTTGGCGACCGCCTCGACAACATCAGGGTGTTCACCCCAATACAGGGCGGTCTGCCCATTGTCCAGCTGTACCTTCTGGCCGTCCCATTTCCGGAAGTCGTTCGCACCGGGCACGCCGTGCCCAGTGAGAGCGTAGACGCGCGCCCCCGGACCGACAGGTATTTCGATGTCCTCCTCGGTGTTGACGCCCCGGCGAGCGGCCTCGAACAGCGTTTTCACCGCCGAGCGTTCGGTGTAGTGCCAGGATGACCACTCACCGAACCGGCTATGGTCGTCGGCGTCGGCCGTCGCGCTGAGGCCGAACCAGTTGCCGCCGCGGTCGACACTCGGCCGGTTGAAGAGATCGCTGGCTCTGACCGACTTGCCGTCGAGCGTGCGCAACAGCCGGTCGTGGGGCCGTACCGGTCCCTTCACAGGATCCACAGGCACCCAGCTTCCGACTGGCTTCTCGGGATCGTGATCGATCAGCGCCAGCACATACTTACCGTCGATCCGCCCAAAACGTCCGTCGCCGCTGGGCACCCACACCCTGCGACCCAGCCGAGTGGCGACATCGCGGATCATCCCCCGAAGGGCCAGCCCCGCATACGGCACGGGCAGCACCAGCTCCGCCTTCCTGCCCTTCCTGCCCAGCACCGCGTCCAGCTCCGCCAGCCTCGGGTCCCCGTTCACCGCGGCGACTACGAGGTCCGCGGTCAGAGGTTGGCCGTTGAGGCGGGCCGTACCGTCCTCATCTATCCCGGCCGCAAGCAGGTAGCCCCCATCCCCCCACAGCGCTTGCGCGTCCGGCCCCAACTCCGGCGGCGCGTCCGGATGTTTCTTATAGACATGGACCCGGTTCGGCACAACCGGTCCTTCCAATGGCAAACCGGTCCAATTACGTCCAAACGCCACCACCGTGCCACTGCCGCCCGCCACCTGCCGGAACATCGCGTTTTCGTCCGACCGCAACGAGGCGATATCGGGCCCAGCCACCGCCTGCGCCGCGCCACTGGACTGCACGTCCTCCATAGCATCCGAATCCGACTCGCCGTCGGAGATGCTCTCCGGGTCCGACTCGTACTCACCGTCGGACGACGCGTCGGCGTCGGACGAGTCGGCGGCCTCGTCCACGGGGGCGGGGGCAGAAGCGCTCCAAAGTACCGGGCGGCCCGGGAGCGGAGCACTTGTGGGAGAGGACGGGTCTTCGGGTACTCGCAGGTCGAACTCATCGGCCGTCGGAGGCGGCGCCGTAAACACGCTCGAGTTGACCAAGGCGAGCCTCGGGAGCCCCTGGGACGGGGCCGGGGCCACGTTCACGGGGTAGAAGGACGCGTAGACGGGGTGGCCGAGCCGCTGGGCCGCCGCGTGCGCGAAGCCCGGAAGGCGCCGGTCGAGCTCCGGGATGGCCAGGACGATCGGGATCTCCAGGCTCCCGTCCTGAAGATGGGGATCATTGGCCAGCAGCTCGATGAACGCCGCGCGCGACACGCTCTTGGTGATCTTGTCGAAGGTCACGAGAACATGGCCGGATCGGTTCGGGTCCATCGACGCCCGCACGACATAAGGCTTCGGCTTGGGGCTCCCGTTCGCGTCCTTCCCCGCCCAAGGCGCGTCCACAAGTCCGCCGGGCGTCTGGAGCTTCGACAGGTCGATCGGTGCCTTCGGACCGGCCGTGAAGTCGCGCCCCGACGCCTGCTTCGAGCCGACGGACGGCAGGATCGTGCCGTCTCCCAGGGCGTTGAGAGTCTCCAGATGCAGTGCCTCCAGGACGCCCGGGTCCGACACCTCGCGGCCGAGGGCGTGGGCCTTGGTGACCAACTCCCGGATGTCCGCCCGTTGCGATCCGGTCACCTGGGCGGGGTCGATGTTCAGGACCTCAGCGGCCGTTTCGACCTCCGTGTCGGGCGTCGGCAGTGTCTCGTGCATCGCGACCCGCGCCCAGAACATTCGGATGCGTTCCGCCTCGCCCACCTCATCAGGGCCGGACAGATCAAGGACCTGGACGGCCTCGCTCTGCAGGTCGACGCCGCGCATCCACTCCAGGGCCTGGTCCACCGCGGGCGGCAGCGTCACGAAGTCGCGCAGGCTCGTCCCGGAAGGCGCACTGGCCGCCGCGAGGACGACAGCCCGGTAGTCCGCCCGCTTGGCCTCCGTCCTACCCTGCGGCAGCCGCGCCTCGACGATCCGGTGGAACAGATCCATCGTGAACGGGCCGGCGTCAAGGGGCCCGGAGGCCCGGAGTTTGGTGTCCTTCTCCCACATCCGGTCCAGTGCGGCGGCCCCGCGCAACAATTCGGCGTACTCGGGGTCCTCATCCACGTGGACGTCGTCGTCCACCTCGTTCCCCAACGCCAGCTTCAACGCCCGTATCAGGACCAGCGTTCCGTCCGCCGACAGCCCCGCCACCTCCGCTCGGCGGTCGAGTTCGTCGGCATCGGGCTCCGGAAAGTTCACTACGACCGAGCCTCGCCGCCCCTGGCGGTCGGTGGCCACAACCCAGACCCACTCGCCATCGACCTTCCGGATCCCCACTTTCCCGATGACGCAGCGGTTCTTCTTCCGGGTCTCGTTGGCGAAGTGCTGTCCAATGGAGGGGGTTCTGAGTAGGTCCGCGACGTGCAGCGCGCCTTCCGGCCCGCTTTCCTCGAAGAACGGCACGTTCCTGCTCCTGGAGGAACCGGCGAAGCAGATCAAGAGGTCAAGCCAGTCGTTCTTGTCGAGGGCTTGGATACTCGGGCGGCGCGCGATTTGCCGGGGACCCTCCGCGCCTTGAGCGGTGTAGGTGTCGCCTCCCTTCAGTGGAAACGTTATTTCGACCGGTTGGCCGTGAATGTTCGCCTGGTGCCCCTTCGTGCCCGGCACCAGAGACGCAGCGGGCATTCGGTACTTAGCGGAGTAAGTACCGGTGGCAGGGTTGTAATGGACGAAATTCGATATTTGGCCTTGATGACGAACGGCCTCCTCCAGCGTCTCGCCGTCGTCGTCTACCTCTGGCAAATCGTCGGGCGCGACCCAAACACGACCGGTCTGCCACTCCGATTCGTCGCCGACGATGACGTGGCTCAGCACCTTGCTGTACCAGTCGGGAACGTCCGCGGTCGGGCCGGGAGCAAGGCCGGGCGGTGTTATGAACCAGGCGCCCTTCGGTTTACGTTCGGCGTAGGCCACCCCGATGCTGAGGGTGCCGGGCGCGAGTTCTGTGGCGGCGGCATGCCCGCTGTGCGACCACACCATCCGGCCGGTCCGCTGTGCCAGCAACCTCGGCAGATCAACATCCCCGGCGCCGGCATGCTGCATGACCAGCACGATGGGGTGGTTGGCGGGAAGGCCCTCCTGCTCCAGGTCACGCGCGACCAGTTCGACGAACTCGCGGTAGCGCATGTGCCGTATCGAGCCATCCCGCCACGGCACGTCGACCGTGCCGGGACGTCCGAAGGAGGCCACCGCGAAGTAGGGCCTCGGCCCACGGCGCCATGGAGCGTCCCGCGGGCGCTCATCCTTCACCTTCCCGTACGTCCCATCCAGACGCCGCTTGAAAATGTGGTAAGTGTCGGCCTCCAGCTCACTGACCTCGCTTGTGTCCTCGATTGTGTCCTCGGCCCAGTTGAGGCCGGGGACGCGCTGGCCGCCCAACGTGAAGTAGCGGTTCCGGTGCTCGCCGATCATGTCCTGACGGAAGGCTTCATACGCGCCGAGCGACGCGATGTCGGTTGCCCAGCCGTCCCGGTGCGCGTCGACCACGAGCTTGTAGAGGTCGAATCGGGCAGTCGCGTCCACAGACTCGTCCTCGGACGCGTCCTCCACGGACTCATCGTCGGACGCCTCCTCCGCAGACTCATCGTCGGACCAGTCACCCACGAACTCGTCCTCGGACGGTTCCTCGGGCAGCTGCAGGAGGCGGCGAGCCAGGGCGTCCATGTCCAACGGGCCGGCACTCAGTTCAGGTTCGGCCATGCGGAGCTTGTCCAGCGCCAGAGGCGAGACGAGGTCAATCGTCACCTGACCCTGGTGAGCGCCTGTGCTTCCGTCGCCGCGTCCGACGATGTCGAAGTGGGCCGAAGTCAAGCGGCTGTCCGGCGACTCATCGGCCTGGCGAGCGTCCAGGGCACGGCTGAGATCGCGGATGAACTCGTCGGACACGGCCTTCGCGCGGTCTTCGCCCAACTCTTCGCCCTGCGGCTGTGCGCCCGGACGGTCGGCGTACCCGGAGATCACGACAACGTCCAGGGGCTCGCCCCGATGCCAGCTGCGCAGACCCTGCTCGGCCACCTGGTCGGCCAGCTCTTGGGTCTTGCGCCGGTCGTCGGGATCCAGGTCGCTGGAGCCCGGGGCGAACTGAAGCCGTGGCGCCTCCTTCACCACAGGACCGGCGGGCTGCTGCACAGTGCTCGCGGGAGTCACCGGCGCGGTGTGGATCGGCAGCGACGAGGTGGTCCCGGGCCCGGGCATCGTCGGCGCGGAGGCCGACCAGACGAAGAAGGGCGGCCTCACGGACTGCTCAGGCACACCGGCAGGGTCCTCGACGAGCGTCCTCCCATCATCGGACAGCGGCCTGGCCGCTTCCGGGAGATCCGAGTCGCTGCTGCTGGTGGTGGCGGAGCCGGAGTCCGACTCGCCGTCGAAAATGCTCTCCCGGCCCGACTCGTACTCACCGACGGACGACGCGTCGGAGTCGTCGCTGCCGGACATGCCGAGGTCGTTGGACAGCTCCAGCACCACCTGACCCCGGTGGTCGTCCGTGCCTTCACGGCTCCGCTGAACGACGTGGAAATCGCCCACAGCCAGGCGGCGGCTGCCCGGCGGCACGGGACCTTGGAGCCTATCCAGCTCAATTTCGAGATAGTCGAGGAACGCGCCATACACGACCTGCGCGCGCTCTTCGCCCAACGCCCGGACCTGCGACTGCACGCCCGGGCCGTCGCCGTACCCAGAAATCACCACACCGGACACGGCACCGTCCCGACGCCTGTCCTTCAGCCTCTCCCGGACCACCCTGGTGGCCACTTCCTCGATATCGAGTGCGTCGTCCGCTGTCAGGCCGATGGACCCCGCGTCGAACTGAATCCGCCTCAGCTCCACCGGTGCAGGACCAGGCTGCTGTCCCGCGCCCACGGGAGCAACCGGCTCAGTGTGGATCGGCCGCGACGACGCGGCCCCGAGCCCGATCCCAGGCACCGCCTGCCCCGATGCCGTCCGGGCGACGGAAGCCTCCGGGGACGCCGTGGACGCGGGGTCCGGCGCCTTGTTCTGGCCGCTCGGCGCCCTACCCTGGCCGCCCGCGACGACGAATGCCTCGTCATCGGAGAACGCGCTCTCGTCGTCCGAGGAAAGCGCCTCGCCGCCGGAGAACACGCTCTCATCGCCCGAGGAGAGCGCCTCGTCATCGGAGAACACGCTCTCGTCGTCCGAGGCTTTGTCCTGCGAGGACGCGAAGTCAGCCTCAGCCACGTCCCGACTGGCCGAAACCTGGGCCGGGGCACCGGGCGCCGGGGCGGGGGCGGGCTCGGTCGGTACCGAAGCCTCCGGGCGGGGCCGGGGGGAATCGGATGCGCCCGGGGCCGGGGGGGCGTAGGCGGCGGGTGCGGGACCGGCCTTCGCCGCGGCGCGGGGGGCGACCTTCCACTTGCCCTGCGCCCCGGGGCCCGTGTGCGTGATGACGACGGGGCCCGTGCCACCGGCCCCAGGCAAGGTGAATGCTTCGTCGGTGTACCAGGCATCCCTGCCCAGCGCGTCCCGGACCTTGTCCGGCAGATCGGGGTTCAGCCGGCCCAGCTCCGAGATCGCCAGAACCACCGGCGTCTCCAAGCTGCCGCGACCGTACAGTTCGCGGTCGTGGACCAGCAGCTCGACGAACTCCTCCTCTGTCACCTCACGCCGCAGCCCCGCCCGGTTCGTCAGCGCCAGCCGGCCGTTCCCGAGCGCCTCGGCCGCAAAAGCGGACGCCCGCTTCTGGGCCTTGGCCTGCCACTTCGCATCTTGTGGGTCCGCCGACTCCGAGGGCTTGACCCGGGCCATGTCCAGCCCGCCCGGCAACTCCAGACCCGACCAGTTACGTCCGCTGAACTCCTCCCCTATGCGGGTGTCGTCGTCCATGAAGCCGTCGGAGCGTAGCTGGAAGGCGGCCAGTGCGTCCCAGTCGCGCGGCTCCCGGCCGACGAGTACCGCCCGGGCCACCGCCACCTTCAGGTCCTCGCCCGTTCCCGCGTCCTTCCGGTGCAGCACCCGGGCAGCGAACTCCGCCAGCCGGCCACCAGGGTGTTTGTGCGTCGGCTCGGCCTCGCGTGCCAGCGCCTCCTCGGCCTCGACCATCGCCCAGAACAACTTCGAGCGCTCCAGCGGCCCCACATGACCGCCAGCAGGCAGATCGAGTACCCGCCGGGCAAGGCCCTCCCGGTCCTGATGCTGCCCCACATAAGAGACAGCCCGCGCCACCGAAGGAAGCTTGTCTCCAGTGAACTCCGAGATCTTGAGCTTGGGCTTGGCCGCCCGGGCTGTGACCGCGGCCGCCAGCATGGCACGCAGCTTGCCCCGGTAGTCGGCGTCATTGACGGCGTCACCACTGATCACACCGGTCCGCACGGCAGCGACCCGATGGAACATGGCCAAGGTGAACAAGGGGGCCACCTCGGACAGTTCGGTGTCCTTCTCCCGCATCAACTCCAGCGCACCGACGCCCCGCAACAACTCCCCATATTCAGGGCTCTTGTGCACATCCGGGCCGAACACCTGCCGCAGCGCACGCATCAACCGCCGCCCACGCAGTTCCAGATCGCCGGAAAGGCCTGCGTCCCTCGCAACCTGCTCCAGCGCCTCCCCCACCGGCTCAGGCGGGGCAAGCACCCACTTCCCCCTCCGGCCCCGCGGATCGGTGTACAACCACAGCTCGTAGTCCTGGTTCCCCGTGTGCTTCGGCCCCGCCGTTGCGGTCGGCCTCGTTCCGCCTCGCACGTCCATGTTGAGGTCGGTGCCCACGCCCTCGACGAGGGAGATGGTCGCCAGCGGATCAGCCACAAAGGGAGGGGGAGCACCCAACTGGCCGTCAGCCGCGTCAACAGGCCGGTCGCTCACTGCGGCGCCCCAGCATGGCCCGAGGGACGTGAGGCCGTCTTTCCCTTTCTCCTCCTGGACTTTCCGCATACTCGGCCGCCGAGTGAGAAACCTCGTAAACGCGTCACGCCTCATAAACGCCTCGGTGCCGTCTTCCAAGACCACGGTTACGGAGTTCGGCCCTCCGTGGCTGTACCAGGTGTAGTCCGAGCGACCACCCGGCACCGGCTCCGACTCACTGAGCTTGTTCCTGACGAAATCGTAATGGCGCGAGCGGGACATATCACCCAGATGCCGCAAAGCGTCTTCTTGGTCGGCCAGTTCGGGGCGCGGGAGCGAAACGCGGCCGTTCGGCCGGTGGTTGTCGTCGATGAGGGTGTAGGTCACCACACGCCGATGCCACTCCGGCGCGTTCGGGTCGGGGGCCCTCCAGTCCTCCGGCTCGTTGCGGATCCAGACCCCGGTCGTCACCCCCTTCCGCCACACCGTCTCGATCACACGTACACCCGGGGCGAGTTCCGTGGCGGTGGGCTCCTCACCCGAGAAGGCCCACAGCGTCCTGCCGGTCTTCTTCGACACCCACCTCGGCAGCACCAGCTCACGCCCACCAGAGGAGGGGAACGCCAGAGCGATCGGCACATCCTCCGAAAGCCCCGCCAGCCGCGGATCCTCCGCCAGCCCGTCCGCAAGCTCCTCAAACCCCAGCCGCACCTGCGAGCCGTCCAGCCACGGCATCATCACGTGATCGTGCCCGCCCCGGGACGCCGCCACCACGAACGGCTCCCGACCACCCCGCCACGGAGCCAGCTCAGGTGGTCCGTCGGGGTTCTTGGCACTCCCCGTCCTGACCAGCATGGTTTCCAGACGGAAGTCAGGATCACCCGTCCAGTTCAAACCGGGCGTCCCCCCGCTGCCGGTCAGCTCCGGGTACTTCCGCACCCGGGACAACAGCTCCGCACGGTGCTGCGCATTCACGCGGACGCCATCCAGACGCAGCACCTGACGGGCCACAGCATCAATATCCAACGGCCCCTCACGCAGCGCCGGATGGTACTTCCGCAGCACATCCAGCTTCTCGACCACCGAGGAATCCGGAACAGAAAACTCCACCAGCGCATGTCGCCGCACCACATCAGAGGGCATTCCGGCATCCAGCCCGCGCCGGACCACCGACCGCCCCCCGGTCCGCGCCCGCACCAGCACATCATCCACATCCAGCCGCCGCGCCCCCTCCGGCAGCCCTTCCTGCGCCCACGCCAGCCTGCGGTCCAGCGCACTCCGGAAGTGCCTCACCAGCGCTTCGGCCCGCTCCAGACCCGCATCCGTGGCCGACTTCTTCCCGTTGAGGAACGTCCCGTTCCCGAAACCCGTGACCTCCACTACTACCGGCAGCCCCGTCCCGCGATTCGCCACCGCCACCTCGGCCACCCGGCCGGCCGCCTCCTCCATCTCCCCACGCCCCACCCCGGACGGCTGCTGCCGCGCGTTATGGTCGAACTCCACCCGCCACAGCCCCGACTGCCCCGGAACGGCTTCCGACTGCCCCGACCGCGAGACCAGCGTCGGCCCTGATACGGGGTCAGGGGCGCCGTAGCCGGGCTTGGTCGCCTTGTCGGCCACCACGTGCGCTTGGGAGGACGACTGCACGAACTCCGGCAGCCTGTCCGTCGCGACCCTCCCCGTGGGATCGATCACCAACGCCTGCGCCTCGAAGGACGAAATGCCCGGCAGATCCTCCGACAGCCGACTGCCCTCGCCCTTTGACACATCCACCCACACCACACCGTCCGAACCACCCTCCGCACCACCGAGGTGGTAGGCAGCCCACGCGTGCCCCACCGCACCGCCCGAACGCCGCGCCAGCACAAACGCCGCCGTACCCGGCTTGCCAGCAGCAACCGCCTCCCTCACCACATCCCACGACCGCACCCCACGCCAACCCGGCCCCGGCACCAGATCAGACGCCGCCGACTTCCGGCCGATCGCCGAATCGTCCAGCGCGACCGCCGCCTGCACACCGCCCGGATACAACTCGTTCCGCAGTGCCTCCAGCAGCGTCAGACACCGCTCAACCGACACGCCCTCCTCCGGCCCGTGCTGTGCCACACGGTCCACCAACCCCTGCAACTCCTCACGAGTCAGAACCGGACGGGCCCCGCCCGTGACCGGCCCCCGCCCCGGCTCCGACTCCCGCTCCAGCCCCGGCGTCCCCTCACCCGACAACGGACCGGACACACCCAGGGGCGCTGCACCGACGCTGCTGATGTCCGAACCGGCGTCCGACTCGCCGTCGGAGATGTTCTCCGGGCCAGGCCCGTACTCACCGACGGACGAGGCCTCGGAGTCGTCGCTGTCGGACATGCTGAGTTCCAACCGACCCCGGTGACCGGATGGGGACGCGGGCGCGATCGGGACGGACGACTCCGCAGCGGCCGTCACTGCGCCGCCGAGGCCCCGGGCCGGCAATCCCAGCGCACGCCGGAACGTGTCGGCCAGCTCCGTGCCCGACGGCACGCCCGGCTCCGCATCCGGGCCGTACGTCAGCAGGTGTTCGGCGACCTGCCGGACCGCGTCGCGGAAGTCCTCTCCCGCGTGCCGCGAGTCGGCGAGCGCCGGATGGCGCTCCAGCGGCAGCACCAGCGAAACGGCCGAGTCCCACGCCCGGCCGAGCGCCGCCGCGCCCACGCCGCGCGGCGCCGCGTCCGCGAACTCCGCGTACGCCGACTGCCACATACGCCGGGACGCGCTGGCCGCGACCGCATCGAGTGAACCCCTCCAGGGCCCGGGCCGCACCATGAGCGCCTTCACCTGCTCCAACGGGCCCAGTTCGCTGCCACGTACCGGCAACGGGCCGCCGACCGGCTTTGCGGTGGTCTGCTGTGGCGTGTCCAGAGTGATGCCCGCGGCCTCGAGGTCGGCCCTGCTGACGCTGTCGTCCGGGCCGAGCAGCGGCAGGTCCTGCGACAGGTTCTCCGGCAGATCCTCTGCGAGGATCTGCCGGGCGATCCACTGCCGTTGGGCGTCATCGCGCGTGACGGCAGGCACCTGCGGCGCCTCGTCCGGGGCGCCGGGGCCCGTCGAGTACGGCGTGACGCCGAGCGCGCGCAGCCGCGCCGCGGTGTCGAGCAGCTTCCCGCGCGCCCGCTCGGCCCGGGTCCGCGCGTCAGTCAGCGTGAGGGCGTCGCTAGCACTGATCGTGGTGCCCTCGTCGGTCCCCGCGTCGATCCGCTGGCTGAGCGTATCGAGGGCGTCGACGGCGGTGACGAAGGTGCCGAGTGCGTCCGCGTAGTCCTCCTGGGCATGGCGGAGGTCCTGTTGGCCCGGGGTGTGCGGTCCGGCAGCGCCGGATTCCAGGTTCTGGTACGGCGGCGTCCCATCGGACGAGGCGACCGGTGACGGCGCCTTGCCGTTGACCGGGCCGGCGGGGCCCGTGACGGGAGTCGGCGTGAGGTCGGCGGACGAGTCGTGCGTTTGAGTGGGTACGGGTGTCGCAGGTCCGGGCTCGCTCGGCTGCGGCGTGTCGGAAGTGACCGGGCCGTCTGTGTCCGTGCCGTCTGCGATGCGGCTGTCGCTGCCTGGCGCCGAGGCCGGGGCTGCCCCGCTGCCGGTGCTCGTCTCTCCGTCGGGCGCCGTCTCACCGTTCTGGCCCGGCCGCTGTGCCGTGGGCTGGTTGCTGCCGGACTGGTTGCTGCCCGGCTGGTTCGCCCCCGGCTGGTACGGAGCAGCGCCCGGAGGCAGCGCGGACGGGGTGGGCTGGGCGCTGGTCGGGTCCTGGCCCTCGCGCGTGGAGTGCGGCTGCGCCCCGGGGGTGTCCTCACCCAGCGACGGATCGGGAGTGCCGTCGCCCTTCGCTGAGCCGTCGGCGATGCCCGGGTCCGGTCGCGAGACGGTGGAGACGGGGGCAGGCGAAGTGGGCCCGGTGGCCGCACCGTTGGGGAGCACGGAGGAGCCCGGTGGAGGCGCGGTCTGCGTCGGGCCCTGACGATCGTCCGGGCTCAGCCCCGCAAAGTCCTTACTGGCGTTGAGGTCCGTCGCATCGTTGGAAGAGAACTCCGAGACGGTGGGTTCGTCCATCCCGGACTCGTTCAACGGCGGGTCCAGCATGCTGTCCGGGCCGAAGCCCTTGTCCGCCAGAGCGTTCACGTTGGGGGTGTACGGCGCCGAGGTGCCGTTACCCGACAGCGCCGTCGGCGAGTTGAGACCGGACGCGTCAGTCGGGTCGGCGCTCAAAGGATCGTCGGTGCCGGTGCCGAACGAGCTGACGGAGGAGTTGTCCGAACCGTCGTCGAACAGGTCACTTTCCGGGGACGAGTCGTCCTCCGAGGAGGAGTCGTACGGGGGCCGGGAGGAATCCGCACCATCGAGACCCGTGGAAC
The DNA here is from genome assembly GCF_052246355.1 of Streptomyces sp. 3N207. NCBI lineage: Bacteria > Bacillati > Actinomycetota > Actinomycetes > Kitasatosporales > Streptomycetaceae > Streptomyces > Streptomyces sp. 3N207. The sequence continues at coordinate 43,710 of NZ_JBQQBV010000002.1, read as the reverse complement.
CGGATGCGGGTCCCGTGCCGGTGCCGGTGCTGGGTCCCGTGCCGGTGCTGGAACCGGGGCCGGATCCCGTGCCGGTGCTGATGTCGTTCTGACCACCCGTCCCGGAGGAGGGGTCGGGCGTGAACTCATCGGAGGTGGACGGTGGCCCCTCGGGGGGCGTGGCCAGGGTGTCCGTGGACGTGAGGGGAGATGTGCCCGGGGACGTGGTGGGGAACGGCTGAGGAGGTGCCGGGGTGGAAGAGGCGGAAGGGAGCGTAGTCGGCGGCGTGTTGGTGAGCGATGCGTCCGGAACGCTCTCCGGGAGGGTCGAAGTGCCGCCCCCGGCGGAAAGAGTGTCCGAGCCAGAACCCGCCCCGGTCCCCGTTCCGTTCAGCGCATTCTGGAAAGAGGTGTAGCTGTTCTTGATCCAATCAGTCAAGGCGTTCCCATGGGGGAACGCCTTGGTGTGCAGCCAGCTTGCGGCATCCTTCAGCGCGCTCCCGGCGCCCATGTGGACGAGTGCACTGGTTCCGGCGCCGGCGAAGGTCAGCACGCTGAATTCCCCGTCGCCATAAATTGCTTCGAAGGTGGCCATCTCGCCCAGACCCTCACCGGTGCCGTGGGTCAGGAAGGTCTGGGGAATGTCGTAGGCCGCGTTCGCCACCGGGTCTGGCCTCTTGAGGTGGTCCTTGGCTCCCGGGTTGTCCGCGAGGTTCTTGAGAACGTCGTCGAACGTGTCCTTGCCGACGTTCCCGAACGGGTCCTTGTCGATCTTGTTGAAGAGATCGGTGTCCAGGTTGTTCTTGTAGAAGTCGTTCAGGCCACCCTTGAAGTACTTTGCGAGGTTCCCCAGAAACTCGATGAAGGTACCCGTCAAGAAGCCGGCCAGGGCGGAAGGTCCGAGGGACTCCGGGTTGAAGTCGGGTTTGCGTTCGGGCGGGTTGATCGTCATCTGAGCGAGCTGAACCCCGAGGTTCTGGAGCAGCTCCTCCATCATTTCCACGAACCCGCCGACGATCGGAACATCCGTCAGCAGCCGCTGCATCGCCATTATGATCGCCAGCGCGGTACGAGCCCTGACCAACGCCGCCTGTGTCAGCGACAGACCACCGGTGAAGTAGGCCATAGCAGAGAGCGCCGCCAGCTCCACGAGCATGAGGGCGATCTCCGAGACGATTTCCCAATGGGCGTTCTGGATCTTCTGGGAAAGTCCGACCTGTCTGAGCGCCAGATCGCGCAGCTCCTGGAAGACCTGATCGAAGCTGCCGGACGAGGACATCAGAGGCTTCATGCTCTGTACGAACACTTCCGCGACGGCCGGCGGAAGGGCGTAGCTCGCCCCACGCACGAGTTCCTCGGCCTCACCGAGGAACTCTTCGAGTTTTTCGAGGACGTTGGAGTAGAGATTCTGGCTCTGCCAGGCGAGGAAGGCTTTGGCCTGCAACGGCATTTCGCCGGTCAGGATGAAGATCCAGACCCGCTCTTCCTCGGTGAACTCTTCCGCACCGAGCCCGCCCTCGCTCACCTCCTCTTCCTCCCCTTAGCGCTTCCCGCCGCTGGAACCGGCGTCGCCCGCATCCAGGTCGTCCAGGTCGTCCAGGTTCATGCTGCCGCTCTGCTGACTGATCATGTCCTCTGCATCTTGCTGCGCCCCTTCAATGCTGCGCAGGCTCTGCATTGTCGCGCTGGCAGCTGCCTTTGTGACTTCCCTCATCGTCTCCAAGAGGGCGCTGATCTGTTCGTTCGCCTGCACATAGTCGGGGTGGACAGTGTCATAGAACTTGTCGCTGTAACCGTCCCAGCCTTCATGCAACGCCTGTTCAGCTTTGAAGTCTCCGTTGATCTCGTCAGGCTTCTCCCCATGTTTGTCCATCTCGTCGATGAACGGTTGCAGCTCCCTCGGATATGCCTCGAAGGCTCCGTAGCTGCTCATGACCGGCCTCCGGATGCGTCGTCCGCGTCCTCGTGAATCTCATCGTGCAGCCGGTTCCTCGCGGACCTGCCTCCCGCACGCCCACCGCCCTCGAGCGCCGACCCGAAAATCCGGTCCCAGTCCACGTCGACGCCCTGGGAGCCGGGCACGGAGGGGTTTTGCTGGAGCAGCGGTTCGAAGGTGTCCCGCACCCGCTGGGCGATCTGCCGACGCCCCCGCTCGGCCGCCTCCAGTACCGAGGAGGCCAGTTGCGGGCCCGTCATATTCGCGTGCTTGCCGTCGAGAAACTTCAGGCCGGCCAGCTCTCCCTGCGGACCGATGGTGACCTCCACCGCTCGGTCACCCGAGCGCACCGTCTCGGAGGTGTCGCGCAGGTCCTCCTCGGCCCGCGCCACGGCGGCCCGGGTGGCCTCCAGGTGAGCTCTGGCCTGGGCGACGCGCTCCTCCATCGACTCTGTCGGCTCTGTCATTGGGACCTCCTCGATAGCACTTGGCGAACTGGTCGGACTGCGGTTTCGGTACGCGCTCGGGCAGCGGCTTCGTTGCGGGCTCGGGCTTCGTTGCGGGCTCGGACAGCGGGCGCGCGGACGGGGGCCTGGGCGGGGCTCATCGGCCGATCACGGCGGGTGTCCCTCCCTCGTCGCTCCCCCAGACGTCCTCTTCCTCCGGCACCCACGCTTCCCGTTCGCGGTCTCCGCTCTCCGTCTGCGGCCGGCCGCCCTGCCCGCCGGCACCCCCCGTCGGCGGAGAGAACGGCGTGCCACCGCTGGTGTTGATCATTGCTTCGCGGTCGTCGTAGCGGCCGGCTGCCCTGCCGCTACTGGCTCGCGGGCGGCGGTTGCTGACGACTTCACCGTTGTCGATCACATTTCGGACCCGCTCGGAGGGCCCGTCGCCGCCCCCGCCGCCGCCTCCCCGCCCCGGCATCGCACCAGGGTTCAGCGGCATACCGCCCGGGGAACCGGTACCGGAACTTCCGCTCATGGCACCGCTCTGGGACGAGGTAGGTGAGGATGCGTCTTGCGGCCCCTCGTACGGCTTGGCGTCGTACAGCTCCTCCTCCGGATTGCCATACGCGGAACCGGAGTTGTCACTGCCGCCGGAGGTGCCGGGGTCCTGAGAGCCGCCGGAGGCCGAACCGCCGTCATTGAGGTAGCCCGTGGTAGTGGTACCGTCCGGGCTGGTCATCGAGGTCGCGCCGGTGTCCGGGTCGATGGTCGATGTGCTCCCGTCCGGGAAATCCGTGACGACCTGACCCTCCGAGTCCAGGTGCGAGACGCTGCCATCGGGATTCGTCAGCACATCGCCCGCGTTGAGTGGGCCGGATGTCTGCGTACCGTCCGGGTCGGTAACCGTCGCACTCTGGGTGTCCGGGTCGATCGTTGTAGTACTGCCGTCGGGGTATTCCGTCACGATGCGACCGTGGGAGTCCACATAGGACTCGCTGCCGCCGGGGTTGGTCAGTGAATCGTCGCCATTGACCGGACCGGTGATCGTCTCCGGCGACGGCTGGGGCAGATCACTGCCGTTGAGCGAACCGCTCTGGTTCAGATAGTCCTCGGCCTGCTGTTGCTGCTCCTCCTGATACGCCAGCTGCTGCTGCCGGTACTCCTCCTCTTTCTGCTCTTGTTCCCTTTCCAGTTCTTCCTGTTCTTTCTCCTGCTCGCGCTGGAGTGCTTCCTGCTCGGCTTGCTGCTCTTCTTGATACGCCAGCTGCTGTTGCTGGTACTCCTCCTGCTCCTTCTCCTGCTCGCGCTGGAGCGCCTCCTGCTCTTTCTCCTGCTCCCGCTGCTCCTTCTCCTGTTCGCGCTGGAGCGCCTCCTGCTCCGCCTCGTACTCCCGCTCCTCCTTCTCCTGCTCCTTCTTCTCCCGTTCCTGCATAGCCCGCTGCTGAGCCATCTGCTGAGCCGCGAGGGCCTGCTGTTCCTGCTGGTACTGCTCCTGCTGCTTCTCCTGCTCCTTTAGCTCGGCCTCTCGTTCGGCTTCTGCCGCCGCTTGCTCCTTCTCGGCCTCCTTCTCCTCGGCCTCCTGCTCGGCCTTCGCCGCAGCCTGTTCCTGCTCGTACTCCCTCTCCTGCCGGGCCTGCTCGGCCTTCGCCGCAGCCTGTTCCTGCTCGTACTCCTTTTCCTGCCGGGCCTGCTCCGCCTCGGCCTCAGCCTGCTCCTGCTCGTACTCCCTCTCCTGCCGGGCCTGCTCGGCCTCGGCCTCAGCCTGCTCCTGCTCGTACTCCTTTTCCTGCCGGGCCTGCTCCGCCTCGGCCTCAGCCTGCTCTTTGTCGGCCTCTTTCTCGTCCTGCCATGCCTTGTCCACCGCAAAGGAATCCGACATGGTATCCCCAACGGGGGGCCTGATCGCGCCGAGGTGGAAGCCGTAAGGGGCCCACGCGCTTTCGATATTCTTCAGCGCCTGCTCCGCCGGCTTCCCGAGGTGCTCCTGGACGGAGTCCCACCAACGCTGCTGCGCTTCCAGACCGACGGCTTTCCAGGTGGACATCTCGTTCAGCTCCCCCTCCCCGTAACGAGTCCCGGAGTGGTCCACGGCGTCCGAGCGGAAAGCAGACGTGACGGTGTAGAATTCTACATTCTCACCTTCAGTGTGCCCGTACTCGTCGGAGGCAATACCTGTACCCGTGTCAAAGTGGTAGAGGATCTGCGATATATTATTGTCCCAGACGTGATCAACAATTTCCGACAGCAGGTCCGACAGCCACCGCAGGGGATTCCCCATAGCAATCTCCCACGACGCCCAGGCGTCGTAAAGGTTGCGGACCTCCGTGTAGAGAGCCTGTGCCGCTTCGCGTATCGCGACGCCCTGCTTTGACTCAAAGTCATTTCCAGGCGCCGTCATGTCCTCGAGAAGCCGCTCATACCTCCTGTTCAGCAGATGGATCAGGTCCCAGAACACGCCGGCGGCCTGCCCCTTCCACTGGTCGCTCTCCTCTCCACCGAGCGTCTTCTCCCAGCCGTCCAGCACCTGCTTCCGCTCATCCACAAAGGTGCGGACCCGGTCGAACGCGGAAGCCACGGACTCGAAGGACCCCAGTCCGACGCTTGACTCGGGCTGTACCGACAGGCCGTTCCACACGAAATCTTGCGTACCCAGGGGCTTGTTGAGCAGTTCCGAGAGAGCCAGCCCGGTCCCGTACGCGTACTGCGTCAACGCCGTCGTGTCCCACGTCTTGCCCTCGTCCGACCCTTCGCCACCCCTTAGCCAGCCACCCGTCGGAGGCCCATCGGTCCTCTTGTCACCGAAGAGCGTGAAGCGGGCCTTGTAATAGACAACCGTGTTCCCCTGCTCCGATTCTGGCGCTTCCGGATCTGGCTCTCTCATATAGAAAGGGATCACGAAGTCCATGTCCTCGATGCCCCAGCCGGCGTTGTTTACGCGCCACTGGAGATCATCCGGATCAACACCGACTACGTCTTCCTGCTTCTCAATATAGATTTTCATGAGCGGAATACCGTCGTCGGTGACAAGGCTGTCGAAAACCTCGTCGACCGTCGGGGCCGGATATCCCGTCAACTGGCTGACCGCATCCCGCCAGGGATCTTTGTCATAGGGGGCACGTCCATCAGAAAGCGATTCCATAACTGAGCTCCGTCGTACTGGGGGAGATCTGCCGGAAAAGGTGCCGATGACTCCCGGTCGGAGTGCCCCTCACCCGGGGCTTCTCGTTCGGATATTCGTAGGGCCGCGCAGATCCGAACGGGAGTCCCTGAACTATTGTCATCAGACTCCGCTGGAGCTACCCGAGTTCTCGGCGGCGAGGTCGTCCTCCACGTCCTCCAGGGCGTCGATCAGTTTCTGCCCGTCGATCTTCTCCAGACTGTCCCCCTCTGCGCTGAACAGCGAATCAATGCTGTCACGCAGGTTTTCCTCAATGTCGCGGAAGAGCGTCACCTGATCGCTCAAAAATCCATGGAGCTCCGTGGCCATGTTGGAGACACGTTTACTCATCTCCGCACCGCCGACCGTGTCCCCTTCGCCTGCCATCGGCCCGATCATAAGCGGCCACGGCGCGTCCTTCGCCACACTGTCCGGAGGAGCCGCGCCCCCCGCCAGCATAGCCATGGTGGGGACCATCCAATCCGGCATGGGCATACCAGCGATGGCCAGAACCAGGCTTATCGGTGAGTAGGGCCCCGATTCCGTTCGAATCTTCTTGAGTTCCGCCTGGAACTCCTCGATATCGACGTTCAGGAATTTCTCGATCCACGCCTTGTCCAGCGTGAGCGGGGGCTTCCCGCCGGGGTCCGTCATCTCCTTCGTCCTTTCCCGTCGTCCGGTCCCACTGAAGCCTGTCCGCCCGGACCAAGCCGGCCGTATGGCAGCTGGTCGAGCATGCGGTCTGACTCTCTTGTCCGACGGTTTCGAGTCGTCGGCGCGGAGAGTTCCGCGGAAGCCTGGTCAGCAACCCCGCGGAGGGCACGGCGGCCTTACAGCAGCCGTCACCCGTTCTTTCGATCCATCCGCCGGGCATCGCCCGACGGCGAGCGCCCGCGTGAGCCGTCGCGCAGGCAGCCGCCCGGCTGCGTTGCGAGCCGCCGTTCAGCGGCCGATGTTCACGCCTTCCCAGCCTTGGGTCAGATTGCGCTCGGTCTGCTTGAAGCCCGCGGACACGTCGTCGAGCAGTGCCGCATTCGACTCGACCAGGTCACCCATCCGTTGGGCGGCGTTGTCCCAGGCGGTCTGCTTGTCGTCGTAGGCCGCCCTGTCGTCGCCCTCCCAGCTTGTCCTGAGCGCCTGGAGCTCCATGTTGAGCTGGGAGAGAATGTTCTTGATCGCCTTGTTCTGCATACGCAGGTCTTCGGCGGCGTTGTCGGCGTGGCCGTAGTTGACATAGATCACGCCATCGGTGAGTCCGGAGTCACTCATGAGATGCCTCGTTTCGGTTCGACTCAGCGGGGAGCGCGGCAGGCAGTCGGCCCGGCTCCCGGGTCAGTTGTGTTTTTAGCCCGCAGTCGAGGGGCCGGCGAGTTCGTCGAAGATGCGGCCTGACTCCTGGTACTGCTGGTTGATGGCGTCGTTCGACGAGCCTTCGGTCAATCCCTGCTGCCTCAATGTCTCGTTCAGCTGCTCGACCATGTCCCGCAGATTCTTCGAGATGATCTCGGCCTGCTGGTCCCATGCGTCGAGCAGGTCCCGGTAGTTCTTGCCGACGGATCCACCGACTGCGGTGCTCATGTTGAACTTGGTTTCCTCGACGCTCTGCCGACTGTTCTGAACACCGGTAAACGCCTGTTCCAAGGCGTTGATACCGTTCCGCGTCGACTGTTCCTCGGACCGTGTAAGAGCTGACATGGAATTCCCTTTCTGGTGGGGTCGCCGCCAGGCGTGACGCACTGGTGGCTGACGCGACCAATTGCGTTGGACCACCATCCAGTTGGCCCAGTAAATAAAATGCTAGAGGCCGCGAACGGTGATCGCAACACTTGCTGTCAAGTATTCGTAGAATTCAACACGTTCATCAACACGACAGCAGGTGAATTAACTCAGTGCTTACTCGTTGCTGACTCGGCATCACCTGACGTCTTCTCGCGGAACTTTGTTTTCTTGTCAGCGCATCGTGGAGCCGTCGAGTCGCCCCGTCCCTTACTCGCGCTCTTCCGAGTCAGATCAGGACCGGTGGGCAGCATGGACAACAGCGCGGACGGAATACCCTGGGCCTGTTTCTCGTTGTAACCGAGCGCTTTCAATCCGTCGCCAGAAGGCACCCGGTATTTCATTCCGGTGTCCGTCACGAGATAGAGCGTGTCGCCGACATCTCCCCCGCCTGCGCCCAGCGCGTGCACCAGGGCGCCACCGCCCGGCGGCACCGCTGTCCGGTGCACCGTCACGCAGGCCGGAACCAGCTTCTCCGGCGGGGCCTTCGTGGTCGGACCGAGGTCGGCGGGCCGGGCGAAGGTCACGCTCACCCGCGTTCCCTCAGCTCCGGGCCGCACCCCCACACACGGGGTGCGCCCGTCCGCAAGGCCCGCCGGGTCCGGAGGAGTCGAAGGCTGCTGCTTCGCCGCTTCAGACAGCCCCGGGTCCGGAGCCAGTTGGCCGCTCAGCGCGTCGGTCCCCAGCTTGCGGGCGGCCACCGCACGGCCCTGGTACGTCTTCTCCTTGGTGTCCTTGTCCCCGAGCACCAGGGCTGCGCCGGTGGCGGTGATCCGCGTCAGACCCTTCTCCTGCAGCAGGTAATAACGGGCGGTGCCGCCGGACCCGGCGACCTTGAAGACCTCACCGATCCGCGTCGGCCGCCCATCCAGCCGGGGCCCTTCCGCGCCCTGGTCCGACACCTCAGGTGGCGTCAGATCCGGCCCGGTGGGCAAAGAGTTGAGGAAGGCATCAGAGACCTTGAGAGGCCGCTCGGAGCCGTAGCCGAGCGCCTCAGGGGCGTCGGACTTCTGGTCGAGACGGAGCTTCCTGCCCTGCCAGACCAGGTAGAAGTCCTTGTCCGGTCCGGACGCCAGCAGGCCCTGCGTCTTCTTCAGGCCCTGCCCTTCGGCATCCGATCCCACAGCCAACGTAGTGCCGGTCGAACCCGTGGACGACCCCGAACAGACCTGCCACTTCCCGTCACTGAGGTCGCCCTCGGCCGGCGGTTCATCGGGGGCGCCGCTGATGCCTACCGGAGCCCCCCGCGGGGTACCGCGCAGCGACTTGCCGCCGATGGACATGACCTTCATCTCCGCACCCGCGAGCAACCGCGCGGAGGTGTAGTTACGGACAGGCCGTAGCCGTTTACCCAGGTAGAGGTACCGGGCGCCGGTGTCCTTGTTGACGATCAGCATGCCCGGGTCCCGCCAGGACTCCTTCGTACCGGGCTTGAGCAGGCCGAACACAAAGGCACCCGCGCAGATCAGGACGGCGATCAGGATGCTGATGGTGATCCCCCGGTTGGTCCGGCCCTGAGGGCTCTCCGGCGCATCGGGGTCCGCACGCAGCATGCCCGAGGTCAGCCGCCCCATGATGAACATGTGCGCCTGGACCTGATCACGTCTCGACTGCATTGGTCGCTCCCTCCCCTCAGGCGCTCAGTCCGCGCAACGCGCCGTATACGCCGAGGAGCCACAGGACAAGCGGCAGCAAGGCGACCGCCGAAAGGGTGTGCAGCACTTCGCCGATCCGACCCCAGTACGGCACGAGGCGGCGCCCCGGCACCGTCCAGGAAGCGATGGCGATACCCGCTGTGACGGCGAGCAGCGCGGCAACTGCCAGGAGCCGCCGCCCCGGTGCGGAGGGCGCGGCGTCGACCAGGAGCAGCATGAGCGGCGCCGCCGCCCCCGGAAGGATCAGCGAGAGCCGCTGCCACGTGTTGCCCAGGCCGCTTCCGTGCAGCATCAGCAGCAGCGACAGCACCAGTACGGTGATCAGGGCCGCCAGGTCCGCGTCCCAGGCGAGCACGGCGAGGCAGGCGGCGCAAACGGTGCCCACGGCGCCGTAGAGCGAACTCATCCAGCCGTCCGCCAGGGCGGTGCGAGCGGCAACCGCGGATGTGGAGTGCGGCTCGATGCCTTCTTGGAGCTGTGCGGCGTTGGTCGGCAGGGGTGGCATGCGCAGCCCGGCCATCCGGAAGGACAGTGAGGGGACGAACGCTCCGAGTACCACCGCCACCAAGGCGGCGATTCCGGCGACATGGTGCGGTCCCAGGTCCGCCGCCATCATCAGGGCACCAGCGACCGCCCCGAACACCGCGACCACGGCGACCGTCAGGAAGAGCGCCGCGTAAGCGGCCACAGCGGCGAGGACGACGATCGCGCAGCCTGCGCTCACCGTGCTGGTCGCCAGCAGCCGTGAGCCGAGCACCTCGTGGGCGTGCGGTCCCGTCAACTCCCCGCCTGGCAGCAGCCATCCGGTGACCGCCAGGTAGGGGACGGCCATGATGCCGAGCACGGCGCCCGCTCCGGCGTCGCCGACCGCGCGGCTGGCCGAACCGGCGCCTGCGATCAGCAACAGCCCGACCGCCGCGGCGCACAGAGCACGCTGACCGGCGGAGCCGCCGGGCAGTGCGAAGAGCACCACTCCGCCTGCGAGTACGAGGGCGGCGAGACCGCGCAGCAGCCGCCGGCTCGCCTTGGGGGTCCAGCCGTAGGGGCGCGACTGCATGGTGGTGGATATCCCATCCACCAGATCGTCGAGGTGCACCTCGGGCAGGGCTTCGGTGCGGGGTCTGAGGTAGAGCGTCTCACCGTCACGCAGATCGTAGGAGTCGAGCGTGCGCTCCTCGTCCATCGGCTCGGCGCCGAGGCGTTGCAGCACCCAGCCGCCGTGGTCGATGCCTGCCTCTGCGAGGTCATCGCCGCCGTAGCCGAGGACAGCGGGCAGCAGGTCGGCTACGGGAACGTCGGAAGGCACCGCGAGGTCGATGCTCTTCTCCGGTGCGCGTACGGTCAGACGGCACAGCCCGGCCGTCTGGGTATCACTCATGCTGCTGACTCACGCTTCTCCGGAGGACGTTGCTCACTGCTCCGGTCATAGGAACAATCTGCCTGTACGAGACACCCTTTGAGGGCGATGGTTCTTTGAGGGCGATGGTTGTGTCTCTACGTTGGATGCATTCGGAACGGCGTTGGTTCACGATGACGGCCCGGATTAATTCGCTGTCGGCCAATCGGCCGCGTATGCAGGGCAATCTGAGACTCCGCCCACACCGCTGAGCGTAGAGTCAGCACTGAATCGGTGAACTGGTATACCGGAGAGACCGAGCTCGCCCGCGCCTACGCCCTTGTTCTCTTGCCGTGCCCGATCGGGCGTCGAACAGTGCCCGTTTCCCGCGCAGGGCTACCCGTAAGGAGACCGTTCGTTGAGTGTGGTTCTGTTTCGCAGGCCGGCCCGTCGCCGCGGACCGGACATGCCCGAGGGCGAGTTGAGTCTCCAGGAGCCGCCCACACTTCCCGAGGTGGTGCCGGACAGTTCCGCGGTGTGGACTTATCTGCCCATGGCGATGATGTCGGTCTCCATGATGCTGATGTTCATGCGGCCGGGCATGAGTCGTTCCTCCGGCAGCCACTTCCTGTACCTGGCCGTCGGCATGATGGTGCTGGCTTCGGGCGCCATGATGCTCGGCCAGTTCATGCGCAAGAGCAGTGAGCGCAAAGAACGGTTGAAGGGCGAGCGGCGCGACTATCTGCGCTACCTCACCCAGATCCGGCGCAAGGTCCGCACCGCGGTGTCCGACCAGCAAGAGGCGCTGGCCTGGCGGCACCCGGAACCTGCGGCGCTGTGGTCGATGGTGGGCACCACCCGGCTGTGGGAACGCCGCCCCCAGGACGAGGACTTCGGCGAGATCCGGGTGGCCGTCGGGGAGCAGAAGCTGGGGCTGCGGCTGACGCCCAAGGCCACCACCCCCGTCGAGGACCTGGAGCCGCTGTCCGCGCACGCTTTGCGCAGCTTCATCCGTGCCTACTCCACGGTGCCCGAGCAGCCCATCGCGATCTATCTGCGCGCCTGGGCCCGGGTGCTGTTCCGCGGTGACGAGGAGCGGATACGTTCCGTCGTGCGCGCCATGATCGCCCAGCTGGTGACCTTCCACGCGCCCGATGACGTGTGGGTGGCGCTGTGCGTGTCCGACGAGCGGCGCGAGGAGTGGGAGTGGGTCAAGTGGCTCCCGCACAACCTTCACCCCCAGGAGAGCGACGGAGCGGGCCCGGCCCGGATGTTCGTCTCGGCCTTCAACGAGCTGGAGGATCTTCTCGGCGCCGAGTTCCTGGAGCGCCCGCCCTTCGACCCGGACGCGGTGCCGGGCCGCGAGGAGCCGTTCACGGTGATCGTGGTGGACGGCGGGACCGTGCCCCATGGGCACCGGCTGGACGGCGTCGGCTTCCGCAACACCGTCGTACTCGACCTGAGTGAAGCGCTGAGCTGGCGGCCGGGGCGCGTCACGCTGCGCTTCGCCGTGGACGAGTACGACTTCGCGCTGGTGCGCACCGACCGCGAGCGCAAGGAGCAGACCACCCGTCTCGGCCGCCCCGACAGGTTCGGACCGACGGGCGCCACCGCGTTGACCAAGCGGATCGCTCCGTACCGGATGGGGGTGGGCGCCGAGTCCTCCGAACCCCTCTCCGCGACGCTGGAGCTGACCACCCTGCTGGGGATCCCCGACCTGTATCACCACGTTCCGGCCACGCTCTGGCAGCGCAACACCGGCTCGGCGCGACTGCGGGTGCCCATCGCCGTCGGCGCCGACGGCAGCCCCGTGGAGCTGGACATCAAGGAGTCGGCCCAGGGCGGCACGGGGCCGCACGGCATGCTCATCGGCGCCACCGGCTCCGGTAAGAGTGAGCTGCTGCGCACCCTGGTACTGGCGCTGGCACTCTCCAACTCCTCCGAGACGCTCAACTTCGTCCTGGTCGACTTCAAGGGCGGGGCCACCTTCCTCGGTCTCGACGAGCTGCCGCACACCTCAGCGGTCATCACCAACCTGGCCGGTGAGGCTGCGCTGGTCTCCCGGATGCAGGACGCCCTGCACGGCGAACTGATGCGCCGACAGGAGCTGTTGCGTGCCGCCGGGAACTACACCTCGGTCTTCGACTACGAGAAGGCACGGGCCTCCGGCACCCCGCTCGAGCCGCTGCCCAGCCTTTTTGTGGTCGTGGACGAGTTCAGCGAACTACTGGCTGCCCACCGGGAGTTCATGGAGCTGTTCGTGATGATCGGGCGACTCGGTCGCAGCCTCGGCGTCCATTTGCTGCTGGCCTCGCAGCGGCTGGATGAGGGCCGGATGCACCAGTTGGAGAGCCATCTGTCCTATCGCGTGGGCCTGCGCACCTTCTCCGCAATGGAGAGCCGCGGCGTGCTCGGTGTGCCCGACGCCTACGAGCTGCCCCCGCAGCCCGGCAGCGGCTACCTCAAGTCCGGCATCGAGGGACTGACCCGGTTCCGCGCCGCCTACGTCTCCGGCTCGTACCAGGAGCGGCGCGCCGGCGCGAACCAGGCCAGGGTGGCCAGTCAGACGGTGCCGTGGACCTCGGGCTACGTGGTGCCGCGCCAGTTGCCCGACCTCCCGGAACCCGAGCCGGAGCCCGAGGAGGAGCCGGAGGAGACCGGCGACACGCTGCTGTCCGTAGCGGTGGACCGGCTGCGTGACGCGGGGCCGCCCGCCCACCAGGTGTGGCTGCCGCCGCTGGACCTGCCCGCCACACTCGACCAGGTGCTGCCGCCGCTCACCCCCGACCCGGAGCTGGGGCTGACCACCGTCGGCTGGACGGCGCGCGGGCGGCTGACCGTGCCCATCGGCATCGTGGACAAGCCCTTCGAGCAGATGCGGGACCTGCTGACGATCGACCTGTCGGGCGTCGGCGGGCACGTGGCGATCGCCGGTGGCCCGCAGAGCGGCAAGAGCACCCTGGTGCGCACCATCCTCACCGGGCTCGCCCTCACCCACACCCCACGTGAAGTCCAGTTCTTCTGCCTCGACTTCGGTGGCGGCGGACTGTCCGCGCTCTCCGAGCTGCCGCACACGGCCGGAGTGGCGGCCCGCCTGGAGTCCGAGCGGGTGGGCCGTACGATCGCCGAGGTCAACTCGTTGCTGGCCCGCCGGGAGAAGTTCTTCCTCGACCACGGCATCGACTCCATGGCGAGCTTCCGGCGCCGCAGGGCCGCCGGGGAGTTCCCCGACGAGCCGTACGGGGACGTGTTCCTGGTGATCGACGGCTGGTCCACGGTGCGCCAGGACTTCGACCACAACATCCAGACGTTCAACGCCATCGCGGCCCGCGGCCTCAACTACGGCGTGCACCTCATCGTCACCACGGCCCGCTGGGTGGAGCTGTCCGCGAGCGTGCGCGACCAGGCCGCCACCCACCTGGAGCTGCGGATGGGCGACGCGATGGACTCCGAGATCGACGCCCGCCGCGCCGCCAACGTCCCCCGCCTGGCCGGGCGCGGCCTGACCCGGGGGGACAAGCTGCACTACCTCGCCGCACTCCCCCGGATCGACGGCGTGGAGAGCGCGGAGGACCTCGCCGACGGCGTCGGAGGGCTGGTGGCAGCGATCAAGGAGAGCTGGCCGGGGCAGCAGACCCCGCAGGTGCGGATGCTGCCGACCCAGCTGCCTCTCTCGGAACTCCCTGCTCCAGAGGGCGACTTCCGGATGCCGATCGGCTTGGAGGAGAACGAGCTCTCCACGGTCTGGCACGACTTCAGCGAGAGTCCGCACATGATCGTGGTCGGCGACACCGAGAGCGGCAAGACCAACCTGCTGCGTCTGACGACCAAGGCCATCATGGAGCGCTATACGCCCGCCGAGGCCCGGATCATGATCGTGGACTACCGCCGCGACCTGGTCGAGGCCGTCCCGGACGAGTACCGCCTCGGGCACGCGGTCTCCCTCGACGCCCTCAAGGACCTGGTGGACGGGGCGTCCCGCGCGATACAGACCCGGCTGCCGGGCCCGGAAATCGCCCCGGGCCGCATGCGGCTGTGCGACTGGTGGACGGGGCCGCGGCTGTTCATTCTGGTCGACGACTACGACATGGTGGGCACGAGCATCGGGAACACCCCGTTCGACCCGCTGCTGCCTCATCTCGCGCTCGGCTACGAGGTCGGGCTGCACCTCGTCGTCGCCCGCTCCGCCGCCGGGGCGGGGCGCGGACTCGGCGAACATCTGATGCGCAGGCTGCAGGAGGTGAACACGCCGAGCCTGCTGATGTCGTGCCCGCCGTCGGAGGGCTTTCTCTTCGGCAACGTCAAGGGCCGGGTCCTGCCCCCGGGACGGGCCACCCGTATCGCCCGCCGCAAGACCACACGCGTACAGACAGCGCTGGTCGACGCGCCGGAATGATCCTGCGCCGCTGTCCGGGGTTCGACGGCCGGACGGTTCCGGGCGGGGCCGGGCGGGGCCAGCCGTAGCCGCAGGGCCACAGGCGCCGGTCTCAGCACCGGCGGCGGTGCGTCGCCGGTGCTGAGGTCGCGGGCACGACTATCGGCCCTCGGCCGGCTGCCCGTTCTCCGGCTGTGCGTCCGGGTACTCGCCCGTCGCCGGGCGCCAGCCCCTCGCCCTGCCGCGGGGGATCACCACGGCCCCGGCCGCCACCAGGAGCACCAGCCCGCCGCCCACCCCGGCGAGGATCAGCGCCCGGTCGCGGGGCTGGGTCGAGGCGGGCTTCGGGACGTGCGCCTCGGCGGGACGCGGAGTGGCGCCCTGCTTGTCGGGGAGCGACTCCGTGACCGCCGCGTACGGATCGAGCCGCGGGGTGTCCGCGGGGTACGCCGAGGCGGTGAGCTGCCGGGAGACCTGGGCGGCCGTCATGTCCGGGTGCCGCGCCCGCACCAGGGCAGCGGCACCCGCGACATGCGCGGCGGCCAGCGACGAGCCCGAGCCGAAGTAGTGCCCTGAGCCCTTGGGCCCGACGCTGACCACCTCGTTCCCGGGCGCGGCGAGGTCGGCCCCCTTCACCTCGGGAGCGTCCTCGGGACGCTTGCCGTCCGGGCCGTAGTCGATGGTCGAGAGCACCCCGGGCGCGGCCGCGGGCCAGTACCAGGGCGCCGGATCGGCCGCCTTGCCCGTTGATTTCTTCGGCAGGGTGTCCGGGGCGATCGGCGCGACGACGAGGGCGTCCCGCTCGGCCGCGTGCTTCGCCGCGGCGGTCAGTTCGGACTTGCCGGTGGCCGTGACCCGCCCGACGTAGATGACGTCGGCCCCGCGATCGGCCGCGGTGCGGATGCCCTTGGCGAGATTCGCTGCCGTGCCGCCGCCCCGGGTGTCCGTGCCGCGCACCGCCAGGATCCGGGCCCGCGGCGCGAGTCCCGCCACTCCCACGCCCTCGCGGGGCGCGGCGGCTATGAGGCCGGCGGCGAAGCTGCCGTGACCCACGCAGTCCTCGCCCCCGTCGCCGACCGGGGTGACCCGGCCGGACAGCGCAGGGATGTCCGTGCCGACACCGGAGTCGACCACGGCGACGGTCACCCCTTCACCCTGGCTGAGCTGCCAGGTTCGGGACGGTCCCAAGGGCTTCCTCGTCCACGGCGCGTCCTCGGCCGTCTTGGTGGATGCCTTCGCGCACGGCTCTCCCGAGGGCAGAACGGAGGCGACGGCGGGCAGTTCGACCGAGTCGGCTGCGACGGGAGCAGCGAAGGCCAGCGGTACGGTGGCCAGCACAGCGGCGACCACCGCCCGCGTCATCGGATGACGGTGAGAGCGAGCACGACGCATGACCCGATGATACGCAGCGACCCGACGGCACCCTCTGAATCGACCGCCGGAACGTGCGCCAACTCGTCCTAGGAGTCTGGCTGTCTGCAACTGAGGTCCCGTAGCCTTCAACAGATCAGGTCACTTGGGTCGTGGTACAGCCGCCCACTGGTCAGGCTCAGGTCACCGTGGCTGACAGCCCGACAAGACAGAGGCCGACAGGCTCGACAAGGAGGAGGTCCCAGCGTGTCACGCCAGTTGCTCAGGGTCGATCCAGACCGTTCGGAGAGCTTCCGGACGATCGGTGAGGCGCTGGCGCATGCGCGCACGGGAGCGGTCATCCGCATCAAGCCCGGCCGCTACCGCGAAAACCTTACGGTCAAGACCCGGCTGACTCTCGTCGCCGACGGGGAACGCGGCAGCGTGGAGATCTGCCCGCCCCGCGGCACCGCCGTCGTCCTGGTCGCGGACGCCGTGATGCTCACCGATCTGGTGTTGCGGTGCGGCAGCGAGGACCTTCCGGTGGTGGACGCACCGCGCGGCCAGGTCGCCATGGACGGCTGCACCGTCGTCGGCTCCGGCTGGACGGCAGTCCTCGCCCGGGAGAGCGGCTCGCTGGCCATGCGTGACTGCCGGATCTCCAATCCGGAGGGCGCGGGAGTCGTTGACACGGCGGCCACCGGCAGCGTCGTCGACAACTGCCTGATCGAGCACCTGGGCACATCTGCCGTCGTCCTCAGCGAGCAGGCCCGTACCTCTGTCACCGGCTGCCGGATCCGCGACGCGCGCGGCAACGGCGTCCTGGCCAACGGCGAGGCACAGGGCCGGGTGGCGGACTGCGACATCTCCGGCACGGAGAAGCCTGCCCTCGCGCTGGAGGGCCGATGCGCCACCAAAGTGGTACGCAGCCTCGTGCACGACACCGCTGTCGGCATCTACGTGACCAGCGGCTCCCGGCCGGTATTGGAAGAGGTCACGGTCACCGACACCAGTGGACCCGGCGTCGTGCTCGCTGCCGGCGCCGACCCGGAATTCCTGCGCTGCGTCACCTCACGGACCAAGGGCAACGGTCTGGCGGTGACCGAGCGTTCCCGTGGGAGCTTCCAGGACTGCGAGTTCGACACCTCTGCGGTCTCCGCGATCCGGGTGGTCGGGTCCAGCGCACCGCTCCTCACCGGTACCACTGTGCGCGACTGCGCCGACACGGCTGCGAGTGTTCTGCTGGCCGAGGGGTCCTCGGCGGAGTTCGACCGTCTGGAGGTCTCGGACGCGACCGGCGTCGGGGTCTCCATACGCACCGGCGCCAACCCCCTGCTGCGCAATACCCGGATCACCTCGACGGGTGGCCATGGCATGGAGGTGCTGGAGGACGGTCGCGGCCGACTGGAGAACTGCACAGTCGAGCGCACCGACGGCGCAGGTATCCGCGTCGGGACCGGCGGCGCCCCGGACTTCGACCGGGCGGTGCTGCGTTCGACGGGCCAGGCCGGCATCCGGATCGAGGCCGAGGGGCGCGGCACCGTGCGGGACGGCGAGATCCACTCCAGCAGCGCCGCGGGCATTCATGTGGAGAGCGGCGGCGAGCTGCGCGCCGACCACACCCGTGTGTCCGAGTCCGGGGCGCACGGCGTGCTGGTCGCGGACGGCGCCCGAGCCACATTCACCGGCTGTCACATCGGCGGCAGCGTGGGCGACGGCATCCGCGTCGACAGCTCCGAGCAGGTCCACCTCACCGACTGCGCGGTCCGTGACAACCGCGGAGCGGGGCTGAAGCAGTCCCGCGCAAGCGAACGCCTCACCGTCGAAGGGCTGAACAGCAGCGGCAATGCCGCCCCCGACGCCTGGGGCGAGTCGGCCGAGGGCATCGCCGCACAGAGCGAACGGCCCGGCCCCGGGGAGAAGCGGCCCGAAGGGCCGCTGGCCGAGCTGGAGTCGCTGATCGGCCTGTCCGACGTCAAGCACCAGGTGCGCACCCTGGTCAACCTCAACCAACTCGCGCAGCGCCGCGTCAGCCTCGGCATGCCGGCCCCGCCGATGAGCCGCCATCTGGTTTTCTCCGGTTCACCCGGCACCGGCAAGACCACCGTGGCCCGGCTCTACGGCGGCATCCTGGCCGAACTGGGCGCGCTTCGCTCCGGGCATCTGGTCGAGGTCTCCAGGGCAGATCTTGTCGCCCGGGTCATCGGCGGTACGGCCATAAAGACCACTGAGGCCTTCAACGAGGCCCTCGGAGGCGTGCTGTTCATCGACGAGGCCTACTCCCTGCTGTCCGACAGCAAAGGCTCGGGCGCCGACTTCGGCCGGGAGGCCATCGACACACTGCTGAAACTGATGGAGGACCACCGCGACGACGTCGTGGTCATCGTGGCCGGATACACCGACGAAATGGCCTCCTTCCTGTCCTCCAACCCCGGCCTGGCCTCCCGGTTCACCCGCACCGTGGAGTTCGCCAACTTCTCCGTCGAGGAGCTGGTGACCATCACCGAGAGCATGTGTGCCGCCCACAGCTACGAGCTGGACCCGCGCACCCTGGATACGCTCGCCCAGCACTACGAACGGATGCCGCGAGACGCCGGTTTCGGCAACGGCCGCGCGGCCCGTCAGGTCTTCGAGGAAATGGTGGACCGCCAGGCTTTCCGCCTCGGCTCGATGGCCGACCCCGCTGAAGCCGACCTCTCGCTGCTGCTGCCCGAGGACGTCGCCGAAGAGTCAGCCACCCGGGGCGGCGCGGATACCCGCGGCTCCGAGGAACTGCTGGCCGAACTCGACGCCATGACCGGCCTGCACGCCGTCAAGCGCGAGGTCACCGACCTGGTCAATCTGCTCTCGGCCACCAAACAGCGCCAGGCCGCCGGTCTCCCCACTCCGAAGATCAGCAACCATCTGGTCTTCTCCGGCCCGCCCGGCACCGGCAAGACCACGGTGGCCCGCCTCTACGCCGATCTGCTGCACTCCCTGGGCGTGCTCACCACCGGACAGCTCGTGGAGGTGGCTCGCGCCGACCTGGTGGGTCGCTACGTGGGACACACCGCGCAGCTCACCAAGGAAGCCTTCGAACGCGCTCTGGGGGGCGTTCTGTTCATCGACGAGGCCTACGCACTCACTCCCGAAGGTGCCGGCTCCGATTTCGGGCAGGAGGCCGTCGACACGCTGCTCAAACTCATGGAGGACCACCGCGACGAGATGGTCGTCATCGTCGCGGGATACACCGAGGAGATGGGTCGCTTTCTCGCCTCCAACCCGGGCCTGGCCTCACGCTTCACCCGCACGGTCGAGTTCGAGAACTACACCACGGACGAACTGGTCGAGATCATGAGCGGCTACGCGACAGCCTCCGGGTACGACTGCGCGCCTGACACGCTCAAGGCGCTGCGTGCGTACGTGGACGAGCTGCCGCGCGACCGCTCGTTCGGTAACGCCCGCACCTCTCGACAGATCCTCGAGGCGATGATGACGCGCCAGGCGCGGCGGATCGGCGCGATGTCCGCGCCCGGCCTGACCGACCTCCAGCTCCTGCTGCCCGAGGACCTGCCGAAGGACTCCCGGCAGCCCACGGGCTGATCCCGACGGGGCCAACTTCGCTGGTGCGGCGCTGACTGGCGCCGCGTCAAGCAACTTTACGGGTGAGTACAGGACGGCCGCTTCGGCCTGCGCAGCGTCGAGACTCTGTGTGATCTCCGCAGGTGGCGGCCACGGCATCCGTCATGCTGACCACGCCTCGGCAAGCTGCTCGTCACCTCGGCCTCGTCCCGTCCAGCACGGTTGTGAGTGGGCCCCCGGGTGAGCAAAAGGGGCCTTGCCCTCGTTCGACGGCTCGATAACGACCTGGTAACGGCTCGGGCCGCACGAAAACTTCGGTGCTTCCTTCCGCATCCCAGTGAAACGACGCACGGGGTCGGCTGACACCTCAACCCGACGCGTCGACTTCGGCTGTTCTCGTCGCGCTTTCGCTGCCTACAGGTGGCCTGAACGACGAGCACGTCGGCATCGGCATCGGCCAGCTTCTCTCCACACCTCTCTCGAAGCCCTCGGCCCACTCTTCCCATCCCTCAACGGCACAGAAATCTGCGGGCTCAATGATCGAGCTGGAAAGGACAGTTGATGACTTCACCACCGCATTCACGTCCGGGGAAGGGGACGGGGTGAACAACACACCGGCCCGGAACGGTATGGACATCTTCAGCTTCGGCGGAAAGGTCAGTGCGGCATACGCCTCCGCGAACTCACTTACGCCTTCAATGGGTTCCACGCGCGACGACCACGGCGATGCGGCGTTCCCCACAGCTCGGTCGGTCTCGGGCGGGGGTTGAAAGGAGTGAAATCCAGAGTCGATCCTCTGACCGTGGCGGCGATGACGGTCACCGTACTCGCCATCTCGGCCACCGCCCCTCTCACCGCGGCGGCCTCCGCCCCGCCACTCGCCATGGCGTTCTGGCGCAACTGCCTGGGCTTCGCCACACTCGGGCCGTTCCTGTTGTTACTGCGCCGCCGCGAGGTGGTACGCCTCGCCAATGGCGAGCGCAGCCTCCTGCGCCGGGAGCAGTGGCGGCCCATGATCTTCGGCTTTCTCGCGGCCACGGCGCTCGCCCTCCACTTTGCGGCCTTCATGACGAGCACCCGGATGACCTCGGTGGCCATGTCCACGGCACTCGTCGCCACCCAGCCCGTCTGGCAGGCCCTCATCGCCCGAGGTCAGGGTGTCCGGGCAGCTCGCAAAACATGGACGGGTCTCACGCTCGCCGTGGTGGGAGCCGGCACGGCCGCCGGTCTCGACGTGCAGGCCGGCGGCACAGCGCTGCTGGGTGACCTGCTCGCCCTCCTCGGGGCCATAGCTCAGGCCGCGTACACCGCCTTGAGCGAAAAGGCGCGCCCCTCGGTGAGCACACCCCTGTATTCGACGGTCACGTCGCTGGTCTGTGGTGTGGAACTCCTTGCCATCTGCTGGCTGGCAGACATCCCGCTCACAGGTCTCGACCAGACCACACAACTGTCGCTGCTCGGACTGCTCGTCCTCCCCCAGCTTCTGGGGCTCGGCTCCATGAACTTCGCCCTCGGCAGAACTTCGGCGACGACGATGAGCGTCCTCCTCCTGCTGGAGACCCCGGTGGCCGCGCTCACCGCATGGTGGCTGCTAGGACAAAGTGTCGAGGCCGCGACCGTGCCCGGACTCCTGATGATCATCATCGGCGTCACGATCGTGATCAAGAGCGGCGGGGAACAAGCCGCCCCGCAGCAAGGGAAGCACCATGCAGGAGTGCCCCCATATCCGGACTACGCCCCCGACACACTCCAACTACAGCAATTGGTCCCCGATTCCACCGCCCGGACACCGGAACACAAGACACCGGCCCGAGCCTTCGAGACCGCTTGGACGACGTCACCACGACCCCGACCGCTCCGGCACGCTGCCGTACGGGACCCGAGAGTGGACTGGGCACGGCACACCGGGGACGAGTCTCCGACGGTTCAGCTTTCCCTTCATGGTGCGGGAGCGTTCAGCACCATGTACGTGCGCAGGCCGCACGTGGTGGACGAAGAGCCGGCCTCGACGGTTCACCTGACACAGTGACCCGCCCAGGGATTGCGCGGAGTTGAGAACACGGGAGGGCCGGCGGGCTGCGTAGCCTCCTCGTCGTACTACAAGCTGCATGCGTACCTCCCTCATCGGTAGCCGGACAAGCTCAGCGAACTCATAGGTCACGAGGAGAACGCGGCGGCCCCTGGGCGTTACCGCGCACACGGTGCTTACCCGACCACACACCGCCAGTCGCGAGACAGTTCACAGCTTGACCGGCTGTGATCACGAGAGAAAGGAAAGTTTGCATGGGGAATGGCTTCGGCGGGAACTCGACCGGAACTTCCGAGCGGCCCGCGTTGTCGCGTCGGCGAATACTCGGCATGTCCGGGGTTGCTGGGCTGGCGGTGTTGGGCGCCGCGGCGTGCAGCGACGACTCCGGATCGGGTAAAAGTAAGGACGCCGAGTCCGGCAAGCAGGGCAAAGGGAGCGAGGAATCAAAGAAGGCCAAGGAAGGCTCTCGCGTTACCCCACCGCCCCCCGTCGGAATCCTTGGGGCGAACTTCAACGGCGATCCGGCCAAGGTGACATTCGACGAGCTCGAGGGTGTCTCGGCCACTTGGCTGCGCGGGTTCTTCCCCATGCGCGACGCCGATAAGGGCGCCATCTCTGAAAAGCCGCAGATAAAAAAGCTCCTGGAAGCCAAGGAGCGTGGGTACGGCACGGTGCTGTCGCTGAAGTTCCCGTACAACGAGCAGGACATCCCGACCCCTGGCACCGATGCCTGGAAGACCGCGTTCGAGCGCGTAAAAAAGGTGCTGCCGACCATCATGGACAGGGTCGACATCCTGGTGATCGGCAACGAACCGTTCCTCGAAACCCGTAAGAACCAGCGCGACCGTCGCCTCAACCTCTTCTACGAGAAGATCGCGCAATACATCATCGCCTACCGTGCCGAGCACTCCGCGCGTAAGACCAAGCTCTACATGGGGGCGCTCAACCACCTCGACTGGGCCAACGGGCAGACAGGTGCCACCAAGCGCTGGATGAAGTTCGTGAAGAAAACCAAGGACATCGAGGGAGTGGATATCCACCCTCATGTGACGTCCCTTGCGGGTGCCAAGAAGTACCTCGACTACATTCTCCCTCGCATGCGTCCCGAGCAGAAATTCCTGGCTACCGAGTTCTCCCTGGTCCTGCTCTGGAAGCAGCACCAGACAGATCCGGTTTCTGCCCAATTTGCAAAAAAATACAAAGATGCCCAGGGGAAACAGGTGTGGGAGGTGCTCCGCGAAGCCACCGAGCACCGCTTCACCCAGCAGAAATGGGACGATTTTCTTTCCATGACCCCTTGGTTCGAAGACAACAAGACCTATCTTCAGGATCAGCTTGAGCAGTTCCGCAAGACCGAAAGGCTCGCGGTGGCCACCTACGGGGTGAGCCAGGACGAGGCCATGACGACGAACTTCACCGCGAAGAAAAACCCGTGGATGCTCAACAGCCTGTACTGCCCGTATACCGTCCGGCAGGGCAAGGGCGGTCTGCCCGGACGGAACCGCGTATGGATCGACCAGTTCCGTGCGCTGCAGAAGACCGACTGAGGGACCGGGAAGACAGTGGGGACGTCCGGTCGGACAAGACGGCCGGACACCAACCACGATCTTGCATGAGGGTCCGTCAGCCGCTTGCTGACGGACCGTTCTGCTCGTTTAGAGCGCCGAGCATCGACATCCGGACCAGCAGGTCCGGGGCGATCTGGTCCCGCTGGCGGCTCGCGACAGATGCACGCCTCCAGGCGTCCCGTCACACGGGGAAGCTTCAGACGCGGCCCGATCCGGTCCCCGTGGACACACAGAAGCAGATGGCACCCGGCTCGGCGCACTCCACCGCCACCACAAATGCCTGCCGACGGCGTGCCGCTGTATCCCGGTGGGGGGCCTGAGTGCGAAGCAGTTGCGGCGAGGGGCTGTCAGATCCCCGCGTGAACCTGGTGAAGCACACGTGGTCCGAGAGCAGCCACAGGAAGGATGGAACAACACATGCGCGAGTTGCATCTGAATGAGCCGCTGAGCTGGGACGAATCGCTGAGGTCGCCGAAGGGCCGGTTCAAGGTGAGTTACGACCCCGAGGGAGTGGCCGTTCTCACGGAGCACAGGACGGGGGAGGTGTGGTGGCGCGCGGGGGAGGGGAAACGGGCGGCAGTAGGCCGGCTTCTGCTCGGTGACGGCGGGGCGGTCCAGGTCGTGGATTCCGCGA
The DNA here is from genome assembly GCF_052246355.1 of Streptomyces sp. 3N207. NCBI lineage: Bacteria > Bacillati > Actinomycetota > Actinomycetes > Kitasatosporales > Streptomycetaceae > Streptomyces > Streptomyces sp. 3N207. Next base: position 19,908 of record NZ_JBQQBV010000002.1, on the reverse strand, counting down.
ACAAGACGGTCTGGCTCTCGGAGATCGCGGTGCCGGGGGCCCGTTCCCTGACCGTCACGGACGGCGGCGATTTCGTGTTGTGTGACGGCCATGGCATGCCGCTGTTCAACTCGCGGACCGGCCCGACCGGGGCGGTGGCCATGGAGGACGCCGCACCCGCCGCGGACATCACCGCCCAGCGCTACCTGGTACGGGAGGGCAAGTGGCGCCAGCTTGTCACACGCGATTCCGACGGCTCGTTGCGGATCTCGGCCCAGGACCCGGGCGGCAGCGGGTGGAGCCGGCCACTGGCCGGTCCGCTGGTGCGCTGGCTGGAGCAGGACGGGACGGTCCTGACCTGGCGGTTGCTCAACAAGAAGTGGTCGCTGTGTCTGGTGGGCGCCGACGGTGAGCTGATCTGGCAGGAGGGGATGCGCAACGTGCCGATGACTCTGCCGCCTCCGGCGGCGGAGCACGCGTACGGCGGTCCGGAACTGGGCCTCGGCGGACGGCTGCGGCACCAGTCGCTCACCTCGCCTTCGGGCGCGTACACGCTGGTGCACCAGGAGGACGGGAATCTGGTGTTCTACGACAACCGGACGCAGCAGGCGATTTGGGCGAGCGACACCTGGTGGGCGGGCGACGGGTGGGCCGAGCTGGCCGAAGACGGTGAGCTGGTGATCCGCAATCTCTATGGGGCGCCGGTGTGGCAGTCCGGCACCGCGGGCCGGGGCGTTGAGCGGCTCGTGGTCGGCGACTTCGGCGGCGCGGCGCTGCTCGACGCAGCCGGCTCGGAAGTCTGGGGCTTCAGGGCCTCTCGGGACGCCACCGGCACTGAGGGGACCGCAGACACGACGGCGCGCGGATCGGTCCTGCGCCGTGGCCAGACGCTGCGTCGCCAGTCCCTCACCTCCGCCGGCGGCGGCACTGTGCTGGCGCACGGAAACGACGAGAGGCTCGTGCTCTACGGCGAGGACGGCCGCTGGATCTGGGTCGGGTGCACGTGGAACGCCGGGCGCAGCTACCTGGTGCTCGACGACGACGGTGTGCTGCGGGTGCGGGCCGAGGACGGCACGGTGGCCGAGGAACTGGGCGGGCCGGGTGAGGAGCTGGTCGTGCTCCCCGGAGAGGTCCAGCTGCGCCGCGACGACGGGACGGTGGTCTGGCGGAACGGGCAGCGAGTGGCCCCGCCCGAACCGGGTGCTTCGCCGCCCGAGGACTTCACCTCATGGGCGAAGACCCTGATAGACATCGACGATGGTGACTACGGCGTGAGCGTCGTCCACGACGTGGCGCCGGACGAGGCCCTGCGCCGGCTGGGCGTCGAGCCGACGCAGATCATGACCGGAACGTGGGAGGAACTGCAGGAGGACGCCGCGCGCCAGGACCTCACCCTGGACGAGGGGGTCATAGCCGCGTTCGCGCTCGGCCCGCACAGCTTGCTGGTCCAGGACCGCCTGGGGGGATCGGCAGTGGACTGCCCGGAGCTGTCGGAGGGCACCTTCGCCGTGTCGTGCGCCCTGAGGTACCTCGACAGATATTTCGTGGTGCACCGCGATGGCGAGACAGTCGCCGATCACAACACCTTTGACGGTTCCCAGGAGCCGAGTACACCCGAAGTTCAGCGGGCGCTCGCCGCGATGGGCTCCGACAACGTCATCGAGACCGTCCAAGAACACGATGTTGAACTGCTGTGCCGCACGGCGGGGGTCAGGCCGACAGAAGCGGACGTGGCCGGGACGGCCCTGGGCGCGATCCTCCGTTGGAAGCGATGAGGTGATCCGCGGGACCAGCCGGCCATAGTCGCGCGCCGCACACGATTCCTGGCGGCTCCCCCACTCCCGACACCTCCCGGTACCCCACGGGAACCGGGTGCTGGTCGAGATACCTCTCGACCAGGACTGTCAGGCTTGGCCCGGCCTATCGGCGTCGGCGGCGAGGCGGTCCAGCCATTCCCGCAGCAGGTGCTGCTCCGCGCCACTGAGGGGCGTCTGTTCGGGAAGTGCGGCGCGCAGGGCCCTTGCCGCACCGGCCGGTCCCGTGTGCTGGACGGCAGGCTCCTGGTTGGTCACGGCGGTGATCATGGATTCCCGAAGGATGGTCAACAGGGCCGGGTCGCGCCGGTCTTCGGGCAGGGAGAGCCAGGTGAGCACCGCCCCACGCGCTGTGGCGTGGATGAGCGCGACCGCCATCTCCTCGTCGACGCGAAGCCAGCCGCCCACGGCGAGGCGCCGGATGCGGCCCAGCAGGATCTGCATGCCGGCCTTGAAGGCGGCCGACGTCTCTCTGGTGGGCTCGCTGTACATCAGCGTGTACAGCGCGGGGTTGGCCAGACCGAATTCGACCGCCAGGTCCCAGCCGGCCTTGAGGTCCTCGATGGGGTCCTGCGGATCGGGGGCGACGTGCTTCGCCGCGAGGAACATGGCGAAGCCGTGCTCGGCCACCGCGTCGAGCAGCCCGTCCTTGTCGCCGAAAAGCCGGTAGATGGCCGGTGGTTGTACTCCTGCCGCGACCGCGACCGCGCGAGTGGTGACCGCGTCGCGGCCCTCGCTTACCAGCAGGTCGATGGCGGCCTCGATGATCCGCTGTCGGGGCTGCCCGCGACCGGTGGCTGCGCTGACGGATTCGACGGCGGCTGCGTCGTCCGTTCCATGTGAACGTGATGCCATGTTCCAACGATAGCGCGCGAGCGGTTCCATCGTTAGTTTCAGTGTTACGGTATCTACGGTTCCAATGGAACCAATGAGATGAAGGAGTGCAGATGTCAGACGGAATCAAGATCGTGGCACTTGAAGAACACGTTGCTCTGCCCGCGCTGCTCGATGCGTGGGCCAAGGCGGGTGTGCCGCAAATACCGCAGCTCGGGTTCGGGGACGAGCCCTTCGCGCGGCGGCTGCGAGACTTCGGGGAGCAGCGCCTTGCCGACATGGACGACCAGGGCATCGATGTCGCAGTCCTGTCCCTGGCCTCGCCCGGTGTGCAGAACCTCGCAGCCGAAGACGCCGTGAGCGTGGCCCGTGAGGCCAATGACACCCTGGCCGGGATCGTCGCCGGGCGGCCCGACCGGTTCCAGGCATTCGCCGCCATTCCCACAGCGGCGCCCGAGGCCGCCGCTGCCGAACTGGAACGTGCGGTCACTCAGCTCGGCTTCCCCGGTGCGATGCTGTACGGGCGCACAGGGGACAAGCTGGCCGACGCCCCGGAGTTCGACGATCTGTACGCCACGGCTGAACGCCTTCAGGTGCCGCTGCACTTCCATCCCCAAACGCCGGTTCCCGAGGTCCTCAAGGCGTACTACTCCGGCTTCGACGACGGAGTGGGGATGGCGCGCAGCACTGGCATGGGGCTTGCGACGGCGGGACTCGGCTGGTACTTCGACCTGGGTATCCAGTACCTGCGGATGATCTTCTCCGGCGTCTTCGACCGGCACCCCGGGTTGCAGGTGATCGCGGGGCACTGGGGCGAGGTCGTCCTGTTCTACCTCGACCACACCGGGATCATGGCGCACAACGGCAAGCTGGAGCGCCCGCTTGCCGACTACTTCACGCAGAACTTCTGGGTGTGCGGCAGCGGCACGGTCAGTGAGCGCTACATGAGGTGGACGTCGGAGGTCGTCGGAACCGAGCGCATGATGTATTCGACCGACTACCCCTACACCTTCGGGACCCGACCCGGGGGATTCCCCTTCCTCGACACCGCCAACGGGGTCGCCCGCTCGTTCCTCGAGCAGGCACCGTTCAGCCACGAGGAAAGGGCCGCGATCGGATCCGGCAACTGGGAAAAACTGACCGGGCACATTACAGCGAGCCGCGCACAGCGCGAGTCGGCTTGATACTCCGCCTCAGCCGACCTGAATCCAGGCGCGAACCATGCTTCGCCGTGCGGCCTTCGCACCGCCGTACAGACTCATGCCGACACCACCCTTGATGGACGCCGTGGATCCGGTGATCACGACGCTTCCGTCTTCCGGCAGGATTGCGATCGTGGTTGGACGGTGTTCAGCACGCCCTTTGACGTTGGTGTCGAAGATGTTGTTGAACTGGGCTTCCGTGGCCTTTCCCAGCGGGTTGCTGTCGCCTACGACAGCATCGGCGAGGACGTCGAGCGCCCGCAGGTGTCCAGGGCTGCTGGTGGTGGGAGTCAGGCTTGGACGGTGGGGCGGACGACGATCTCGCTGACATCGACACCCTCGGGCTGCTCGATCGCGTAGCCGATCGCGGCGGCGATGGCGGAGGGCGGCATAGCGATCGCGTCGCGCTGCTGGGTCATCGCCGCCGCTGCCTCGGGGCTCGCCCCCTTGCCCACGCCCTCGGTGTTGGTGAAGCCGGGCGAGACGAGGGTGACGCGCAGGTCGGGGCCGGACTCCTGCCGGAGCCCTTCGGTCAGCACCTTCACCGCCGTCTTGGTGGCCGCATAGACGGCCTGTGGGGGCTTCACGACGTAGGCCGCGGTGGAACCGACGTTGACGAACTGTCCGGAACGCTGCTCCCGGAAGACGGGCAGCGCCGCGCCTATACCGTTGAGCAGGCCGGTGATGTGGACGGAGACCATGGCGTCCCAGTCGTCCTGGCGCAGGTCGTCGAACGGCGAGACGGCCATCGTGCCCGCATTGGAGACGAGGACATCGAGCCGGCCGAACTGGTCGATCGCCGTGTCCGTAAGACGCTGGAGGTCCTCGCGGCGGGTGACGTCGACGATGACGCCGGTAGCCGTGCCGCCCGCTGCCTTGATCTTGTCCACGACGGCGTTCAGCCGGTCCTCCCGGCGGGCGCCGAGCACGAGCCGGGCGCCCTTTTCACCGAGATAGGTCGCAGTCGCCTCCCCGATGCCGCTGCTGGCTCCGGTGACCGCAATGACCTTGCCCTCAATGCCCGACATTTCCGCTGCCCTTCCCGGCGTGTGCGCAGGTCAAGCCATGACCTACAGTTGAAGTGGAGCCGCCCCCACTTAATTTCAGACTAAGTGGGGGAGCCCCCGTTTAGCAAACCGGGAAGAAGGGCGAGTGCTGTGGACGGGAGTGCAGCGCGTCCGCTGCGAGCGGACGCACGGCGCAATCGAAACAAGATCCTTGCGGCGGCAGTACGGGTGTTCGCCGAGGAAGGGCTGGACACCCACCTGGATCGCGTCGCGAAGGCGGCAGGTGTGGGCAGCGCGACTCTGTACCGCAACTTCCCCACCCGCGAAACTCTGATCGAGGCCGTCTACCGCAGCGAGGTAGTCGAGCTGTGCGACGCCGTCCCCGGCCTGCTTGAGACGCGATCGCCCTTCGAGGCCCTGCATGAGTGGACCCGCCTCTTCTTGGACTACGCCTCCGCCAAATACGGCATGATCGAGGCCCTCCGCGCCATTGCGGCAACGGGCGGCAATCCCTACGGCCACAGCCGCGACATGATTCAGGCAGCCATCACCACCCTCATGGACGCGTGCACGGCCGCCGGAGAGGTACGCACAGACGTCAGCGCGACGGATGTGGGAGCCGCGCTCGAAGGCATTGCCCTCACCTCGGCGGGCCCCGAAAAGCGACAGCAGGCCGAGCGACTGATCGTTCTCATCCTTGACGGTCTCCGGGCTCGACGTGAAGGACGTGACTGATGATCAGCTCCGAGAACGGGCCGCACCTCGCCCGGCGTTCCCTGTTGGTCGGTGTCGTACGGCTGGAACGGACCGGCCCGGACGGCACTCGCCTGTACGTCCGGCGACGGAACCGGAATCGCGCGATCGCCGACTGACCACCCACCCGACGGCCGGTTGGCTGTGAACGGTGCCACCAGCGGCGGGGGCCGGGACAGTCACCCGCGTCGGGTCTGCGGGACGTGGATCGCTCAGGAGCCGGGGTTGGCCGGCTGGTGCGTGTCTCCTCGCCACGAGGCCGCGGGGGCGCGGGCCACGCGGAAGCCGAGGTTTCCCGTGGTGCTGTCCGGGGTGTTGGCGGTGCGTGCGGCGACGCGGTAGCGGTTGCAGTAGGAGTCGTGGCACAGATACGAGCCGCCACGCATCGCCCGCAATCCCGGCTCCTTGGGGTGCCATGTGTCTGCCGTCCATTCCCACACGTTGCCTGAGACGTTGAAGAGCCCGAAGCCGTTGGGTGGGTAGGTGTGCACCGGAGCGGTGCCGGTGTAGCCGTCCTCGGCGGTGTTCTTGGCGGGGAAGGTGCCCTGCCAGATGTTGCAGCGGTGCGCTCCGCCGGGGGTGAGATCGTCGCCCCACGGGTAACGGGCCTGGTCGAGCCCGCCGCGGGCCGCGTACTCCCATTCCGCCTCGGTCGGCAGGCGTCCGCCGTCCCAGGCGCAGAAGGCACGGGCGTCCGCCCAGCTGACGTGGGTGACCGGGTGGTCCCAGCGTCCCTCCAGCCCGCTGCCGGGTCCCTCGGGCGCGTCCCAGCGGGCCCCCTCCACACCGCACCACCACGGGGTGGTCTCCGGGCGCGGTGAGATTTTGCGCAGCCGCCCGGGAAGGAACTTCGCGAAGACATAGCTCCAGCCGAAGCGTTCGGCGTCGGTGCGGTGACCGGTCGCCTCGGCGAAAGCCGCGAAGCGGGCGTTGGTCACCGCGTAGGCGTCCATGGCGAACGGGGCCATGGTGACCTCACGTACAGGTCCTTCCCCGTCGCCGGGGTTCGCGTCGCTGTCCTCGCTGCCCATCCGGAAGGTGCCGCCAGGCAGTTCGATCCGGGTCCGGTACGCGTCGGCCACGCCGTCCGGGGCATCGGCCGGCGCGTCGGGGGCGGTCGCCCGCGAAACCGGAACCGAAGCGGTGGCCGCCGCGGCTTCGGCCGGCCGGCGGGTGGGAGCGCAGCAGGAGCGGGCCACGGCGTCGGAGCCCGCCGGGCTCACGAGCGCTCCTCCCCCGCCCGCCCGGGCACGGGCACGTTGCCGGTGCCGGGCTCGCTCTCGAACGCCGAGAGGGTGGTGTCGTAGTCGGTCTCCACGTCGTACATCGGTGTCATCCAGTGGAAGAAATTGTCGCCCCGCTCGCGCAGCAAGTCGTAGAGCGTACGGGTCAGTTCAGCCCGCACGTCGCGCAGTTCGGGGTGGTCGTAGCGGTTGTGCAGCTCGTCGGGGTCGGTGTGCAGGTCGTACAGCTCGTTGCGCGACTCGGGGTTGACGACCAGCTTGTAGCGGCGGGTGCGCAGCATGCGCTGCGGGTACGGGAAGTGATGGCCGTGGAACTCCGCGAGATGATGCGGGGCCCACTCGGGCCGCCCACCGGCGACCAGCGGCAGCAGACTGCGGCTGTCCACGGCCGGCTTGGTGTCGCAGCCGGCGAGGTCGAGGATGGTGGCGGCGCAGTCGGTGAGGGAGACGAACTCGTCCCGCACCTGGCCGCGTGGCGCGCCGGGGACCTTCAGGAGCCCGGGTATGCGGTAGATGTCCTCGTACATCGCGGGGCCCTTGTCGTGCAGCCGGTGGGCGCCGGTGAACTCGCCGTGGTCGGCGGTGAAGAACACCGCGGTGTGCTCCTCCAGCCCCAGTTCGCGCACCGCGTCGAGGATCCGGCCGATCTGTTCGTCGATGAGGGTCACATAGCCCCAGTAGACGGCGATCAGTTTCCGGCTCTCCTCCAGCGGCATCGTGTCGAAGGCCCACAGCTTGCTGTAGTTGCTCTGCACCGGCGGCTTGGCGGCGAACGTCTCGCTCACCGAGGCGGGCAGCTCGACCAGAGCAGGGTCGTACATGTCGTAGTACGCGTCAGGGAGGATGTACGGCAGGTGCGGGCCGAAGAAGTGGGTGGCCAGGAAGAACGGCTTGTCCTCACCTGCTCCGTCCCCTGCTCCCCCCACCCCGTCCTCCGCCCAGCGGCGCATCATCTCGATGGTGCGGGTGGCGAGATAGTGCTCGAAGGTCGCCTCGACCGGCTGGTGCAGCCGCGCCGCGAGAAGGTTGCCGGGGCTGCCGTTGGGTGTGGTGCCGCGTACGGGGTCGGTGATGCGGTACGGCGGCAGGCCGTTCTCCGCGAGATAGGCAAGGTAGTCGGGGTGATCCACGGGGTTGTGCCAGCCCGCCAGGTCCGGGCCCTCGAAACCGTAGTCGGCAGCCGTACGCCGCACACCTCCGTGCCACTTGCCCAGCAGCCCCAGCCGGTAGCCCTCGGAGCGCAGTTGTCCGGCGAAGGTGAACTGGTCGTCGGCGAGGTCTTCCAGATAGCCGACGTTGCGTTCGTAGTTGGCCAGCAGCTTGTGCCGGAACGGGGCGGCGCCGGTGAGCAGGCTGGCACGGGCGGGGGTGCAGATGGCGGTGGGGGTGTAGCAGCTGTCGAACCGGGTGCCTTCGGCCGCGAGCCGGTCCAGGTTCGGGGTGCGGACATGAGGGTTGCCGTAGGTGCCGAGGGTGTCCACCCGGTGCTGGTCGGTCATGAGGAAGAGCATGTTGGGGCGCACGGTGACCCTTTCGGTTCGGTCGGCCTGGGGTCAGCGGGAGCGACCGGCGCAGGCAGCGTCGCGGGTGACTGGCGTCCTGCCCGCCCGGCCGGCCGCGGCCGAGGAGACACGTCCGCGGCGGAGTCCGTCGTCGCTGCCGCGACATGGGGCGATCTTGGCCAGTGTCATGCGAGGCATGGTCCGGCTCGCTTCAGATTTATGTCAATAGTGCGAACATAAACCCGTCGGCAACCACCGCCCACCGCCCACCGGGCTTCCCCTCCGGAGCCGGATCCGCCCGCGCTGCGCCGCCGTCAACAGCGACCCAGAGCGCCATCGCAGCAGTTCAGGGGCGTCTTCGCGACGCCTACGGAACACCTGGGGCGCAACGACAGGGGCACGGTGATGACCACGGAACCCGTCGGCACATCCGCAAATGTTTTTCTTCCGACTCATTGACGAAAAACAGCGGCGCTCTCCATGCTGGGCTTCATGCAGTCACCCGACGGTCCGCTGACGCGGCTGCGCAAGAGTCACGAGCAGTCCGTCCTGGGCCTGCTCCGCAAGCACGGTCCGCTCAGCCGAGCTGAGCTGGGATCGCACAGTGGTCTGTCGCGCACCACGCTGTACGACATCGTCGCGGGCCTGGTGGAGGGCGGCGCCGTGGTCGCCTCCACCCCGCCGGTGGAGGTGCGCAGGCGCGGCCGACCGGTCGAGAAGCTCAGCCTCAATCCGAATGCGGGGGAGGCGATCGGCATCGACTTCGCGCGCCGCGCCGTGCATGTCTCGGCGGTCAACGTCGCGCACGAGATGATCGGTTCGGCCAGTGAGGCACACGCATCCGACCTCACCTGGGTGCAGCGGGTCGACATCGCCGAACGCCTCCTCGGTTCGCTCGGCAGGTCTTCCCAGGACGACGCGTCCGTCGGCCGACCCCCGCGGCGCGGCACGCTCGGGCTCGACTCGCTCAGCGCGATCGGGGTCGGCGTGGTCGGACCGATCAACGATCCCGGCAGCGCGGACGCGCACGCGCTCAGTATCGACGGCCTGCCCGGGCTGCTCCGCGAGCGGTTCGGCGTCCCGGTGCTGCTCGACAACAACACCAGACTTGCGGCCCTGGCCGAGGCCGTGTGGGGCGCCGCAGCCGACGCCGGGGACGTGCTGTATCTGCGGCTGTCCCACGGCGTGGGCGGCGGTCTGGTGGTCGGCGGCTCGCTGCACCGCGGGATGTACGGCATGTCGGGCGAGTTCGGGCACATCACCGTCGACCCCGACGGCGCACCGTGCGAATGCGGCGGCACCGGCTGTCTGGAGACCGTCGCCTCGATCGAGGCCGTCCTGCAACGCTACCGCTCAGCCGGTGGTCGGGCCGAGGACATCTCCGCGTTCCTGACCGCCGCCGCGTCCGGCGACCCTGCCGCGCGGACGGTGCTGGAACGGGTCGGCACCGATGTCGGCACCGTACTGGCCGCCGTGTGCAACGCGGTCGGCCCCGGCGTCATCGTCATCGGCGGTGAACTCGCCGAGGCCGGGGCAGCGTTGACCGAGCCCCTCGAAGGGGCCCTGGGTGCCCACGTGATGCCCATGGCCCGGCACCGGGTGCGCGTACGGCACGCGACCCTCGGCGAAGCCGGCAGCGCATTGGGCGGCATCGCCCTCGTCCTTCACGAATCTCCCCTGCTCTCCCGCTATCCGCAGCCCGTCACCGAGGAACTGGCGTGAATCCAGTGAGGCACCCATGGCCGTGATCGTCCCCCCCGAGAAGACCGCCGAGCCGCAGGCCCCTCAACGGGCGGCGCGCCGCTCCCGACAATGGCCGCTCGCCCTCAACGCCCTCGCGCTGGTGGCCGGTGTCCTCGTCTGGGCGGTCGTGGCCGCGCTCGGCCTGGTCGAGAACCTGCCGACGCCACTCGCCGTTGCGCAGAAGGCCGGCGACATGGTCGCCGACGGCACCCTGACCACCGACACGCTCGCCAGCCTGCGCCGGGTCTTCCTCGGCTATGCCCTCGGCGTGGTCGTGGCCGTACCCGTGGGCTTCCTCATGGGCTGGTACCCCATGGTGCGCGCCCTGGTCGAGCCCTACATCCAGTTCTTCCGCACCATCCCACCGCTCGCACTCATCCCGCTCACGGTCGTGCTGCTCGGCATCGGCGAGGTGCCGAAGATCGCGGTGATCTACCTCGCCTCCTTCATGGCCTGCGTCGTCTCCTCCTTCCAGGGCGTCGTCGATGTGGACCGCACCCTTATCAACGCCGCCCGGGTGCTGGGCGCTTCGGACCGCGTCATCTTCGCCAAGGTGGTCGTCCCTGCCTCCACGCCGTTCATCCTCGTCGGCATGCGCATCGGGCTCGGCGCCTCCTGGGCCACGGTGGTCGCGGCCGAACTCATCGGCGCCCAGGAAGGACTGGGCTATCGGATGCAGAAGGCGTCCACCTGGTTCGAGATGGACACGATCTTCGTGTCCCTGATCACCATCGGCGTGCTCGGCCTGCTCATGGACCGGCTGCTGCTGCTCGCCGAACGACGGCTCACCGGCTGGCAGGAGCGACGATGAACAGCAAGATCAGTTTTCAGGACGTGGTGAAGACATTCCCGCTGAAGGGGGCCGAGTTCACTGCCTTGGACGGGGTGTCCCTGGAGGTCGCCGACCAGGAGTTCGTCACCGTCGTCGGCCCCTCAGGCTGCGGCAAGAGCACCCTGATGAGCATGGCCGCCGGACTCCAGGACCCCAGCTCGGGCCAAGTGCTCGTGGACGGCAGGCCGGTGACAGGACCCGGGCCCGACCGAGGTGTGATCTTTCAGCAGTACGCACTCTTCCCGTGGCTGACCGTGCGGCAGAACGTGGAGTTCGGCCTCAAACTCGCCGCTGTCCCCGCCGAGGAGCGACACCGCCGGGCGGGCCAGGCCATCGGCCTGGTGGGGCTGGACGACTTCGCGGACGCGCTGCCCAAGACGCTGTCGGGGGGTATGAAACAGCGCTGCGCCATCGCCCGTGCCTACGCGGTGGATCCGCAAGTCCTGCTCATGGACGAGCCGTTCGGCGCGCTGGACGCCCTCACCCGGGTGCAGTTGCAGGATCAGCTGCTGGCGACCTGGAGCCGTGAGAAGCGCACGGTGCTGTTCATCACCCATGACGTCGACGAGGCGGTCTATCTGGCCAGCCGCGTGGTGGTCATGGCCGCCAGGCCCGGCCGTATCCACCGCGTCGTCGACGTGGACCTGCCATACCCCCGTACGGAGGAGATCCGGCTGTCCGCGGAGTTCCGACAGATCCGCAACACGGTGTGGACCTCTGTCTACCACCAGGAGCACGCCACCTCCGCTGCCGCGTAGCGGCCCGTTCCGTACGGCCCGTTCCGTACGGCCCGTCACCCCTGCGGTCCGGCCGAGCCCTGCCCCCACAAACTGCCCCTCCCCGGATAGGACACCTCCGCCATGCCCAGAAGCACCATCCGCCGCACCCTGTCAGCACTCTTCTCCGTCACGGTCCTCCCCCTCGCCATGAACGCGTGCTCCACCAGCGCTTCCCAGGACGACAACACGGTCAACTTCGGCTACATAGACGACTACAACGGGGCCAGCCTGCTGGCCATCGCCAAGCAGCAGGGGCTGTGGAAGAAACAGGGCCTCACCGCGAAGGCGAAGGTGTTCAACAACGGACCGGTGCAGATCCAGGCGCTGGGCTCCGGCGACCTCGACTACGGCTACATCGGCCCTGGCGCGATGTGGTTGCCCGCCTCCGGCAAGGCGAAGGTCATCTCGGTCAACACCTTCACCTACGCCGACCGCGTCATCGCCCAGCCCGGCATCACGTCGATGAAGGACCTCAAGGGCAAGCGGGTCGGCGTGCCCGAGGGCACCTCCGGCGACATGATCCTCAACATGGCGCTGGAGAAGGCCGGGATGACCACGAAGGACATCCAGAAGGTCGCCATGGACCCGTCCACCGTCGTGTCCTCCTTCACCTCCGGAAAGATCGACGGCGCCGGCATCTTCTACCCCGCCATCGACACCATCAAAAAGAAGGTCCCGAAGATGGAGGAGGTGGCAAGCACAAAGGACACCGGGGACACCTTCCCCACCGCATTCGTCGCCGGGAACAAGGTGCCGGAGAAGAAGAACACCAAGGTGATCAAGGTGTTGCAGCAGGCCAACGACTGGCGCAAGAAGCACCCCGAGGAGTCCATCGCCCTCACGGCCAAGATGCTGCACGTCACCAAGGCACAGGCGAAGGCCGACGCCTCGCACGTCGAGACCCTCTCCACCGGCGAGCTGGCGGCGCAGACCAAAAGCGGCGAGATGGACCGCTCGCTGAAGAAGCTCGGGGACTTCTTCGTCCGCAACAAGCAACTGGAGGAGAATCCCGACCCGTCCGACTACTACACCGGCGACCTCTACCAGAAGGTGCACGCCGGATAGTCCGCCCGGTCGAACTCCGGCACACCATGGTGCTGCTCACGATGGAGGCGGAGGGCGGTGGCGACTTCGCAACGGGAACTGGCCGGGTCCAACGGCGAACGCGACCACGTGCACCCTGCTCGTGCGCTACCCGCCGAAGGTCGCCCCCTCCCGGCTCGTCGGCTCCCTCAAGGGTGTCTCCGCCAACAGGCTCCGCCAAGAGACCCCGACCACATCCGCGAGTACCTGTGGGGTGACCACTTCGGGTCGCCGTCCTACTTCGCCGCTTCCTGCGAGGGCGCACCGCTGCGCTTTTGCCAGTCGGGACGCTTCTGGCTCTCGATGTACGCCTTGCTGCAGATCTCTGCACAAGTGCAAGTCAGAGCGGTCCCGAAAAGCTGCTCCTCCCGAGCGTGAACGCCCGGAGGCCCGTGCTGGATCCGGCTGATTCAAGCACTGGATCGGCCGATGAGATGCTGCGCAAGCCGACGACATTCGATGGACGAGGCCATCGATGCGGAGACCGTCAAGGCATCGTCGTGACATCCGTGGGGCGAGACGACAGCCCAGGACTGTGACACGGGCACGACCAGGCGTACTCGCGGCTCGTGATGCCGGAGTGGATCGGAGACATGATCGCGGGCGGTCGATCCGACCGCCCCTGTCGGTGCGTCCCCAGAAGCATGTCACCGCGCGGCGCCGAGGCGCCGCGCGGTCACCGTTGCTTTCAGTACAATTCCGTGACGATCCACTGGCCGCCCTCGTCAACTTCCTTGCACGTGAAACCTGAAGCCCCCGTGGCCAACATCAGGGTTTTGCCCCACCTGATGCACCCCTCCGCAGTTTCAAACTTCGGGACCGGGTTCTTCTTTGCCTTCTCTGCTGCCGTTACCGTCCTTGCCTCCTTGGCCTCTACAGCTCCTGCCGAAACCGCGGTCGTACCGGTGAAGGCCGCAATACCGGCCAGGACAACAACTGCCTTCGCAAGCTTCCTTCGCATTTTTCTCCTCAGTTCGTCTATGTGCAGGCCGCGTTGACTACTTCCTCACGCGCGGCGCCGGGCGACCAACCCCTCTGTCCTGCCGGTAGATGACCCGGGAGGCCAATAAGTTCACCGAAGATATGTGACGCGCACCATAGCGATCACAGGGGGGCGCGCATGCCTCGCCCGTGCGCACCCGCCTACCACTTCCGAAACACGCCCTGGCTGGGCGAGGCCGGTCTCGCCGCGATCGCCGACCTCGGCTTCGTCGGCCTGCACAACAATCCCGGCAAGCACAGGCACGACCTCAACCAATCACGCACGAAGAGCCGGTTACGCGTCACGGTCTCAGGCCTCCCGGTCGCGCAGTGCCGCGCGGGCGGGGAGGGTTACGGCGAGGAGGCCGAGGGAGACCGCACTTGCGACGAATGTGGCGTACAGCAGCGGGGGTATGTGTGGAGACTCGCCCGTCAGGCCGCGCATCATCGGGGTCAGCGTGATCATGGCGATGGTTGTGCCCAGGGCCACGCCCGCTGCCGATACCAGCAGGCTCTCCCAGCGGAGCATGCGCAGCACCTGGCGGCGGGTGGAGCCGACGAGGCGGAGCGTGGCCAGTTCGCGGCGGCGGTCCAGGACCGTCATCACCAGGGTGTTGACGGCGGCGACGGCGGCGAACCCGCCCAGGACGCCCGCCATCACGTAGTTGGCCCAGGCACCGACTTCGCGGTCCGTGTTCTGCTCGACGGCGTAGCCCGAGGCGTCGGTGACCTTGCCGAGTGCGGCCAGGGACCCCGCCTCTCCGCCGCGTACCAGCAGCGTGCTGTCGAAGCCCGACGTGACGTGGTCGGCCAGGGACGCGCGGTTCATGGTCACCGCCGCCAGGCCCAGGCCGCGGCCGTAGACCGCGACGACTTCCGGGCGGGCCTTCGTACCGTCGGGGAGGTAGAGCGCCAGCTTGTCACCGACCTTGACCTTCGCCCCGGTGGCGAGGGTTTTGTCGATGGCGATGCGGCCCGCTCCCACGCGGTCCAGGCTGCCGTCGCGTACGTCCAGGTCCTGCACCTTGGCGAGCTGGGCGCCGGAACCCGAGATGCCCTGGGTCGCCGACCCCGCCAACGACGTCTCGCCGCCGGATTCGACGGGCACCAGCACCTGTGTGTCGAGCAGGCTCACGGCCGCCTCGACGCCGGGAGCGCGGGCGGCCCGGGCGGCGGCGCCGGTGGGCAGGCCCGCCGGGTTGGTGACGACGTGGTCCGCCGTGATGCCGTCGCGAAGCTGTTCCGCGGCGACCTTGCTCTCGCTCGTGTGCATGAAGACGAGCGTCGAGGCGAAGGCCATCGCCAGCACGATCGGAGTGATCGCGGAGGCCAGTCGGCGCGCGTTGGTACGGGAGTTGGCGGCGGCCAGCGCCGCCGCGGCGCCGCCGCGCAGCAGCAGGCCGAAGAGCGCCGCGCACAGCCGGGCCAGCAGCGGGCCGAGCAGGCCGACCGCGAGCATGAAGAGCATGATGACGCCGAGGGAGGCGTTGGCCGCGTTGTCACCGGCGGCGGAGGCGGCGACGCCGGCGAGAACCGAGCCACCGCCGAGGGCGGCAAGCCCGAGGACGGCACGGATGATGCCCGGCCGCAGCCGCTCCACCGAGGCTTCGGTGAGTGCCTGCCCCGGCTTGATCTTCGCGGGCCTGCGCCCGGCGATCAAGCCGGCGCCGAGCGCCGTGAGCAGCCCGATGCCGACGGCGGCGAGCAGCGGGAGCCCCGAGACGTGCAGATCGACCGCCTCCGGGATGGCCCCGCGGTCCTTGAGCTGTCCGAACCACCAGCTTGCGAGCCCGATCCCCGGCAGGCAGCCGAGCAGCCCTGCGAGCGGCGCGACCAGCAGCGCCTCGGCGGCGACCGCGCGGCGGATCTGCCGCGGGGTGGCGCCGACGGCGCGCAGCAGCGCGAACTCGCGGGTGCGCTGGCCGACGGAGAGGGCGACCGTGCCGGCCGCGGTGAAGACGGCGACCAGGGTGGCGACCCCGCCGAAGGGGCCGCCGAGTCCGGTGAGCGTCTCCTTGGCGTACGCCAGGCCCCGGTCCTCGACTTCGCCGCGGCCGTCGCCGGTGTGCACCTGCGCGCCGGAGCCGGCGAGGGACTTCTCGACGGCGGCGGCGAGGGCTGCTTCGTCGTCGGGGGAGGCGCCGTCCTCGGCCAGTACGACGACGGCGTCGGCCTTGCCGGGGTGCCCGGCCAGCGCGGCTGCCTCGGCGTCGGCGAACCAGGCCGTGGCCTTGCCGCCGGCCGCTGTGCCCGCCGTCGCGGTGTCACCCGCCCCGGCCTTGGCCAGCCCGGACACCCGGAAGTCGGCGCGGCCGGTGGCCGTTTCGAGCGCGACGGTGTCGCCGACGCCGACCTTCGCAGTACGGGCCGCGGCGGCGTCGAGCACGACCTCGCCCGTACGCGGCGCGGCGCCCGCGGACAGCGCGGTGCCGGTGAAGGCGTGTGAGCCCCAGCCATGGCCGGTGAGCGCGCCCGACGAGGAGGCGCCCTGCCGTACCGGGAAGGTGAAGTCCGGCACCGCGGCCTCGGCGCCCGGCACCCGGGCGGCCTTCGCCGCGAGCCCCGCGTCCACGCGGGGGGTGTCCGGCAGCGGATACGCGGTTTCGTCCGGGCCGTCGATGGTATCGGCGACGAGTCGCGCGGACTGGTCGGCCGCCGCGACGACCGGCGCCTTCGCGTACCGCTCCGCCGGAACCGAAGCGCGCAGACCGGTCTCCAGCAGGATGCCGCAGGCCGCGACGATCAGTGCCGACATCATCAGCGCGACGAACGTGCCCGCGAACGACGCGGGCTTGAAGCGTACGGCCGCGCGAGCGAGGCCGTTCGGGGCGAAGCTCCTCATGCCGCGGCTCCTGCCATCGCGCCCGTACGGGAGGTGAGCGTCACCATCCGCGCTGCGATCTGCTGCGCCGAACCGCGCTCCAGACTGCCGGCGAAGGTGCCGTCCGCGAGGAACAGCACGCGGTCGGCCCAGGCAGCCGCGGCCGGGTCATGGGTGACCATGACGACGGTGGCGGCGAGGTGGTCCACCGAGTGCCGGAGCAGGCCGAGGACCTCGGCGGCGGTGCTGGTGTCGAGGGCGCCGGTGGGCTCGTCGGCGAAGATCACGTCAGGGCTGGTGACCAGGGCGCGGGCGACGGCCACGCGCTGCTGCTGGCCGCCGGAGAGCTCGCCGGGCCGGCGCCGGGCCTTGTCGGCGAGTCCGACCTGCGCGAGCACCGCGGCCGCCCGGTGGCGGTCATGGCGCTGCCCGGCGAGGCGCATCGGCAGCAGCACGTTCTGCTCCACGGTCAGCGACGGCAGCAGGTTGAACGCCTGGAAGACGAAGCCGAGTCGGCTGCGACGGAGCTCGGTGAGGTCGTTCTCGCTCATACCGGTGATCTCCGTGCCGCCGAGGCACACGGATCCCGCCGACGGCCGGTCGAGCCCCGCGGCACACTGCAAGAAGGTGGACTTGCCGGAACCGGACGGGCCCATGACCGCCGTGAACGTGCCGCGCGGGAGGGCGAGGTCGACGCCCGCGAGGGCGTGCACGGTGCCCGCGCCGCGGCCGTACTGCCGCCGGACACCGAGCAGTTCGACGGCGAGCCCTGGTGTGGTGGCCGGGACCTCCGGTTGGTCGTCCGTCTTCTGGCGCTTGCCGCTGCGCAGCCTCATGTTCCGTCCTTTCGCGATCTTCTCTTGCCGATGAGGTGGAGTGTGGGGGGACGGCTGCGCGCGGGGGGTCATACCCGGGAGCCGATGTGGAGGTACTACCGCGGTACGGGGTGGAGGAGGGGCAGGGCCCTACCCTCCGCCGGGGGTGCCGGCCGGGGCCTGGGGGCGAAGCCCTGGGGAGGGAGCCGCTTTTTGCCGGGTGGGGGCCGGGGCCGCCCCCAGCTTCCGGGACCGTGGAGCGAGCCGCCCCCGACGGGACCGCGACTCACCCGACGCGGCTCAGCACCGTGCAAGCGCCACGGGCCGCAGGCCCCTCCGCCTCCGATGGCGACGTGCTCGGGTCCCGGGGCGCAGCCCCGGCGAGTGGTTGTCCTACTCGCCCGGGGCTACCAGCCCCGATTCGTACGCGAAGACCACCGCCTGGGCGCGGTCGCGCAGGTCGAGCTTGGTGAGAACGCGGCTCACGTGCGTCTTCACCGTCTGCTCGGCCAGCACCAGCGTCTCCGCGATCTCCGCGTTGGACCGGCCGCGGGCCATCAGGGTGAGGACCTCGGTTTCGCGTTCCGTCAGGGCCTTGAGCCGCAGCCCGGGCTTGCCTCGCGCTGCGGGACGTTGCCGGGCGAAGTCCGCGATGAGGCGGCGCGTCACGGAGGGAGCGAGCAGCGCGTCGCCCGAGGCCACGACGCGTACCGCCGCGATGAGGTCGGCCGGCGGCGCGTCCTTCAGCAGGAAGCCGCTCGCGCCGGCGCGCAGCGCCTCGTAGACGTAGTCGTCGACGTCGAATGTGGTGAGCATCAGGACGCGCGGCCGGTGCTCCCCCACCGCCTGAACGGCGTGGGTGGTGCTGCCCCCACCGCCCGGCGGGGGCGCGAGGAGGCGGCGCGCGGCATCGAGGCCGTCCATCTCGGGCATGCGGACATCCATCAGCACGACGTCGGGATGGGTGCGCCGGCTCAGCTCGACGCCCCGCACACCGTCGGGGGCCTCGCCCACCACGTCGATATCGCTCTGGGCGGCCAGCAGCGCGGCGAATCCGGCCCGCACCATGGCCTGGTCGTCGACGATGATGACCCGGATCGTCATGCTGCCCCTTCGCTGTCGTTCTCTGTCACCGGGAGCCGCGCCGCCACCCGGAAGCCGCCGCCCGGCAGCGGCCCGGTGTCCAGCTCGCCGCCCACCAGCCGCACCCGCTCGCGCATGCCGACGAGGCCGTGCCCGGTGCCGCCCTCCTCGAGCGGCTCGGCGGTCGGCTCGGGCGGCGGCCCGTTGACGACGAGGACGGTGAGCCGCGCGCTGTCCTGAGAAACGGACTCCGACACCGATACCTGCGTCGAAGCACCCGGCGCGTGCCGCACGACGTTCGCGAGGGCCTCCTGGACGATGCGGTACGCGGAGAGGCCCACCGCCTCGGGCACATCGGCGTCGCAGGAGGTGAACTCCACCGGCACGCCCGCCCTCACCGTCGCCTCCACCAGCTGCCCGATTCGCGTCAGGCCCGGCTGGGGCGCGAGCTCGCCGTGCGCCTCCTCGTTCCGCAGCACGCCGAGGAGCCGTCGCATCTCGCCGAGCGATTCGCGCGCGGTCGCCGCGATGGACGTGAACTCCTCCTGCTCGTGAGGCGGCAGCCCGTCGAGGCGGTACGCTGCGGTGTCCGCCTGCACCGTGATGACGGACATGTGGTGCGCCACCACGTCGTGCAACTCGCGTGCGATGCGGGCCCGTTCCTCCAACAGGGTCCGCCGACCGCGCTCGGCCTCGCTGATCGTCTCCTGCTCGGCCAGTCTGCGCTGCGCCTCGTACCGCTCGCGGAGCGCACCGACGAGCACGAGTGCGACCCCGCTGAGAATGGTGAGGAGTGTGCTGTTGCCGCTCATACCGTTGGGCACGACGAACTCCAGGCCGACGCCCGCGCCCGCCGTCGCCAGCCACACCAGCAGCAGCGTCCGGCGCGGCTCGCGCAGGCCGAGAGCGAGGCAGAGGCCGATGTACCCGACGATCTCCATGGGCGGGAACGGCCACACGAGCCGCTCTTCGAAGTCGACGGCGAGCAGGGCGAACGCCCCGGCCATGTCCGCGGCGAAGATCACGTACCAGGCCTGCAGCGGGCGTATGACGGCGAGCAGCAGCGGTGCCGTCTGCGTAACGGCCAGCGCGCTGGCGATGCCGCCGTTCAGGCCGTAGTCGACGCTGAGCACCTGGATGGTGGTGGGCAGCATGGCGACGCACAGCACGAACGCCACGCCCCACGGCAGCAGCCGCACCCACCGACGCGAAGCCCCCGCGAGCAGCGCACGCTCGGCCGCTGCCGGCGATTCGGGTGTCTCCATCGCTGTTGTCCCCGGGAAGCCGTTCGCCGTCCCGGAACTCACGCCGTGGGCATGAATTCGGGCAGGGTGAGGGCCGAGTGGGCCGGTCGTCCCTCCGTGGCGGGGGGCATGGTGCTGAGTTTGCGCAGCATGTCGTTGCGCTGTTCCAGGGCCCGGGCGGTGGTGGGGAAG